>DEFJ01000025.1:0-68890 GCA_002350725.1 Cyanobacteria bacterium UBA2855 | reverse complement strand
CTCCGCCTTGTGGGTTCTCGTCCATATCCAAAATATTTTGTTTTCAAAAAGCGGAAGACGGGACTCGAACCCGCGACGTCAACCTTGGGAAGGTTGCATTCTACCACTGAATTACTTCCGCATAGTTCGTATCCTTATTCTATCACAAAATCTTTCCTTTGCAAAAATTCTTTTAAATATTTCCCAATCACGCTTAACAATTTGACCTGATTACTTTCTATAGTATTATTGATATTATTATCGGAGAAGTTTTTATGCTGGAAGAATTATTTGAACACCTTGGTTTAGCAGAGTGGATTGCGGATGCAATAGCGGATAGTTTGATTATACTACCATTTTTGTTTGTAATTTTTGTTTTTATCGAACTTTTTGAACACTATTATTCCGATAAGGTAAAACGTTTCGTCAGATACTCCGAAGCCAGCGGTCCTGTTCTGGGCAGTTTGGTTTCTATAATTCCTCAATGCGGCTTTTCTGTAATTGCCAGTACCCTTTTTGTAAGAAGATATATTTCTATGGGTACTTTGATTGCTATTTATTTGGCGACTTCGGATGAGGCTTTACCTGTTCTTATTGCTCATCCTGATAAATATAAATATATTATTCCTGTTATTGCAATAAAACTTCTTGTTGCAATTCCTGCAGGATATTTAATTGATAAAATCTATAAACCTGTTCTGCGTGATGTTAAGGCTCCGGAAAAATCAGAAGAAGGTGCGGAATGCGTTGGACGCCCAAGTAAAAGAGAAGTTGCGTGGCACTCTTTAAAACATACATTCGAAATTTTTATATTCATTTTAATTATAACTTTGATTCTTAATTTTATATTTGACGGAAATAAAATTGTAGACTTTTATCAAAATGGGGTTTTAACTCTAAAATATGTTCAACCAATCATAACTGCATTTATAGGCTTAATTCCTAATTGCGCCGTATCTGTTGCGATTACTGTTCTTATGCTGAAAGGTACTATTACCTTTGGTGCCGCTATGGCAGGACTTTTGTCAAACGGCGGTCTGGGCTTGCTTGTACTGTTGCGTGGCGGTAGATTAAAAAATAATCTTCGTATTGTTATAATACTTCTTTTAATAAGTATTATCTGCGGAGAAGCTCTTCAATTGATTTCCCCGCTTATTCATTAAATATTTCTATTCGAATAAATTAAATATCTGCTCCGCCTTCTTGCATTTTTTTCATGACGTTAGCGCCACCTTCTGTATGGCGTAATATCTCCATTACAAATTCGTTTGCTTCAGAATCTCTTGCTATAGCTTCTTTTAAAGCACCCATTTCTTCAAATTTTAAATTCTCCATTCCGCTTGTCCCTTTGCTGCGGAAGTTCTTCTTAAATAATTCTTGTGTTTTATAATCAAATCCGTCTAAACCCTTTTGCATTGAATACCAAAGATAAAATTCCCTTAGCAACAAATAATAGTCAATTTCAGTGTCATCATTTATTATAAACATTGGTTTTGTCTTTAAACCCATTTCCCCTGTAATTGTATTTATATATAAAGCTTTTCCGCCTTCTAACGAAGTTATAAATCCGGTATGCTCTTTTACTTGTTCAAGAATTTTAGAGGCATTATGTACTCTATAAACCTTTGTTCCTTGTTCCTCTATATATTTTAACAAGTTTTCGGGATCGTTTTTTGTTTCTTTGTGTATATTGTTAACTTCTTCTTTTACTTGTTTTATAAGTTCATTTGTTTTCGTGCTTAGAGTAAGTGTTTCATTTCCGGTGATAACACTTTTACCGGTACTGCCTGAATATTTAGTACCTCTTTTTTTAAACTCCTGTATTGCAGCTTTTTTCTTCCGCTCAAGAACCTTTTGTTTCATGCTTTCTAAAAAATTTTTCATAGTTTCATATTATTACAAATCTCGAAATTCTCATTCATCTGTTTATATTAATTTTTGTAACAAAAATCTTTAAAGTATATAAATAGTATATATCCGCTTGTGGCGTACATTTCGGGCTAAAAGCCTTATCGGGTGTACTTTAAAAGGGCAATTTTTTTTGTTATAATGTTTTTATATATATGTAGACTCATAGAGAGTAAGAGTATTACTATATATAATTCAAGGAGACGCAAAACCATGGTTTTTGGCTCAGGTTCAACACAAATGATGAATGCATCACTAATGCGCAGTATGACAGGTGCGTACGGTAGTGCTAATCCTGTGCGTAAAGCTAACGGGCGTGTTGATATAACAAAAACTTCTCAAGCTCAAAGGTTTGATTTGCGTCAATCTTATAATATTGATGCCATGCAGCAGGATTATTGGAATCGCGCATCGGCTATGGGGATGAACCGCAGTGATTTTGAATACTTGATGATGCAAAAACAAATGCAAGAAATGGCATACCAACAGCAAAAGCCTGCGATGACGGCTGAAGGGGTAACTACTGCCTTAGGTTCCATAAAAGATATGATAGGTTCTATAAAAGATTTATTCTCCTAATTATCTAAATTTTGTGATATTAAAATTAGATAAAGATTGTAAAAAATACACTTGATTTTTGATGATATTTGATGTAGAATGTATTTGTGAAATAATTCACGAATACAAAACATTTAGTCATGCTATTTTAACCCCAAAAATACTCAGATGACAGGTAGCATGATATATGACGGAAGGTTAATCAAATATCATTTTATAAAGGAGAATGAATTTATGGCAACAAAAAGCACAAAGAAAACGGTTGATAAGCTTGAAAAGGCTTTAAATAAATCAAGCGTTGTTGATTCAGCTGAGCAATTTGAATTACTCATTGAAAGAGTAAAAAAGGCTCAAAAAATTTACTCAACTTTCTCTCAAGAAAAAGTTGATGCAATATTTAAAGCTGCTGCTACTGCAGCAGACAAGGCTCGTATTCCTCTTGCCAGAATGGCTGTTGAAGAAACAGGTATGGGTGTTCTTGAAGATAAAATTATCAAGAATCACTTTGCATCAGAATACATTTATAACAAACATAAGAACGCAAAGACTTGCGGTATTATAAAAGAAGATATTGCAAACGGTACAAAGATTGTAGCAGAACCTTTAGGTATTATTGCTGGTATTATTCCTACAACTAACCCTACATCAACTGCTATTTTTAAATCTTTAATTGCTTTAAAAACAAGAAATGCAATTATCTTTTCACCACATCCGAGAGCAACAAAATCTACAATTGCGGCGGCAAAAGTTGTTTTGGATGCTGCAGTTAAAGCTGGTGCTCCGGCTGATATTATCGGTTGGATTGATGTTCCGTCTGTTGAATTATCAGGTCAGTTGATGAAACACCCTGATGTTGCTTGTATTTTGGCTACAGGCGGTCCTGGGATGGTTAAAGCAGCGTATTCTTCAGGTAACCCTGCGTTAGGTGTCGGACCCGGTAATACTTCTGCTGTTATAGACGAAACTGCTGATATTAAAATGGCTGTATCTTCAATTATTATGTCTAAAACTTTCGATAACGGTATGATTTGTGCTTCTGAACAATCTGTTGTTGTTGTTGAAGATGTATATGAAGAAGTTAAGAAAGAATTTTTGTACAGAGGTGCTTACCTTGTAAGCAAAGCTGAAGAAAAGAAAATGATGGATTTACCGTTCATCGATCCTAACAGAGGTACGGCTCATCCGGCAATTGTTGGTCAATCAGCATATAAAATTGCTGAATTATCAGGTTTTAAAATTCCTGAGTATTCTAAGATTCTGTTGGCGGAAAGACCTTCTGTTGATTGGAACGATCCGTTCTCAAGAGAAAAACTATCACCAATTCTTACAATGTATAAAGCCAAAGACTTTAAACAAGCTACTGAAATGGCTTACGAATTGGTATCAAAAGGTGGTGCCGGACATACATCTGTTCTTTATACTGATACAAGAAAACAAGATAGAGTTAATATGTACGCAGAACTTATGCCATCTTGCAGAGTTTTAATCAATTCACCATCATCACAAGGTGGTATCGGTGATTTGTACAACTTCAAACTTGAACCGTCACTTTCACTTGGTTGCGGTTCTTGGGGCGGTAACGCTGTATCCGGTAATATCGGTGTTGAACACTTACTTAACTACAAGACAGTTGCTGAAAGGAGAGAAAATATGCTCTGGTTTAAGGTTCCGCCAAAAGTTTATTTCAAACGTGGTGCTGTTGATTTGGCACTTCGTGAGCTTAAAGGTAAAAAACGTGCATTCATTGTTACAGACAGATTCTTATTCAATTCAGGAGCTGTTGATAGTATAGTTAGAGTATTGGATGATATTGGTATTGATCATCAAATCTTCTTTGATGTTAAGCCGGATCCAACATTGTCTACAATCAGACAGGCTATGGAAATTATTAAGCCGTATGAGCCTGATGTAATTATCGCTTTGGGTGGCGGTTCTCCGATGGATGCTGCTAAAATTATGTGGTTGATGTATGAACATCCGGAAACTGACTTCTCTGATATTTCTATGAGATTTATGGATATCAGAAAGAGAATTTGTTCTATTCCTGATTTAGGTGCTAAAGCAACTATGGTTGCTATTCCTACAACATCAGGTACAGGTTCGGAAGTTACTCCGTTTGCAATTATTACGGATGATGAATCTCAGGTTAAATATGCAATTGCGGATTATGCACTAACTCCGACAATGGCTATTATTGACCCGAATTATGTTGATGGTATGCCTAGAGGATTAACTGCAGCATCCGGTATTGATGCTCTTGTTCACGCAACAGAAGCTTATGTTTCTTGTATGGCTACAAACTTTACAAATTCAAATGCTTTAGAGGCTTGTAAATTAGTATTCAGATATTTGGAAAGATCATGGAAAGAAGGCGCAAATGATCCTATTGCAAGAGAAAAAATGCATTATGCCGCTACTATTGCGGGTATGGCATTTGCAAATTCATTCTTAGGATTATGTCACTCAATGGCTCATAAATTGGGTGCAATGTTCCACGTACCTCATGGTGTTGCTAACGCATTGTTAATCAGACAAGTTATCAAATATAACGCTGTTGATTATCCGCACAAACAAGCAACATTCCCTCAGTACAAGTTCCCTAATGCAAAAGAAAAATATGGTCAAATTGCTGATGAACTTGGCTTAGGCGGTAAGACAAATGACGAAAAGGTTGAATTGTACATAAAGGCAATTGATAAATTGATGAAGGCAATCAATCTTCCTAATTCAATCAGAGATTTCGGTATTTCGGAAGACGAATTTATGTCTAAGTTAGACGAAATGGTTGAATTAGCATTTGACGATCAATGCACGGGTGCTAACCCTGCTTATCCTTTGATGAGCGATATCAAGGCTATTTATTTGGATGCGTATGAAGGTGTTGTAAGAGATTATTATAAATCATCTTCAAAAGCTTCAAAATCGTCCAAAAAATAGTAATTAACTAATATTATAAAAGGCAGGTTCAAAAGTATTTATTGAATCTGCCTTTTAATTTGTCTACAAATCTTAAAACTTTGTATTAAATTTTTGACATGTGTAAACTTTACTGATATATTTATCTCATAAATAGTTGTTTATTTTTTATATTAAGGAGTAGAGAGGGATGATTAAAAGGTTATTGAGCTTGGTGTTAGCTGGCATGCTGGCGTTTACGTATAGTGGGGGCATGACTTTTGCGGCAAAAATTAATCCGAATATGCCAAGACCACAGCAAAAAACATTGCAAGCGGCACCAAATGCAAGATCTATTGAGTTTGCATTTGTTTTGGACGGACCGTCTGATAAAAATACAGAGGTGTTAAAAACTTTCCAAACTACGATTACAAAATCTTTGTTGCCTGATTACAAAGCTGTTTTTCCAAAAGAATTGGTTTATACCGGCGATTGGACAAAACAGGGGGCTATAAATGCGTCTAATAAGGCGTTATCTTCAAGAGCGTTAATGGTAATATCTTTAGGCTATATGTCCAGTGAATATTACGCAAGTAAGAAAAATAAAAATAAGTACGTTGTGACAATTGATCAATACGGTCTTAGAGATTTTGGAGATAAATTCTTTAATCCGGTACAACAATCTGTAAATGATTTTGTGACTTTTCAAAGATTAGTTCCTGATATGAAGAAGGTTGCAATTCTTATAAATGAGAATTTTTATAAAACTCAATCTGATTGGAATGGTATAATTACAAAGAAATTGAGAGAGAAAAATTGCAATCTAGGTTTTGTAGTTGTTCCTATAAATTCTAATTTGAAAGCATCTTTATCAAAGATTCCGTCAAATATTGACGGCGTGTATGTTACCCCGCTATTTAATTTGTCGGCTGCTCAAAGACAGGAATTATATAATTATATAAATTTAAAGAAATTACCGTCATATGCTGCTGTTGGAAAAGAGGATGTTGATTTAGGCGCAATGCTTGGAACTTCGGCATTTGATGTTGACCGAAAACTTGCTGAAGCGACATCGTTTAATATCCACGGAGTTTTGCACGGTAACGTTGTAAAGAATGAAAAAATTCCTTTTTATGATGATAAGGTGATTTTCTTTAATTCTGATACTGCGGAAATGGTTGGTTATGTAGCTCCATTAAGATTGTTGAATAATTCGACTATAATTTCTCACAAGAAATTACCTGTTTATAATCTGGATATGCTTTTAACCTCATTAGACGAGAGTAACCTTGATATTGCCAGAAAAAGATACTTAATAAGTGCGGCACGACGTTCTGTTGCAAGTTCCTATTTAAGATATCTACCGACATTGAGATTGGATTTGGGGTATCAGACGTATAACAGTGATTATGCAACTTCATATTCCGATATTCCGACTCGTGCAGGTGCTTTTACTGTTGGTATGGATCAGGTTTTGTATTCTCCTGATTTGGTTACAAATATTATTGTAAAACATAAAAAATTGAAATTTGATAAAGCCGAAGCCGCATTAACAAAAGCTAATACTGAATATCAGACTGCAAACTTATATATTGAAACTTTAATGTTAGAAAATATGATTAAGGTTCAAGAAGAATACGTTAGAGAAGTGAGAGAAAATCTCGCTATTGCACGTGTTCGTGAAAAAACCGGTAAGTGCGGTACTGAAGAGATTTTGCGATGGGCAGGTGAAGTAAGTGAAGCTGAGAAAAAATTATTATCAATGAAAGCTGAGCATAAGAATATAAAAATTCATATAAATAAATTGCTTCATAAAGACCAAAAGACGGATTTTACACTTGCTCCGTTAACAGCAAGTGATCCGGCGTTTTTCTCTTCAGATGTTCATATCATAGACCACGTCAGAAATCCGCAAAAACTTGAAAAGTTTACTGAAATGTTGATAGATGAGGTTATTTATTTGTCACCTGAAACCACCAAGTTGAAAGCTGCAATTGCTATGAAAAAGGCAGAAATGTCTAATTATGCACAAAAATTTGTAATGCCAAATGCGAAAATGTCATTAGAGTACCAAACCCAATTTGATAGGAATATTCCTTATGAAGATGCTGGACATAATCAGATTAAAGCCGTTCAATCAGGTGTTATGGGTGGTATGATGAATCCTATGGGGCGTGCTGCCTGGGCAAGCTCTCCATATTTAGGTTTGGATAAAAACTCTTTCAGATTTTTTATTGGTGCTCAATGGAAACCGATAGAGGGCGGACATAAGATTGCTGAGATTGCAAGATGTAAGTCCGAATTGAATGAATTGAATGCCTATTTGGAACAGGTTGATACAGAGATTGAAATGAAGGTTAGATCTGTAGTAAATCGTGCGATTGCCAAGTACTTTATAATCGAAAAATCTTATAAGGCAATGTTTGCTGAAGGTGAAAATTATCAAATGGTCAAGAACAAATATTTGCTTGGTAAAGCTCCTATTGATCAGGTAACGGATGCTCAACATCTTTATTTTCAGGCAAAAATTGATGCTCTAAATTCTCAGTATGAGTTCTTTAAAGAGCTTATTTGGGTACAGAGAGGATTACTTGCTGTTAACTGGGCTAAGGCAAATGATAAAGCTAAAAAATGGATGTTAGATATTCCAAAGGTGTTGCCTGAAGAAGAAGACTTTTCACTCTAACAAGGTGTTGACTCTCGAAATATTTTCGAAGTTTGCATTAAAACCAGAAACCGGCTTAATGAATAAGCCGGTTTTTTTCTATTTCGTGATTGCAATAAAACTTTTTATGCGAGTAAATACGGTAAAACTTTCCCGTTTTGTGATTCTCCGTCTACTCCTGCTGAATCATTTACTCTTGGATGAGATAAATTATAATTGCTTCCGTTATTAAAAGGATTGTTGCTTGCATAGGCAAAACTCTTTCTAAGCCCTGCGTCAAAATTTGTGTTTGCAGGTCTTAAATCAAATACATTGAGTGCGCCTAAATCAACTTTCGGAAACATATAATACCCCTTAATTTTTCCTTACATATATATAAACAATTTTAGGCATAAAAAATTGCGTAATTCTCTCTCGATTATTACGAAATATTAAGAGATGTCTTAAACCTTAAAACATCGACAAATAGTATAATTTTCGGGTACGCAAAGTTATCCGAGCAAATCTAAAGAGTGCCCGAGTGTAGGACTGTTTTCAACAGACGGATACAGCGGATTGTATGATTTTGATGTAAACGGATTTACACCTGACAACGGCTGTTGTTGCTGTTGTTGATAGTTGTGTTGATTAAGTTTTTCATCAATGCTTACAGGCTGTACCTTGAAAAGATACTGTTGCTGTATAGCGTTAACCGAATAATCCAACTTCTTGACCTCTTGAATTGTTCTCTCTCTGCTTTCATTAATATAAAAATTTTATAATTTAGCAAATTTCAGTTTTTGAAATTTTTGTTACAATTTTAACAATTATTGATCGCTTTCGTGGTGGTCATTGTCTTTTAAAAGTTTTTCAAAGTCTGAAGGCTTAATATCCTGAATAAATTTTTTAAATTCCTGAGCTTCTTCTTCGTCTTTAGCTGAATCTGTAGAAACAGAACCGTTAGATAGAACGTTTGCCGTAACAAAAATTGGTGCGTCAACTCTTATTGCGATAGCAATAGCATCTGACGGGCGAGAGTCAATTTCAATAGTATCTCCGTTATCATTTGTCAGATAAAGAGTTGAATAGTAAGTTTCTTTTTCAACGTCGTTTATTTCGACTTTTTCTAATGTGTAGCCGGTTTCTTTTATAACATTAATAATTAAATCGTGGGTCATAGGACGAGCTACGTTAAGATTTTCGATTTTTCTAATAATTGCACTTGCTTCAGCAGAGCCAATCCAAATCGGTAAAGCTCTTCTGTTTTCTTTATCGTGAAGTACAACAATCGGGGAACCCGTTCTGGTATCAAGTGCGATACCCATAACTTTCATTTCTATCATTATATTATTTAACCTTTCAAACTAAACTTATAGGCTTATTATACATTTAATTTGATAAATAGTAAATCAGTAAAGTGTAGTAGTTTTAGGCTTGTTGAACGGCACCTGCTTCGGCCAGTGCTTGTTCAACACCTCTTGCAAGTTGGTCTGCGCATGATGTTCCTCTGCCACCGCAATCGTTGCCTTTTAATACATCAACAACATTTTTTGCATCAGTGCCTTCCAGTAATTTTGCGATAGCTGCAGTATTACCCGGGCATCCGCCAAAAAATTTTATGTCATAAATTTTGCCGTTATCAATGGCAAAAGAGATAGCTTTCGGGCAAATCCCATGAGTTTGTACTGAATATGTCTGCATGATAAATCCTCCATTCGTAATCCTAACACAAATGTACCAAAATTATGCGCTAAAGTAAACTTTAATACTAATTTTTTATAAATTCTATATGATAACCAATAATAGAGGCAATAAGTTGACATTCTTTAAGTGTCAGAGTATCCCTTGCTAATTTCCCGTATAAGCTGCCTATTGAGTATTCTTTGCCGGATAATTCACTCATTTTTTTTGCCAACTTGGCAATAGGCATGTTATTTAAAACTAAAAGAGATCTGATGTAATTTTTATTCTCGTTCATTCCAATATTATATTTTATTTGACAGGATGTGTGTAATCATGATAAATTATTCTCGTATACGAGAATAATTTATCATGTGCGATAATTACGTTAAGAAAGATAAATGATGCAGAAACCAAATGTAAGTATAATTGTTCCGGTTTATAATGTAGAAAAATATTTGGAAGAGTGTTTGAAAACTCTCATTTTTCAAACAATGCATAATATAGAAATAATTTGTGTAAATGATGGTTCAACAGATAGTTCTTTAGAAATATTGGAAAAATATGTCAAGATTGATAATAGAATAAAATTAATTAGTCAAAAAAATTCGGGGCAAGGTGTTGCTCGAAATAATGCTATAAAAATTGCAAAGGGAGAATATTTAGGATTTGTTGATCCGGATGATTGGGTTAATACTGAAATGTTTGAAGTCTTATATAATACTGCAAAATTATATGATGCAGATTTGGTGGAAGAGTCTTTTATGATAAATAATGAGGCACGTAACTATATAAAAAAACGAAAAAACAAGTTGCACTTGCCTATAAATACTTTATTTAACTATCGGATAAGAAAAAATTATGTTTTTAGTGTGAATTTAGCTGTATGGAATAAATTGTACCGAACAAATTTTATAAAAAAATGTAATATACAGTTTATGGATATTGTACGTTCTGAGGATATCATTTTTACTGTATTGAGCAGAGCTTTAGCTGATAAAATTGTATATATAGATAATGCTGATTATTTTTATCGAATAAAAAGTGATAATAGTGTAATCGTTAATACAGAGTTGGCGAAACAAAAGAATGAGGATATATTTTACTTTTTATCCGACATAAAAAATATTTTATCAGAGCACAATGTGTATGAAAATATAAAACAAGAATATAATGATTGGGTTATAAGTAAATTAATTGATAACTACAATAAATTTGTTGGGAACAAATACTCTTATATTGCAGAAGTGCGCAGTTACTTGCCCATATATCAATTTTTGTTTTTTATGATAAAAATAATTTTTATTGAAATAGTAGGGAATATATTTTCTGTTTATAATCTGGTAATAGATAAAAAGAAATATAAAATATTTAAAATTCTGGGTTTTAAAATAAAAATTTCGTATAACAAGATAAAAATATAAGTTTACGGGCAGAGAGATTCCCAATCGGGTTCGGAGTCTTCTTCTCCCGGCTCTTTTATGTGTTCCCCCGTTTCAAGCATTACCGTTAGAGTTAATTTTAACTGCTTTTTATAATTTTCGTGCGCTTTTTCAGGTGTCTTTGCGCAGAAACAGAAGCTCGGGATTTCGTCTATCATTATGTAATGATAAGGTTTCCCTTCAAAATCCAAGTCCTCTCCCTCGATTAGTGTCCAATCAAGATTTAAATAGTATTCTAAATCCTTTTCCATCATTCTCCGATTGAATTTTCACTGAGCGGTTGGGTAATCATTATTCCGTCTCCGCCTATTACGTCTGCTTGTCTGCCGTCAATGTATAAATATGCCGGTTTTTCCGTGTTTCTTGTTATTGTTTTAATTAATTGGAATAATCTTTTGTAAACACTTTCTGTCCCGCCGCCGTATACAAAACCTGAGGATAAATCAACTATAACTTTATCTTCATTATCGTATACGTGCAATATATTTGTGCTTGTCGGTACTTCAGAATATATTCCGGTGGCTTTTTCGGTTTGTATAGGTCCCATAATTAAAGAAGATATTGCAAATCTCAATTTTGACCCGTCAATATTTGCATCGTACTCTCTTTTTACGACTTTATATACTTCATCTCCGCCGGAATTTTTACCGATAAATACTACTTGAATAAAGTCTTTTGGCTTCTGTTCCTCTGGTTGTTCCTCTTGTTCATCAGGGTTTACCTGCGGTAATTCCGCTACAACCCCAGGACCTTCGTTATCTCTGTTCTTAAATATCGGTGACAAAAATGCCAAACCTATGACAACGGATAATATAACTATAAAAAGACCGCCTAGTATAATTAAAAGTTGCTGTTTTTTCATGCCGAAAACCTCTTCTATTTTTCTGTTACAAACCCTTTTTCTACGGTAAAGATACCGCTGATATCAATTTTATTGTCATTAATTGTTATTTCCTTAACTTGAGTTTGTACTTCTTGATTTTCCAATATTCCCATTGAAAATTCAAGAGGGTTCAAGTAATTAATAATTTTTTCCAATTTGCTTATGTCAAATTTGAATACATTAGTAACAAGTTTTGTGTTGTTAAGTGCAATTTCACCGTTTCTTACTTTGAAATCAGTTTCAATTGTAATATCTTGTTTTGCTTTTACAAACGGAATGCCGACAGACATAATATAGTATAATTTATTATCTTCAATTTTAGCTTTAGTTGATACTATATTAAAAAGTTTTGATGTGTTTCCGATACTGTTTACTCTGCGGAGAAGTTCAGTGTAGGACTTACTTTCCATTGTTTTAATTAAATCATTTTCTGTTATCTGCAAAGCAAATGAC
Organism: Cyanobacteria bacterium UBA2855; assembly: GCA_002350725.1. Taxonomy (GTDB): domain Bacteria; phylum Cyanobacteriota; class Vampirovibrionia; order Gastranaerophilales; family Gastranaerophilaceae; genus UBA1221. Next base: position 56,448 of record DEFJ01000025.1, on the reverse strand, counting down.
ATTGCAAACGGTTCCATAAAAGTTGCTGTATTATCTTTGTTGTTGATATCAACATAGTTGTAGTCACAAAGTGTTTTTAGCTTAACTTTTGACACATAAATTTCGTCGGTAACGGTATCTGTTCCGTCAATTTCAAGCGATTTAAATATCCCTTTTTTCAATGCTGTTAAATTATATGATTGTAAATTGACTTTATATTTACCTTTAGAGTCTTTTTTGATTGCTTTTTTTATAACCAAATTCCCGATTTTTTCAGCCAAGAAATTTGTTCCCGTCAAATTACTAAAAGATAAAGAATTTGAGTATGGATTAGCTGCACAGCCAAAATTTTCACAATTAGCAGCCTGAACTGCCGTTCCTGTCAACATAATTAACCCTAACATAATTAGTATCTTTTTCATTGTAACAACACCTTTTTAACCTTTATTTCCGTACCATCAAATTGCCCAACGGCATCAACATTATTATTATAAAACAAAATTAAAAAATCACCACTATTAATATTTTTTATATCTTTTTTTATTGAATTACCGTGAGAAATTTTTATATGTTCATTCTCTTCGACTTCTACGATTGGTAAAGATAGTGCGTCAAGAGGCGATTGGATAGCCGATAGAATTTCTTCTTTTGCGTTTTCAAAAATTTCATATTTTATAAATTTATCTTCTCCTGTTTTTGGTAGAATTTTTACAGGCAATTTTTTAGAATTTTGTACATTAAATTTCCCTGACCGTGTTCGTACGAGAGCAGATAAATGAGCATAGCATCCTAACTCTTCTCCTAAATCGTTTGCGATTGAGCGGATATATGTGCCTTTAGAACATTTTACACGTATTTTTGCGGTTTGTTCAGCTTCATTAAAACTTTCAAGTTCAAGTTTATATATTGTGACTTTACGCGGTTCAATTTGTACGGTTTCCCCAACTCTAGCGTATTCATAGAGCTTTTTGCCGTTGACTTTTACCGCCGAATACATAGGAGGCAGTTGAGATATTTCTCCTCTAAAATTTACCAAGTTTTTTTCAATATCACTTGCAGATATTATTTTATCTGAGGTTTTTGTGATTTTTCCTTCTGTATCATAAGTGTCTGTAGAAGTCCCAAATTTCACTGTTGCTAGGTATTCTTTGTCATCATCAAAATAATCAATAAGCCGAGTAGCTTTTCCTACGCATATTGGTAAAACTCCCTCTGCAAACGGGTCTAGGGTTCCGGTATGTCCGACTTGCTTAATTTTTAAAATTTTCCTGATAATTTCGACAACGTCGTGAGAGGTCAAGCCTCGAGGTTTGTAAATGTTTATTACCCCGAACATAATTGTCTATATTTCTCCTCTGGAAATTTTGTTTATTAATTCGCTGACTCTTGAACCCTTTTCTAATGAGTCTGTATATACAAATTTTAGTTCGGGAGTAAGGCGTAAGCGTATACGCTTACCTACTTCAAATCTGATTTTTGGGGTGCTTTTTTCAATAATTTCTTTTGTCTTTTCAATCTGTTCTTCAGATCCTAAAACACTGTATATAACGCGTGCAAACGAATTGTCGTGCGCAACTTCAACATCAACGATTGAAACAACACCTGCCAACCCTCGAATTTCTTTTCTGAGAATTTCAGAGATGTCGCGCATTAATTCTTTTCTTACACGTTCGTTTCTTAATGTCATAATATTCTCCTTAGTATAGATATTATAACATGAAAACAGGATTTGTAATACTATGCTTTAATTAATTCTCTAACGTCGTTACGTTTGACTTTTCTTGTTGTCGTTTTAGGTAGCGGTTCGCGGGAAATAACAACATTTGTCGGACGTTTATATGATGCCAAGTGGGATGACAATGTTTTGACTTCTAATTTTATCATTCTGTCAATATCTTCATCTGAATAAGTATTGTACAATTCATCTTTTGGTACAACAACAGCTGTAACTTCTTCCGTGCCATCTTTAGAGCCAAAGCTTCTTGATGTTCCAAGAACACATACTTCAGAAATATAATGGCTTTTTTCCAAAACAGCTTCAACTTCTTCCGGAAAAACTTTTTTACCGCCTTGTAGAACAATCATATTCTTAATACGACCGGTTATATAAATATGTCCGTCTTTATCAATTTTTGCAATATCACCTGTATGCAGCCAACCGTCTTCATCAATAACTTCTGCTGTCATTTCAGGTTGATTATGATATCCTTTCATAACAGATGGACCTCTTAATAACAATTCTCCTGTTTGTTCGTCAACTTTTGCCTCAAAGTGACTTAACGGATGTCCAACTGATGCAAGTTCACCTCTCTTGTCGTAGTTTACAGATACAACAGGACTTGTTTCGGATAAGCCGTAGCCCTGATAAACTCGAATGCCGATTCTTTCAAAAAACTCCCCGACTTCAACATCCAGTGGTGCTCCGCCTGAGATGCATCCAAAGAATTTTCCGCCTAAATTCTGATGTAATTTTTTGAATAATTTTCTTCTCATTTTGTATGACGGTATAAATTGTGCAATAAAATACATAACCTTAAAGGCAAGCCTTACGTATATAGGTGATGCAGAAAGCTCTTTTTCTATACCGGCTTTTAATAATTTCAAGAAAGCCGGAACTGCAATCATAAATTGTATTCCTTTTTCTTTCATTACTCCGGTTATGTCTTTTGGCTTAAAGCTGCTTGTATAAAATACCGAAAATCCTGAATTTAGGAAAGTTGAAAAGCCTACGGTCATTTCAAATAAATGATTCATAGGTAAAATAGACAGCATGTTAATTTTTTGATTTTTAGGTAAAATTATTCCTACAACTTCCATTAAGTCTACAAGCTGGGCATTTACATTTTTGAAAGAAATTTCAACCCCTTTAGGTGCTCCTGTCGTTCCTGATGTATAAATAATAAATGCTGTTGATTTAGAGCTGCGTTGTCTCCATTTTGCATCATATTTTTCCGGTAAATCGTAAATATTTGTAACGTCATCCTTAACCGCATGTTCGTCAATTAAAAGAATATGTTTAATAGACGGAACTTCTTTTTGTATTTCAAGTGCCATATCAAGATAGTCTTGAGATACAAGCATAACTGAAGGTAAACAATCAGATAATATAGATATTAATTCATATTTTGAAAGTTTAATATCCAAAGGAACCGTTATTGTACCTGTTAACACGGATGCAAAGACGCAAGCTCCGTATTCAGGCTTTGATTCTGACAATATTGCAAGACTTTCGCCTTTTTTTATACCTAAATCTTCAATCAGATATCTGGCAATTCTTCTTGAAAGTAGCCCAAGTCCTTTATACGTAAATTCTCTCCACCCGTAAGGTCCTTTTATCCCAAGTGCTACACGGTTTTCATAATCTCCCGTTTTAGTTTCCAATAATGATAAAATTCTACTATTTCGTAATTCCATACATAAAACCCCTTTAATCAACGGATATATTTTATAATGTTATATATTAAATGTCAATTGTATAAACATTATATAATATATAGTAATTATTTTTACCAAAAATTGTTCATAAAATATCTTGGATAATGCCTCATATACATAAAATCATCTATATACATTCTTTGATAATATGTTCTCATCAGAAATTCTTGTTGTCTTTGCGCTTCGGCTTCTGCTTGCAGCTGCTCGATATATGCTTGCTCGTATTCTTGAAGTATCCCGTTTACTTTACTATTTTCTTCTGAATTTACATTTTCAAAGCATTTGATTAAATCATTTCCGTTGTATCTTGTTATGCAATTATTTGTGGCGCCAAAAAATTCGGATTGCATTTTGCTTAATTCCAGCGGTTCTAATATAGGTGATAATACTTCGTATATTTTATTCCAATCGGGTTTTACTACAAAACCGTATAATTTAGAAGCTGCCGCATCAATTTTTTTCTGTTCTAATTTTGCTATGCCAAAATCGGCTCTTAGTAAAGAGTCGTAATCATAGTTAGTAACCGCATAGTCTTTTGCCGTATATAAAAGTCTGAGTTTTTCCGAGTCGTTGGAGCTTGAAACGGTTGCAAGTCTTACATAATTAGTTGCATTTGGACTCCGTTTAACCAGTTCTCTTGCATAAATTTCAGCATTTTTATTGTCTTTTAGTCCATAATAGTCGTTATATAAAATTTCCAGAGCCGGTGTATAATTTATTGATGTTGAGGGAATTTTTTTTGCATATTTCAGACTCATTTCGTAGTTGTTGAGGTTAGAATAAATATCCCCTAATGCAAACCATAAATTTTCCTCGGACGGATTTTTTTTATCAGCAAAATCCGCAAGATAACTAAGCGCGCCTGCGTAATTTTTGTTCAGATAATAGAGCATTCCGAGTTTATAAGAAACAATATCGTCATTAAGAACTCTGTCAGCAGAATTTATACGTTTAATTATCATCATTTCGTTCATTGCAGAGTGCATGTCGTTTTTATCTACCAAATAATGATAGTATTTTAAATGAGTTGGTAAAAAGTTTCCGTCAACACCGACAGCTTTTTTGTAGTTTTTATCGGCAATGTATTTTTCAATCTTTTTCGCATTCTTGTACGAAGTTTTTATAGACCCCGAAAGAAGTTTTTCGGCGGAGTTACTGTATGGGATAAATTTTGCCGTGAATTTTTCGGAATCGATATCGTAAAATCTTGCATAATCAGGCGCTTGTACTGGAATAAATCTTTTATCCTGCTTATATACATTACCGTTGTTGTAATTTGGATTTATTATATCTGCACTTGTGTAATTCTGATTGAACATTAAGATTACGCATAATAATAAAATATATTTTTTCATAATAGATCCCTTTAATTTACAGAACACTTGCGATAAACATTGATAATATTACAACTAACGAAATGAAAGAAGATATACCGACGATTATCCAAAATATCGGCAGACCTTTTTTGTTATTTTTATGTTTCATTGAGTATGATTGTTTTGTGAAAACTTTTTTCTTTTTATTTTCTTTTTTTGTTTGAGGTTTTTCTTTAGGCTTTATACCCCAACTTATGGGGAATACACTTATTTCTTTTTTTGATTTTCTTCCCCTTTTTGAACCTGTAGATTTTTTAGTTTTTGTTGAAGTTTTCTTTTCTTCGTTTTCTTTAGCTTCTTCATATTTTTCTGATAAAGATTTTTTAGACTTTTTACCTGTAACAAGAAGCTCTGTATCATATCTTAATTTTAAAATATCCGATTTTGCGCCCTTGTTGTATACCGCATAATTTATTGCGACTTCAAAGGCTCTTTGTAAGCATTCAAGTGCCTCCATACCGCTTTTATTGTTTGTTGAAGAGTGAACTGCATCATTTCCTTGTTTTTTTAGAAAATATAAGTCATCAATAAATTCTTTTTCCTGCTCTTCTCCTGAGGAGTTATCCTTTAGCGTTGCCAACATATCGTCAAAAGTTTCTTCAACCGTACGTTTATCTCCAAGTACATTTTTACATACATTTTCTGCAAATTGTCTGGTTTGAGTAATGCATTGTGAAAAATATTCATCGCGATATAGTTTTTCAGCTTCATTAATAATTTCAAATAAATTTTTGTCAGTTTTTTTTAAAAAATCAAAATTTGCAGCCATCATTAATTTCCCGATATAATAGTACAATGCCGCATTATTATTGTCAAGAAAAACCGCTGCGGTTGTTGACATTGGTATATGGTTATTTTAGGATATGAATACAAACGAGGAAACGGGGTGAAATTCCCCGACTGTAGCCGCAACCGTATGCCGCATCTGCGGGAAAGCCGGAATGCTCAATATGTGATGAATTTCTACGTGCGATATGGAAATTCTTATCCGATTAGAGTTGTCCTCTTTGCAATGTGTATATGAAGAGGATTTTTTAATGCCGTCTGCAGTGATGTCACAACCTAATATTATGAAATCGGGTACCTGTCCGCATGGTGCGCCTTTGGGTGCTTGCCCTATTTGTAACGGAATGGGCGGAGGGATGAAAACTGCTGACCATACGGCAAAGCCGGGAGAAATGAGTTGGAATGAATGTGCGGCAATTGGTGCAATGCTAAAGGCTCAACAAAATGCGAAGCTTCAAAGACAGCAAGATGCTATAAGCTTTGCACAACGTCTTGCGGCTTTTGATAAATTTATGATGAGTGTGTCAGAAAGACTCGCAAATATAACGGGGCAAATTTCAAATTCTTTGCCGCAAATACTTGCCAGACCTATAAATTTTGTTATTAATTTCACTATTGGTAATGCTCTGAATATCATTAAAAATATCCCACATGTAGTACATAATATAGTGCAATTTGTATCTCAAAAACTAATTGATATTTCTGATAAATTGTCTGCTATTTATGGCGAAATAAAGGCTGCTATTTCCAAAAAAATAGGAGAACCTCTTAACGAATTTAAGAAAAAAGTAAAATCATTGTTCTCCATTTTTAATCCTCAAGATGCGCAAAATGATGAAAAGAAAGTCGATGAGGCTAAAAAAGCCTTCAAACTAAAGACCTTTATACATAATTTATATAAAAGACTAAAGGGTGATGATGATACGGAATTAAGACGGAAAGGTAGTACAGAATGAATAAAATACAATTTAATGATAGTGAAACTCGCCGTCAGCACAGAAATCTGACTACCAGTCAAAAGGTTAACAGTTATAAAACAAAAGAAGGGGTAATTGTAAACAATTTCATTAAAGATAATGATGAAAATAATGTATTACCAAATTCTTATAATCTTGATGATACAAGGGATACATTGATAATTTCAAGCCATACAAAACTGCCAAAACAATTGGGTGAGAATTTGACAAATCCTGAGCGCAGTTTGCTCCCAATTAGCGCTTTAGCGGTCGGTGTGATGGGAATATTCGCAGGCGTATCAGCGTTTGTAAAACGTAATGCAAAAATTACAAACGAGATTGCAAAAGAAAAATGGATAACTTCCTTCACCCGTAATATATCAATTAATGAAGAAACTGTTCAGGCTATTGTCCAAATGGTTCAGAACCCGAACAGAAAAACCGTTCGTGCCGGACTTGGGGTATTAACCTTGACCGCCACTGCATTTATGGGTAAAACATTTCTTGACGGATTTAAAGATGTTTGGGTAAAAAAGCGTGAAGCTGATATTCAAAAAGACTTGCAGGAAAATCTTATTGCGGTTGAAACTCAATCATTTAGCGGAAAAATGCAAATTATAAGAAATATGCTTTCCGAAAAAACAAAACTTTTCTCGGAATATCTTATGCCGTCTGAGCCAAAAATACAGCCATTTGGAATGTTTACATCTTCAAAAGATTTGTCATTTGGAGCATCCGATGCCAATAAAAAAGAGCATTCCGGATTTTTTAAATATTTTGCACTTGGTTCGGCTACTTTTGCATCTATTGTTGCCCTGTCGCTTTATTCAATGAAAAATTTGAGAGCAGGAACAGTTGAAACTCAAAAGTTTATTGAGAAAACTAAGCAGGATATGCAAATAATTGCAAAATCTTCAAAGAATAAAAAATATGTTCAAGACTATTTGGAAAACATGCTTCAATTTATAAATGCAAATCAATCAGATATTGATGAAGTGGTGAAACATACTTCGTGGTCTAAAAAAGAGAAGCAACGCTTTGTTACTCGCGTAATGAATAAAATAAATACTTCGACAGTAAAAGTTAATCCAAATATCGGTGGCGATGGGACTCAAAAACCTTCATTTTCTTCCTTTGTTGATGATTACAGAGCGTTTTTCTATAATTTGTTGATTGAACCGGATAACAAGCAATTTCAGCAACTTTTCTTTGGTACAACTGCTCTTGCGGCTGTGAGTTATGGAGGAAAAATTGTAGGAGATGCTATTAAAGAGGTTCAGGTCAAAAAAATTAATGCCCAAACTGAGTTAGATTTGCAGCGCAGACTCATATCAACTGAATTAAGAAATTTTAAAGCTAAGAAAGATGCCGCTATAAAGCCGCTCGTCGAGGAGTTTTTCTCAAAAGTTGATGAGGGTAAACCTAAAGAACAGCTCAAGACCATGGCAGAAAATATATTATTGGAAATTAAAAACGGACCTCCGTTTGTATATTCATAAAAAGGAGATAATCATGATTAATCCGGTAGGAAATCCTGTAGATATTAAATATGTACAATACCCAACACCACAATATATGCCTAAAAAACAGTATAACTATATAAAATTTGATGAGAATAAAACAGATATGTTTGTTCGACAAGGTGAAAAAGCTTTGCCGTATTTGGAAGAAATTGTAAAATATTCTCAAAATGAGGCTCAATTGACAGAAACTTTGTATATTTTAAATCGCATGCTTGATAACGGTACAAAAGGGATTGATAAAATGTATCCTTCTTTATCACGTCTGAATAGCTCAAAATCTCCTTATCTTCAAACCTTTTTGGCCGGAATTTATCGAAAAACGCAAGTTCCGGATGCATTTGGGGTATTATTAAATTTTCTAATTCAAAATTCTTTGAGTAAATCTGCGACCGTGCCGTTTGATCCAAATGAAGAAATTGGCGGGGCAATATTAAGTTATCTGTCAAAATAGCAGCAATACTGCAAAAAAAGAGCCTCAGAAAGAGGCTCGTTGGAATTAAGAATAGCTGGAAGTATGAAAAAGATTAATTATATTAAACGCAATAAGTGTCATTAATACAATTGCCCACTTGGCTAGTTTTATTGGTAAGGAATTTTTTTTGTATTTTTTAAAAAAAATATGATTAAAAATGAAAATAATCAGAAAACATCTTGAATAAGTGTATTTTCGCCACTTTATCCATAAGTGTTAATATAATTAGTTTGTAGCCACCTTTACAAAACTTTATAATAGGGGTTGACAAAATATTTTTTATAATGTATATTGAAATTGTTAGATGAAGTGTTCAAACAACACTTAATAAACCTCAAGAGAGGAGGAAGCATATGATAACAATTAATCCTGTAAAATTTAACACATCTAAACAGTACATTTCTTTCGGTGATGGAAATACTGTAACACCGAACATGGCGATTCTTGCTTTGCAAAATCCAAATGCTCGTAGAGAATTTGAGGGTAATTTGAGTAATTCTATGCCGTCTAACCCGATTTCAACGGTTATTAAGAAAATTGCAAGAACTTATAAATATGTAGTTTCCTCATCTGAACAAGCTAATATGCAAAGTAAAACTCCGGATCAGAGAATTTCTTTCTTAGGGTAGTGGTTCACTTGTTCAGATATCGATATATATTTATATTTACCCCAAAACATATTGTTAAATGAGTACCGCTTTTATAGCGGTATTTTTGTATGTAAAAATTTGTAACATATATTTTGAAATCACTAAAGATAATAAAAAAGTATTCCGATATATACGATGAATATAAGGAGTACTTTATGGAAATTCAAAATACCCCGTTTTTAAAGATGGTAGCTACACAAAAGAAAGTTGACTTGCAGACTACAAAAGACTTCACTTTGAAAAATCCGGATGAAGCCATGGAGATTAAACAGTTGGTGGAAAAAGTCTTGGAAGAAAACGAGAATGAAACCATATTTAGTATAGCAAATCATATTGCCGTTTCAGGCAATACGAAGAACTCTTGTGTTCATGATGCTACGGCTACGGAAAATATTAAAAAAGGGTATGCAATTACTATTAGTGATTTGTCCGAACAGCAAATTAAAGATATTAAACAAGTTATTTATGAATTGCACCATAAATCTTCTGGTTCAACTAATCCGACTAATCCGACGCTTCCTATAGAGGAACCGATATATCCAACGGATCCAACAGATCCAACAGATCCAACCGATCCGACAAATCCAACCGATCCTACTGACCCTACAGGGGGTGAAGATGGCGGAGATAGTGAAACTGAGTTAGACGAAAAAGTAAATCTTGTTTTTGATAAGTTTTTTACTTATGTAAATTCCAAAAACGGTTCTATAACAAAAGATACAGGTATTACAAGAGCTCAACTTGTAAAATTGACTCAAGATGATGATTTAGAAGAAGATTTCGGATATTTTTTCAGCCAGATAAATAAAGTATTTAATGTATTGGATGACAATTCAAACAGTGTATTGTCAGCGGATGAAATTAAAGCATTTATAAAAGCTTATCCTGATTTAATTGACAGTATGATTGATATTCAAACAGGAACGATAGCAAATGATTCGGATTTGGCAAATTCTGTCGAACGTGAATATCAACAAAGAATAGAGGCTTATGCCGCAAAAATTCAAGCAAAATTCAGTGCAATGACATTAGATCAAAAGAAAGCGTTTGTTATCGCAAGAACGGAAGAATATTTTAATGCTGCCGGCATGACAGATCAAGCAAATGCTCTTGCCAGATTAAAAGCTGCAAATAAAATTGCATATGATGACTTAAATAAAGACAGCAGCGGTAGCGGAACAACGCTGGGTGTATACTTGTATTATATGAACAGTGCCGGAACCTCATGGTATTCTGATGATGATGAGGGTGATGGTATGGGCGGTATGTTTTTAGATGTAAACATGGCAAAAAATTCAAGCACAAAATGGTATGATTTGGTTGAAGTAATGGTTCATGAAGTGACCCATGCCACAGCATATTTATATCCTACAAATTTACCTAAATGGGGTGAACATGTTGCTTACCAAGCAGGTGAAGATTACTTAGATAGCGTCAGCGAAGGTGCGTGGTGGGGCTTTAAAGAACTTGACGAAATAAGAGAACATATCGCAACTTATTATAGTCAGGAAGATGTTAATTTAGAGCCATCTTGGAAGTGGTGGACATACCAAGCTTAACATTACTTAACATGATGCGATAAATTATTAAAGTTTCCTATCGAGAGTGCCGTATATCATGACATAAGGAACTAATCGAAAGGAAATCCAACTATGGGAATGGCAGCATCACAAGCTAGATTTTTAGGGCTTACGGCAAGACAAAACAATGTCGAGTTTGAAGGTCAACAGATTAACCAACAGCGTACAATGTTATCTAACGAATCTGCAAATTATTATAATGATTTGTTAGGTATGTCAGTACCTACACCTCCTTCTGTCGACAGTTATACAAAAACAATTTATACATTCTCTGATGGGGCTTTAACAAATACTGTTACCTCTATGATTGCTCAATCAAACGGTATGTATACAATGAGTTATTTGTCAAAATGGCAAGACGATTATGCTGCAATTGCTGCTGCGACAAGTGTTGTTTCTCAGTTGGGTACAGCAGGTAATTATATCTATGCTATAGGTTCAAGAAATCTTAGAGAATTAGGTTCTCTTACGGGTACCACTACTCTTGGAAATTCTATAGTTGTTAATGGTAAGACTTACAATGTCAAGACAGATGCTGCCGGTCCTTACTATGAAGAATTGGCTTATGAAAAACAACCAAGACAACAAGTACCGCAAAACGAAATTGCTAATTTTGAATATTACCAATACGATCAGACAACCAATAAAATTATATCTCAAGTGTTTAAAGATGCTGCAACAGGCGGTTTCTACACTCTTGACGATGATGAAAATCGTACTGATTTACCGGGGGTAACCGAAGATGATTTGCTTATTGCATTATATAATGAAGTAAATACCGGTAATGCCGAGGATGATGCGGAATACAGTACTACTTTAATTGAAAAAAATGCAGACGGTAATTATTATTATGAACCGTATGAGCAAGTAACAAATAAAAACTACCTTACTCAAGATCAAATAAACAGCATTACAACAAGCTCTTATGCGACTGACGATGAATATTTAAGCACTTTATCTCCGACTCAGCTTGCTAATACTTTAAAAGAAGAAGCTGCTTGGAGAGAATTATTAACTCAAAAATATGGTCAAAAAGACTGGATGGTCAGATATGCCCTTGATACTACTACAGGTATTCACAGACCATACTTCTATGCGGTAAATGATTTAGAAAATGCTATATATGACGGAACAACAAAAACTTCTTTATCAAAAATTAACTGCTACACAATCGGTAGTGAACAAAAAATTGAAGAATTTAAAGGTGTTCAAAATTGTAAGATTGAAAAAGATTCTTCCGGCAGATTGATTACCTTGAGTATTCCGACAGCATTAGATGACGGTTCTTTAATCTATGTTGATTATCCTTTGACAACTGAAACTGCTACCGATCAAGAAAAATATAACGATGCAATGAATCAATATGAATATGATAAAGCTTTATATGATCAAGCTGTTGAAAAAATCAACGCTAAAATTGAAGTAATTCAAGCTGAAGATAAAAATCTTGAATTGAGATTGAAACAACTTGATACTGAGCAAAAAGCTATTCAAACAGAAAAAGATGCTGTATCTAAAGTTATTGAAAAGAATACATCTGATACTTTCAAAACTTTCTCAGCATAATAACAAAAATTTCCTTTCCTTTTTCCTTTTTCCTATTAATTTCCAACGACTGGGTTCTACTTAGTCGTTTTTTTTGTGCCTGAGGCACATCATGCGATGCTTCGCTCGTGTAGTGCGACGGAAAATGCAGGATTTGAGTTTGGGTTATCTTATGAATTTAACATGTATTGTAAAGCCTGAGGCACATCATGCGATGCTTCGCTCGTGAAACGCGATGGATAAATTTGAGAATTGTTTTGAGGATATTATTTATCCGACGGAATTTGTTAAGCCTGAGGCACATCATGCGATGCTTCGCTCGTGTTATGTGAGAACTAAAAATTTGTGTTAAAATCGGATTATGAGAGATTTTAATACCGAATATAAAAAAATATACGAGCTTGTTAGTGACGATGTAGAGAGGGTTAAAAAAGTAGTTTTTGCCGAATTCCCCGATAACAATCCTGTTTTGGAAAGGCTAGCGGAATATTTTAGTACTCCGTCTAAACATATTAGGGCGGTATTATCCTTTTTGTATTTGCGTTCTTTAGATATATCAATTGATGATAAACAAATATTGTTTCAAACTGTCATTGAGTTGATACATAATGCCTCATTGATTCATGATGATGTAATTGATGACAGTAAGGTCAGACGCGGGTATTTATCGTTGAATTATTCTGAGGGGAACCATCTTGCTGTAATTCTGGGGGATTATGTTATATCAAAAGCTTTAAAATTATTGTGTAAATTACATAATGCGGAAATATTTGAGTTATTTTCAAATACAATGTCGGACATGTGTTTGGGTGAGATAATTCAGCAAAATTCTCTCTATAAAATTCCGAGTTTAGAAGAATATATTGATAAAACATACAAAAAAACCGGAGCCCTTTTTAATATGGCTATTGCAGGCGCAATAAATATTTCTGGATGTCAAGGTTATAGAGTATCAAATTTCGCAAAATCTTTTGGTATAGCTTTTCAATTAAGGGATGATATAAAAAATGTTGTTGAAAACAGTGTAAATGGTGATATAAAAAACGGCATTTATGCGGCGCCTGTTATATTTGGGGGTTCTGTGGAAAAGTATTCCTCCGGTATTGAAAAAGCCGTTGGTTTATCGGATAATTACATACAGAGTGCTGTCAGTGAACTTAAAAATATAAAAGATAACAAATATAAAACGGCATTGATTGAGCTTACGGAGTTATTAAAATATGAGTAATTTTATAGGAAAAATGTCATACGAGGAATTTATTGATGCAATAAAAATTATCCTTTCTAAAGAGGGTGAGGAGGATAATATTGAGCGCAAAACATTAAAGGAACGTATTGATGATTGCGGTAGAAGTTTTGTGGATTTTGTAAAATATGTTTTTTCTGTCCGTATTTTTAAGGATTTATTAGATAATGTTATAAAATTTTTTAAATGGATTTTTTCAATATTTACTCTTCAATTTTGGATAGGGGTGAAAAATAATATACTGGAATTTTTAGGTTTTGGGGAGGATGAAGAAGAAGCTAACACCGAGCCGGAAGAATTGACTAAGGAAGTTTTTATCAGAAAAGGTAAAAAGGTAAAAGCTTTTATTTGGGAAACTGTTGATACCATCGTATTTGTTGTAGTTATGGTAATTTTGATAAGATTTTTTCTCGGTGAAATTCGTTGGATTCCGTCAGGTTCTATGCACCCGACATTATACGAGGGTGACAGAATTTTTGTTGAGAGATATTCCCGTTTTTATAGGGCTCCTGAACGTGGAGATATAATGGTATTTTATCCTCCGTTTGAAACTTTAAAAAATACTCCGTTAAAAGTCTTTTCAAGATTGACCGGTTTTTTCTGTAAAGACATAGCGTATATAAAACGTGTAGTGGGTTTGCCGGGTGAAAAGTTTGAAATTAAATTCGATGCTGATGGCAAGGGTATGGTTTATATAAACGATAAACCGTTGGAAGAATTATATATACAAAGTCCGTATGATTATACGCCTTGTTCGGAGAGTATGCACTGCGGACCGGAAATTATTCCGGAAGGACAATATCTTATGTTGGGAGATAACAGAGGAAATTCTCAAGACGGAAGATATTGGGGGTTATTACCAAAAGAAAGATTTATAGGCAGAGCCGTATTTCTATTCTGGCCGCTTACTCGAATTAAAACTTTAAGGTTGGATTAGTATGGTTAAAAAAATCTACAAAACAGAAAAAGAAAAAATGATATCAGGAGAGAATTATTTCCCCGGAGACAAGGAGTTGATTTCTGACAGAAAACGTGCTAAAGACTTGTGCTTTCAGTATAATAGCTTGCCTAATTCCGAAAAACAAAAGCGTAAAGATATTTTAAAAAGGCTTTTGGGGAAATATGAGCACATAATCTCAATCGAGTCAAATTTTTTCTGTGATTACGGTTATAATATTTCAATAGGTAAATATTTTTACGTAAATCACAATTGTGTAATATTGGATTGCGCAAAAGTGACTTTTGGTGATAGGGTTTTAATAGGTCCAAATTGCGGTTTTTATACGGCATTACATCCGATTGATGCAAAAGAACGGGCAAAGGGTTTAGAGAATGCAAAACCTATTACAATAGGTAATGATGTTTGGATTGGGGGAAATGTCGCAGTTCTTGCCGGAGTTACGATAGGGGATAATGTTGTAATCGGTGCAGGAAGCGTAGTCACAAAAGATATACCGTCAAACGTTGTTGCTTTTGGCAACCCGTGTAAAGTCGTCAGAGAAGCATAATATTGCAGTAGAACTAAAGCTGTACAATATTGACTAGTTTACCCTGTTGTGTTACAGTAAACTAAAAGTTGTAATACCTAATATAGTATGTAAATTTAATCATCTGGATTTAGTATAGTATGCCATTTTTTTGTTTGAAACTGGTTGCGTTAGTACTATAGGTGTATTGCAGTTTTGGCTATTAAGATATCAAATAATCCGATAAAATAAAAGGAGAAGACTATGTCAGAAAATGTACTATTATCCCAAAATTGTAATATAAAAAATGTGCAAACTAAAGAATTATACTCTTTTGATGTTTTCGATACCTTAATAACCAGAACTACAGCAGTTCCTGTCGGAATTTTTTCAATTATGCAAAAAACTTTACAAATAAATCCTGCGTATCAGGATATTCCATATTTTGTAAAAGAAAATTTTTATGTATTAAGAACTGAAGGTGAAGCGTTTGCCAGAACGTACAGATACAATAACTTTAAACTTGTTGATATTACTTTAGATGATATTTATAGAGTATTGCAGCTAAATCAAAACTTGACGGATCAACAGGTTCAAACCTTAATTAATTTGGAACTTGAAACCGAAAGAAAGAATATTGTTCCTATTCAAAAAAATATAGACAAAGTAAAAGAACTAATAAACGAAGGTAAAAGAGTTGTTTTAATTTCGGATATGTATTTAAATGCTCAACAAATAAGGAGTATATTGGTTCCTATAGATAAAATATTTGAAGATATTAAACTTTATGTTTCGGTTGAATATAATAAAGCAAAATATAATGGCGAGTTATATGAATACGTACGAGAACTAGAACAAATTGAGTATAACAATTGGGTACATAATGGCGATAATTCTTTTTCAGATATCAAGATAGCAAAAGAAAAAGGAATTAAAGCAAATTGGTTAAAATTTGAAGATTTAATGCCATATGAAAATGCCTGTTTATTTGCAAATATTGATAATTATTATTATCAGGGGTTGATTGGTTGTGCAAAAGCTACAAGAGCATTGAGCGAGGATAAGAGCAATGTCTACAATTTAGGAGTTTCTTTTGCCGGCCCTATTCTTTTTAATTATGTTAACTGGTTAATAGGACAAGCATTAAATAAAAATATAAAAACTCTACATTTTATTGCTCGTGACGGATTTGTCCTTAAAGAAATTGCTGATGTAATCATATCAAAACGTAATTTGAATATAAATACTAAGTACATATATGGTTCCAGAAAGGCGTGGAGAATACCTGACGATAAGACTGTGGATAGTTATATAGAATATATTTTTAGTGAATACTGTTCGTTATTTAATTTAAATTTCATAGCAGAAAGATTTGGAATTTCTCCTGAAAAATTTTCAAAATTTGTAGATAAATCTAAGTATAAGGGTAAATTTAAGTCTAAGCAGATAAGAAATTTAAAAAATGAATTGTTGAATAATTCTAAATTTAAGAACTATATAATAAAATTAAATAAAAGCAAGAAAGAAAAAATTCAAAGATACTTTGAACAGAATTTAGATTTTTCGCAAGATGAAATAGTTTTTGTTGATATAAATGGCTCCGGTCGAACTCAAGATATAATTTCCAATATAATATCAGAAATAAGTCCAAATAAAAAAATTATAGGGTATTATTTCCATTTGGAGTTTAATGTAGAACAAAAAGAGGAGTCGTTGAAATTACCTTATATCCCGACTGTAAGTTATCATAATTCTTGTATTGAGTTGTTTTGCAGAACTATGCATGGACAAACATTAGGTTATGAGCAAAAAGATGGTAGAGTAATTCCGGTATTTGAAGACGGATATAATTCCAAAATGCTTGAAAAATGGGGCTATTTTCAATATATAAAAGGTCTACAGGATTATACTTCCCGTGTTATTGATTTCGAATATAAAAACAATTTGTCATTGTGTTCTTATAATGTATATATAGACTATTTTAAATATTTCTTATACAATTTGGATAAAGATACTGCTAATATAATTGGGACAATTCCATATTCCAGTATCGGATATGAGAAAATGTTACAAGAATGTGCCCCAAAATATAATTTTATTGATTTTCTTAAAATATTGTTAGGTATAGATAAATTTAATCAACTGGGTTTTATCTCAGTTGCCAGAAGTGGCAAAATGGCTGAAAAAGCTTATGCATTTAAAGCTAAATATGGTAATCTTAGAAAATTTTTATTGCATGTTCAGGTTAATAGAAAACAAAAAATCTTTTATATTCGAATATTAGGAATAAAAATTTCGTTTAATAGTATTTTTAGGGGGAAAGCTCATGGATAAAGATTATATCAATATAGTTTTAACAGCAGATAATAATTACACAAAAGTTATTGGAATTACAATGACTTCTGTTCTTGAAAATTTAGATAAAGCAAAAACAGCAAGATTTTATATTTTTTCGTATAAATTTACTGACAATGATATCGCAGAACTAAATAAATTAAAGGATAAGTACGATTGCGAAATTATAAATATTCCTATGGAAGAGCATATTCACAAATTTGATTTTGTTGATATTGCAACTTTTCGTAATCAATGGATATCAATAGCGGGACATTTTAGATTATTAATGTTTGATATATTGCCGGAAACTGTTGAAGAATGCTATTATTTAGATTCAGACTTGATAATTAATTGTGATATATCTAAAATAAAATTGGATAAAGATAAAATTTTTATAGCAGTTCCTGAGCCTTGCGCGATGCAATGGCGAGAAGATATTTTAAAACATTGTTATGAGTATCCTGAATTTAAAAAGTTTCAAGAAGATGCATTAAATAATCCTTATTTTAACAGCGGTTTCTATGTTGTAAATTTAAAAAAATCTCGCGAATTAAATATTTACAACAAAATATTTGATTTTTTTAAGGAGCATCCAAATCCTCCTATGCCTGATCAAGATGTTTTGAATGTTATTTT
Source organism: Cyanobacteria bacterium UBA2855 (assembly GCA_002350725.1). Lineage (GTDB taxonomy): Bacteria > Cyanobacteriota > Vampirovibrionia > Gastranaerophilales > Gastranaerophilaceae > UBA1221. The sequence goes on along the minus strand of DEFJ01000025.1, from coordinate 38,461 downwards.
TGGACAAGAATTTCGAGATTTAGTTATATATTTATCTCCTGAATATAATGTGTTTGCTGATATAGATTATAACTTATTATATGATAATTTAAGTTATGATGATTCCGTTTTAAAATCAGCAATGCAGTCTCCTAAAATCATTCATTTTGCGGGTGCAAAAAAGCCGTGGGGAAAAAATAAACCAAGGTATTATAATTCTGTGTATAAAAGATATGCGTTGATTTCACCTTGGAAAAATGAATATTTAAAAAAAGAATTTTTAATAAAACTCTCAAATATCTTAAAATCAATATTCTCTTTATACAATGAAAATAATCGAAAAGTTATATGTATCTTTGGAATTAAGTTTAAATTTAAAAGGAAAGGGTGATATAAATGGAACAATGTAACAATGATACAATCCATATAATTTTTGCAATAAATGATTCCTATTCTGCTCAATGTGCGGTTGTAATTACTTCTATATTAAAAAATAGTAAAGCTTTTTTCCATTTTCATGTTTTAGATGGAGGTATTTCGGAGAGCAATAAAAACAAAATAGCCAAATTAAAAAGAGTGCGTGATTTTAATATATCTTATCATGATATGAAAAATTTTGATTTTTCTGAATTACCGTTAAATAGAGATTGGATTTCTGTTGAAACTTATTATCGATTATTTATTCCTGATATTATTGATAAAACAATAAACAAGGTTATATATTTGGATTGTGACATTATTGTCAAAGGAGATTTGTTTAATTTGTATAATACAGATTTGGGTAATAATCTTTTTGGGGCGGTGTTGGATGAAACTTATAAAGATAATGCTGAAAGGTTAGGAATAAAAAAATATTTTAATGCTGGTGTGTTAATTTTTAATTTGGCAAAACTCAGAGAGATTAATTTAGCAAGCAAATGTATAGAATTTTACAAGCAAAATAATAAAAAAATTATATATCAAGATCAAGATATTTTGAATGGTTTATTTTCTGAAAATACTAAATATGTGCCATTTATTTGGAATGTAACGTCATTGTTATATTTAAAAGATGTTTGTGAAAATAATTTATATATTTCCGCTGAAGAACAAGTTCAAGCATTAAAAACTCCTATGATAATCCATTATACGGGAGGAGGACGAAATAAACCATGGGTAGAAAATAGTATTCATCCGTTAGCATATGAATATTTTAACTATTTGAAATTTACACCATATAAAATAAATTATATAAAAAAATGCTTACAATTTATGTTTTCAATTAAAAATAGTGAGAATCATAAAATTATTAATATTTTAGGGATTAAAGTTAAAATCAAAAGAAGAAAAAAGATTTCTCATAAGTAGCCGTAATGTGTATAGATTTTGCTTTTTAATATTATTGTAACTAAAGTCACTTTTTAACAGATTGCGGTAACTTATTGTCCGCGGTATTGTATGTTATATATTTTAAGAAGTGTTGTTCAATGCTGTATGTAAAAAATATTAAGTGTAAAATGTAAAAATAATTTATTTGTGATAATATGTAATAGATTTGTTTTTAGGCTGTTACGCAACATAAGCCTAAAGGCGTTGTTCAAATAAGAATAAGAGATATTGGCAAAAGTAAGTTTTTTATAGTTTCAAAACCGAAAACTATGTAGTTATCGGAATTGTCATAAAGAAAATGTCGTAGGAGAACAGAATAAAAAAATGAAATTTTCAGATATAATAGATAAGATTAATAGTCAACGTTTTGTAATCAACTATAAACGTATGTGGCCGTACGTTCGACCGGTATGGTTTAGAGCGTTATGTTCAATGTTGATATGTATACCGATTGGTTCTTTAGATGCGGTTATAGCATTGGCACTCAAGCCATATATGGATTTGGTTATGGTAGAAAAATCCGTCAGTTCTCCTTGGTATATCCCTTTGGGTATTGTTGCATTTACCTCAGTGCAAGGCGGTTTAAAGTATATGTCAGCTTATCTTTCGACATGGGTAGGCGGGAGAATAACTAACGGATTGAAATTTGATTTATTCAAGAAATTGTTAACGTACGAAACATCATTTTATGACAAAAGAAATTCAGGTGATGTCGTATTTCAGTTTAATAATATGGCAGATATGGCGTGTGCGGGATTATTGGATAACTTGAGTGTGTTCACACAAAGAATATTCTCGTCTGTGTCTTTAGTATGTGTATTATTCTATAACTCTTGGCAGCTTGCTTTGATTGCGTGTTTGGTATTAGCATGTGCATTTGCTCCGGTTGCAAAGTTACAAAAAAGAATTAAAAGCGTATTGGACAAAACTGTTGTTGCGGATTCTGCAATTATTACTGAGTATAATGAAGTATTTGCGGGTAATAAAACAATTACTTCTTATAATTTGCAGGCAAATGAGACTAATAAGTTTAAATGGATTCTTGGAAATATCTTTAGACTAAGAATAAAAATGGTTCAAAAGACACAGTGGTTATCTCCGATGATGCACGTAATCGTGTCTGTCGGTATTGCTGCTGCAATTGGTTACGGTTCGCATTTGATTATGACAAATCAAATCACTGCCGGTAATTTTGTATCATTTATAACAGCGCTTATTTTACTTTATACTCCGGTAAAGAATATCGGAAACAACTTAAATCAAGTACAGATGTCTTTCTTTGCAATAGAAAATATCTTTAATTTGTTAGATTCTAATCCGGCAATACGAGACAAGGAAAATGCAATTCCAATGGCTAAAGATCACAACTTGATAAAGTTTGAAAATGTAAATTTTGAATATGTAGAAAATGTCCCGGTTCTAAAAAATATAAATCTTGATATTCACAAGGGAGAAACAGTTGCGTTTGTCGGAAATTCAGGCGGAGGTAAAACCACTATTGTAAATCTGTTGCCAAGATTTTACGATATAAAATCCGGCAGTATAACTATAGACGGAACGGATATAAGAGATTTCACATTGCAATCTTTAAGACAAAATATTGCAGTGGTATTTCAGGATAATTTCTTGTTCTCCGGAACAATCAGGGAAAATATTTTGTTAGGTAACCCGAATGCAACAGAAGAAGATATCCAAAAAGCGGTTAAGATGGCATTTTTGGATGAGTTTATCGCAACATTAAAAGATGGACTTGATACGGTAATCGGTGAACGCGGGGTATTGTTGTCAGGTGGGCAAAAACAGCGTGTAGCTATTGCAAGAGCGTTCTTAAAAAATGCTCCGATAATTATACTTGATGAAGCAACTTCTGCATTGGATAACAAGGCAGAAGCAATTGTTCAAAAAGCAATAGATAATTTGATGCAGGATAAAACCGTATTTGTAATAGCGCACAGATTATCTACTATTCAAAATGCAGATATGATTGTTGTAATAAACCAAGGTGAAATTGCAGAAATGGGTACCCACGAAGAATTGTTGAATATTGAAAATGGTGCTTATAAAGCCTTATATGAAATGCAATTCAAAAAGCAGGAAGAAACATCTGCGGTGAATAGTTAAAAATATTTAAAAGTATTAAATTTTATAATTTTTGTCCGAAAATAATCTTTTCCAATTTTAAAGTATAGGATAATCTTAATTTACTTTAGGGCATCTTTGTGTTAGTCTGAATTTGTTCAAGGACAATTAATTAATTGAAATCGAGAGGGATAAAGAATGAAAGAAGCGTATTTTCCGCAAGAAATAGAGAAAAAATGGCAAAGAGTATGGGAAGAAACAGGTGCTTTCAAAACTCCTGATGACAGTGATAAACCTAAGTATTATGCCTTATCTATGTTTCCTTACCCATCAGGAAAATTGCATATGGGACATGTCAGAAACTATACAATTACCGATGTAATTGCGCGTTTTAAAAAGGCGCAGGGTTATAACGTATTGCATCCGATAGGATGGGATAGTTTTGGCTTGCCGGCTGAAAATGCTGCTATGAAACACGGTGCAAATCCTGAAACTTGGACTGATGAAAATATCGCTTACATGACAAAACAACTTAAAATGTTAGGTCTTTCTTATGATTGGGATAGAGAAGTTGCTACTTGTAAGCCTGAATATTACAAATGGACTCAGTGGCTATTCTTACAGTTATACAAAAAAGGCCTTGCATACAAAAAAGAGGCTGCCGTAAACTGGTGTAATGATTGCGGTACCGTTCTTGCTAACGAGCAGGTTATTGATGGTAAATGCTGGAGATGTGACAGTGTAGTTGAAAAGAAATACCTCTCTCAATGGTTTTTGAAAATTACTGATTATGCAGATGTACTTTTAGAAGACTTAGATAAACTTGCGGGCTGGGGCGATAATGTAAAAACAATGCAGGCAAACTGGATTGGGAAATCACATGGCGCAATATTCAGATTTCCTGTTCTCGATGCTCCAAATGGTGAAAAAATGGATGTTCCTGTTTATACAACAAGACCGGATACTGTTCATGGTATAACATATCTTGTTGTAGCTCCGGAGTATAAAGATATAGAAAAACTAACAACTCCTGAAAATAAAGTTGCGGTTGAAGAATACAGAGCAAATGCAAGAAAGATGTCCGAAATAGAGCGACTTTCTACAGACCGTCCAAAAACAGGAGTTCCGTTAGGTACTCATTGTAAAAATCCGTTCACAGGGGAAACATTCCCTTTATGGACTGCGGATTATGCTCTGGTTGAATACGGTACAGGGGCTGTTATGGCGGTACCAACACACGATACAAGAGATTTTGCATTTGCAAAAAAATATAACCTGCCGTTGAAAACCGTTATCAAACCTGCGGATAAAGATTTAGGCGCTCCGGAATCTTGGGATGATGCTTATGTTGACTCCGGTGTTCTTGTAAATTCCGGTGAATTTAACGGAATGGATAATGAAAGTGCGAAAAAAGCAATAACAGAAAAAGCTGTAAAGGACGGTTTTGGAGAGTTTAAAACTCAATACAGACTTCGTGATTGGTTGATTTCCCGTCAAAGATATTGGGGAGCGCCAATACCTGTTGTATATTGTGACAAGTGCGGTATTCAACCTGTTCCTGAGGATCAGTTGCCTGTATTACTTCCAAAAGACGTAGATTTTTCTGTGGTAGGAAAATCTCCTATTACAACTTCACCTACGTTTAAAGATACTGTTTGTCCTGTGTGTGGCGGGCATGCTACCAGAGAAATGGATACTATGGATACATTTATTTGTTCAAGCTGGTATTATTTAAGATATGCAGATGCGCGTAATAATAAAGAATGCTTTAACAAAAATAAGGTAAATCACTGGTTACCTGTTGATCAATATGTAGGTGGTATTGAACACGCAATTCTTCACTTGCTATATTCAAGATTTTTCACAAAAGCGTTAAGGGATTGCGGATTGTTGGATTTTGACGAACCGTTTAAAAACTTGTTGACGCAAGGTATGGTACTAAAAGACGGTTCAAAGATGTCTAAATCTAAGGGTAATACTGTTGATCCTGATGAGATATTTGAAAATTACGGAGCAGATACGGCAAGATTGTTTATTCTTTCTGATTCTCCTCCGGCTCGTGATTTTGATTGGTCTGATGCAGGTGTTGAGGGATGCTATAAATTCCTTAATCGTGTATGGCGATTGATAGCAACAAATGCGGATAATATTTCTTTAGATATTCCTGAAATTAAAGCGGGTGATTTGAATAAGAAAGAAAATGACGATTTGCTGCGTAATGTCCATATTGCTATAAAAGGAATTACAAACGATATCTCAAACGATTTTCAATTCAATACGGTAATTTCTAAATATAGAGAACTTACAAATGCTATATATGATTGGCAGAGCAAGAAGTCGACATTAGATGATGAGGACAAGCTTGTTTTGAGCTTTGCAATAGTTTCATTAATGAAATTGATGTCACCGGTTGCAGTTCATTTAACAGAAGAAGCTTGGCATGATTTAGGTGGTGAAGGTTCTATCCATAACCAACAGTGGTGTAAGTGGGATGAAAATCTCGCAAAATCAAGCTCGATAACTTTGGTTGTTCAAATCAACGGCAAGGTTAAAGATAAAATAGAAGTTGATGAAGGCTTATCTCAAGAAGAAATGAAAGAAAAAGCCTTATCTAGCGAAAAAATAAAATCTCAAACAGCGGGTAAGACAGTTGTAAAGACAATTGTTGTACCTAAAAAGTTGGTTAATATTGTTGTTAAATAATTAAAATATGTACCCCTGTTAAGTATAATAGGGGTACTTTTTATGTGGTTAGCGTGAAAAATTTTTTTATAAATTTATCTGTAGAAAAAATATTTGTGATAATTGCCTTATTCTTTGGACTAATGTATAGTCTTATCCTTCCGCCATTTCAGTCCGTAGATGAAACTACACATTTTTTCAGGGCATACCAAATTACCGAAGGACATTTCCTCGCAACCCAAAAGGACGGACAAACCGGGGATTATCTTCCAAAAGCAATTTCAACTTATTATGAAAAGTATATACCACTGATAAAAAATGTTGATAAAAAGGTTAGTTTGGCCGAATTAAAAGATGATTTAAAAATTTCTGTCAATAAAAAAGAAACAAAATTTGTCAGTTTCCCAAATACAGCACTCTATTCACCGGTTTGTTATATAAGTCATTTGCCCGGAATAATACTCGGTAAGCTGCTTACTCCAAAAATCGCAGTACAATTTTATCTTGGAAGACTTAGCAATTTATTTATATACTGTTTGCTTGTATTTTTCGCAATAAGGATTATTCCGCTATATAAGTTATCGTTAATGGTTATTGCACTGATGCCCATGAGTTTATCTTTAGCCGGAGCATATTCTTCCGATGTAATTGTTTATGGACTTAATTTTCTGTGGCTAGCATTTATTATGAAAATTATTACACAAAAAGAAACATTGCATATATTTAAAACTTTTATTATCCTGTTATTATTAGCATTTTTATTATCAATTTCAAAATCATATTTTTTATTAATTCCACTATGCTTTATTATTCCAATAAATAAATTTAAAACCTTTAAAAACTACATAATAATAATGTTATCGGTATTAATATCTGCAATTATCGGATTAATGCTGTGGAGTAGTTTTATTAAAGGAATTTCGATAAATATGAATCCGGGGATTGCAAACCCAATGGAACAAATAAGTTATATAATTTCTCATCCGGTAAACTATGCAATTATAATTGTAAAAACTTTCTTTATAAAATTACCGAGATTAATCATTACAATGATTGGAGTACTCGGCTGGCAAGATACCAAGCTGGATTTTATTACATATATTTTGTATTCGTTAATAATATACATTTCTGCCGTCTTGGATAATTGCGATTTTGAGTTTTTAAAATGGCAGAAATATATTATCTTAATGACGGTAATACTCGGAATAATAATAACCTTTACAAGTTTGTATATTATGTGGTCTCCGGTTACAAACAACATAATTCTTGGGCTGAATGGAAAATATTTTATCCCGATAATTTTACCTGCCTTACTATTATTTAAAAATTGCAATTGTAAATATGATATAAATAAAATAAAACCAATTTTGATAATTATGCTGATATTAATACTATTTTCAAGTGAACTATCATTACTGCACAGATTTTATGATATAACCCCTCAATTATATTATAAAATTTAAGCATTTTATGATACAATACCACTATGCGAGAATTTGATTTTTATATTGTGCCTACACCTATCGGAAATTTAGGTGATATGTCAAACAGAGCAATCGAAGTATTAAAATCGGTTGATATAATTGCGTGTGAAGATAGTCGCAATACTCAAAAACTTCTAAACCATTTTTCTATTGGTACAAAATGTATTTCTTATCATAAATTTAATGAACGTGAAAGAGTTTCAAAATTTATTGAATTAATCAATGAGGGTAAAAAGATTGCGCTTGTGTCCGATGCAGGAACTCCTTTGTTTTGTGACCCCGGGGCTGTTTTGGTTAGGGAATTAAAGAAAAACGGGAAAACCATAACGGCATTGGCAGGAGCTAATGCTGTTGTGACATTTATTTCTCAAATTCCAAGAGAGTGTGAAGATTTTATTTTTGTTGGGTTTTTGCCCCGTATAAAAACTCAAATAATCGAACTTGTCGCAAAATATAGCGATACTGATATAGTGTTTTACGAATCTCCAAAGCGCCTAATTGAAACATTGAAAATTATTGAACAGGAATTCCCTGAAAAACAGGTTTCTGTTGGTAGAGAATTAACAAAAGTTTTTGAGGAAGTTATAACCGATACAGCTAAAAATCTGTCAGTGTATTTTTCAAAAGAGGAAGTTAAGGGTGAGATTGTTGTCATGATTCATCGTAGTAATTCAAAAATCGGGGTCGATATGTATGCTGACAAAATTAAATTGCTGAAATCAAAAAATTTCTCCGATAAAGATATATCAATAATATTATCCGAATTATATGATGTCAGTAAAAATGAAGTATATTCTTATCTTGTAAATTCAAAGTAAAATATATCTTTAAAAATTGAAATATTAAAGTTTTTATGGCAAAATAGCCTTATGGGGAATTCAAAGACTTTAATCTTAATAGATGGTCACGCATTAGCTTTTCGAGAATATTATGCTCTTGAAAGAACGAATATGAGTACAACTGACGGGCAACCTACCTGGGCTGTTTACGGTTTTTTTCATGCAATATTTGATTTATTAAAAAATCAGAAAATAAAAACCGATGCAATTGCGGTTGCTTTTGATGTTAGTCATAAAACTTTCAGAGTTGAAAAATATGTGAATTATAAAAGCAACAGAGAACAAATGCCTGATACAATGCGTTCTCAGATGGACTTAATTTATGAGGGCTTAAGAGCTTTCAATATTCCTATTTACACAAAAGAGGGTTTTGAAGCGGATGATGTAATCGGGACAATTTCAAAGCAAGCATGCGCCTTAGGTCATAAAGTTCTTATCTTAACAGGGGATCAAGATGCTTTTCAACTTATAGATAAAGAGGGTTGCGTAAAGGTAATAATTCCGACAAAAGGTGAATTAAAGACATACGATTGGGAAGGTGTGTATAATAAGTTAGGCGTTTATCCAAATCAGATAATAGATTATAAATCTCTTAGAGGTGATACATCCGATTGTATTCCCGGCATCAGAGGTATTGGTGAAAAAACCGCACAAGCTTTACTAAAAGAGTTCGGACATCTTGATGGTGTTTTAGAAAATATTGATAAGATTTCCGGAAATTCCATAAGAGAAAAAATTAAAAATGGAGTTGAAGATGCAAAGTTGAGTTATTATCTTGCTACCATAATCAGAGATTTGGATGTTGATTTTGATTTTGATAAAACGAAAGTCGAGTTGCCGAATATAACAAAAGCAACCGAATTTTTAAAATCTATGCAATTTTATAAGTTTTTAAAAAATATAAATTCTATACTTTCAACATTTAATTCAGATGGCGATTTTAGTGAAATTGTGCAGGAGCAAAATAATGAGGCTAAAATTTCGGTAAATTCGTCAAATTTGGCAAACGGACAAATGCAGTTGGGTTTGTTTGCGCAGGCTGTTTCAGAAGAAATAAATAAAAACAGTAAATCATCCGGTCATTCATCAAAACTTATAACGGACAGTAAAGATTTCAATGATTTATGCGAGCAGCTTAAAAAACAAAAACTTGTTGCATTGAATGTAAAATATGATTTTTCAAATGCAGTTGAAAATGATATAATAGGTATTTCATTAGCATACAAAGATGGTGTTGATGCAGAGTTTATCAGTGAAGAGGTTGGATTTTCAGTTGAAACAAAATCTTTTTATATTCCAATAAAACATGATACTGCGCTAAACTTGTTACCAAAAGCAAATATCATAAGCGGTTTAAAACCTTTTATTGAGTCCGATGAAGTTAAAAAGGCGGTATACAATTTAAAAGAGCTGTATAATGTATTAAAAAATGAAGGAATCAATTTAGCAGGTGCAGAGTTTGATGTTGAGTTGGCAAGTTACGTTGCGAATCCTTCCGTACGTCATGAGATAGATATTCAATCTATTGAAAATCTCAATATGACTATTCCTCAGTTTGCAGAGCCTGACGAAATAAAAAAATTAAAATTGACTTTAAAAAATGCAAATCTTGACAATATTACAAATGCTGTAAATGCGGAAAGCTCGGTAATTTTGGATTTAGTTAAATATTGGAAAGAGCATCTTAACGAAAATGAAATAAAGATTTTAAATAATATAGAGTTGCCATTAGCAAAAGTATTAGCTGATATGGAGTATAACGGAGTAAGTTTAGATACAAAATATTTATCTGAGTTATCCTTCGATATGGAAAACAAGTTAAAAGTAATAGAAACAAAAATTTATAGTTTGGCCGGTTGTGATTTTAATATAAATTCTCCAAAACAGGTGGGTGAAATTTTGTTTGATAAAATGGGTTTAAAATCAAAGAAGAAGAAAAAATCCACAAGCGCAGAAGTTTTGGAGGAATTGGCAGAAGATTACGAAATTGCAGGGCTGATATTGGAATATAGAAAATATGCAAAATTAATTTCTACTTATACTGATGCTCTGCCGGAATTGATAAGTAAGAAAGATAACAGAATTCACACATCATTTAATCAAACAGTTACAACTACAGGAAGATTGTCCTCTTCAAATCCGAATTTACAGAATATTCCTGCACGTACGGAGGATGGTAATAAAATAAGAGCGGCTTTTGTTCCTGAGGATAGAGAAAAAGCTTTAATTTTATCTGCTGATTATTCTCAAATAGAATTAAGATTATTAGCACATATTTCGCAGGACAAGCATTTGATTGAAGCCTTTACAAATGATGTAGATGTTCATACTCTAACGGCATCAAAGGTGTTTGGGGTGCCGATAGATGAAGTAACAAAGGATATGCGATATAAATCAAAGGCTGTAAATTTTGGTATAATATACGGACAGAGTAAATATGGACTTGCAAAAGCTATCGGAATTTCTAATGCAGAGGCGGAAGAATTTATAGATAAGTATTTTGAAACATATCCGAATATTAAGTTGTATATGGCATCAACAATAAACTCTGCCGAACAAAACGGATATGTTGAAACAGTTTTTGGTCGCAGAAGATATCTCGCTGAATTGAATAGTCCTAACGGTATGATTAGAGAGTTTGCAAAACGTGCCGCAATCAATCAACCGATACAAGGTACTGCTGCTGATTTAATGAAGTATGCTATGATTGAATGCGCAAAAGTGTTAAATGAGAGAAATTTAAAATCAAAAATGATATTACAAGTTCATGATGAAATTGTAATAGAAACTTTTAAATCTGAATTAGAAGAGGTAAAATCTATTGTAAAAGCTGCTATGGAATTAAATCAACCACTTAGAGTCCCGCTCAAAATAGATATAAATACAGGTGAAACATGGAAAGAATCATAAAATTTTTAGCTATTATCATTATATGTATAACAGGAATTATAACGAGTGTACGTGCTGAAGAATTGACAATGCAACAGCTTACAACTCCTACTAATGTTCCGTTTAGTGATTGTTTTAAAACATATAATTTATCTGCGGATAACTTGTATTATTATGCTTTGGACAGTATTGCCGCTAATCGCTTTGAGATAAAAGAGCTACAATCAAAAAGCGGTTATATTATATTTAAAGCTGCCGGTAGAGAATTTCTTGCTGCGGTTGCTTATTACGGACCAAATAAAAGTATTTTAAAAATTACTCCGGCTAATAATTCTTATTATTTTGCGCCTGGGATAGTATTAAATATTTTTAAATTTATAGATATGAATTTGAATGAGCAAATTAAAGAAATTCCAAAATCTTAAAATTTAATCTGTAACTATGTAATTTATAGGTTTATCAAAATCTTCCGTGGGCAATTTTTCTGTTGTAAGTTCTTTGAAAATAGGTGTTACTGTAGTTATTAAATGATAATTTTGTAAAAATCTGTCGTAGTATCCTCCGCCATACCCCAGACGATAAAAGTTTTTATCAACCGCAAGTGCCGGAACAAATATTAAATCTAATATCTCAGGATTAACGGGATTTGATGTAGGTTCCAGGACTCCGAATTTTGATTTTATATACTCATTATTGTTTGGACATACAAGAAGATTTTCTCCTGATACACGCGGATAGTAAAAGTTTTTTGAACAATCATTTGTAAGTTCTCTTAAGTCAATTTCGTGCGTCATAGGGTAAAATAACATGATGTTTTTTGATGTTTTGTATATGTCAAGATTTTTAATTTTTTCAACAATAATTTGACTTGCCAAATTTCTGTCAAGTGTCTTTCTAATGGATTTATAATGTAATCTTAAGGCAGTTTTATTTTCCATAAATTTATTATATAATAAGCACAATGAAAGACGAATTAAAAAATACTTTAATAAATCCTGATTGGGCAAAACACGGATACATTCAAGTTTATACCGGAAATGGCAAAGGAAAAACAACTGCATCGTTGGGGCTTGCAATGCGAGCTTTGGGGCGTAATTGGAAGGTGCTTATTGTTATGTTTACAAAAGGCGGAGATGATTATGGAGAATTAAATTCGTTTAGAAATCTATCCCCTGCAATAGCCGAAAATTTAACTATTGTCCAAGCAGGATTAGATAGAATTGTATATCGTAATAACAAGTGTGATGCCGATTTAACTGAAATTAAGAAAGGCTGGGATTTGGCAAAAAAAGCTATTCAAAATGATGAATACAATCTTATTATTCTTGATGAGGCTAATATCGCTATAGATTTAGGGTTTATTGAAATGAAAGAGATGCTTAAAGTTTTAAAAAATAAGCCTGAGGATATGGAAATTGTGTTGACTGGCAGAAATGCCAAGCCTGAAATTGTTGAGATAGCACATTTGGTATCGGAAATCAATCCGATAAAACACTATTGGGATACCGGAGTTACTGCACGAAAAGGTATTGAATATTAATACTATATGAACCAAATAAGTATTGCTGCAAATACAAATACGCCGAAGATTATCCATGAGATTAATCTTTTTCTGCTCTCTTCAGGATTCTCCGCGGGTTGCGCCGCAGGTTTTCTCTGTTCTATAATTTCAAAATCGCTGCTGCCGCATTCGCAGTAATCAATTCTATTTGGGTATATCTTATTACAAATTTTACATTTATACATATATTAATCCTAATATATTTTCAAAATTTTGACAACAATTTAAAAATTCTTAAAAGTGAACTATTGTAAATAATTTCAAATTTAGGGTTTAAAAGAGATAAAAAAAATGTTATACTACTAATGTAGTAGAAAGTTGTGTGAAAGGATGTTGATATTGCCGTCTGAATGGAGTATTGCCCATTCACCGGAGAAAGAGTAAAATATATTTTAAGGAATGTTAAAATTATTTGATGTTTTAACAATTTCTAACATTCATGTGTTTTAAAGAAAAGGTGTTAGGCAGGTAGTGTTGGATAAAAATGTAAAATCAAAACAAAATATTGAGACAAATGAGGCGGAAGCAGTTTCAGCTCAACTTGTATCGAATCCTACGGCAAAAAACAATGTGCCATCTTCTGATGCGCGTAAAAATCGCTCAGGCATGCCTTCAAAAGTCGTACGTAAGAAAAATTCGTCTGTGACAACCGCTAATCCGAGAGATATTCTGCCTACGGATAATCCTATTAATCGTAACAGAGAGATTGTTGCCAAAATAAATAATATCAATATGGTAAAATCCTCTAATAAAATGTATGGAGGATATCTCCACAACTCTATTTCTCCAACTATTTCCGGATATGATGATTACAGTTCAATAATTTCTGATTTGAATGTTGCTTTGAAAAACAAAAGTTCTTTAAATGATATTATTGGGGCATATACTTCTATATTTATCGAAAAATTAAATTGTTCTTTTTTGGCATTCGGTTCATATCATGAGAAGTCAAAATGTATTAATTTAAAATTAACCAGTGTTTCCGGTAGTACATATTCTTCAAAAATATTTTTATCAGAAGTTGAAAATCCTGTAATTGAATGCTTTACAAAGGCATCTTCTATAATTAAGAATGACAATAGATTTTTAAATATTCCATATTTAAAAGATAGTGCTACTGTTATATTGCCGTTGGTTTCTCTTAATCAGACTATTGGTGTAATGATATTGGGCAAAAATAATGAAGATTGCAATTTAGGTATTCTATCTTTTATCGCAAACTATGCTGCATTATATTTGCAAAATATAGAATTAAGAGAAAAAGCAAATAAGTATAATAATGCCGATACCCTGACAAATCTGTATAACCACAGAGGTTTCCAAGAGGTTTTGGCAAATGAACTACAAAAAGCAAAAGAAACAGATACTCCTTTGTCTGTTGTAATGTTTGATATAAATAACATATCAAAAATTAACAGAGAATTGGGACATGCAAAAGGTGATGAAGTAATTAAGCTTCTTGCAGAAAAAATAAAACAAAATATTCGTTCAAATGATAAAGCCGGAAGATACGGCGGTGATGAAATTGCTGTAATTTTACCGAATACAACTACTGCGGATGCAAAATATTTGGCTGAATATATTACATATACATTATCTTGTTGTTTTGTGGATGATGTTGGACCGGTGAAAGTATCTGTAGGTATTTCTACATATCCTGACAATTCAAAAGATCAGGAAAAATTGCTTATACTTGCTGAACAGGCTATGTATATTTCTCAGGCGAAGGGATACAAGGAAGGGATGTCTGCAATTATCAGTTCTTCTGATTTTAATTTCTGGGATGATGCAGCGTTAAATTCATTTGCAGAAGTTGTTGCTAAACGTCATGCACAATTGGGTATAAATTTTGAAGATGAGCTTGTTCATAAATTCAATAATGAAGAAATAATTTCTCAAAATCATTTGATAGAGATGGTAACATCTCTTGCGGGTGCAATAGATGCAAAAGATCCTTATACAAAGGGTCACTCTACAAGTGTATCCAGATATGCCGAAGCTCTTGCAAGGGCAATCAATCTTCCTGAAGAAGAAGTCCAAAAAATTACATTAGGCGGTTTGTTGCATGATGTCGGAAAAATCGGTATTCCTGAAAATGTTTTGAGAAAGCCGGGACGTCTTGAACCGGATGAATGGGAAATAATGAAGCAGCATCCTGTAATTGGTGCGGAGAAGGTGCTTGCTCCTAATGACGCACTTTCTCATTTAATTCCAATAGTGAAGTATCATCATGAACATATTGATGGCAGCGGGTATCCTGAAGGGTTGAAAGGTAATAAAATTCCGCTTTCCGCAAGAATTGTTGCTGTGGCAGATACATATCACGCTTTGATTAGTGACAGACCATACAGAAAAGGGATGCCTGTTGAAAAAGCTTGTCAAATTCTTCAAGAGGGTGCAGGTAAACTCTGGGATGCTGATTTAGTAAGGCACTTTATTGCAATTGCGCCATCTTTGTCAACAATAATTTAATTTATGAAAAAGGTTGGGATTAAACCCCAACCTTTAAATATTTTACAGTGTCTTCAACAATTTGTGACGGGGTAAGTCTGTATCGTTTATACAATTCGTCAAGAGGTACTCTGTCTGTAAATTCTTTGTTTGCTCCGTAATTTAAGACTTTAATATCAGAATTACCAAGATAACTTGCAACTTTTTCACCAAAGCCCCCGTTGAGTTCTCCGTCTTCAAGAGTTATAACAACATCATGATTTTTCTTAAGGCTATCAAGCATTTCCTTATCAATTCCTGTTATAAATCTTGGATTTATTAGTGTAGCATCAATATTTAATTTGGCTTTAATTTCCCTAGCAACATTTTCTGCCAACCAATAGAAATTGCCTAAACCGATAATTGCAATTTTTTCGCCTGATTTAACCATTTTAAATTTGTTTATTTCATTCGAATAATTTGTGGTGTCTTTTACTCCGGTAGAATTTAGTCCACAGGTAGGGACTCTTATTGCGGTTGAATATTTTGTTTGATTTACAGACCAATCAAGCATTGCAAGATATTCTTCCTTATTTGTCGGAGCAAGATAAATCAGATTAGGAATGTTACCCATCATTGCCATATCGAATGTGCAAAGGTGAGTAGCATCTGCGCCGGAAATTCCGCCCCACCATATCAAAAGTGTTACCGGAGAATTGTTTAATGATAAATCTTGTGACAATTGGTCGTATGTTCTTTGAATAAATGAGCTCATGATGTTCAATATAGGTTTTGCGCCGCCTTTTGCTATGCCTGATGAAAAAGCAACAGCGTGTTCTTCTGCGATACCTACATCAACGTAGTGTTTTCCAAGCTGAGCTCTATAGTTTTTATCAAATCCAAAAACCCCAGGAGTTGCGGCATTTACTACAACGACAGATTTATCTTCATTTATTTTATTTGAGATATAATCTTTTGTTATGCTGTTCCAATCTTCGCCTGTTGTTCCGCTTGAGACAACGATTTCGTTGTTTTCGTCTAATGTATTTGGCATAATCCAGTGGAACATTTCTTTATTTTCTGTTGCAGCTTTTAAGCCGTGACCCTTTTCCGTTACAATATGTACAACAATAGGATGGTCAATGTCTTTTACTTTCTTGAAGCCTTCAATAAGTTTTTCTACGTTATTTCCTTCTCCAATGTATAAATAATCAAATCCTAAGGATTTAAAGAAATTACATTCTGCTTGACCGTTAGAGTCACGTAATTCTTTAAGATTTTTATATAACCCGCCTTCGTTTGGGGCAATAGACATATCATTGTCGTTTACTATAATAATGATATTAGAACCGAGAACTGCAGCATTATCCAAGCCTTCCAAAGCTTCTCCCCCGCTAAGGGAACCATCACCAATAAGCGCAATAACATTACCTTTTTCACCTTTTAAATCTCTTGCTTTAGCTAATCCTGTTGCGAGAGAAACCGAGGTTGAGGTGTGTCCTACTTTAAAGAAGTCGTGTTCACTTTCTTCCGGAGCTGTATACCCTGTATACATATGATAGTTTGCAGGATTAATAAATCCCTCTTTTCTACCTGTTAAAAATTTATGCGGATAACATTGATGAGAAACATCAAATACTATTTTGTCGATAGGAGAGTTAAATACGTAGTGTAAAGCAATAGTAGCCTCTGCTATACCAAGGTTTGGACCACAGTGTCCGCTTACCGTATTAACTTTTTTTACTATGAAATTTCTCATTTCATCTGCAAGTTGACTCATTTCATCAATAGATAAAGTTTTTACATCTTGAGGGTTGTTAACTTTGTCTAATATCATATATTTCTCCTTCTTAAACTAATCCGTATGTTGTTTATAATATTTTTATACCCTGATGATTTTTTTCAGTCAAGTATTTTAATATGTTGTTATACCGATATTTTGGATGTATTTAGCTAAAATTATTTACTCGGGTAGTTACCAAAAATTTTTTATTGTGCTAAGATGTTTTTGTGAAATATATAAGGGGAATTTTCTGAAATGAATAAGACAAAATTTATAACTCCAATTTTGATATTAGCAGTAGCTTTTGGTTTAGGCTTAGCCCATGGGTCTTCTGTGGATCCTATCCAAACTATAAATAGGTTGAATAACGGCAACAGAGTTGAAGCAGCTGCGCCGGTTAATACACCTCAAAAAGCTGTTGTTACAAATCCGTCTTCATCCAAAAACTATTTAATGGTTTCACCTTTGGAAATAGTTGCAAGACCTAAGTTTTATTTGGGTAAAAATGTGAAGTTCAGAGCAAAATTTGATAAATTTTCAACTTTGGGTTTAGATTATAAGCCGGCATTCAGGAGTTCTGAAAAATATATTACATTATTAATTCAACGACCTGATTCATACGGACATGATATTCCGTTGTCAGAATTAAAGATATTTGTCGATAGAACGAGTGCTGAAAAGCATATAGACTTAAATTCAGGTGATGAGGTTGAGGTCTCAGGCAATATATTTTCTGTAGCATTAGGTGATGCGTGGATGAGTGTAGAAACCTTCACCGTATTAAAAACTGCTGCCGTAAAATAGCGAATAGTAAAGTGTTGTAATATTTTGAGGGGTTAAGAGAAGAGATGGCAGATATTGATGAGAAAAAATCCGAAAAAGACATTTTTTTAACAATTCACGGACATTTTTATCAGCCTCCGAGAGAGAATCCGTGGCTTGATGCAATAGAACTTCAAGAAAGTGCGCTACCGTTTCATGATTGGAATGAGCGTATAAATAGGGAATGTTATAATCCTAATTCTGTATCTAAAATAGTTGATAACCGTAACCATATTTTAGATATGGTTAATAATTACGAATATATGAGTTTTAATTTTGGCCCGACATTGTTGTCTTGGATGGAAAAATTTGCTCCGCACACATATGAAAGGGTAATAAAGGCTGATATTGAAAGTAGAGTAACTCATAACGGGCATGGTAATGCAATGGCTCAAGTATACAATCATATGATAATGCCGCTTGCAAATGAACATGACAAGGAAACTCAAGTAAAATGGGGAATTTACGATTTTGAATATCGTTTTGGCAGAAAACCGGAAGGCATATGGCTTGCTGAAACTGCTGTTGATGATGATACCTTAAGAGTTTGTGAAGCTAACGGCATAAAGTTTGTTGTTCTTTCTCCTTATCAGGCTGCTCAAATTCGAGAAGAAGGTACAAATAATTGGCAGGATGTAAGTTGGGGAAATATTGATCCTGCTCGTTCTTACAGGTATTACATAAAATCTGCACCGGAAAAATATATAGATTTGTTTTTCTATGATGGTGCAATTTCACGTTCTGTAGCTTTTGATGAGTTGCTAAAAGACGGTAATAAGTTCGTAAAACGTTTAAAAGAAGGAATATCAGATTTAAGAGATTATCCTCAACTTATAAATATAGCGACGGATGGTGAAAGTTACGGCCATCATACAAAATTTGGTGATATGGCGCTTGCATATGTTGTAAAGGTCAGAGCAGAGTCCGAAGGCTTTAAAATAACAAATTATGCAGAGTATTTATCACAATATAGAAGTAACTATGAGGTTGATATAAAACAAGGTTCTTCTTGGAGCTGTTTTCACGGCGTAGGAAGATGGAAGGAAGATTGCGGATGTTCAACAGGCGGACATCCGGGTTGGAACCAAAAATGGAGAAAACCTCTTAGAGAGGCTCTTGATTATTTAAGAGATGAGCTTGTAAAGGTTTTTGAAAAAGAAGGTGCAAAATATTTTGAAGATGTTTGGGCTGTTCGTAATGATTATATCCGCGTTGTATTGGATAGAAGTCGTATGAATATGGAAAGTTTCCAGCGTGATAATTTCTTAAAAGATTTATCTGATGAAGATAAAGTAAGAGCTATGGAATTATTGGAAATTCAGCGTCAGGCAATGCTTATGTACACAAGCTGCGGTTGGTTTTTCTCTGAAATATCGGGCATTGAAACTGTTCAAATCATGAAGTATGCAGCACGTGCAATGCAATTGGCTGCGAAATTTACCGGTAAAAATCTTGAAAAGAGATTTTTGGAGATTTTATCAGAAGCAAAAAGTAATATTCCTGAGTTTGGGACGGGTAAAGATATATTTGAAAGATTTGTGCGACCTTCGATTGTTACCCTTAAGCAAATAGCATGCGTATGGGCAGTTTCTTCTTTGTATGAAGATTTTGAGGATGAAGAAAATATATATTGCTATACCGTTACTCGTAAGGATTATGAGCATATTCAAAAAGGCAGCTCAACTCTTGCTGTTGGGCATATCGAGGTGTTGTCGGGTATTACTGGACAAAGGTCTAATCTGATGTTTGCTTTAATGCAATATGCGGATGGGGATTTCCATTGTTCAATAAAAGAGTATTCTGATGCTGATGAGTATCAAAATATAAAGCAATCTTTAATAAATACTTTCAGACAAAACCCTATAACAGAAATTATTCGAGCTTTGGATGAGGCTTTTGGTAAAGAATATTTTACACTAAAGGATATTTTTATTGAGGAAAGGAGAAAAATTCTTCAAATATTGTTGAGGAATAAAATGAAGCGTTTTGCTCAAACTTATCAAGCTTTATATAATGAGGCAAAGGGCTCTATTGGGCAAATGCAGGAGCTTGGTGTCGAATTACCTGAAGAGTTTAAGATTGCTGCAAAATATGCCTTGAGTAAGAAGTTTAACGACATTGTTGTCGAGGCCGGCGGTTTTGTAGATGAGTCAGATTTGCAGCTGATAAAGGGTATAAACTACGAGGCAAAAGTAATAAACCTAAAATTGGATAAAACTCAGGCGAATAAAATTTTTGCAAAAAAAATAGAGCAAAATATTAATCGTTTGGCATACAGTCTTGAATTTCAGCAGGCAGAGCTTTTGATGGAATTGTTTGATTATGCGGAAAAAATGGAATTGGAGATTGATATTGCAGAGGCTCAAAATACATATTACACAAGAATATATCATCGCATAGGTGAAATTATTGAAGTTGGCAAGAAATCAAAACGCCGAAGCGAGAAAAATTTTGCTCAGATGCTTTTGGATATAGGGTGTAGATTGAATATCAATACTGATTTTTATCAGAATATTTTAGATAGAGAATTATAAATGTAAAGAGCCTTTAAATAAGGCTCTTTTACATTCAAAAACTTGTAATAACAAAGACATGTAACATAATGTTAAAAAATATTTACAAATTGACAACCCTTTGCTAGAATGTGTAAAAAGTTTATCAGATTAGTCTTAGAAAATGGAGTGGAAATGACATCAAAAGAATTAGATTTTGAAGAACTGCTAAAGCAATATGATTATAAGTTTCAAAAAGGTGACCTTATAAAAGGCATTGTTTGCGGGTATGACGGTCAAGGCGTAATGGTTGATATTGGTGCTAAGACTATTGCAGTGGTCCCAACCAGAGAAGCTGTTGACAAAGATGAAAAAGTTGAAGATAAGTTCGAAAAGGGTAAGGAATATGAATTTTTAATTATAAGAGAAGAAGATGAAGATGGGAAATTCCTTCTTTCTCGTAAAAAAGTTGATTTTGCTTATGCTTGGAAAGAACTTGAAAAAATTAAGGAAGCCGATGAAACAATTCTCGGTACAATTGCCGGAATAGTTAAAGGTGGTATTCTTGTTGAAGTATCAGGGGTTAGAGGTTTTGTTCCTTCTTCTCAGTTAAGAAGTAAAGAATCTGATTTTGAAGTAGGCTCAAAAATTGAGTTGAAGATATTAACTCTTGACAGTCAGCAAAATAATTTTATTTTATCAAATAAGAAAGTATATGATGATAGTGTTGTTGAAGCAAGAAAAACCGTATTCTCTCAAATCGAAGCCGGTCAAGTGCTGAAGGGTGATGTAGTAAGAATTACTGATTTTGGTGCGTTTGTTGACCTTGGCGGTATTGATGGTTTACTTCCGCTTTCTCAACTTTCATGGAGATGGATTGATCATCCGACAGATGTTCTTAATGTAGGTGACCAAATTGATGTCGAAGTTATCGCTGTTGACCATGAAAAACAACGTGTTTCTTTGAGTTTGAAAAATCTTGAACCTGACCCTTGGGTGGAAGCTGAAAAGCAAATCAAAGAGGGGGACAAGATTGAAGGTACTATCACAAGAATTAAGCATTTTGGCGCATTCGTAGAGGTATTCCCTGGTGTTGAAGCGTTATTACCTCATAATGAAGTTGTCGAACTCCAAAATAGAGGCGGTAATATTTTACAAGTTGGGGATAAAGTAATGACTTATATCCTTAAGTTTAATCCTAACGACAAGAGAATTGCCCTCACAATTGATGAGCCAAATGATGGTGTTGAATCGGCTGAATAGTTGTTCTGCATTATTATATAATATATAAAAGCACCCTTGTATAATTAGGGTGCTTTTAGTATGTCATATAGGCAATGTATATGTATAGATTTTTCTACAGTAAATGTTGTATTTTTGAGCATAATAGCAAAATAATTAAAACATAGTGCCGTATAATATATTGTAGGATATATTGACTTTTAAAAAATAATCATTAAAAAGTTCAATGTAGTAGACAGGATAAATATATATACATAAGGAGAACTGCTTATGGGTATGGCAGCATCGCAAGCAAGATGGCTTGCATTAACGGCAAGAAAAACTAACGTAGAATATGAAGGTCAGCAGGTAAATCAGGCGCGTACAGCCCTTGCGATGAAGAGTGCAAATACCTTTAATGAGTTATTGGCTCTTGAAGTTCCAACGGCTCCTAGTACACAGGATTTTACTAAGCTTGAATATACTTATATGGACGGAACAATTAGTGAAACAATCGAAGAAATGTCTTTGTTAAACAATGATCCGGGCGGATATAATTATATGGTTACTCACTTTCATTATGCTGATGTTTATACGGGTATTGAAAATATGCTTGTAAATCCGCAGGTTGCGATGGGCACTTCAGGTGTAAAAGATTATATTGAAAGAATTGATATTACAAAACAAGGTGATGAATATTATATTAAAGGAGCTCATGTTACTCCATACGACCAAAATGTTGAAGCACAGAGAACGGCTTATGAAAATATCATTGAAAATTATCCGGAAATTGGTAAGAAAAAATCTGCATTAATGACATACACAGGAAGCGACGGTCAAATTCATTTCACCTATTCCGATGCTCTTGCTTCTACTGCAGAAATGGTTCCGGATTATTATTCAAAAACAAATATCCCGAAATATGTAGGAACATCAAATTTGCAAAGTTATGACCCAGAAGATACTACGGATAAAGCTGCATATGAACAAATTTGTAGAGATTGGCCAAATTCAAATTTTGCAAAATCAAAACCGTCTGAAATTTATAAATGGGTATTCCAAGGTCAAGTAAGGTACGCCTGTGCAAAGGATTTAGAAACATGTTCAAAAAGCGGTCCTGACCCTAAAGCCCCTACAGAAAACCAATCAAAACTGGCTTATTATGTAGCACAAGACTTGTCAACAAAAATTGAAAATAAACAAAAAGCTATTGTCGACATAAACGATGAAGGCAGAATTCAATCTATAAGATACGAAGATTCTTCAGCTACATATCCTGTATCAACCAACACAAAAACCGATACGGCTGCATATGAAGATGCGATGAATCAATATCATTATAAGATGGAAGTTTATGAAAAAAGGATTGCAGATATCAATGCAAAGACAGAAAAAATTCAAGAACAGGATAGAACCCTTGAATTGAGATTAAGACAGCTTGATACGGAACAAGAAGCATTACAAACCGAAATGGAAGCTGTACAAAAAGTAATTCAGAAGAATATTGAATCTACATTCAAGACTTTCGAATCATAATTAGCTTAATACAAATAAGTAAAGAGAGGCAAAAATGTCATATAAGAATGATAGTTATCTTGTAATAGCAAACAAATTTGGATCCGCAGGGTCTGATGCGAAAGCTCAACTTTGGGAAACTTATGACCAGTTAAGAGATTTGACAATTTCAGGTTCAGGCCAAGGTACCGGTTGGGGTATGTCAGGCAGCTTCTTATACAGGTTGGCAAGCTTAATGGCACCGTCCTCTTATGCAAATTTATTTGGAAGTTCGGAGACAATGAATATTCCCGGGACTTCATATTATTCAGGATTAAACGGCGGTTCAGCTTTTGGTTTGAATTCTTTATATAATTATTCGGGTTTTCCCGGTGGGGCAGCACCTATTTCTTGGTCTGAAGGTTTTGCAACAGGCGGTGCTTCAGCATTGTCAGGCTGGGGTACTGATAGTGCAACTTCCTGGTCTTCTGTTTCAGGTACTCCGACAGGTTTTGCTTCAGGTGTAGGCGGTATTGCCGACGTTGCAAGTGCTGCAGCATACGGTGTCGGTGCTGCAAACGGTTACGGTTTTGTCGGTAGAAATATTGTTCTTCCTGTTGCCGGTATGATTTCAGGTTGGGGCGGTATTATGCAATCAGCAGCGCCATATTTGGGTGAATATGGATTGCCTGCACTTGTTATGGGGAACTTGATGCAAGGTATTACAACTCCTGCTCTTGCTGCTTATCAAAGAGTTACAGGCAATATTACCGCTAATGCTGATGCTATTCTTTCAAATAAAGTAAGAAATATCGAAACTGTTTGTAAGATGCTTGATACTCAAGGTGATGTTGTCAAGAAAATGCTTAAAGAGTCTATTGACAGCGATAGTAAAGCTATTCAAAACTTATAATGTAAAAAAATATTACATATTATATTGTATTAATGATTATGTGTTAAAGTTTTTTAACTTTTTTCCGATATATATATCGGAGAGTGAGCAAATCATTCTTTGAGTAATATGGAAAAACACATTAGATTAAGACATGTTAAGAACATGTTACAAAATAAGCAATATTTTGTGAACCTATGTTTTTATATACATGTAGAAATCTAAAGTGTTATAGGAGTAGATAAACATGGCGCTTCAAGATACTTTAGAGATGAATATAAAAAGAATGTTCGATTTCTTGATATATTCAAAGAACTTTATCATCAGAAAGAGTCCTCTAAAATCCTTGATGAACTCGATTGTGGAAGGCATAAAAGACTTTCTGACCATGAAAAAGAAATTAAAAATGGCTCAGTACAGACTAAATTATCACCAACATCAGTTCAGAAAGATGGAGCAGCTGATAGCAGAAAATAACCAACACAGCTTTCTAAGGGGAAACAATCTGAATGAAACCAGATAAAGGAAGCAAAGAAAATGGGAATGATTAGTGATACTTTAAGGTTACGTCAATTGCAAGGTCGAAAAATGGACTTGCAGTTCAAAATTTCTGAAATCACATCAACAAAATCCAGTTTAGTCAATGCAGGTGATGATTTGATGAAGGTCGGAACAGACTATGATCCCGATTCTCCTGTAATGAAAACTTTGCAACAGCGTCAAGCTAAAATAAAGATTATGGAAGAAAGACTAAATCAGCAAATGCAAGAATATCAAATTCAGTTAGAAATGGTTGAGGCTGAATATGGTCAGGTTCGTCAGCGTTTAAGTCAGGAAATAAAAGAAGAAATGAGCTATTCATTGGCATAGTAGACAAATTTTATAATCCAAAAAATAATCTCGCAAGTTTAAGCTCTTCTTGAGTAGAAATTTCGGGATTATTTAGTTTTTCTTTTAAAATGTAATCAAAACATTCTTGATATTTCTTTGAAGGCTTAATTCCAATAGTTTTAAGTTCTTCTCCGCCTATTGAGATTTTTATCCGTTTTAATTTATCTAAAAATCTTGTTGCATTTTTTTCATCGTCAAGAATAGCATATAACAAGATGGCTTCTGTCGTGCAATCTGAAAAGATTTTGTATATATCAAAATCTGACGTATATGTTGATTGCTTCAGGTTTTTATATTCATTTAATATATTTTGTTCTTCTTTTGTTAATTCAAGATTGGTTAAATCTATCAGTGTTCCAACATATATCAGCCATATGTTTTTGGGGTTAATTTCGGATTTATACTTGTTTATCAAATTTTCAATATTTACTGTGGGCTTATTTACTGTTTTTTTCGTAACAAGCTTATAGATATTTTTATCCATAAATTCGTCATATGCTTTTTGAGAATTTAGATTAAAGGTTTCAATCAACTCTTTTTTTACTCTTTTAAAACTCATATCATAGTTTATATTTTTCAGATAATCCTCCCTTAATTCTTCTGTATGCTTGTCAAGCGTAAAATCAAAGCGAACAGAAAATTTAAGCGCCCTTATAATTCTTGTAGGGTCATCAATGAAACTCTTGTCATGTAATACTCTGATTGTTTTATTTTTTATGTCGTTTAATCCTCCGGTATAGTCGATAACCTCTCCGGTGTTATAATTTTTTGCCATTGCGTTTATGGTAAAATCTCTTCTTAAGACATCATCTTTAAGAGAACAACCGATTTCCGTAACTGTCGGTAAATGCCCTGCTTTTTCGTAAATCTCCTTTCTTGTTGAGGCTATGTCAACTTCCTTTCCGTCAACAAGAACTCTTACTGTTCCAAACGGTTCATTAATTTTTAGTATCTGTATATCACAATTCTTAGCGTATTCGATTGCATTGCCGACATACGTTAAATCAATGTCGAAACTTTCTTTTCCAAGGATTTCATCTCTAACAATTCCGCCAATATAGTATAATTTGTCACTTTTATCTTTGAGATTTAGATTTTTCATATTTAGCATTTTATATGAAAATTTTTTTTCTTACAATATTTTTTTACAGCTAGCAAAATTTTAGATTTTTGCGTTTTCATTTGTACATGCAAATTCAAAATTATGATAACAAAATAAATTTTGGAATAAAATTAAAACCTGTAGAAATTATTGAGGCTGCAACCAGTACAGTAATTCAGAGTGAAAACATAGAAGGTATAAAAAATGTCGTAAACGCATTTCATCCAAAACCAATGAGAGCTACCGGTTTTCGAGGTTACAGGTATTATGCTCAGCAATATGCCAATATTATTTGTGATAAATATCCTGAGTTGTCAAATCTTGCAGAGATTGTAAGAGTATTAAAATCCGAAAATCCTTACATAAAAAAATGTGAAATTTATGCAAAAATCGAACCGGAATTAAAACAGCTTGGGGAAGAAATTGACGTAAATATTTAGTATAAGCGGTTATTCATTGAAATAATCACAAATTAGAGTTTTTTTATGCGGGAATAAACGTATAATTTTATCGGCAAATTTATTTTTGCTTAAATCATCAAGTTCCTTTTTTAGCTTAGCTTTTTCTATTACAACTTTATTATAAAGTTGTGAACATATATAGCTTTTATCAACCTTGGATGCTAATTTT
Source organism: Cyanobacteria bacterium UBA2855 (assembly GCA_002350725.1). Taxonomy (GTDB): domain Bacteria; phylum Cyanobacteriota; class Vampirovibrionia; order Gastranaerophilales; family Gastranaerophilaceae; genus UBA1221. The sequence goes on along the minus strand of DEFJ01000025.1, from coordinate 11,823 downwards.
TCCAGTTGTATCTCTTTACGTTTAATTGCTTGTATCAGTTCTTTTTTCACTGTAGAAACCTCTTTTAAAATAAATATAACCTTATTAAAATCCTTTTGTTTACATTATAAGGATAATATTAATTTTAAAATTTTAAATCGACTTTTTAGGTGATTTTATACATTAATTGTCGATAAATCATACTTATAGCCGATATTTAAAGCTTTAATATTCAATGGCATAAAATGTTTTCTATGTGCCGGAATTACATTATCTAAGGCTTTTTCAAGTGTTTCAACGGAAGTTAATTTGCTTACTTTAGATAATACTCCTAAAGCCAATATATTTGCCATTTTTACATTACCCAAATCATCAGCAAGTTTTGAAACAGGAACAAACACATAATTTATATCATTTCTTGGCTTTTCTTCCTTTACCAATGTTGAATTTGCAATAATCCATCCGCCTTTTTTTACTTTAGGAATAAATCTGTCAAAAGAAGCTTGATTTAATACTACAATATAATCAGTTTCGGATTTGTTAACAGAGCTTACGTCTTCAGAGTCATTCATCACTATTTCGCAGTTAACCGTGCCTCCACGCATTTCAGCACCGTAACTCGGATACCAAGTGACATTTTTATTATCAAGCATAAAAGCATTTGCAAGGACTTCTCCTGCTAATAGGACACCTTGTCCGCCAAATCCTGCTATTATAAAATTATTTTCCATTATTTTACCTCCACAGAAGTATCTGTTACGTCCTTATATACTCCCGGTTTATATACAGGTATCATTTCCTCTCTAACTCTTTCATGGGCTTTTTGAGGTGATTTTTTCCAGTTTGTAGGGCAAGTAGAAAGAATTTCTACAAAGCTGAACCCTAAACCTTTTTGTTGAATTTCAAAAGCTTTTTTTATAGCAGCTTTTGCTTTTCTGATGTTTGGTACCGTATCAAGCGAAACTCTTGCAGCATAGGCTGTTCCGTCACACATAGCAATATGCTCGGTAATCTTAATCGGATAGCCGTAATACTCAAGATTTCTTCCTGTTGGAGAAGTTGTAGTAATTTGTCCTAACAAAGTCGTAGGTCCTAATTGACCGCCCGTCATTCCGTATGTAGTATTGTTTATACAAATTGCAGTAACATTTTCTCCTCGTAATGCGCAGTGCATGCTTTCTGCCATACCGATTGAAGCAAAATCTCCATCACCCTGATATGTAAAAACGGTTCTTTCCGGTCTTGCTCTCTTAATTCCGGTAGCTTCAGCCAATGCTCTGCCATGCGGAGCTTCTAAACTATCGACTTCCAAAAAGTCATATAAAGTAACAGAGCACCCGATTGATGCAACTAAAATAGAGTTATCTCTTAATCCAAGTTCATCCAGTACTTCTGCCACTAATCTTACGGCGACTCCGTGGTCGCATCCCGGACAAAATGAAAATTTTGAGCCTTTTTTTATACTTTCAGGCATTTTAAAAACTTGAGTTATTGCTGCCATTATAATACTTCACTTTCTTTTTTTATTTTTTCAACAATTTCATCAACAGACGGCGGGTTACCGACAGGTCTGTTGAGTAATTCAACAGGGACTTTTCCGTTTACGGCAAGTCTTATATCCTTAATCATTTGTCCCATATTGATTTCGACAGAAATAAATTTCTTTGCAGTATCTGCCAATTCGAACAACCTTTTTGATGGGAACGGGAATAGGGTAATCGGTCTTAATAAACCTACCTTAATCCCAAGTTTCCTGCATTCTTTCATTGCAGACTTAGCATTTCTAGCAGGTGAACCAAAACTTACAAGAATAATATCGGCATCTTCAGTATTAATCTCTTCCCATTCAGTTTCGTTTTCCTCGATTAATCTGTATTTAGCGTGAAGTCGGTTCAAAAATTCACATTGAACATCTGCGCTCGGTGCATAGGAACGAATTACTCTTCCTCTACGATTTTTTGCTCCGGTTAAAGCCCACTCGGAGTTGTCAATTTTAGGGTACGGGTACTCTTTAAATTCAACAGGCTCCATCATTTGTCCCAGCAATCCGTCTGCAAGCAGAATTGTCGGATTTTTATATTTATGAGCCAAATAAAATGCTTTATATGTTAAATCTACACATTCCTGAACCGTTGCAGGTGCCAGAACTATCAATTTATAGTCGCCATCTCCGCCGCCTATTGTAGCTTGATTATAGTCCCCTTGTGAAGGATATATATTTCCTAACCCCGGACCGCCTCTCATTACACTAACTAAAACCACAGGCAATTCGTCTGAAGCAGCGTATGAAAGTGCTTCCTGCATAAGAGCAACTGCGCAAGAAGAGGATGATGTCATTGCTTTTGCACCTGTAGAACAAGCTCCCATAACCATGTTAATTGCCGCTAATTCACTTTCTGCTGAAACATATGCTCTCTTAAGTTCCTGCATTTTCCCGCTCATAAATTCTCCGATTTCACTTTGTGGTGTAATCGGATATCCAAAATAACATTCGCATCCTGCAAGTATCGCAGCATTAGCAATTGCATAATTGCCTTTGGTTAAAACTTTATTATTTCTTTCTGTTAAACATTCTGTCATTTTTTATCCTCTGTATACCTCTGTAATTGCTATATCAGGGCATCTCGTTGCACACATTGCACAGCCTAAACATTCTCCGTTCGGATCGCAAAATTCAGCGAGGTGAACTCCTAAACTGTTTACTTCTTCTCCGACCTTAATGAGTTTCTTCGGACACTCATCAATGCAGAGGTAACATCCCTTACATCTGTCTTTATCTATAACAATATGACTCATCCTTTATAACCTCACAACTCCATGTCATGTGTATTATATCACCTAATAAAAATAAAGCAATGAGCGGAATAAAACTTATTTTCAAAATACGATTTCTATACGTAAGATTACTTAACATATTGATAAAATTGCTATAAGTTTGGTAAAATATATATGGGAAAGTGTATTTTTTAAGGAAAAAGAAATGGCAGACAGAGTAGACGAACTAGCAGTTCTTATTGAAGATTTAAAACGTGATAATGATGTTAATAACGAAGATTATAAAAAACTTTTAACTGAAATCCAAGCAGGTGTAAGGAGCTTTCAGGGTGTAGAAGATACCCTTGAAAAACTTCAGAATACAATTTCAAGAGCTACGGATAATTCGGAGATAGCGGAAGAGGTAAAAACTCTTGCAGATAACTTTCGTTCAGGATTTAATTCTGTTGTAACATTTGCAAATCGTGATGCAGATGCAAAAAATCTTTTGTTAGACAGGTTAGATGCGTTAGAAAATGCGGTCAAGAACGGAGTTATGGTTGAAACATTGAGACAAAGAACCGATGAACTTGTTAAAGGTTATGAAAACTTTATATCCGATTCAAATCTTCGTCATGGAAACATGGTTTCTGCTCTTGTCGATTTAAAAAATAAAGTCGATGATTATTCCTCAAAGAATAACTATGTATATGGAACAATTGAGCATTCAATTAATGATACAAACTCAAAAATAGAGGGGTTGGAAGCTTCTGTTTCTTCTAATTTAGGTAATGTAAATTCAAAACTTTATGCATTAGGCGATGATATTCAGAAAATATTGAATGACGGATTCGATCATTTAAAATATTTGAGCAGTAATATTGCAGAATCAATGAACAGTACTTCTCTGGATATGAGAACTACTATGGAATCTTTGAAAGCAAATGTTTTGCACTATTCTGATAATATAAACGAAAGATTTAGCGGTTTAAATGGCGATATTACAAATAAAATAGTTCAAAGCGGTGATAGCCAGATAATGATTAGCAATGATATTTTGGACTATGTAAAGAAAGTAGAAAATCAAATTAATAACAAAGCTGAAGATTATGAAAATTCGGTTTCTGCAAAAGTAAATAATTTGATAGAGATTTTGAATGCATTTAGAGAAGTATTTTCTTCTGCTCATGCTGATAATGAAAAATCCATAAATGATAAATTTGATGTAATAGAAGACAGATTTGTCAGATTGAATGAGGGAATGGAAAATCTGATAAAAGCTTCTGCAGAAGAAGTTAGGGCTGTTTCCGAATCTATAGAAAGGAATTCTGAGGATGTTGTAAAACGCTTACAGGAAACGGATATAGCTGAAATTTATAATGTAAGAGAGGATTTGCTTGCAAAATCTTCTGCTAATTTAGAGTCAATTCTTGATAAGGTGCAAGGTGTAGCTAATTCTGTTGATGACTTCAAAAATAACACCGCAGAAAAATTGGGAGATTATCTTTCAAGTATAAAAGACTTATTTGTAGATTTTTCTGATAAAATTCAGGCATCTCAGGATAATTCGGAAATTTTGGAAAAATTGTCTGATTTGGATGTTTTGGTAAGTCGATTTGATATTGAAAGAAACGAAAATTTTGAACGTTTGCAATCTTTGTTAGAGAGCAATGCCGCAGCATTGGACGAAATTAAAAATGCTAAAGCAAATGATTTTGATTATGAACGTGTAGAAAATTTCATATCAGGGCATAGCGCATCAAAGGATGAAAAATTAGATACTTTAAATAATACAGTTCGTGATTATAAAGACTCACTTGATAGAATTTCAGGAGAAATAAATTCTAAAAATCAGGATACTTTATCCGGAATATCTGAAATAAAAGCGTTGGTTAATGATGTTATTTCTCATAAAGAAAATATTGAAAGTGTTTCGGATAGAATTTCTTCAAGAGTTTTTGAGGCGAAAGACGAAATTTCCCAAAAACTTGATATGGTAAAAGATTCAATTATTGAGTATGGTAGTGCAAACAAGTCAGAGAGTTTCGATTATGGAAAGATCGAGGGTATAATTTCCGAACACAGCAGGAATAAGGACGAAAAACTTGATAAGCTGAATACCTCTTTGAATTTAACTCAAGAGGATTTATCAGATAAAATTGCTGAGATTAAGACAGCTTTAATGTCTATAAATAAAGCTAATACAGGAAATTTTGATGCTGCAATATTAGAAAATTTAATCAATGAAAAAAGTGCCGAAAAGAATGAAAAGCTTGATAAAATTTCATCGGTAATAAATGAATACAAAGAAAATATTGATAAAGCTACGAGTGAGTTAAATGCAAAGAGCAGCGAAGCATTATCCGAAATTTCCGAATTAAAAATTCTTGCAAGTGATGTTTTACCTCATAAAGAAGCTATTGAAATAATTTCAGAATCAATAAGCGGTAAAGTTTTTGAGTGTAAGGAAACCTTGTTGTGGGAAATTGATACGGTGAAATCTTCTTTGGATTTGATAACTTCGGCTTTGGCTGAGTTTAATCCTGAGTATGATGATTCTGCGTTGTCATTGAAAATTTCAGAAATGGGGAATCAACTTTCCGAGTATTCTCAAAATTATGAGCAAGCATTTGCTGTCGTTGGCTCAAAGGTAAATGAGTATCTGGAAAAAGTTGAACAAATTTCAACTCTTACAAATACAAAATTGGAAGATGCTACAGAAGAATTTGATGATATTAAATCCCGTTTCGATGACTTGTCTGAAAAACTGACAAATCTTGTCGGAAATTCAGGTTTAATTGAAATTTTAGCAAATATTCGACAGCAATTTAATGTGATTGATGACCAGATTACCAAAGAAAAAGAGGGTGCGGTATCTGATGTTAAGGAAACTCTTGATGAGATGCTTTCCGTGATAAACAACAATTTATATTTGATAATCCAAAACATAGAAGGCTTGTATAACAATAATTCAGAAACTTCTACCAATCTCGTTAACAGCTTGGATTCCGGCTTGAATTCCATTAAAGAAGACGTAGAAAGTGTCATAAATAAAATCGATGATGCTGTTAGTGAAAAAATAGAGACACTTACTTCCGAGTTTGAACCATTAAAGGATGCTATTTTAGCTATTACTGAAAAAGATTTATCCGGCAATGTTAAAGGTGTTAAGGATGATTTGGAATTATCTTATGCAAACTTAGTTTCAGAGTTAAAAGAAGAAATTCTTGAAAGTGAAGCTTTTTCAAATATAGAAAATTCTTATAAAGATACTGTTGATAAGCTTTCTGCATTGGATGATTCTTTAAACTATACGGTAAGTGCTAATCTTGATACTATTAATAATATACTTCATACAATAAATACAAATGTACAGAGCAATCTGTCTGTATCAGAAGATATCCAATCAGATTTTCAGGCACAATTATTGCAGATTGAATCAAAGATACAAGAAAGCAGAACTTTTACAACTTCTTCTATTTTGGATGGGTTGGCAGAAGTTCAAAGAGCAATTACAAAAAGTAACTTCGATCCTGAGGCTATTAAAAATACTATACTTCCGTTAATTGATAACGATGATATGTTGGAAGTTATTCGCGGTTTAAATAAGAGTTTGGCGGATAGAATACATGAGCTAAAACAGGATACAGATTATTCAATTACCGAACTTACCGAGTTAGTTACTGATGTAAAATCTACCTTAGATAAAACTTTTAACCTAATAAACAGCAAATTTGAAAATTCCGGTGAAAAGGCAGATAAAATTCTGGGTTCTTTGGATGAGATTGGTGCAAAGCTTGATGTAATTACAATGGCAACTGATAATACCGTAATTCTTGAGGCTATTGATGAATTAAAAGATATATTAAATAGCAGTAAAAAAGGCTCCGACAAAAAATCAGGAAAAAACGAAGATAATATTTCTACTGTCATTGAAAAATTAGATTTACTGCTTGCTTCGGCTATAAATTCCGAGTTAGTAACAAAAATACAGGAAGTAAAAGAAAAAATAGAAAATATATCTGAAACAAGTGGTGTTTCGGGACTTGAAGGTTTAAAAGAATCTGTAGATGTAATAAACAATAAATTAGATATTATCGCTCAGAATAATGATGAGGAAGTCCTCGATGAAGTTGGAGAAATCAGGACAAGTCTTGAAGATATAAAGGATAACATCTCGTCTTCCGATGATAAGTTAGATAAATTTGTTAAATCAATTGATGCTAAATTGGATGTTATTGCGTTATCAACAAATGATGACGAATATAATGAAATTGGGGAAATTCAAGATAGTCTGAGTGAAATAAGAGAGCAGTTGGTATCTGCCGGTGAAAATTTGGAAAATTATTCCAAAAACTTGGATTATAAATTGGATGAAATCTCGCAATTCACAGATGTACATGAAAAACTTGATACCATAAAATCCGATATAAAATCAGGTAAAGAATTTGAAAATCTTATTAAAGAATTGAATAATAAGGTTGATATTATTGCAATGTCGGATGATTCGGATATTTTAGAAGAAATTTCCGAAATAAGGCAAATTGTTGAAGAGCAAATTCAGACTATTAAAGATGCTTCAGAAAATTCCTCAACAGAAACTTCTTTAAATAAGCTTATTGATGAGCTTAATAAAATTGATAAAAATATTAACGAAATTGATATGACAAAAAGTGCTGCAGAGATAAAAGAATCTGTTATTTCTGCGGTAGTTGCAGCGACAAATGAAATTTCGTTTGTAGAGGAAGCTGAAGAAATAAAAGATTTTGTCGATGTAAAAACTAACGAATTACATCATATGCTTACTGAAGTAAAACGTCAGCTTTCTGAAATGAATAATAATACTGACGATATGGATTTGTATACTTATACAATGCAAGACGTTGAATCAGATTTTGCAAAATTGAGATTAGTTATAAATGATATGGCATCAAAAGCTGAGGGTGATGATTTATCTGTTATTTCAGCAAATTTTAATAAAATGTCAAAATCGCTAGAAGATTTGAGAAATGTTCTTGTGGAAAATGAAATCCAAAGAGCAGAACATGGTGATTTGAATGAACATGTTGTGAGTATCAGCTCAAGATTAAATCAATTATTGCTTTCGCAAAAGCAAATTGATAATGAGATTGTTGAAAAACTTAATAATAGCATAGATGCTATTTCAGGGTTGGATAATAAAATAGTCGCAAGACGTATGGAAAAATATCTTTCTGAAATTTATAAAAAATCAAGCATAACTTCAGATTTGATGGAAGTTATGAAAAACGTAATGATGTATTTAGGTGAATGGATGGACGGTACTTCTGATACGCTATCTACGATATATGACAGATGTGCTGTGCCGGAAACTCTTGATGAGATTAAAACTTATTTGCCTCAGAAAGCAGAACTTTACGAATTTATTAATTCAAAGCACAAAGAACAGGAAAGTAATATTGAAAATTTACAGAATACAGTCGAAAATATTTCGTCCCAAAGTGATTTGAGAGCAGAAGAATTACAAAATGCTATATACAGCAGATTAAATGCTCAAGACGAAAAGTTGAATTCAATCCTAGATTCTATTGAAGCCAAAATAACGCAACAAGATTTCAGGCTAGACAGAATTGAAAAGCAACTGGATAAGATTGCGGATATTTTGAGTAAGCAATCTGATTCAACAATTAATGACAGAATAGATAATATAGATAAAACTCTTGCAAAATTAAGTGCAAATATTGAAAAACTGACAGAATATGTTGACTAATACGAAAAATTTAATAAAAGATTTAGAAAGGAAGTTGACCCCCTCGAATGTCTTATCGACGAAAGAGGAGTGCTATGCTTATGCTCAAGATGCTTCAAATACAAAAGAGATAAAAAGTATTCCGAATGCGGTAGTATTTGTACAAACAAAAGAGGATGTTATAGAAGTAGTTGAGTGTGCAAAAAAATACAAAATTCCTATTATCTGTCGTGGCGCGGGGACAAATACTGTTGGTGCATGTCGCACAGAACATGGAGGAATAGTTTTAAATTTTTCAAAAATGAATAAAATTATCAGTATAAGTAAAGAAAATATGACGGCAGTTGTCCAACCGGGGGTTATTTTAGGTGATTTGCAGGCAGTAGTTGAAAATTTAGGATTATTTTATCCGCCCGACCCGTCAAATTTAAAAGTTTCAACTATCGGCGGCAGTATAGCTCAAGCCTCGGGTGGTGCTAAAACATTCAAATACGGTTCTACCAAAAATTATATTTTAAATTTGGAAGTCGTAATGGCCGATGGCAAAGTTATGAAAACAGGAGCTGATACTGTAAAAAATGCGACAGGTTATAATTTAACAAGTTTGTTTGTCGGTTCAGAGGGAACATTAGGTATTATAACCGAGGCAACATTAAAACTTATACCAAAGCCTGAAGCAAGCAAGGTTGTAATGGCATATTTTGATACTATAGAGGATTCAATTTCTGCGGTAAACAGTATTATTGAGCAGCGAATTTATCCTGCAACTATTGATTTTATGGATTCAAATGCCATAAAAACAGTTGAGCAATTTTATCCTGCAGGTTTGTTATGTGATAAAGAGGCTGCGCTGATTATTGAAATTGACGGCTTTGAAAATTCAATAGAATATCAGAAAAAAATCATAGAAAATATATTAAATGATTGTAACGCATCTCAAATACAGGTGTCTAACAGTCAGGAAGAGTATGAGAGAATTTGGGCTGCACGTCGTTCTTCTATGGGTGCTTGTGCAAAATTAAAGCCAAATGTTACAACCGATGATGTAATTGTTCCAAGATATAATCTTGCGAGTCTTGTAAAAGGTATTCAAAATATTTGTAAAAAATATAATTTATCTACCTGCTTAGTCGGACACGTTGGAGATGGTAGTGTTCATCCTCAAATTCCGATAGATTATAATGATGAGGACGAATATCGCAGATTTAAACTTGCAAAATCAGAAATTTATGATTTAACTGCTCAATTAGGCGGAATAATTTCCGGTGAGCATGGTATTGGTGCGGATAAACGACCATTTATTAATAAGGTTGTAAATGATGTTGCTCTTGATTATATGAGGGAAATTAAAAAAGTTTTTGATCCTGAGAATATTTTGAATCCATATAAAATATTTTAAGCAAATTGCATATCTGCAATTATTGTTATTTATTTTATCTGTTCTCATAAATTTTTTAATTTTTCTTTCGGTATGATTATATCATGTATTGTGAAAAAAGGTTTTAATTCACCGTCGAGCATTTTATTTTTCCCTGCTGTTTTTTATTCTTTTTCTTATTTTTATATACAAATCTTTTACAAAATCAATTGATGTGTAATATCCGATTTTTTTAAACGGAAATGGAAACTTTTTAGTAAGAAATGCGAAAAATTTATATATAAAAAAACATATTAAAGGTTTCCAAAAATATCCAATAATACAAAACACTTTTATATCTGTACCTGGTTCCTCATTAAAATAGAATAAAATATTTATTAACATTACTATTAATAAGGACCAAATAAAATTTAATTTATCTAATTTTTTAAAAATACCACAAATTTTTGATGTTAAATAAACATATAAATATTCAATTATCAAAAAGATGGTTGTATTATATATATCAGGATATTTTAATACATTTAAATCTGGACAAATTTTATTTATAGTAAAATGGTATGTAAGATACCAAATAACAAGACATACATAAAAATTATTTAAAATTATAAAAATTATAATTCTAAGGAAATAATTTATTATTTCCTTAGAATTATTGAAAATTAATTTTTTATCTATTTCCATAGTTCGTCAAGTTTTTCCTTTGGTATGATTATATCATGGATTGTGAAAAATGGTTTAAGTTCACCGTCGAGCATTTTATTTTTCCCTGCCATTATTAAAGGTTTATCTTTTTCCTCCGGATTAAAATCATAAGTATCATAAACTTTTACATGTAGATTCCCGTTTTTGTCAATATAGTAATTTTTAATATTTCTCTGATTTGTTATTTTTAATCGGTTATCAAATTATTGTTTTTTTATCGTTTTTTAATATAATGTTTCTATGAAAAAAATATTAATGATATTGTGTTTGTTTATATTATTTTTACAGCCGGCTTGGGCTGAATATAAACCTATTCCTAAAGAATTAAGGACGCAATATAAAAATGAAATTAATAAATTGCTTAATAAAAAATATAATTCTACAATAAAAGAAATAAATAAAATTTCTAATAATGCAGAAAAAATGTATACAAAAGTATTAAAAGATAAAAGTTTGTATATTGATTTTGCCACAAAAAATTATGACACTAATATTTTTATACCAGTATTTGATATGCTATCAGATATAATTACAATTACTCAAAAATATACCAATAGTGAATTAAATGTTCCTGCAACAGATTCTTACGCTACATTATATGAGTTTCTTTTACCATATTTTACGGATAATGAAATCTGTATGGATAAAATTAATAATATTAAAGAATTATCTGTGGAGAAATACAAAATTATAGAAGACTATTATATTAAATCCCATAATTTTATGTACCCTAATGAAAATTAGAATTTTATATACATACTAGGGTCAATCCCTATTCCCTTATAAGCTCCTTCTCGGATTGTAATATGTAAATGCGGTCCAGTTGATTTTCCTGTATTACCAGAATAACCTATTATTTGACCTTTATTAACTATTTGTCCCTTATTAACAATCCATCTTGATAAGTGCCCATATTCACTTGTAACAATTTTTCCATTTATATTATGCTCTAATATAATATATTTTCCATAACCTTTTGGATCATTCGCTCCAGCATAATATACTTTACCATTAGTAACAGCTTTAACAGGCGTATTAATATTAGCCGAAATATCCCAACCGTTATGATAAGCTTTTGTCTTGTAAACCGGATCAATTCTCCAACCATAAGGACTTGTTATTTTTCCATTAACCGGCATAATCCAATTTTCAGAAGGTGATTGCGGGATTTGTTTTGTTTTCTGAATTTGTTGAGATTGTTTGGCGGCTTGCTGTCTAGCAAGTTCTTCTGCTTTTTTCTCTTGTTCCTCATCATATTTTCTCTTATATTCCGCGGCTA
>DEFJ01000014.1 GCA_002350725.1 Cyanobacteria bacterium UBA2855 | reverse complement strand
CGTATAATATATATCGGCAGAATAAAATTAAAACTTTAGGATTTTGTTCTCTTTTGTTACATTTTGTTACATATAGGACTAAAATGCAATAATAGTAAGGCTATTGTGCAGCGGCGTCAGAAACAGAAGTTTCTGATTTAGTACTGTTTGTAGTTGATGGAACATTAGAGTCAGAGTTTTTTGGTTGCGTTTTGAACATGTTTTTTAAGTTTCTTAGTTCATTAATACTGTCTTTAGTCTTTTGTACTTGATTTTGTATATCTTCTTTTGTTGTTTGAATTGCTTTTTTTGTATCTTCGACAGACTTTTTGGCATCATTGATAGTGTTTTGACCGGATTGTTTCAGTTTATTTATGTCATTTTTAACTTGTTGCTTTATTGTGCCAGTGTCTATAGCTGAAGTGTCACATTTTGAAAGCCATTTAAAAGATCTAACTGATGTGGGACTCATAATGTTACCGATGAACAAAACTTTAAAATCTTTGTAGTTTGCATTTTCACCGGATAATGCCGGAATTTCAGATGTTTTTTCGGTTTTAGGATCAGATGTTAAGCTGCTTAGTATAGTCAAAGTTTTTGCTCCAAAGGCAGGAAGATATGCTGATAATTTTGATACTGACATATCACCAAGCGGTCCAAGTGATTTAACGATATCTGCTCCCATTCTGCCTAATATAATCACATTAGTATAGCCGTTTATCAAGTTGTATTGCCCTGTTATAAAATAGGCAATAGATGTGCCGGTAGATTTTACGGATTTTAGTGTCGCAATACCATTTGAAAGAGTTAAATTCCCATAAATTTTTGAGAAATTAGATGAGTTTTTAACAACAGGCAAATTTTTGATTGGTTTTAGGGCTACATTTAATACTGCATTTGAGGCCACATTGCTTGCTAAAACAAATTGATCTATTGTCCCGATATTCATATAGTGCCCATTTATAACATCAAAACTAATTTTGCCGGTAACAGATTTGAGTAATGAATTATAGTCAGCCGCAAACGCATTTAGATGTAAATCTGCCGTAAATCCAAGAGTCCCCGATAATGCATTAGGAATACCTGCCGCCCCATCAAGAGCCTTTACAGCACTCATAGATTCGCCTGTCATTTTAACAGTCGTATTGCCTTTAAGAACATTGCAAGCTATATCTCCATTTATTTTGCCGTCGAAGGCGTTCCCTTTTAAATTTTTTAAGTAAAATATATTATTTTTTAAATTAAAGTCTGAAGTTAATGCCGTAGCAACTATTTTACCTGAGATAAATCTGGATATAGAACCTTTCCCGTTAATGATAACAATCCCTAAATCAGCAGGTTGTGCTGATGTAGAGTTGCCACCGGTTGTTAACGGCGCAAGCGCAGAAATAAGTTTATCAGAATCAAATAAAGAGGATTTATAATCTACATAATCAATAGTTATACCTTTAGCAAAATTAGAATTTACAGTTAGTTTTGCACTCATATCTGAATTATCAATTTTAATTTTGGGCAAATTCACAGAAATTGTTTTTCCCAGTTCTGCCGTAACATCAATTAATTTAGTTTTTATTGTTGGTAATTCAACTATTGAGGATTTAATTGTTCCGGATAGCGAAGGATTCATTGCATTCCCGTTTAGAGTGAGATTCCCGTCAACTACTGCTTTTGAATTATTAAATGTCGGTACGGATATTGTTTGAGCTCCAACAGTAGAAATATTTATGCCTTTAAGTGTTAAATTCCCTATGTCAGATATTCCACCCGTAAGTTTTAAAATATTATTGCCCGAAATATTATTTTGGGGTGTGTCAGATAGAGTGTTTAAGGTCGTAGCGTATATGCCGGAATCATTAAAGCTTAATGAATTCCCGTTTATGGCTATAGTTGAAGTTATAAGTGTGCTTTTCCCATTAAGAGAATTAATATCAAAAATATGAAAATAGCCGTTCGGTGTAGCGAGCAGTTGCACATAAATATTTTGTTTCTTATCGTTCCCGTTAATAGTTACTAATAAAGGCATTGAACTTTTTGTTGACACAATACTTTTAATTTCGTCAGGCAACATCATCTTTAAATCTCTGGCAAGAAGTGATCCTTTAGCTTTTAAGTTAATTGTAAGGTCTTTCGTTGTGTAATCAGAAATTTTTCCTGTAATGTCAATTTTAGAATTGTCTATTAGTAAGTAGGTGTTATCAATTAATACATCTTTTTCATTCAAATTTATCCCTATTTTAGGAATAGAAAATTTTGCAGCAGGATTGATAACGCTAATTGAATTTACTTTTATATCGCCTTTATAATTTTTACCGTTCGCAGAAAGATTAATTTTTGAATCACTAACTTTTACTGATGTTGAAGAAGGTTTGTTATAAACAAATATATTTTCTATAATAATTTCGGCTTTAGGAATTATATTTTTTAAACTGCCTTGTATACTTGCCTTTGCTGACAGAATACCTGATTTAATATCATTTTCTTTTAATATGTTAAATTGACCTGCGGCTGTAAGCAATCCTTTGACTGAAAGTTTTTCAGTTATTATATGTAAGTCGGCAATCGCATCATGTGTGACAGTCCCATACAATTTCAAAGGTTGTGATAGTATATTGAAACTTAAATTTTTAATATCTATATTATTATTTAATTTAATATCAGCATTTATATTATCAATAATTACATTATATAGAGCATACTTTATACTTGCCGAAGGCACTTTTATATAACCTGAAGACTTAACTGTTTTAAAGTCAGATTTAATATTAAAATTAATATCTAAGTTGCCGTTTGCACTCAATGTATTGAAATCTTTTATGTTAAATGATGAGCATAGGGTATCAGCTAATCTAAAAAGATTATTAATACCTGCATTAGATTTAATTTGTAAATCCAGTCCGGAATTTTTCCCGTGGATAATAGATCCTATTACGGTAGTGACTTCATTTTTTGAAGTATATAAAGCAATATCGGATAAGATTTTCTTGCCCTTAAAGTTTAGATTGACATGTCCTTCAGGAAGTAACACCCCGTTAACCAGCAAGGACAACTTATCAAGGTTAATTAACCCCTTAATCTTAATATCATCCTTTGAGCCTTCAGTTACAATATCAAGTTTTGTGTTAGCTTTTAGTTGATTTGATTTGATTTGTCTAAAAATATCAATTATATTAAATGCTAAATTCGAATTTTGAGTTTTTTTTTCTGCCTGAGCATTAATATCTTTATTGTTTTGTGCGAATATTAAATCATTCAAATCTATGTCGGGCATTATTTTATTGTATATTTTTATGTCATATTTGAACTGTTCACTGCCATCTAATGACACTGTTCCAACAGTAGAAAATTTTACTTTTTTGTCTAAAACAAAATCACTAACCTTTAGATTCCCGCCCTGAAGAGTATATGCTCTGTTATCCCGCATATCAACCATAGAAAGCGTATATTCACCAATATAAATATTTGGTAATCGGTTAGATAGCTTTAGCCCAAGCGGGAGAGAAGTTAATTGTTCTTTTTCTTCATCATTTGATGCCTCAGGTAAATAGTCTATTATGAGCAAATCTCCGTTAGGTTTGACTTTTAGTATTGCATCTATATTGTCCATAGAGATGGCATCACCTTCTACTTTCTTTGTTAGTAGCGGTATAAGAGAAAGTTTTGCTTGAAGATTGTCAATTGAAAGAAACTCCTCGCCGTTAGGCAATGCAGCGCTCAGAAGTTTTATTTTAAATCCTACGGTTAATTTTGGAGTCGTTACAATATTAAGTTTTTGGATAGATATTTTTAAGCCACAGGATTCCTCTGCCATTTTTGATATGCTTTCGGAATATTTTGACAAAAATGGATTTATAATAAACGGTGCCAATAAAAATAGCAGATATATTCCTGTTAGAATATATATAACGGCATAGCCTAATTTTTTTAATAACTTTTTCATAACATACTCCCTACAGTTAATATCACCATTTTACAACACAATATCCGTTATTTCAAAATGTTAATATATTATTTTGTTTTTGTTTCTGGGTAGCAATTCCAATTAATATTTTTATTTTTTCTAAACCAAGTAAGTTGTCTTTTCGCATATCTTCTTGTGTTTTGTTTTAATCTTTCTATCGCATCATCAAGTGTAATTATTTTGTCTAAATACATTATAATTTCATGATATCCGATTGTATCAGTTAAATTTGGTATTCTGCCATGTTTTTCAAGAAGAGCTTTTGTTTCTTCAATCATACCGTTTTCGAGCATAATATCAACTCTTTTATTAATTCTCTCATACAATTCTTCTCTTGGATAGTTTCTTCCTATCCACTCAACATCAAATTCGCTTTCTGCTGAAATACTACGGGATTCGTCGAGACTCTTATCCCCGAATTTAACAATTTCTATTGCTCGTATAAGTTTTTTTCTGTCATTAGGATTGATACTTTGAGCTCCGTCAAAATCAATTGATTTTAGTAATTCATAAAGCTCATTTTTAGATAAAGTATCCAATTCTTTTCGGTAGTCATAATTTGGTTCTACCTTTGGCGGTTCATAGTTTTCCAGTAACAACCTAAAGTATAAACCGGTTCCTCCGACTATAATCGGTGTTTTCCCTTTTGAAATTATGTCATAAATGATTTTTTTAGCTGCTTTAGAATATAATCCGGCAGAATAATTTTCTTCAGGTTCTACTATATCCATCATATAATGCGGAATACCCTGACGTTCCTCAAGTGTCGGCTTTGCACAAACGATATTAAAACCTTTATAAACAAGCCTCGAATCTGCGGATATAATTTCACCATTTATTTCTTTCGCTAATTCAATTGAATATTTTGTTTTACCGCTTGCTGTAGCTCCAACAACAGCAATTACTTTAGGCTTTTGAGATATGTTTTGCAGGTTTGTTGTTAAATTCAGTGTCATAGTATAAGAATATTAACACAACAATATATACAAGTGAATAAAAATAAAAAATCATATATGCCATATATAATATAGGATTAAATAATGAAAGCGGAGAAATAAAGTAAATAATCATATTTAAAAAAGTTATAAATATATACAATTTTATTGATTTTGATAGCGGGGTAAAGAGTTTTTTTATTGATGTAAACAGTGCTATAAGCGGATTTTTATATGTATAGATAATCTCAGGCATCCATAGCATTATTAAATATGAAAATATAAATGGTATAAGGGTAACCGATAAAAATAATTCCAGTCCCGGAATTAGAATTTTATTAAAAATTTCAAGTATAATTTCAGGTTTAACTAAATTTAAAGCAGCTTTCATTTCTTGAGGAGTCGTAACATTTATCCCATAGTTCAAAAAGACGTTATCTATTTGTGCTTTTAAAGGTAAAGCAAAGAAGCCAATTAAAAATACCATTAATAACGCTATAGCAAGGAACAGTAAGCAAGTTTCAACATAATATAGAAAAAATCTGCCGACTCCTCTTGGTATAGCTTTCAATAAATTTAATGTTTCACTGTTTTTGTCGTTATCGATAATAAAATGTTTTTTTGATATTTTTATACATTTTTTTATCATGTAAAACCAGCCGGAACAAAATGCACTGCACATAAATAATATAGTAATAAATGAAAGTATCATTTTGAAAGAGGTATCTACTGCATTACGTGAATAATCAACATACATCGTTATTATCCATGCAAAGACAGCCAATGGTATTGTTAAAATTATACCGTCATTCGTTACCTTAAATGCGTCTTTATACAGTTTGAACATTTTACTCCTCTAAATTATACATTTGTTGTCTGCTGAGAATTTCTTTTCTCAATTTCAAGTTTGCGTTTTCTTCTTCTCATTAAATCTACAAAAGCCTCAAGTCGTGTTAAATAACCTGCTTTACCTGTTTGCTCATCCATAATCAGCGGTAATATCGGCACGTCGCAATTTTCTCTCATTGCAGGGAAAATATTCTGTGACATAATTTCAGGCATACACGTAAACGGACTTATATGAATAATTCCGTCAATTCCTCTTTCATCAGCGTATGCAACGTCTGAAACGCATTCTAAGGCATCTCCGCCGATATCTCTCATAAGATATGGCTTTGCAAGTCTGTTTGCCCTTTGCAAGTGCGTTTCGCCTTTTCTAAATATCTTAGGAATAATTGCATCTTTCAAAAACCCGCTAACAGTAAGACTTTTTCTTGTCTCAACTCCCATTTTACCAAGTTCTTTAAGAATATCTTGATTTGAGAATTTGTCACATACAAGATAGATTTCACCTGTAATATCAACATGTAAAACATCTCGATTTTCGTCAAGTTCTACTTTGTTCATTTCAGCGAAAGCTAATTTTTTTGCCTTATTCATTTGTCTTGTATTCATTGCTTCATCGACAATTTTTAGAGCTTTTTTAAAGGCTTTTTCGGAGCTTCCATAAACTTTCTCTCGTGCCCTGCAGTACGATAATCTGGCTTGCAAATCATCTAATAAAAATACTTTTCTTATTGCAAGAACAATAGCTCTAATAAATAGAATGTAGTCCGTTTTACCTGAAACTCTTTTTAAAAAGTCTAACATTCCGTTTATTCCGTCATACAGAGTTAATTCAATATAATTGGCTTTATATCCCATATCCTCTAATGCGTGATTAATTCCTGCACCATATTCGCCTAATCTACAGCACCCCGGAGATGTAATCATAGCAACATAATCTGCGCCGCCTTCAATTGCTTCTATAAAATTCCCCATTATTAATTTATAGGGTAAACAAATTGCCTCAGGAGAATTCTTTGTCCCTAATGATAATGTCCTTTTGCTTGTGTATGGCGGGATGTACGGCTCAACTCCGATTTTTCTTAAAGCTGCAGACCAAGCTATATATATTAAACCCATGTGGGGAAATGCTACTTTTAATTTTTTCTTTTCTTCTGTCATAATTGCTACCTTGTTCTATTATTATTATTCTTATTCTTTAAAAGTCAAATCAGGATGTCTTGCTGCGAGAGTTTCATCAACCTTTTTTACAGGAGTTGTATGAGGTGCGGTAAGGACTTTTTCTGGTTCATCCTTTGCTTCACGCGCAATTTCTATCATTGTATCAATAAATTCATCCAATTTTCCCTTTGTTTCTGATTCAGTTGGCTCAATCATTATTGCCTCATGAACAATTAGTGGGAAATAAACCGTAGGAGGGTGTGTATTTCCATCCATTAATCTTTTTGCAATATTTAATGTTGATACGCCATTCTCTTCTTTTTGTTTTTCGCCCGTAAGTACAAATTCGTGCATACAAGGCTCATCATAAGGCAAATTATAATATTTCTTTAATTTTTCTTTTATATAATTCGCATTTAATACTGCATTTTCAGTTGCATTTTTGAGATTATCACCCATCATGAGAATATATGCATAAGCTCTTACCATAACCCCAAAATTTCCGAAGAAACTTTTGACGGAACCGATAGTATGACTAAGATTGTACTCTCTATAATATTTTTCACCATCATAAGCTACAACCGGTGTTGGTAAATAGTCTTTTAATCTATCAACAACAGCGACCGGTCCGGCTCCGGGACCTCCTCCTCCATGAGGAGTTGCGAATGTCTTATGAAGATTTATATGGACAACATCAAACCCCATAAGTTTTGGATTAGTATAACCAAGAATTGCATTTGAATTAGCCCCGTCATAATAAAGTAATGAACCGTTATCGTGCATTATTTTTGAGATTTCAAGAACATTTTCTTCGAACAAACCCAGTGTATTCGGGTTTGTCATCATTATTGCTGCTACATCTTTATCTAGAAGTCTTTTTAAATCTTCAATATCGACCTGCCCTTTTTCATTTGATTTTACGGGAACAATCTCAAATCCGCACATATGTGCGCTTGCAGGATTTGTTCCATGAGCAGAATCGGGTATCAAAACTTTTTTTCTATTGTCATTAATGCTTTCAAAATATTTTTTTATAATCATCATGCCAGTAAGTTCACCATGAGCCCCGGCAGCAGGCTGCAACGTAACGGCAGCCATACCCGTAATCTTTTTCAATGCTTCCTGTAAATTGTACATTAGTTTTAATGCACCTTGAGCGTGTTCGTCTGCTGACGCCGGGTGTAAGTTAGCAAAACCATCAAGCGAGGCAAGAAGTTCATTTACTTTTGGGTTATATTTCATCGTGCAAGAACCTAACGGATAAAAGCCTTTTTCTATACAGAAATTTTTGTCCGATAATTCTTTATAATGACGCATTACCTCCAACTCTCCAAGGTTTGGAAGACCTATATCGCTTTGTCTTAAATATGAATTGTCTATAAAGTTTATATTAACTTGTTCATCCGTAAGTTCTATACCTCCGGAATTGTCAGATTTTTCGAATATAGTTTTCATTATATAACTCCCCGCCTCTTTAAATCTTTTTTTACTTTATCTAAACCTGCCTGTATTATTCTTGATATACGAGATTGTGAAATATTAAACTCCTCAGCAATTTCTCGAAGCTTCTTTTCTCTAAAAAACTTGTATTCTATCAGTTCTCGCTCTCTTTGGGGTAATCTTTTTATTGCTTCGACAATTTCAGCCTTTAACTCAATAAATTCTATTGCTTCATCGGGAGTTTGATCTTCTGCCTTAATTTGTGTAGGAACCTCTGCATCCTGCATTTCTTCAATAGAAAGAATAGTCTTATAAACTTCACATCTTACTTCTTGGTTATCTTCAGCTTGAGCAGCTTGCCTTCTGTTTTTTAATGTATACCATTTATAGCGGCGTCTGACTTCATTTCTTATTGCCCATTTAATTGCAGTAGAAAGATATGTATTGTTATAGTGTTCCGGAGGGTTTGATTGGAATAATATGTACAACGCATGAGTGCCAATATTAATCAATTCCGGTAACTCAACCAAATGAGATACCGAAAACTTTTGATACTCAACCTTTGCTATTGTTTCTATTAAATTTTTATATTCCCTAAGATTTACCTTATCTGCAGCAGGCATAACTATAACGTCCAATCAATTCATAAGTATAGATTACACAATTATTTTAGCAAAAAAATATTACTTTGTATACACAATTAATGTTAACTTAACATAAATTAGTAATTAAATTTAAAAGTTTTTAAAAATCTCAAAATAGCTGTTTTTATCTTTGCAGGCATATTTCGGGATATAATCAACATTATATTTTTGTGCAATCATTTTAATATTTTGAGCCGCAGAACATATAACAATTTTGCAGTTAAAATATTTCGGGAAATTTTGAATTTGCTCGATAAGCCATTCTCCTGCAAATAGCGGCAAAAAGTCGCTTTCCATTTGCATATCTGTTAAAATTACATCATACGGTTCATCTTCATTAAGATATATCATTTCATTTGCTTGCTTAGCAGAATATGCCGTATCTATTTGGTATTTATCCCCAAACAATTGTTTAATCATTTCATTGTGGTGCTTTACCCAGGATTGTGAATCATCTGTTATTAATAATTTTTTCATATTAAAAGTTTATCACATTATTAAAATGTTTATTTAGATATGTAAATTTTATTTACATAAAGTCAATTATTTTATAAAAAATAACTTTATATATATGTAAGGGAAAAGGTTACGGTAAGGTAATGGTTAATGCGGTTGGTACAGTAGCAGTATATTCTTCAGAAAAGTGCGGAAATCTCCTCACAAAGTACATTTCACGCGGAGATAGTTTATCGGCTGACACTGTTTCTTTGTTTACTAATCCTATATATACGCAATCTACAACCCAAAACATATTTTCGCATCCGTTTATAAATTCGTCAACAAGAGCTTCAATCCCTTCACAACAAAATATCGGATTATCAACGGATATCCCTCTTACATCAAATTTTTTGGGATTTGATTTCTTTTCACCTGTTGTTGACTTTTTCAGCGGCTTATGGTCAGGTACACAGCAAATATTTACTACCCAAATTCCAAGAATTTTTTCCTCTGTCGGACAAAGCGCAAATCGTGCAGTGACGGTGGCTAAAAATACAGCTTCAAGTGTAAAGCAATCAGTTACAAAAAGCGTAACTCAAGTTGCAAGAACCGCTAAAAGAGAAGTTGGCAGAATTTACAGATCGATAACCGAGGCAGGCTATGATGCTCAATTAGGCGCCAAAATTGCTGAAGACGCAAGACGTAACGCATGCAGATATTCTAAACATCAGTGTGCACACTATGTTGGAAATGTTTTTGACAGATTAGGCATTCGTTGGACAAGAGAAAATTCTGCCGCAGATTTACCTAGACAAATTATTAAAAATCCGAATTTCAGAGAAGTTCCGATTGATACTGTTGATTTAAGTAATCTTCCAAAAGGCTGCGTAGTTGTTTATCCGAGACGTTCAGCAGGGTACAGCCCGAAACACGGTCATGTTGAAATCTCAATAGGCGGCGGCATGGCAGCAAGTGATTTTATAAACAAAAAAATCAAATATGCACCGGATGCAAGAGTTTTTGTCCCTACTAGCGGGAAACAGAGCGCTTAATATCATTCAAAAAATCGATAACTTTTTCGTTAAGTAAAGTTTTATCAGAGTTGTTTTCAATAATATAATCACACAAGTTTTTCTTTAAATCCTGTGAGTTTTGCGAATTTAATCTCTTTTGTGCATATTCAAGATTGTATGAATTGCGCTTAATTAATCTGTCCAGCCTTATTGTATCATTTGCGTATATTAGAACTTTTTTATCAAATAAATCTTGCATATTTGCCTCAAATAACAACGGAATCCCGACAAATACGAAATCTTTATTGATATTATCAGTAAAAAATTTTAAAATTTCAGAGCGAATTTTGGGATGAATAAAACTCTCTAATTTTTCTTTATGCTTATTATTAGTAAATACAATCTTACCTAATTTTTCTCGTGATATATTGCCACTGTTATCAGAAATATCTATATTGCTAAAAAGATTTAAAATCTCCGTGCTATATTTACTGAGTAATTTATGAGCTACGTCGTCTGTATCCAAAAATTTATATCCTAAATCAACAAGAATTTTTTGGACTTCGGATTTACCGGAAGCAATGTTTCCTGTAATAGCAACTTTAATCATTTTTAGTTTTAATCCTATTTAAAAAATTGGTTAATTCTTTAATCTGGCGAGTTTTAATAGGTTTTAATTCACCTTTTTTTAAGCCTTCTAATTGAATTGTTGCGTGCTGAATACGTTTTAATGTCTTAACTTCATATCCGTAGTGTTCAAACATTTTACGAATTTGTCTGTTCATTCCCTGATATAGAGTGATTTTCATAAATGTATGTTCTTTATCACGTTCCAAAAGCTCAATATCCGCGTAAGCTATTTTATCAGGCTCAATTTCGACGCCATTAGCAATCTTATCTAAATCATCTGAAGGAATTTCCTTATTAACGGATACAAGATAAATTTTTGGGACTTTAATTGACGGATGCGTTAGCTCATTAATTAGTTCCCCGTCATTTGTCAATATAAGTAAACCTGTTGAATCTTTATCTAACCTCCCGACAGGTTTTAATCCCCATAGCTCTTTAGGAATAATATCATATATAGTTTTTCTGCCTTTTTCATCATCCGAGGTTGTTATATATCCCGGAGGTTTGAAAAATCTGTAATATAAATGTTTAATAGGATGTATCAGCTTGTTATTCACATACACCTTATCTTTATCTCTTACAATAAAACCCAGCATTGTAATCTTTTTGTCATTAACGCATACGGCACCTGACTCGATTAACTCATCCGCTTTTCGTCTTGAACAGATACCTGATGAAGCAATATATTTATTTAAGCGGGTTGGAGACATTTCAGTTCCTTCTCAAAAGTTTCAGCTAATATTGCCGGCATTCTTCTGTATAATTTGCCGGTTGAATTTGAAATAGCAACAACATCGAATGTCGCTTCAATACAAGTTTTCCCTGTTTCTTTATTGATAATTTTTTGTGAAAATGTTACATAAAGCCCGTTTAATGCTGTGATTTCAGTTTCAATAATAACAATTTCATTTAACTTTGCGGAAAGTTTGTACTTAACATTCATATTTGTAACCGGTAATAAGATATCAGCAGCGGTTAATTCATCCAAGTTAAACCCCAGATCTGCACAATATTCAACTCGTCCGGTTTCGAGCCATCTCAGATAAGAGCCGTGCCACACTACTCCGTAAGCATCAGTATCTGCATAATAAACTTTTCTTTCAAATGTATGTTTCATAATAAGTGAAGTTTACCATGCCTACATTTGCATTGCAACCATGTATTAATTACTAACTCTTAAGAATTAGTTGTTTTTTTATAAAAACATTCTTTAGAATGGTGAAAAAAGTCGAAAAATGCGTTATATTATATGTACAAGCTCATCGTATCCGGACACTTATTCGTGGTTGCGACAAGATTTTTCTTAGAGCGGGTTCGGTCTAAAATATTATGGGCTTGTTTCATAAAAATAATTCGACTTTTGCATATAGTGGTTTTCATATTAGATTTTGCCCTGTTCCAATCCTCCGGAATGGGGTTTTCTATTTCTTATTTACTTATCAGGTTTTAGCATGATAAAATAAGTAAAAAGGAGTATATTATGACAGAAGAAATTAGAGCAAGCCATATTTTAGTAAAAACTGAAGAAGAAGCAAATAAATTATATGATGAAATTTCATCAGGAGAAAAAAAGTTTGAAGATGCTGCTGCGATGTGTTCTCTTTGCCCATCAGGAGCTGCCGGCGGCGACTTAGGATATTTCGGTAGAGGGATGATGGTAAAACCTTTTGAAGATGCTGCTTTTAGTCTAAACAAAGGAGAGCTGTCAAAACCCGTAGAAACACAGTTTGGATGGCATTTAATATTGTTAACGGATAAGGATTAATTATATGATAAATAAGGTTCGTGCGGTCATTGAATCAAACAACCTTGATGCAATTTTAATTAATTCTACTAATGAATATTTAGTAGAATATAACATTTTGGCTGAAAATGCCCGATATAAGTTAACCGGTTTTTCAGGATCAACAGGTGATGCTGTAGTTACAAAAGATAGCATTTATTTATTTGTTGACGGCAGATACCATATTCAGGCAGATAATGAGGTTGATAAAAATTTTGTAACGGTAGTAAAGTTGCAATCAGGTGATACATTTTTATCTAAATTAAGAGATATTTTACCTGAAGGCTCCGTATTAGGCATGGTAGCTTCAAAAAATTCACAAAAGCGTGTCGAATTAATTGAAAGGGTTTATCAGGTAAAATTGTTAGAATCTGACGGAGTTGATACGGCATTGCCGCCTGATAGTACGAATTATGAAACTATAAGCGATGAAATTTGCGGAAAAACTGTAAATGACAAAATAAATGAGCTAAGAACTCTTATCTCAGATAATGATTGCATTTTGATTTCAAATCTTGATGAGGTGTCATATATATTCAATATTAGAGATTTTACTTTCCCTTATACTGCAAAAGTATTTAAAAGAGCTTTAATAACAAAAAATGGTGCATATTTATTTGGCATATCTAAATATAATGAATATCGTGATGCTTTAAGCTCTGTTAACGGTAATGTATACATTGACAAATCTTCTGTTAACGCACGTGATTTTCAATTTATAAAGGAGAAGGCAATAAATTTTGAAGAAAATCCTATTGCTAAAATGAAATCAATAAAAACTGATGCTGAAATAAATCATTACAAAGATGCTTTTCATCGTACGGATTTAGCAGTAAAAGCAATTCGAAAATATATCGATGAGAATGACAATATAAGTGAATATGATATTGCCAAAAGACTAGAAGAAGAATTTTACAAGTACGGGGCAAGAAGCTTGAGTTTTAACTCTATAGTTGCTAAAGATAGAAATTCGGCGCTTGCGCATTATTCTAAATCATCCAAAGATGAAATTATAGCTGATGGCAGTTTGATATTAATTGATTGTGGCGCTTATTATGAAGGTGGTTTGGCAACTGACATTACAAGAGTATTTGTAAAGGGGAATCCGAGCGATTTACAGCGGAAAGTATACACTACAGTCTTAAAAGCTTTTTTAAATGCATATAATACCCAGATAAAAGATGGGCTTTCAGGCTTCGATATTGATTGTAGTGTAAGGAAATTCTTTTCAGATAACCCCATTGATGGTTTTGTATTTAACCACGGCTTAGGGCATGGTATAGGCATAAATGTACATGAAGCACCTCCTAATTTAGGCTGTAATTACATTGCAAAAACTCCTTTAAAAAATAATATGTGTTTTACTATTGAGCCCGGATTATATAATAAGGATTATTTTGGTGTTAGATTGGAAAATTCTTGCTATTTAAAAAATAATAAAATTTGTTCTTTCGTAAAAATGAATTATGAAAAAAAACTTATTAATTATAGTATGCTGACAGAACAGGAAAAATTTTGGCTGAATGAATTTGAGGTAATATAATGGCTGAAAAGATAACGTCTTTAAATAATACAATAGTAAAATATACTCAAAAGCTCAATCAAAAAAAATATCGTGATGAAGAAGATAAATTTTTGCTTGAGGGTTTTAAATCAATTGAAGAGGCAGTAAATGAAAATGTAGATATAGAGTACATCTTTGTATTGGAAAGTAAGGCAGCTAAATATAACTTTTTCAAGGGCAAATCTTATTTGACAACGGATGCGGTACTGGCAAAAATATCATCGGCTGATACACCTCCTGAGGCTGTTGGTGTTGCAAAGAAAAAACATCATTCGTTACAAGCATTTAAAGATTATAAAAAAGTTGTATTACTTGAAAATGTGCAGGATTTGGGTAATTTAGGAACAATTTTAAGAGCTGCGTGTGCTTTTGGTGTTGACGGTATAGTTTTATATGGGAATTGCGCAGATATGTATAACCCTAAGTGTGTGCGTTCATCAGTCGGAAACTTATGGAAAATTCCTGTTGCGTATACAACATCTTTTGAAGAGTTAAAAAGCATATTTAAGGATTTTGAAAGGGTTGCAACGCTACCTCTTGCCTCAAACTTACTTAAAAATTACAGAATGCCGAATAAAACTCTTATAATGTTTGGCTCAGAGGCTGACGGATTAAGTGAAGAATTGATAAAATATTCAACAAACTCTGTGAAAATAGAGATGTGTGACAATGTTGAATCTTTAAATCTGGCGGTATCCTGCTCAATAATAATGTACAAATCTTTTGTTAACGGTAAGTAGATAATTTTTGTTGTAGAATAATTTTATGGATATTTTGGAAGCTAAAAGAATTTGGACTGATGTAAAAAATAAATTGAGGACGTTATTGCCTGATCACGTGTATTACACTTGGATTGAAGGAACTGAAGCCGCAGGCTGCGATAATGATAAATTCAACCTTATAACTGCGCATGCAATGGCTCCAATGATTTTAAAGCAGCAGTATTCCGATAAATTAATAGCAGCATTTAAGTCGGTTACCGGTAAGGAGTACGCTTTTTCTATAACACATGACGACGATTATGCAAAAGAATACGAAAAGGCAAAAAAGAAGGCGGCATCAAAGTCAAAAAAATATGCAACACCCGAAGAAGAACAAGATGCAATAGCAAAAGAAAATCTTGCGCAAATGCAATCATTTGCAAATCTGAATTTGAAATATAAGTTTGAAAATTTTGTTGTTGGTGAAAATAGTGAATTTACGTTTGCACTTGCTCAAAATGTTGCCAAAAATCCTGCAAAAAAATATAATCCGTTATTTATATACGGTGCCCCGGGCTTAGGAAAAACACATATAATGCAAGCAATCGGTCATTATATAATTTTTAATAACCCTAAACTAAAAGTCAGATATATAAAGACGGAAGAATATGTTAATGAGCTTATAAAATCCATTCAAAAGGGCTTCGATACAAATAAAAAAATGGAATCATTTCGCCAAAAATACAGAAGTGTTGATGTTTTACTTATAGACGATATTCAATTTATTGAATCTAAGGAACGCACAATGGATGAAATTTTTCATACCTTTGATTCTCTTTTGAACAAGAATAAACAGATAGTTATTACATCAGACCGAGTTCCGGCTGATATGCCAACACTGCCTGCAAGGTTAAAAAGCCGATTTGAGATGGGTATAATGACAGAAATTACCCCCCCGGATTTTGAAACAAGAGTTGCTATATTACAAAATCTTGCAGAACAAGATGATATGAGCGCTGATTTTGCTGTGTTTGAGTATATAGCATCAAATTTTGTAAATAATGTAAGAGAGCTTGAAGGTGCATATAATAAAGTTAGCGCATATTCCATCTTTTCAAAATCTCCGCTTACATTAGAGCTTGCTAAAAAGGTTCTTAAATGTGCAGACAAGAAAAAACTTATAACTCTAAATGATGTTGCAAAACAAACTGCCGAATACTATGGTGTAACGCTTAAAGATTTTCAAAGCTCATCACGAGCTCAAAAAATATCAAGTGCAAGACAAGTTGCGGTTTATCTTTCAAGAGAAATCACAGGAGAAAATTTTGAGGATATTGCAAAATTTTTCAACAAAAGACATCCAACAATGTTGTACTCCTACGATAAAGTAAAAAAAGATTTGGTTAATAATGATAAACTTAAAGATGTGATAAACGAAATAACTAAAAAAATTAAAGGATAATATATGTACGACTATATAAAAGGTAATATATGCGGTAAAGTATCTTCATCAGCAGGCTGTAAAATTACGGTTGAAACAGGAGGAATAGGATATCTTATTGAGGTTACCGCAAAAGATTTTAATTCAATACAAGAAGAAACAACAAAAATCTATGTTGTACTTATACACAGAGAAGATAAAATGTCGCTGTGCGGTTTTTTACACAAAGAAGACAGAGATATATTCAATATCTTAACATCTGTATCGGGCGTAGGAAGTAAGATGGCATTGTCACTATTGGATGAATTTGATTCTTCTGAGCTTATTGGTTGTGTAATACAAGGAAATTATAAAGAAATTACCCGTACAAAGGGTGTCGGACCAAAACTGGCTCAAAAAATTATATTAGAATTAAAAGATAAATTAATGAATTACAAAGAGAGTGAACCGATTGTAGTGGAAACAGCAACGCCTGTTAAATCTCAGGATTTAGAGGATGCACAAGCCGTTCTAATCTCTTTAGGATATGATAGGGAAGAAATAAAATCAGGTATATCAAAGGCGTTGGCAACTTTGAGCGGAAACCCGTCAGCAGAAGATATATTAAAGACTACTCTTAGAATTTTGTCTATATAAGTTTCCCTTTTATTCAATATATGTTATAATATATATGATTGACAATAGTTGGGTATACTGAGGAGTATAATGTACGATTTCCCTTTCGAGCTTGATGATTTTCAAAAAGAGGCATGTAATTATATAAATGAAGGCAAGAGTGTTGTGGTTTGTGCTCCAACGGGTGCTGGTAAAACTGTTATTGCTCAACATGCAATACATAGAGCTTTAGAAGATGGTTCTCGTATATTTTATACAACTCCGCTTAAAGCACTGTCAAACCAAAAATATTATGATTTTTCAGAAAAATACGGTCAAGATAAAGTCGGTTTATTAACAGGTGATACGTCAATTAATCGCAGTGCACAAATTGTTGTAATGACGACAGAAGTATTTAGAAATATGCTGTACGGAACGAATTTTGGCGCTGTTGCAGACAATTTAAAAGGGGTAAAATATGTCGTGCTTGATGAAGTTCATTATATGAATGATGAGCAGCGCGGTACGGTCTGGGAAGAGAGCATAATTTATTGCCCTACAAATGTTCAAATTATAGCATTATCAGCTACGGTCGCAAATTCAGAGGAGCTTACTGACTGGATTAACACCGTTCACTCTAAAACTGAGCTTGTAAATACTGATTTTAGACCTGTGCCGCTAAAATTTTACTACTTTGACAGTTCGCAGCCTGATAGAATTTTGCCGTTATTTACACCTACAGGTCAACTTAACAAAAAAATTAAACCTGAAAAAAGGGTATGGGGCAATAAAAGGAAAAAACAAAAATCTTTTGTTACTGATATAGTTCGGAACCTTGCAAATCAGGATATGTTACCTGCTATATATTTTACGTTTTCCAGAAAAAAATGTGATGAACAGATGGAAAAATGTGCCGGTTTAGAGCTTGTAACAAGAGATGAACAGGCTCAAATTAAGCAATTTATTGATGAATATATTGCCGAAAATCCGCACCTGTACAATAATAAGCATATAGAGTATTTAATTCAAGGGGTAGCCTCTCATCACGCAGGATTGTTGCCGGCTTGGAAAAATCTTGTTGAAAAACTTTTCCAAAAAGGTTTGATTAAAGTCGTTTTTGCAACCGAAACACTTGCTGCGGGTATAAATATGCCGGCCCGTTCTACTGTTATCAGTTCTATAAGTAAAAGGACAGATTCCGGACACAGAATACTTACAGCCAGCGAATTTTTGCAAATGTCCGGTCGCGCGGGTAGAAGAGGTATGGATGAAGTGGGTTATGTTATAATTGTTGGCACTATGTTTCAAGATCCGGAGGATGTTGCAGAATTAGTTTTAAGTGGCGCGAACCCGCTTGAAAGTAGATTTTCTCCAAGTTATTCAATGGTACTAAATTTATTGCAAAGATTTTCGCTTGATGAAGCAAAAGAACTTATTTTAAAGAGTTTTGGTTATTTCTCGTCCGGAACAAGATTAACTCCGCTTATGGATATTAAAAACTCTTACGAAAATGAGATAAACAATGCAAAATTTATTTGTCCGTCAAAGTTAACAGATGAAGATTTGAATGAATACGACAAAATAAGAAATATTTATGTTCAAAATCGCAGAACTTATAAAAAAATCTGTAAGCAAGAAAAAAATAAGAACAGACCGCTCTCAGAAGATGCTGTTAAATTCGGTAAAGAAACAAAAGATATGCTTCATAAAATGCACGCTTATAATTGTGACAACTGTAAACTATATAAAAAACACACAAAATCTTTGGAATTAATCTCAAGAACCAAAAGTAAACTAAAAAAAATAGAAAAAGAAATAGACAGGCAAAGAGATATTTTTTGGAATAAATTTCTGGCTCACAGGAGTGTATTATATGATTTTGGTTACTTAAAAGACGATTATCCTACGCCTGAAGGAATTATGACGGCTCAAATTCGTTCTGAAAATGAACTTTTCTTAGCTGAAATAATAAAATCCCAACTATTGGAAAATTTGACACCGGCAGAGCTTGCTGCAGTTGTTTGCGCTACTACAACAGAAGATATAAGGATAGAGATGCCTTATCTGCCGTTTTCACCAAATGTCAGAAAAACATTAAATAAAATAAGAGATATAAGAAGACGCGTTGAAAAAATTCAAGGGCAATATATGGTAGAGGCACCTTGTTATATAAACCCGTATTTTAGCTCTTTAATTGAGCTATGGGTGGAAGGTTCCGAGTGGGAAAACATAGTTGAACAAGTTGACATCGGTGAAGGTGATATTGTCCGTTCGTTCAAAAGAGTTGTTGATGTACTTAGACAGCTAACTACAATTGATAATGTTCCGGAAGCTCTTGTTTTTACTGCAAGAGAGGCAATAGATAAAATCCAACGTGAACCTGTTAACATTGATTAACATATCTTTAAAAATTTTAACATTAAGTGTAAAAATACCATTATTTAGTTTTGTTAAAGCAATCATAGTTTGATATTGCGGGAATTGTAAAAATATGTTACAATAGTAGTAGGAAAACACGAGAAGTATAAATCTCGATTTTCTGATGAGTGTTATTCCCCACCCCACTCTTAAATAAAAAAGGTATCCGGTTACTTCAAAAGAACAGGTGACGAAATGGATACTCTTGATCTGTACAACGGGAATACTGAGAATACCTCAAAAATGGCTGCGCATTTGGCAATAGCGGGTGCTATAATAGTACTGTTACCATTTATCTTTAACCCGCCGATAATGGCAGACGATTTAGTCATTGCAAGAGCACCTGTTCCGGCAATAAATTTCAGCACAGAAAGCGTATATAATCAAATTTTAGAAGAATTTTCACCTGAGGTAAGACAGAAAAACTTTGATGAAAGCGTAAGAAAAAGATATGCCGGAGGTTCAATTAAAACAATAGACAATGGCATAAAACACATAAGGATAACAAAATACTATGACGGAAAACCTGTAAGAATAAATGTAGTTGAAATTGATAGGTCGTTGGCTAAAGATTACGAACTAAAACCGGCACTATCCTCAACCGCAGAAAATTTACACAGCCGTCGAACAATTACAACAATTGCAAAAAACACAAACTCTGTAGCAGCTGTAAACGGAACATTTTTCAAACCTCAAACGGGAGTTCCCCTCGGAACGCTAATGATAGATGGGAAAATGTACACCGGACCGGTATATAACAGGGTATCAATGGGCATATTTGAAGGCGGATATGCGGTGGCACGAGTACAAATGAATGCGAAATTATTCGCGGGAGGTAAAACACTAAAAATAGATAATATCAATCAACCGAGAATGTTATCATCCTATACTCTTGCATATACAAGAGATTGGGGGGCTAAGGCACCACCGTCACCTAAGTACGGCTGGCAGATTGCAATAAAAGACAACAAGATTATTTCATCATCATCCAATCCTCTGGACATACCTGTCGGCGGCTACGTAATCGTAGCCCCGCACAGGGCTTTAGCTCCTTTCTTGAACGAGCAGGAAGTAAATGTTAAAATTAACACTTATCCTGAATGGAAAAATGTTAAACACATAATTAGCGGAGGCCCTTATTTAGTAAGAGATTCGCAAGTATATGTTGACATAAATGATGAAAAATTAACAGCAATCGGCGGTAAAAATCCAAGAACAGCAATCGGATATACAAAATCAAATAATCTTGTAATGGTTGCAGTAGACGGAAGAGAACATAAATCGGTTGGAATGACACTTGTACAACTTGCGAACTTTATGAAATCAATAGGTTGTACAAATGCGATAAACTTGGACGGCGGCGGTTCGACCGTAATGTATGTAAACGGTCAGGTTGTCAACAATCCTGCATTTAAAGGCGGTATCGCAATCTCCAACGCCCTTGTAATAGCGAGAAAATAAAAGAACCATGGTTAGAACATGGATTTTGGGCGCGGTGTGAAGCCGCGCTCATCGTTTTAATCCTCTATATGAATTATAAAACATTTATAAAATTATATGATTGGTTGATGTAAATTATGTAAAAATTTCGGATAATAACAATGTCCTAGTTCAATTAGTTTATACAGGTGGTTATTAATATGAATTTACATGAACAATGTTTACTGAGATATCTAAAAAATCCTGATGAGTTATTTTATTCTACTGAAGTTCTTAAATTAAATAATTTTATACTTGAAAAGCGTTTTTTGATGAAAAATTGTGTTGCAAAATCTTCCCAAATCAATTATACTTGTAATGTAGATTTGGGTTAGAGGGTATGCTGAAAAAGTTTTTATATATAATTTGGCTTATATTTTTTATAGCTTTTGTTATTATTTTTACACGTAATGCAAATTTAAAAAATCTTGTTTCAGTCATGGAAAATAGGACGTTTGATATGCGCCAGAGCATACTTGCCCGCGATAAAACAAGAACCCCGTCAGATAAAATTGTTATTGTTGCTATTGATGATGCTTCTTACGAATATATTCTAAACAGATATGGAGAATGGCCTCTTCCACGAGATGTATATTCAAAAATAGCAGAGTATATTGAAACTTCAAAACCGCAGAGTATTGTTTTCGATTTGATGTTTGTAAATTCTCTGAAAAGCTCAAAACAGGCTGATAATGCAATTATTGATACGATTACAAATCATAATAACATTTTTACCGCAATGAATTTTGACAATCAGGAAAATTCTCTCAGAATCCCGCCACAATTACCGGATAATGTATCGGTAAACTTTGAAAATAAGTCAAAAAATGTTGATTTATCATATCATGAATACTCTAATTGCCGAAAAATTCTTGACGGAATACTAAATAATACAAGTAATATCGGTATTACTAATGTTTCACGCTCAGACGACGGTATTTTAAGGAAGATGCCGGTTGTTGTTAAATATAAAGATAAATATTATCCGCAGCTTGCGTTTGCCGCCGGTTTGCAATATTTAAAAACAAATAACATATATGACAATTCAAAGATAATTATTGATGAAGATTCAAAAATTCGTATAGGTAACAGGATAATTCCGTTAGATTATGAGGGCAGTGTTATCCTAAACTGGTATGGCGGAGCACAAAGTTATAACTATATTCCTCTATACAAGTTGATACAGGCGGCTGAAGGTGAAAAAGGCACAGAAAAATTCGATTTTAAAGATAAAATTGTGTACTTTGGTACAACGGCAGTAAGTTTATTTGATATAAAGACAGTCCCTGTCAGCAAAACCTATCCCGGAGTTGAGGTACAAGCCACATATGTAAACAACATTATTGATAATAATTTTATTATTAGATATGACGGATGGATTACGCTTGTGATTGGATTGATATTATCAATTCTTACAATAGTTATAGTTTTGAGTGAAACCTCTGTAATTGTAGGTGCGTTAGCCTCTTCTACAATATATATAATTTACCTGTTATCTACTTATTTCGTTATGAAATATTTTAATATTTGGCTTGATGTTGTTTATCCGATAATATTTACAATCGGTGCATTTATGCTTGCTTATATCATAAAATATTTGATAAAGGCAAGAGATTTTGAGCAGCAATATTTACTTGCCACTACTGATGGCTTAACTGAATTATACAACCACAGATACTTCCAAGAACAAATGAAACAAATGGTGGATTCTTGTTCTCGATATGAAACAAGTTTCTCTCTAATAATACTTGATATTGATTTCTTTAAAAAATTTAATGATACCTTCGGTCATCAGGCAGGGGATGCGGTTTTGCGTCAGGTTGCACAAACTTTAAAGAAGAATGTCCGCGCATCAGATATTGTTTGCCGTTATGGGGGGGAAGAAATGAGTATTATTCTTTCCAATACTGACTATGAAACTGCGGTGTCTACCGCACAAAAAATTTGTGACAGAGTATCTTCCCGTCATTTTCATTTGCCAAACGGCAAAGAAACCTCTGTTACTATAAGTTTAGGGGTATCTACATATCCTCAGGACGGGCTTACACCGTCGGAGTTGATTGAAGCTGCGGATAAACATTTATATAAAGCGAAGGAAGAAGGCAGAAATCGAGTCGGAAACTAGCTAAAATACTATTTTCCCCACAGGGGGCAGATGATAGTTACTTGTAGTGAAAATCTTATGTTAAGTTTTGTAAAGCGATATATACTAAAAAAGGCAATTTTATAAATTGTATATACTTTATATATTTAGAGTAACTAAAAACACGAGGTATATTATGGTCGATTTGCACGCTTACAGAATGTACAGACAATATGATACACAAGCACGAATTGCAAAGTATAAAGCTGATGATATTCAAGACCAAATGAATCAGGCTCAAGATAACATTAACTTTGAGTCTATGAATTTGCAAGAAACCCTAAATACTGGATTGGCAAATTTAAATAGTACATATGAAAAGCTAATTTCAGATCAAATGGTTGAATTACAGGAAGCTACACAAAAAAATAACCAGAATAAAATTGCACTTGTAAATGCTGAAATTACAAGATTAAGAAATCAACAAGCTTCTGCAGAGCAACAGCTTCGTAATAGTTGTTCTGCAAAAACAAGAGCAATGACTAAACCAATACAATACGCTGATGCTATGTTAAAAAGTCAATTTAACTTTTGGGATGCAAGATATCAAACCTACACAGAACAGGCAAAGAGCAATAAGTCGATTTGGCAACAGAGTATTAAACAACAAAGTTAATAAAAAAATATGTAAAGCGGACAATGAGTCCGCTTTTTTGATATAAATTCTTAAAATCTAGCTTCTTCCGCAGGAGGTAAAGGTGTGTATATTGTCTTTGCGAGGAGTTGACGTAGTCAACGATGTGGCAATTTAAAACATCCTGTCATTGCTAGCAGCGTATGCGACGTGGCAATATGCAAATTCACACTGGATTGCCACGAAAATCAGAGATTTTCTCGCGATGACAAATTATAATCATGAACTGTTCTCAAAAGGGTAAAAGTTGTGTTTGAACTCTTTTTCCATTTAAGGATAAATGTAAAAAGTACGAATGAATGAGAGTTTTACTGCTTGCTTAGGGTGAATTGTTTGAAGAAAATTACGCATTTTTTATCTTTATGTTATAATAATTAGCAAATGAGGTTCATATATAATGAAAGTTAGTATAAGAGTGCCGGCAACGGTTGCAAATATCGGACCCGGATTTGATTGTCTTGGGATGGCACTACCGTTATATAATACGATTACAATTGAAGAAACTGTACTTCCCGGCTCGGGCGTCGAAATAAACGTACTCGCCAGCGAAGACTTAAATACGGAATTATCTTTAGAACATATCCCAATGGATGAAAATAGTATTGTTTATAAAGCTGTTGAGTTACTTTACAATTCTATCGGGCAATCACCAAGCGAATTAAAAATTACTATTCACTCGGAAATCCCGATAGCTAAAGGCTTAGGAAGCAGTGCTGCAGTTATTGTGGGCGGTTTAATTGCCGCAAATGAATTGTTAGGCAGACCTGCTGATGAGGCAGCTCTATTGTCAATTGCAACAGAGGTTGAAGGACATCCTGATAATGTAACACCCGCAATAGTAGGCGGTTTGGTGCTCTCTTCAATGGAAGAAGATGGTAGCATATTATACAGAAAACTCGATTGGCCGCAAGACTGGATTTTAACCCTCTGTGTACCGGAAACAGAATTGGTAACTGAGATTGCACGCTCAGTATTACCTACAGAAGTGCCGCTTGCCGATGCCGTATTCAACGCTCAGAGAATGGCAATGTTTGTGCAGGCAGTCAATACAAAAGATGCAGATTTAATGAAAGCTGCGCTTAAAGATAAATTACACCAACCCTATAGAATGAAGCTCGTTCCGGGATTGGAAAAATTGATGACAAATTTAAAACATGAAGATTCTGTTTTAGGCGTTGTGCTTAGTGGTGCAGGGCCGTCAGTTCTGGTTATATCACAGAAAAATGACCTCGAAAAAGTAAAAAATATTATAAAAGATTCCTGGAATGAATTGGATATAAAAGTTCAATTATATAATTTCAATGTTGAACAAAACGGCGCAACAATTGTAAATGAATAGAATTTAGTCTTTACAATTTGCCTTAAATCCTTATATAGTCTATAATTGCACTATGTATGAATTCTATCCGTATATAACAAATGACGGCTCTGTAGGGCTTTTTAGTCCAAAAGACGATGATATATACCATTCCAGCTATGGGGCAGCTACAGAAGCGTATGAGAAGTTTATTTTCCCTGCAATGATAGAGAAATTATTGCAATATCGCAGTGAAATAAGAGTGCTTGACATTTGCTACGGCATCGGATATAACTCAAAAAGTTTTTTAAATTACATTTTATTTGTAAAAAATTTAAAAAACAAAAATTTTTATAAAAAATATTTTAAAAATTATTATAAAATATTATCACTATATAACGATACGATATGTGCTGATAATAATTTTCACGAAGATAAAAAATTATATAGCGATACGTTATATACCGATAATAATATAATCGCAAAAAGCAAAGATTTTTATAAATATAATATCGACCCGATATATTCCGATAATATCTTATCGTCAAATTTAGAAAATCTGCATGATAGACTCTACAAAAATCAATTTTTTAAAAATTTAAAAATTTACATAAAAGCAATTGATAATGATAAAACTCTAGCTTTTTTATCTCCGTTTATTAATTCAAAAATTTCAAAAAATTTAAAAATTCAAAAAAATTGTATAAATTTTGAAAACGAAAAAATATCAAAAATTTTAAATAATGAAAAATCTTTGAAAAATGAGAAAAATAGTAAAAATTTCGAATACGGTAATTTACTAAAATATTTATTGGAGTATCCTGACGCTTTAAATATGCTGATGTTAGATAATATACTGTCAAAATATCCTGAGTTTCTTTGTGATGATATAATTTGCAGAATTTTATCTGATAATAAATTTATTAAAATTTTCAACAAATATATTGTGCGATATTTTGAGTTAAAAAAGAAAATTAGTATATTTAATAATAAAAAGGATTTTATCTCGTTCTTACATAATATATATTATATGTACCTATCTAAAAGGTATAAAAAGCGCCTAAAGCCCTTTAATGATATGGATATCATTTTTGACCTAAGAATTAACGATGCACGCCTTGAAATCAATTCTGACGATTCTGAATATGATTTAATATTTTTAGATGCTTTTACTCCTTCTAAATGTCCATGTTTATGGACTCTAGATTTTTTAAAATTACTTTATATGCGTTTAAGCAATGATGGAATAATTCTTACTTATTCAAATGCTGCACCAATAAAAAATGCTTTTATAAATGCAGGTTTTTTCGTTGGCAAAATTTATAACCCAATTGAAAATAAATTTATGGGGACAATTGCATCAAAAAATTCTGACTTTATAAAATATCCCCTCTCAGAATTTGATTTAGGACTGCTTAAAACAAAATCAGGTATTGTTTATCGTGATGAATCATTAAAATCTAATAACGAAGAAATTTTATTATTACACGAACAAGAAGTTAAAAATAGTAATCTTATCACTGCATCGAGTTTTAAAAAGCAATATTCCTCACGAATATTATAATTATATAACTAAACGATATATAATAAAATAATTTTATTTTACTTTGATAAATTTTTGATTTAAAATATTTTTATGAGCAAATATGATTTAGTGATTGTAGGCGGTGGTACAGCCGGATGTGCAACAGCTTACATGGCAGGGAAATTAAAATTAAAAACGTTATTAATTGAGAAATCCGGTGTCCTTGGTGGCTCTATGACTTCAGGTCTTGTTATGCCCGCAATGAAGTCATCCGAAAATCAAATTAATACTGATTTTATGGACGCTTTAATTAAAGAGATGAAGAAAATTGGCGGTCAAGTAGATTATATGGGCAATTCCGGCTGGTTTAACCCTGAGCTTCTTAAGATTGCTCTTGATAATTTAATGAGCGAAACTAATGTAAAAGTCTTACATAATACAACTGTGCTGTCTATACAACATAGTTGTGACAGAATTATTTCTTTATCTCTATATAATGAATTATTATCACCATGTACCTATTCGATAGATAATCTTGGCTTTAATGATTTATCGGTATCTATCGATACGAAATATCTTGTAGATGCAACAGGAAATGCGGAAATTTTTAAAAATTTAAATTGCGAATTTTTACAAAATAATGAAGAAGAAACGCAGCCCTTTAGTTTAAGATTTATCATGTCGGGTATTGATTTAGAAGCCTACTCACAATGGCTTTTGGATATCGATAAAAATGAAGATGTTACTACTGTTCAGCATATAGATGGGGTATTGCATCTTTCTACAGCTTGTACTTGGGATAAGACTCGTAAATGGGCGTTATTGCCTATATTTAAGGCCGGAGTAGCTAATGGGCTGCTCAAACCTGATGATATCAACTATTTTCAGACGTTTACTGTTCCAGGAATGCCTAATAGCCTTGCTTTTAACTGCCCGCGTCTTGTAAATTGCGAAGGGACACTTGATATTGAAAACATATCGAAAGCTTTACAAGAAGGGCGCTCTACCATTTTTAGATTATCCGAATTTTTTAAAAAATACTTTCCCGGGTTTAAAAAATCATATATTTCAAACATATCTGATATGCTTGGTATAAGAGCATCAAGAAGAATAAAAGGTAAGTATATATATAAAATGGATGATATAATAAACGGGACAGAATTTGACAAACCTGTTGCAATATCAAATTATCCGATTGATGTGCACTCTTCAGACAAGGATGGCTCAACGCTTAAAAAAGTAGGAGATTACCAAATTCCTTTAGAGGCATTAATGTCTAAACAGTATGATAATCTTTTTGCTGTAGGCAGATGTATTTCTGCTGATTTTATGGCACAAGGTGCAATACGTGTGCAACCAACATGTTTTTCTATGGGGGTTGGTTTAGCAAAATACCTTGCTAAGCTTTGTCGACACTAATTTTTCCCTTTAATATTTGTGCGGCATTTAATAACGGATCAATAGTTGTTGAAAATGGCGGAGCGTAGGTCAAATCATTTTGTTCAAATTCTGATGCTGTCAAACCGCCTAAAATAGCTCCAGTTAAGGTGTTTATTCTTTTGTCCGTATCGCCGCTGCCAACAGCCTGTCCTCCTAAGAGTCTGCCGCTATTTTTGTCAGCAATTAGTTTTAGTGTGATGTTTTTTGCATCAGGCATATATCCGACTTTGTCATATTTATTTACTGTTGCAGTTATTACATCAAAACCAAAGTCTCGTGCGTTTTTTTCTGTTAATCCTGTTTTTGAAATTGTAAGTTTTAAACATCTTGTAACTGCAGATGACAATATTCCTAAAAATTCTTCATCACCACCGCAAGCGTTAATTGCCGCACATCTTCCTGTTTTATTTGCTGTTGAACCCATTGGCACCCAAACAGGTGAATTTGTTATTATAAAGTTCATTTCTGCGCAATCTCCGCAAGCGTATATATCATCATTTGATGTCTTCATATGTTTATCAACCCATATTGCACCGGTTTCGCCTATTTCAAGGTTTGCATCTTTAGCAAGTTCTATGTTTGGTTTAACGCCGGCGCAAACAATTGCGATATCGCAGTCAATTTCTCTGCCGCCTGAAGTCGTAACGCCCGTAATACCCTCTTTATCACCATTAAATTCTACTACATTTTCACCTTTTATAATATCAAATTTATTGTTTTTTATCATACTAAGTTGTTCGTAAATTAAGTTACAAATATCCTCATCCATAGATGACATCAAATTATTAGAGGATTCAATTAATGTAGTATAAATATTGTTTTTTACCAATGCTTCCAGCATTTCTAAACCGATATAACCTCCCCCTATTATTACTGCACGTTTTGCAGTTTGAATTTTTTCTTTTATATTTATTGCATCTTCTATATTTCTTACTGTAAAAATATTTTTGTACCAGTTATTTTTAATGTTTGGCATAATCGGACTTGCCCCTGTTGCAATTATTAATTTATCATAATTGTCTATAAATGCTTGTTTTTTTTCAATATCCATTACTACGACTTGTTTGCTTTCGGGGAGTATTTTTATGACCTTGTGTCTTAATAAAACCCTTACTCCACTCTCCTCAAATTCTTCAGGAGAGCGAACTAACAAAGTTTCAAATTTTTCAAAATTCCCCTCAATAAAATAAGGAATACCACATGATGAGTATGATACATGGGTATCATCAGTGTAAATAGTTATTTTTGAATCATCATTCAGCAAGCGTCTTGCCTTTGCTGCAGCTTTTGCTCCCGCCGCAACCGCACCAATAATAATTAATTTCATATTATAGTTATAAAACTATTTTATGAAAAAAACATTGAACACCTTGGTAATTTTTAGTTTAAGCAAGACGTATTAAGAAATACTTGACGCATAAATTCACAATATTTATCCATATCATTTTTAAATTCTTCTGCTTTTTCAAGCATTTCTTGCATATCCTTAATCAGTTCATTCTTTTTTAAATCTTCATACATGACACACATTTCTCCTTCTTATGTCATGTAATACGGAGATTTTGTCTAATAACTTTAACAAAAATGCTTAATTGTAACAAAGTTTTAATCTTCATTATAAACAAGTTTTTTTCGTAAATTCCACTGTATTAATGTCAAAACAAGAATTATAAAGAACAACACATAAGCCAGAGCGCTTGCTTTTCCTGCGTTGAAATATTCGAATGCGTTTTTGTAAATAGCATAAACCAACACGTTTGTACTATCTAAAGGTCCCCCCTCTGTCATAAGATAAATTAAATCAAAAACTTGAAAAGAACTTATAGCCGTTATAATTACCACGAAAAATATTGTAGGCGACAACATAGGAATTGTGACATTTTTAAATATCTGAAATGAATTTGCCCCATCTATTTTTGCAGCCTCAAACAAGCTTTGAGATATTCCGCTTAGAGAGGATAAAAATATAATCATATTGTATCCGATAAGTTTCCATACCGTAACAATTATCAGTGCCGGCATTGCAAAATGCGTATCATAAAGCCAATTTATGTGTATGTGCAGAAAAGTATTTAAAATTCCAATATTTGGATCAAATATCCACTCCCAAACTATCCCAATAACAATCATTGGTGTTATAAACGGCAAAAAATATGAGGTTTTGTAAAATTCGCTTCCTCTGATTTTTGAATTTAATATAGCTGCCAAAATAAGCGGAATAATTACACCTAAGATTGAAACTGACAGCGCAAATACAATTGTATTTATTAAAATTTTTAGAAATATTGGTTCTGAAAAAACAACTTTGTAATTACTCAAACCAACGAATTCCGGGGGATTTAACAAATCCCATTTCATAAAACTCAAACTGAATGAGCAAAACACAGGTATAATTATAAAAATTATTGTACCTAAAATTGCCGGCAGAATAAATAGCCATGCCGCAGATTTTTCACTGTTGACAAGATTTTTTATAATATTTTTCATGGTATAATTATACAATAAATCAGACAATTAGGGAGAATTTTAATGAAAGATATATACGCTCACGCTTTTGGTAAAAATGATATTAGAGGTATTTACGGAGAAGATATTACAGAAGAGTTGTTCTACAATATCGGAAAAAATTTTGTGAATTATTTAAAAGTTAAATCTGAAATTAGTGATACAAATGACATGTATTTAACCGTGTGTATGGATGCAAGAACACACTCGCCATCCTTGCTAAGCGCCCTGATTGCCGGTATTACATCTGTTGGAGCTCACGTTGTAAATTTAGGGCTTGCACCTACTCCTATCGGCTACTATTCAGAAGTTGTCGGAGTTCCGGAAAATATTACAAACGGGCATAAGGTTATCTCTGCGTGTATTATTACAGCAAGCCACAACCCAAAAGAATATAACGGGATGAAAATGACATATAAAAACAGAACTTTGACAGAAGAACAAATAAAAGAAGTCAAAGAGCTTACTTTAAACAATTGGACTGATAGCATTTCAGAACCCAACGAAGCTTTAGTTATTGATTATAATATTATCCCGTCTTATACATCAGATATGGTATCAAGATTTTCTAATGCAGGAAAAGGCGTAAAAGTCGTAGTCGATAGCGCAAATGCTACCGGCGGCATTGTCGGCCCGGAATTATACAGAAAGTTGGGTTGTGACGTTGTTGAACTATTCTCTGAACCTGATGGGACATTCCCTAATCATCACCCAAATCCGAGTGTTGAAGCTACTTTAGATACCTTAAAGCAAGTTGTTGTTGATGAAAATGCCGATGTTGGAATTGCCTATGACGGTGATAGCGACAGAATCGGTATTATTGATAATAAAGGCAATTATCTTACAGGTGACAAACTCTTGCTTATTTATGCTCAGGATGTTATTGCCGAATATAAAAAGGAAAATATCGTTCCAAATATTGTCAGCGAAGTTAAATGCTCGCAAGTATTATTTGATACTATTGATAAAATCGGCGGCAAATCCTTTATGGCAAAAACAGGACACGGATATATTAAAAATAAAATGTTCGAAACTGATGCAGTCCTTGCCGGAGAAATGAGCGGACATACATTTTTTAAAGACAGATACTATGGCTTTGACGATGCAATATATGCCGGCTGCCGCATTATTGAAATTATTTCTAAAAATAAAAAAATAAATCCGAATTTTACTATTCAAAATTTACTTAAACCTTTTTCTGAGGTGTATACATCCTCTGAATACAGATATACCTGCCCAAATGAACTCAAAAAATCTACGATGGAATCTGTTAAAGAAAAAGTTA
Organism: Cyanobacteria bacterium UBA2855; assembly: GCA_002350725.1. Lineage (GTDB taxonomy): Bacteria > Cyanobacteriota > Vampirovibrionia > Gastranaerophilales > Gastranaerophilaceae > UBA1221. The sequence continues at coordinate 30,387 of DEFJ01000014.1, read as the reverse complement.
CCAATAACAAAAATATTTTTGGTTCTGAAATTAAGGACATCATTACACTAGACGGGATGAGGATTGTTTTTGACGGTGGTTTTGCGCTTATCCGCCAGAGCAATACTGAGCCGGTGTTTACACTTCGCTTTGAAGCCAAAACAAAGGATGAATGTGAAAGATTTCAATCTGTTATGCTTAACATGCTTGATGAGATACTAAAAGTACAAGCTTAATTTATTTTTTCAAATTGCAAAAAAAAACTGACTTAAAGTCAGTTAAAAATTTGTAGGGGAAAAATTAATTGGAGTTATTTTATGAAAATTCTTTTAAATCAAGTGTAAAGATTGTCTGTTTGCCATTGCAATAAAATTCATTTGAGCCATTAATACATCCGATCTGTCTACAAACTTGTCATTATCAACATTTGTTGTAACTTGATCTTTATACATATTATTTAGCTTTTCATCAATCTTTTTTAAATTAGCAACAGCCATTTTAACCTCTCTTCTTGTTTGCTCTCTGTATATATATAAAGTATATACATATTTTAAAATTTCAGTTTTTATATTTTTCGTTACATTTATTTACAAAACAGTAAAAAAACTTTGAAAATAGGCAATTCTATTGAAAAATATGTTTTTATATTTATATAGGGAAAATTGTGTATGGTAGAAAATTTTGACATTCAAAATAAATATGCAAAAACACCGTTAAACGGTGCATTTGGTATGAATGTCGGAGGAAACGGAAATCCGCTGCCTCCTATGCAAGCACAAATTGATGTGTCTAAAATACAAGAAGCAGGTACGGATTCTTATATCGGGCAAAGACTTACTTCATTTAGTGATATAGACCCGCTTATACAGTATGGAGTCACAATACCTACTTGGATTGCAGTAAATCAGGCAATGGAGCAGTATTCAAAATGGTGCAGAGGTGATTACGAAAAATCTATTATACACAAATTTGGCGCAGCAGGTGACAAAATCAGTAACTTTCTATTCGGAAATCCTGTCGGTAAAGCCGTAAACAAGGCTGCAAACGGTACTAAAGGCGCATTCAAAAAATATATTTATGATAACTCTGCATTATTAAGAGCATTTGATAAAACTCCGTCTGTCCCTGAAATCGGGTTAGTAAAAACGCAGGTTGGCGGCATAAAATCTATGCTTTCTCATGATGCTTCTACAATTTTTGACGGTTTTACAGAACCGCTTAAATCATATAAAGATTTTGACTCTTTAGGCGCAAGCAAAGCTGAAATTGAAGCTGTTAAAACTGCTGTAGAAAAAGGTGTAAATGCAGAAGAAAAAGCCTTGTTACTTCAAGCTGAAGAATATAAATTTTTAAATAAAGGTGCAAAACCTGCTCAAGTTCAAGCATTTAAGAATATGGACGCAGCTAAACGTCTTGAAAAGCTAAAAGAATTAAAAGTAAAAGCTATAGGCTTTAGAGATTTAGCTGAATACAATGAAATTAAAAAAGCTCCGGAAAAGCACATAGAAAGAATTCTGGAAGTTCTAAAAAATACCGATAAAAAACTTTTTGCCAGAATGAGTTATTCAAACAAAAATTTCGGAACAATCGTTAAAGGCGAGCTTGCCGGCAGAAAAGTTTATTTCTCTGAACTTTATAATAAATTATATTCTGCAGGTGGAGGGAATCATAAAACTGTATTAGGCAGAACTTTCGCAAAACTCAGTAATCAAATTCTTGAGGGTGCAACAAGTAGAATTTCAGGAGGTAAAATAGCAGCTTTAATGCAAGCATACTTCCTTGCAGAAGTCTTAATAAGAGCTAACAGACAAGAAACAAACGGTGATAAATTTAAATCATTTATGGAAAGATTTGCCGAACTTATCGGATTCTTTGTATTTATGCCGCCATCTATCCAATTAATGCATAAAATTGGCGGTTTACAATATTCCGGTATGTCAGCTCAGCAAATTGAAGAATATAGAGCTGCATTAAAAGAATTTAATGAACATGTAATGAATTGTGATTGGACGAAAGATGTTTATAAGCAAAAACGTAAAGAGTTACGTTCTAAATTTAGACCTCATACTAAAAATCCGTTTGTCTACGCGGCAAGAAAAGTCGGTGATATAGTAACTGTAGGTTTGGAACAAGTAAGACCATATACAAAACATAAAGTCGAAAAAGTTGACTTAACTATAAACAAAGTAATGGAAAGTCCTCTTACGTACTTTAAAAATATACCAAAACGACTTGCTGATGCTATGAGAAATCCGAAATACTGGTTGAAGCAAATGGCAGGTTATCCTGTTAGATTCTTATTACCAATGGTTGTATTTGTATCGTTCTTTAATAAATGGCTAGTTAAAGGTGTAAATGCAATATTTGGCAAACCAAAAGAAGCACTTGCTGATGAAAGCAAACACGAAGAAATGCAAGAAGCCGCAAAACAACAGGCTACTGAACAAGAAGTAACCGCACAACAACAAAGACAGCTTTTAGCTATGGCAGCTGCGCAAGCAGCACAGAAACAGAATAATGTTCAAACTCAAAATCCGGTTGCTCAGGCTCAGAATTTACAAAAATCAACACAAATAAGTCATACAGGAAATCCTATAAAAACAGCTCCATTAAATGAGGAAAAGAAAACTGTTCAACCGGACATTCCTGAAAACAGATACATACCATCTCCTGAAGGTGTAAAAATTAAGGATGCTAACAAAAAAGATGATGCTCTCGAAAAAGCATTGGCAAGAGTTGACAGAATGGAAAAAGAAGCATATAAAACCTTGGGAGGCAGATAATATAATCATTGCAACTCAATAATTTTATGCTAAAATTTGTTTATGGATTTATGCGTATTTCAAGGAACTTTTAACCCAATACATAATGCACATTTGAGAGTTGCAAAATATATATTAGACAATTCTGAAATAGATTGTATAACGTTTATACCTGCATATATTCCTCCGCATAAATCTTATGATATAAAACTTGCGGAACATCGCTACAATATGCTTAATTTAGCTCTTTCTGATAACCAAAATTTTAAAATATCTGATATTGAATATAAACGCAAAGGAATCTCATATACCTATCTTACTATTTGTGAATTAAAAAATTTATGTAATATCAACAATAAAATCAAGTTTATTATTGGCACTGACGCATTTAGACACATAGAAACATGGTACGAAATTGATAAATTAAAAGAACTTGTTGAATTTATAGTATTTATAAGGGATTCTAATTTTAGAAGAAACGAATTTAATTATCTAAAAGATTTAGGGTACAATTTTAGATTAATGCCTTTAAAATTTGAAGATATTTCGTCAAGCGACATAAGAAAGTTGATATTAGAAAATAAATCTATATCAGGACTTGTCCCAAAAGAAGTTGAGGAGTATATTATTAAACATGAACTATACAAAAATTAAAACGGAAGATATTCTAAGTTGGCTTAAAAATAACCTAAATGAGACACGATATTTACACTCTCTCGGGACTGCACAATGCGCAAAAGAACTTGCTCAAAGATATGCTCTGGACTCTGATAAAGCGTATATTGCCGGCTTACTGCACGATTGTGCAAAATGTTTTCCAACAGAAAAACTTCTTTCAATTATTGATGCACATATAGATATTGAAGAACAGGAAAAATTGAGTTATAAAACCTTACATGCACCCGTTAGCGCGTATATTGCCAAAACAGAATTTGGAGTTGAAGATAGCGAAATTCTTTCTTCAATACGCTGGCACACAATTGGTAAAATTAATATGTCTAATTTCGAAAAAATAATATTTCTTGCCGATAAAATTGAACCAAACACAAGAGATAAAAAACATTCTAATCAAATAAAAAATATACTTAACGAAGATAGAGGTTTGGATAAGGCTCTGCTAATGTGTTACAAAGCAACAATTATAAGTCTGGTTGAAAGAGATTTAAGAATATGTATGCCTACAATTGACATCTACAATGAACTTGAACAAATTATATCAAAGTCTTAATTCATTTATTTAATTGATACACTATTTTGGCATGTTCATGGTAGAATTATAACGATAGTAGAGGAAGTATTTATGAAGATATTAGAAATAAAAAACAATCTGGTAAAAATTTCGTATACAGCTGCTGATAGCCTTGTAATATCAGGATTTGTTATAATTGAAGACAATCAATGTGCATATGTAGCTCAGATTATGAGCTTAAAAGCTGATAGCGGTATAAATTATGCTATTGTTAAATTATTATTTACCTTTAACGAACAGGGCATTGTTAAAAATTATAACGGCTCAATTCCTGAAATGTCTGCAAATATTACGACTTTAACTCCGGAAGAACTTCTTGATATATTGCCTATAGAAACACCATTGACCATTGGAAAATTAGCGCAACAGAGTTTTATATTAAATGTGGATTTTTCAACATTAGATAAAAATTTGCTAATATGTTCAGATAATTTGGAAAATACTGATATAGTACTATCAAATATTGCAAAGCAAATAACATCCAACAATAACAAATCCGTAATCTTTGATACTTCAGGAACAATAAATGCAGAAAACAGATTAATATTCGGTCTGGATTTCAAACTTCCTCTAAACTATGACACAATTAATTATATATATGAACATGATTTGAACGATGTATCTCCTACCAGTAAAGCTATAATTCAGGATATATTGTTGGAGGTACAAGAATATTCAAGAACTGTATTAGATAATTTTGTGCCGTTTGATTCTTTGTTAAGAGTCGTTGATATGCAATATAAGAATCTACAGTTGCCCGAATTAGCTTTACTTAAAAGTAGGTTGATTAAATATAAAGATCAAAATGCTTTTGCTCAAGATGCAAATGAATTTCAATCTGTAAGAGCCTCCTTGAGAGCAAATTTGTCAACATTATTTGATATATCATCAGCGGATTCATCATTGCAGAATCTTATTATTTCAACTGTATATAATGAAATTGATGCTTTAGATTTGTACGTGTATAGTCTTGTTAAAATAGATAATGATAATTCAGACAAAAAATTAATTAAGAATTTCTTACACCAAAATAAGATATCAACAATTGTTGCGTGCGCACACAATTACAAATATGTACATGAGTTAAAGGAAGTTGCCGGTAACATAATTATGTTCGCACCATTGACTGTCCAACATGATTTTGGTGCATATAATGTATTTTTGAACAAATTAAATCAGGATGAATGTGTTATTTACGGCAAATCAACTCAATATATTCCGTTGATTATTGAAATGATGACATTGGAAGAATTACAGGATTATATTGAAAACATAAAAAATGTGCCTACAGAAAATACCCGTGATTTAAATAATGCATTTGTTGAAAACTCTGACTCATACTCACAAGAGTCATTGATGAACGATAATCCGCCTGTAGAACAAATTACATTAAATTCTTCTGATGGAATTATTGAAGAACCGCAAACTGAAGATGATCTTGCTGTTGCAAATGATACTTTTAATGAAATAGAAGAGAATGCTGATTATTCTGCTGAACAAGCAGAAACAAAAGAGATAGTAGATAATACATTAAACGATATGGATGAGCTTGTTGAGCAACAATCCGCTGAAACTCATGATTTTATAGGCGAAGAAATGACCGAAACACCTTTAGAAGAAGAATATATTCCTGAAGGCGAAGAAATGGTTGAAACTCCTTTAGAAGAAGAATATATTCCTGAAGACGAAGAAATGGTCGAAGCACCTTTAGAGGAAGAATATGTTCCTGCAAGTGAAGAAAAGTCTGAAACAGCTATAAATAATGAAGTTATATCTGATAATGAAACTGAACCTGAACTTGCACAAGATGTTGTCGATAGCGAATCCTTAGATAATTTGTCTGATAATATTAACTACAATCAAGAACAAGATATAATTACAGAAGAAGATTTAGATTATATTGACAATTCTGCCAACACGGATGAATATACGGAATATCAGGAAGAACCTGCAAACATGGAAGATGATATAATTCCTGATGCTTCTGAATTTGGAGAAGCTGTATATAATGAAGAGGAGCTTAATTATTCGGAACAAGCAGATGTTCAAGAAAGTGAAAATCAGGCTATAAATGAAAGTAATGTAGAGAGTTATGCAACAGATTCAGAAGAATATTTAACTGAAGAACAGGCGTTTTCTGATGATTCTACAGATAATGATGAACAGCCACCTGTTGTACCAATTTATCCGGCAGAAGAAACTCCTGTGAGTGGTCCTGTTGAAATATATGAATCCGGAGATCGTGTTACACATCCTAAGTATGGTGAAGGGGTTGTAGAAAAAATGGTTAAATTCGGAAATAAAGTTTTATGTGCAATAAACTTTGCAAACGGTAGAAGGTTGTTAGATCCTACAATTTCCCAGATATCAAAAATTTAGAAGTATCACTAAACAAAAAATCCCGATTGCAGAAAAGCAATCGGGATTTTTTATAATTTTACAATTATTTTTTAGCAGATACAGGAGTTTTTTCCGTTTGAGAATCTTGATTTATTTGTTCAGGATTTAATATTGCAACATTTGTGTTATTTACTTGCATTAATTGTGCGAAACGTTTTAAATCAGCTTGAATTTCAGGGAAAGTATTGTAATGCATTGGAATAACTGTTTTTGCGCCTAACCAATCAGCTGCAACAACAGCATGCTCTACATCCATTGTATATGTACCGCCTATTGGCAATAGCGCGATATTAGGTCGGTATAGCTCTTTATAAGTTTTGAAATCTGCGGACAAACATGTGTCCCCTGCATGAAAAATTCTTACCCCTTCTATATCAAATAAGATGCTTGCTGCAACACCGCCATAAGTGCCATCAGGCAATGTGCTTGAATGATAAGCCGGTAAAAATATTGCACGACCCCAATCATAGTTCAACCAACTTCCTAACCCAACAGGACGAGATTTACACTTTCTGCCTGCACAATAATTTGCTACTTCAGCTATTGCGGTAATAGGGGCTTTTTTATTTTTAGAAATATCAATAGCTTCTCCTAAATGATCAGGATGAGCATGAGTTACGAAAATATCAGTAATATTAGATTTTTTATAATCATATTTATCATTATGGGAAATATATGGATCAACTAAAATCGATTTATCCCCTGTTTTAAACTCAAATGCGCTGTGACCGATATACTTTAAATCTACCATGTTCTTTCTCTCCTTTTATATTTAATCACACATATCTTCTATCAGATTATCATTATTTTTGGTAAAATACAAGTATGAATTATGAATCATTAATGAAAAAATGTATAGACTTAGCCAAAAAAGGGCTCGGTTCTGTATCTCCAAACCCTCTTGTAGGATGTGTTGTGCTTAATAAGCACAATAAAATAATTTCCGAAGGCTATCACGAAAAGTATGGAGAAAATCATGCCGAGCGCAACGCACTAATAAATCTCAATAATAACGAAGCAAAAGACGGAACCTTGATTGTAAATCTTGAGCCTTGTTCGCATTACGGGAAAACCCCGCCTTGTGCTGATTTGATTATAGAAAAGGGCATAAAAAATGTGATTATAGGAATGCGTGATGTAAATCCTATTGTCGCAGGTAACGGTGTAAAAAAGCTTAAAGAAGCCGGCATAAATGTTGTAGAAAATATTTTAGAAGATAAATGCAGAAAATTAAATGAAGTTTTTATAAAAAATATTGTTGAACACAAAACTTTTATTGCAATAAAAACGGCAACTACACTAGACGGTAAAATCGCAACGTCTACCGGCTCATCGAAATGGATTACCTCTGAGACTGCACGTGTTGAAGCAAAAAATCTCAGGAAAAAATATGATGCAATTCTTACAACTTCAAGTACGATTATTGCAGATAATCCAACGATGTTGCACTCAACAAAAGTTATTCTTGACAGAAATTTAAGAACAGATTTTAGAAATGCTGAGATATATAAAGACGGTATGTGCTATGTCTACTATAATGAGAATATTGAATTAGAGTGTATAGAAGCTGCTACAAATTCAATTGGTGGTAATTCAAATATAAAATTATGTCCGGTCAAAGTAATTGATAATAAAATCGATCTTGCAACTTTATTTAATAATTTATACGAAAACAATATAATGAGTGTATTTATAGAGGCAGGCGGACAATTTTGCGGCGCCGCACTTCCTTATGCCGATAAGGTATATCAATTTGTTGCCCCGAAAGTTTTGGGTGATAATTCAGGACTATCTTGCTTTAATTTTCAAAAAGCGATTAATATTACAGATGCCATTGAATTTGAGTTTGCAGATATAAAAAAATATGACTCCGACATCCTGCTAACATATTCTCGTAAAGATTAAAAATTGCACTAATTTGTACTTAACAGATTGAATATATATTATATTTATTGTATATTAATTCCAGATTGGGGCAAAGAAAAGTAGTGGATTTAGAGTTATTAGGAAAAGAGTGCGGTATATTTGACACTGAAAATAAAAGTGCCGTTATTAAAAATATAAATGCGCTTGAAAACAAATATAATGAAAATGAATGCACCCAAATTTATAATTATTTTCTTGCGGTATGCAAAGTCCCCGATTACCTGATTGAACTTATTCGCTGCGAAGATAAAATAAGAGACAAATCTACTTTGCCCGTGCTAATAGATGTACTTCTCGGAAAGACAATTGTACCTGAGGAATTTTCAAAAGACGAATATATAAACGTAAGAGTAATGTGCGCAAAAGCAATTGCGAATTTAAAAGACACCTCGGCAGTACATGCATTACTATATTGTTTGAACAATAAAAAAGAAAATTATAAAGTTAGATTTGCTTGTGCTGACGCATTAGGGAGAATTGGTGATAAGTATGCTGTTGCACCTCTTATAGATGTTGTGAAGGATGAAGATGAAAAATCTGTCTATATTAGAGAATCAGCAGCTACTGCTCTTGGAATGCTCGGAGATATGAGAGCTATTGACCCGTTAGTCAGCATTTTAGAAACAAAACATGGTATATTAGATAAATTTACATTTTTAAAAGAAAGAATTTTAGAAGCGCTTGGCAAGCTTAAAATAAATGATAACCAAAGAGTTTTTAAGGCATTAAAAGATTCCTTGCTGGATGACTCCCCTCAAATACGTATAAATGCTATAGAAGCAATTATGGAATCGGATAATCCGTTGGCTTATGATACAATAAAGCCTTGTTTAGAAGATGTGAATGATGAAGTAAAACGGAATGCTCTTATCGCTCTGTACAACATCTCAGACAGAAGCATATTAGATGAAGTAATTCATGATAAAAAATATTCTACGTTTTTAAAAGAGGAGGCAACTCAAATATTAGAAGAATATGAAACTGATGAGGGTAGCTCAAATGAATAAATCAATAATACTGCTTTCAGGCGGACTTGATTCACTTGTATGTTTAGGGCTGTGCAAAGAACAATATAATGTTGAGCTTGCTCTGACATTTGACTACGGACAAAAATCAGCTAAAAAAGAAATTGCAGCTGCAATAGCCTTGTGCAAACACTACAATATAAAACACCAAATAATAAAACTTGATTGGCTAAAAAATATAACAAATACAACTCTTGTTTCAAAGGAAAATTTGCCTGAAGGTATTGATAATCCTGAAACTTCTGCAAAAGCGGTTTGGGTTCCGAATAGAAACGGGTTGTTTTTAAATATAGCAGCTTCTTATGCCGATAGCTATGGATATAACTACATCATATTAGGAGCTAATAAAGAGGAAGGAAAAACCTTTCCGGATAATACGGAAGAATTTGCAACCAGAGTTACGGCAGAATTTGAATACTCTACTTTAAACAGACCAAAAGTTCTTGTACCCTTGATAAATTATAACAAAAATGATATAGTTAATTGGGCTCTTAAAAAATCTATGCCGTTAGAACTTGTTCAAAGCTGCTATGATTCAACAGAAGGGCATTGCGGGAAATGCGAGTCTTGTACCAGACTAAAAAATGCATTAAAAGCAAATAATGATAATCATTACATAAATATTATTTTTAAATAGATGAAAATAAAGTATATTGATAAAGAAATAAAATATGAAGGGTTTCAACTTTCTCCGCATTGGATTTATAAAAATTTTAAAATCCAAGGTGATTCTATTGTTGCATTTACCGGTGAATGCGATGTTAAACTTAATGAGATGGTTGATATTGAAGATGTTATTAATAATGAACCCATATACAGTAAATATATGCTAAGTTTTATTTCTGAGCAATTTAATATAGGTTTGGTAGAAGGAGTTTTACGCCAAAGATTACTTATTACCACAATAAAAGAAGAACTTGAAAATAGAGGCTTTATTGTCAGACGTGATGGTGACGATTTGTTTTACGACAACAGAAAATTAACGGTATCTATAGCCACAAAATCGCATACATCAGTTTTAATCCACACAGGTATAAACATAATATCAACAGGAGCTCCGGTAAAAGCTTCCGGATTAGAAGAAGATATGAAAATATCTGATATAAAAGAATTTGCTCAATGTATAATGCAAAAATACTCAAACGAGATTGAAGATATAGTAATGGCAAGTACAAAGGTGAGAGGAGTTTAAGATGAGAACAAACGGCAACAATCCTAAAGATATGTCATACAAAGATTATCAACAAAAAATGATTAGAAATAAAAAACAAACCATGATGACTTTTGCATCAGTATTTTTAATATTATTGATTGCACTGTTGGGAATAATGAAGATGATGTCCCCAGATGTAGACATTTCTTTAGGTGACAATGCTCAGCAAAATATTGAAGAAGAGACATCTTCCGATGGTATTGACAGCCGTTTACGCCGCTTGCAAGAAGAAGATGCAATGGCATCAAATTCAAATGAAGTTACTTCCGAGGAAGCAGGTCTTGTAAAAATACCTCAGAGAGAAGATAATTCAATAAACGCTTTGCACGACACAAATCCTGTAGATACAAATATAAATGGTGTGAACTCCGCTTCCGGCTCAGTAAATAATCCGCATCCTATAGATTCTAATGCTGCGCCTACATCTATACAACATCAGCAGGTAACCGTACAACCGGTTCAAACTCCTGCTGTGCCTCAGCCAAAAACATATAGAGTATATGTAGGAATGTACGCAACAAAAGCTCAAGCCGAAGTCGCACGTGGAATTTTACAAGATGCAGGTTTAGGTTTAACTCCGAATATAAAGCAAGCTGCAGGCGGCTACACATTACAAGTTGGAGCATATAGTCAAAAGGAGTCTGCTCAAAATTTATCTAACAGATTGCTCATAAACAACTATCCTGCACGTGTTGTCGCAGAATAGGGTTTATCTTTATACTGGACAGCGCTAATTGTTTGTGTTACGCTAATTCCATAGGGATTTAAATAAGGAGAAACTATGGAAAGCAGTATAAGAGATAAGTATGAAGTAGTTATTGGACTTGAGGTACACGCTCAATTAAAGACCAAATCAAAAATATTTGCACCTGACGGTACAGAATTCGGGAAAGAACCAAATAGTGAAACAAGCCCAATTACATTGGGTATGCCAGGGGTTTTACCTGTATTAAATAAAGAAGTTGTTAATATGGGAATATTGACAGGTCTGGCTCTAAACTGTAAAATTCCTTCAAGATGCAAATTTGACAGGAAACAGTATTTTTATCCTGATTTACCGAAAGGATACCAAATTTCACAATATGATGAGCCTATTTGTGTAGACGGATATTTAAATATAAAAGGTAAACGCATTGGTATTACACGTGCACACTTAGAAGAAGATGCCGGTAAACTTGTACACGCAGGTGCTGACGGGATAGCCGGTTCAAGCTATTCCCTTGTTGATCTTAACAGAGCCGGAACACCATTGCTAGAAATTGTTTCTGAACCTGATATGAGAAGTTCTGATGAAGCAAGAGCTTATATGGAAGAATTAAGAAATATAGTTAGATATATTGGCGTTTGCGACGGGAACTTAGAAGAAGGCTCTATGAGATGTGATGCAAACATTTCTGTTATGCCAAAAGGTTCTGATAAATTTGGTACAAGAGCTGAAATCAAGAATGTAAACAGCTTTTCTGCCCTTCAAAGAGCAATCGAATTTGAAATTGACAGACAAATTGAAATAGTTGAAGAAGGCGGAGAAGTAGTTCAAGAAACAAGATTGTGGGATGACAATTCAAGAGAAACTCGCTCAATGAGGGGTAAAGAAGATGCTCATGATTACAGATACTTCCCGGAACCGGATTTAATGCCGCTTGAAATTTCAAGAGAGTGGGTTGAAGGGATTAGAGAAAAAATGCCCGAATTGCCACAGCAAAAAAGAGATAGATATCAAAGCTTGGGTCTTAGTGAATATGATGCAAGTGTTATTGTTGAACAAATGAATTTGGCTCTATTCTTTGATAAAGTTCTTGATTTAGGTGCAACCCCGAAAATCGCTGTAAACTTTATAATGGGTGAAATTGCCGCATACCTGAAAGAAGAAAAACTGGATATCGACGAAACAAAACTAACACCTGAAAATCTTGTTGAATTAATTCAATTAATTGAAAAGAACACGATTTCTAATAATATAGGCAAACAAATAATTATTGATATGCTTAAAGACGGTACATCGGCTAAGGAAATTGTCGAAAAACGCGGATTGAGCCAAATAACTGATGAAAACGCAATAAAAGAAATTTGTGAAAAGGTCGTCGCAGCCCATCAGAATGAGGCAGAAGCATACAAGAACGGTAAAGTTCAATTGTTAGGTTTCTTTGTCGGTCAAGTTATGAAAGAGACAAAAGGCAGAGCTAATCCAAAGGCCGTCAACGAATTAATCAAAGAAGTTCTTGGTTAAATCAAAATATAGTATCAAAAATAAATAACAAAGAGGGCAGGACATTTTTATCCAAACCCTCTTTGCATATAAAGCAAAGGAATGACTACATGTTTACAAAACAGCCAAAATCCAGCATGGAATCTGAAATATATGAACAACCTAAAATCTTATCAGATTTAATTTCTAATATTATTACTGATAACAATATTAATATTGAAATACCACAGAACATTGAAAAAATTATTTTTGTCGCGAGTGGTTCCTCATACCACTGCTCAAGATATGGGGCAGATTTGTTTGGTAATGTTGCCAACATAGAAGCTCGTGCGATATATTCAAGTGAATTTTTAATGAAAGCAGCAGTTCCACATGACAATAATATTCTATATATATTTATTACTCAATCAGGTGAAACTTCTGACACCAATGAAGCTCTGCGAAGAGCAAAAGAATTAGGAATGAGAACACTTGCAATTACAAATAAAATCGGCTCGACAATATGGAATGCAGCTGATTATAAAGTGGATTGCCATGCAGGAGAAGAAAAAAGTATTGCGGCTACGAAATCATTAACAACACAAATGCTGTGCGTAACTCTAATTGTGTTAAAATTCGCTGCTGAAAAAGGTATTGATATATCAGAATACATAACCCAGATAAAACTAATACCACAAGCAGCACAAAGTGCCTTATCGATGCATTCTGATGCCAGAATTGTTGCTAAAAAATTATCAAAATACAAATTGATTGTTGTAACCGCAGATGGGATATCGTACGCTTTAGCAAAAGAAATTTCGCTAAAAATAAAAGAAACTTCATATATATGTACGTTATCTGCTATACTCGGAGAATTTATGCATGGTCATGTTGCAGTACTAAATAATAAAGCTGCTCAAATTCATGTATCCGTTGAAAATTTACACGAAATTACCGTTAGAAACCTAAACAAAATACAAGAGGATTATAATATTCCGCTGTGTTACATTGGAGATTTACAAGAGCCAATTAAGAGTGAGTTTATTTTGAATGTTGAGGGTAACGGATATATTACAAAAGCATTTTCAACTGTAATTCTTGGGCAATTGCTTTCTCTTGAAATTGCAAAAGCTCTAAGAAGAAATGTTGATAAGCCTCATGGATTAAATAAGGTCGTAAAATAACTAGCGTAATCCAATAAGTTGCAAGAATTTACTTGTTGCGTCAATAGCTAAATTTAAATTATCAGATGGATTACTGGCTTCTGCTGAAGTTAAAAAATTATCCGAATACTCGCTTCTGTTTTTAGATACTCTTAAGACTTCGCTAAATAACTCTTTAAAGGTTTTTGATGAAAAATTATATTTATGTTTATAACTATCAAGACCTTTCTTTACGATAATGTCATTTCTAGTAAAATTATCCGAAAGGTTATTTGGAATAGCTAACTCATGTATATAGTGAATAGCTTTTCCAGCCTCTTCCAGTGCCATATTAGGTTTCCCATTTTTCATAAATTCATTAAAATTTTTACAATGCAAAAGATATTTCTCTTCTGCAGTAAGTATCCTACCAATATGAAGAAATCTTTTTATATTTTGAAAAAATTTTGAAAGTCTTGAGTTTTGATGCTTACTTATATTTGTGAATTCTTCTTCTTTAACGCCATTTTCAAGTAAAGTTGTAACATATTTGGGCAATGCACAATCACTCATTGATTTTTCGATGAGTTTCCCATGTACGGGCGCAGACCATCCAAAGGTCAGAGAACTATTCAATTTTTCCGGATACATAAACGACTCCTAAACTACTTTTACCTTAAGTAAAACATATAAAGACAAAAAATTGCCTTTTAAACACTAATATTTTAACATTGAAACAATTTTACCGTTATTTTTTAATTTTTCTCTGCCATTAAGATTTTCAAGCTCTATCAAAAACCCCATGCCTACAAGATTTGCACCGGATTTTTTAACCAATTTTGCGGCAGCTTCAGCTGTACCACCCGTGGCTAACAGATCATCAATAATTAAGACATTATCTCCGTGTCCAAAGGCATCTTTATGAATTTCAATTTTATCAGTTCCATATTCAAGTTCATATTCCTGAGAAATTGTTTCTGCCGGCAACTTATTTGGCTTTCTGACAGGTACAAAACCGCAACCTAATTTATAAGCCATTGGCATGCCAAAAATAAAACCTCTACTTTCTATTCCTGCAATATAGTCGATTTTTTCGTCCTTAAATTGTTCACATAAATAGTCTACAATTAACGGCAATATATTTTTATCTTTTATTGCTGTCGTAATATCACGAAACAAAATTCCTTCCTTAGGGAAATCTTTTATTGTTCTTATTGATTCTTTTACTGTTTCTTCTATTGTAATTGTCATTTTATTATCTCCATTCTTATATTATACTTAAACTTTTTCATGTTCTTTTTTAATATTTTCTTCTTCTTCTCGGATTAAACCATGAGTAGTTTTACCCCAATTCATATCCTTTTTTAAGAATAAAATCTTAAAGCAAATAAATAATTCCAAAGGAAACCATAGAGCAAGCAAATATATGCTTGTCATAAAAGCTTCTTTAATTGCAGCTATTCGACCATAATTATCATACCTTCTAAGGGCATATCTAGCAGCAGAGAAAAAGCCTAATCCTATCATACAACTTATAAAGATTGAAGAATATAACATATGAGGAGGAGCCTCTTTTGCAAGAATTTTAAATAATCTTATAAGAATTTCCATAACACACCATAACGGCATGATAAATTCAGAGATATAAACCATCATATCTACTCTTGCTCGTAATGAAATATCTTTTGAACGAAAAGCTGCACCGACAAGCTCTAAATATCTTCTTATTGTACCCTCTAACCATCTTCTGCGCTGTTTAAAGAGAGGGAATAAATAAATTATACCTTCTTCATATACAACAGCATCAAGACAAAATCTTATATCCCAACCCTTTATATGGAGTCTTGTAGACATATCTAAATCATCGGTAATTGTATAATTATTCCAACCGCCAATATCCTCTAAAGCTTCTCTTTTTATAAGTTCACCATTTCCTCGAAGTTCAACCGCACCTTTTACGGAGTCACGGCTTAGCTGACAGTGGACATCAATACTATATTCATTGCTCTGACATCTTGTTATCCAATTAAAATCTTTATTTCTGATAACCTTACGAGCTTGAACCGCCCCTACATCTTTGGGTTCTAATTGCGCTACAAGTTTTTTTAAGAAATCAGGCTCTACAGTTGCATCCGCGTCAAAAACAAGAATTGCTTCGCCTTTAGCGAGTTTTAATGCATCGTTTAACACTGCAGATTTTCCCGGAAACGAACCTTTTTCTCTTACTAAAGCAAAAACTTTGTCATATTTATTTTCTAAATCTTTTATTACAGAAGCCGTATTATCCGAACTTCTGTCATCAATTACAATAACTTCAAATTTATCATAATCTAAAGCCAGAACATTTTTGACAGTATCAGCAATAACTGCCTCCTCATCATGCGCAGGTATCATAATTGAAACAAAAGGCTTATAGTCTTCATTTATAATTTGAGGGTATTTTTGTAACCTGCGTTTTTTATACTGATATGCAATAGTTGAAAAAATTAAATAGACAGCCATCAAAGAGCATAGAAAAGCTAATCCCCATACGGTATTAAAGTAACTCTGGAAGATATAAATAAATACTCCGAGTCCAAATACTATAACGAATAATATTAACCTTTCTTTCATTAAAAAATTTTCCCACTCTCTAATCTGAATCTATACAATTATTTTATCAAAAATCTGCATAAAAATCAGTTTTTTTAAGTTTTTGTATCATTTTAAAAGATATTTATTTCTTATGAAATATTTTCTAAATATCACAATATATGCGAATTATACATACATAATTCATTAATTTATATGTTTTATTGCCCGTGAATTGTTAAATTTCCTTAACCATACTTGCACAAATCCGAAAATCAGCTATAATAAGAAAGTACAAAATAAGAAAAGGAGTTTTACACATGAACAAAGAAGAATTAGTACAAGAAGTTGCTAAAAAAGCTAGCGTATCACAAAAAGAAGCTGCAGAAGTAATCAACGCATGGGTTGATACAGTACAAAAAACAGTTGCTAAAGGAAAGAAAGTTACTTTAGTTGGCTTCGGTACATTCGAATCAAGAAAAAGAGCTGCTAGAACTGGTAGAAATCCTCAAACCGGTAAGGAAATCAAAATCCCTGCTAAAACAGTTCCTGCATTCTCTGCTGGTAAGAAATTCAAAACTATTGTTAACGGCAAATAGTTTTTGATATTCCAAGTTTAAAAGAGGCACTCTAAAGGGTGCCTCTTTTGCTATCAAATTATTTTTACAACAAAAATTATTCTACAATGACCGTATTGCTTTCATAAATTCTTTTTCAGACATTTCAGCTTTAGACGGTGAGTAAAAATGTTCGTCTATCATAGTTTCAGTATCTATATTATATCGGGTTTTTGAACTGTAAATCTGATTATTTACACCATGTATTTCATTTATGTTTATATGAATATTACCTGTCTCAATATCTTTTTCTACCCTTGATACCTGTTCTTCTGCATCAAAATATCTATGAATATTTAATTTTAGTGTTGGAGTATCTTCAGATATATCAAATTTACGAAAAACATCTTCAAGTATCTTCCCATCTTTGTCATACAGACGTGTTCTAATCGGCAGACCTGTTTTTTTATCAAATTCATCTACCTGCTTTGTTTCAAATGGAAAGAAACTTTTTTTATATCTTGCTAAAAGCCTGCCGTTTCCATCATACTCACAATTTATTAGATATGATAATTCTTTTCTCTTGTTGAATCCTTTTATTACTTTTGGTTTAGCATTTAATCCATAATCTGTAATTTGAAGAGAATCTTCAGCTTTCGGATTATTTATATGAGTAATTGCTTTTAGAGGAATAGATTCAATAACAGTATTAGGCGGTAATGGATTGCCGGTACGTGCAAGTCTTACAATTGAATCAAAGGAATTTTTATCCAGTAACTGTCTAAACTCCGTATAAGACTGCTCATGGTCATTATATATAAAATCCGACCTCAAATATTTATCAATAAATGTCGTATACTTTTTCTTATTTTGCCCATCGAAATGTGTTATTATATTGTCATTAATATGCATTTCAATAGGATAATCAAAGTAAGGATTAAAATGATATGTTTTATCAAAAACTGTTTGAGAGTTTTTAGTGACTTTAATTAACTCTCCTGTTGCATCACTATACTTATATTCTTTTTTATATAGACTTTTTACAGGCTTTTCATATTGTATTAGTTTTTCACCTTCGGAAGTAAATTTTAATAAATATCCAAATGGTGCACTAAAGCGTTCAGCAGCTTGAAGTATCCCCTTTTTAAATTCAAGAGTAACTTTTTCTCCATTATATCCAAATCTATCAGGGAAATAACAATCAATTATACCTGAGAATTTCTTCTTACCTTCTTTTAATACATTTTTGTAAAATTTGAATGTTTCCTGTGGTTCCGGAGCTTTTGCCGTAAATGAGGTTTTTTTATTTGTATTATACGGATTATTAAATGATATACTTGATATCGGTCTTATCATATTTAAACTTCCCTAATATTTTCCTTTGTAATACTTTTATTCTAAAACTTGTAAATTTTATTTTTTGCTAATTATTTTTGAGGTTTATATGCTATATATGCACATATCAAACAAATCAATCCAAATAATATGCCAAAACACATAGTATAATGGAAAGAATTTAAAAATGACTCTGTTCTGGACTGTCCCATAGATGAAAATAATTCTCTAAATGTTTCAAACAAGGTAATCGTAACTGCAACACCAAGAATATTTCCCATATTCCTTGATAGAGCAAGTATACCGGAGGCAATACCCAACTCATCCTTATTTACACTTGTCATTATCGCATTATTTGAAGGGGATTGAAATAACCCATTACCTATCCCCATTATTCCTGATGCTGCAACCATCAACCAAATCGGAGTTGATTTATCAAAAGTAGTAAATATCATTAGTGCAGCTATATACACAATAGGTCCGGCAATAGTAAGATTCCTGCTGCCGTATTTACCGGATAATCTCCCGCTTATAGGCGCAACAACAGATAAAGTGACTGAATATGGCAGTATCAGGCATCCTGCAACTAAAGCGCTAAATTGCATTATATCTTGCAAATAAAACGGCAACAGAACACTATTCGTAAACATCGCCATATATGATGTCATTACTGCGATATTCCCAAAACTAAAAGGTTTTATTTTGAACATGGAAAAATTTATTAAAGGATAATTTATTTTCATATCACGAAAATAAAATAGCCCGCCAAAGACTAAAGTCGCAATGCCAAGGGCAATTATATGTAAAGAACGCCACCCCCATGTATGTCCTTCGGATATTGCAAGTAAAAGAGCAAATAAGCATAACGTAAAATACAAAAATCCTTTATAATCAAATTTAAAGACTGTATTTTTTACATGCTTTGGCAGCAATCTCCAACTATAAATTGCGCCAATTATAGCAACAGGAATACAAGGGAGAAAAACGGCATGCCAACCAAAATAATTTATTAAAATACCACCTAACGCAGGCCCGCTCATACCGCCTATTGCAACTAAACACCCATTTAGACCAAGCGCCTTACCTCTTCGCTTTCCTGTAAATATTCTGGCAATTATTGCCTGAGCATTTGATAACATTATTGAAGCACCAAAAGCTTCTAAAATCCTAAACGTAATTAATAAAGCATAATTTGGTGCCAGCATACTTAAAAAAGCGCCAATTGCAAACAAAATATATCCGCTGGCATATAGCTTATTTTTAGGAAATATATCGCCAAGTTTTCCAAAAAACGGCAAAAACACAGTTAAAACGAGCATATATGCGACCATAACCCACTGGATTTTTTCAATTGAAACATTCAAATCAACAGACATCGGATACAGCGCTAAATTCACAGTTGTAGAATCCAACATTGCTATAAAATTACCAATTGCGGCAATCGTAAACATTTCCCATTTTATTGTTCTGTCAGCCATATTATAATTCTACTCCAAACACAAAAGCTTTATTGTTTTGACCTAAAATGTCTGCTTTTGCCATAATTTTGCGAGATTGTTCTTCCAATTGATTTAATTTTTGCACCTATACAATTTCTGCATTGTTCAGGGTTTTCATTTATACAAATTTTATTAGGATAAATTTCATACTTTGCACGATATTCTGTTGTTGTAACATTTGGCATTACAACATTTGCGCCACTTTTCAAAGCAATAATTCTGCCATTAGCGTTCAACGTTTCCATCGCGGTTGTTGCAGGAATATTTATCTCCGGCAAAATTAATCTGGTTAATGCCATGACTTTTAATGCAATTTCAAAATTACCGGTATCTGCATCAGCTAAAGGTGTTTGAGGATGAGGAATAAACGGGCCTATACCAACCATATCAGCTCCAAGTTTTTTAAAGAACAAAATATCATCCGCAAGTGCCTCTATCGTCTGATTTGGCAACCCTACCAAAGACCCTGTTCCAACCTCATAACCCAAAGTTTTTATATCTTCAAGGCATCTGAATCTATTATCGATATCCATATTCGGGTGCATTGCTTTGTATAAATTTCTGTCAGTAGTTTCAATTCTTATCAAATATCTGTCAGCGCCGGTATCTTTAAACGCCTTGTATTCATCATAAGACTTTTCACCTATACTAAGAGTCAACGCAACATCCAGGGCTTTTATACCTTTGATAATTTCACAAATTTTATCTACCGAATAATATTCATCCTCACCTGATTGCAGAACTATTGTTTTATAGCCCATTTTTACCGCATTTTCTGCGTATTTTATGATATCAGACGGTTCTATACGATAACGGTCGATAACTTTATTTTCAGAACGTAAACCGCAATATTTACACTGACGTTTGCACACATTTGAAAATTCTATAAGCCCTCTTAAATGAACTTCATCGCCGACATAATCATGTCTGACTTTGTCGGCGAGTGTGAATAACCAATCATTTTTGCTATCATCATTTAGAATTTCAATGATTTCATCACGGGTAAACTGCAAAATATATCTCCTATTGAAGAACTAAATCAAGCTCTTTGAACATTTCTTTATCTTCTTCCGGTGTTGAACCGACTGTAGTCAGATAGTTTCCTACAAGAACAGAGTTTATACCGCAAAGCATTCCGCGTTTTTGATTATCTTTACTTAATCTTGAGGTTCTGCCACCTGCATATCTGAGTAATGCTTTCGGCAATATTATTCTAAAGATACATATTGTTTTTAGAACTTCTTCTTCATCAATTTTATCTTCATAACCTTCCAAAGGTGTACCTTTAATTGGATTTAGAATATTTATCGGAACTGTTTTTGGATTTAATTCTTTTAAAGATAGAGCTAAATCTATTCTGTCTTCTCTTGATTCACCCATACCGATAATACCACCGCAACAAGCTTCAATTCCATATTTTTGAATCATTTTTACAGTATTTACTCTATCCTTAAAATTATGTGTTGTACAAATTTTTGAGTGATAATTTTCAGAAGTATTCAAATTATGATTAAATCTTTCAACGCCGGCTTCTTTAATGCGCTTTATCTGTTCTTCGGACAACAAGCCTAAAGAAGCGCAACAGTGTAAACCGTCAATAGAAGCAACTTCTTTTATCATTTCAATAATTCTCTCAAAATCCTCGCCTTGAGGAACTCTGCCTGATGTTACAATACAAAAACGAGTTGCACCATTTTCTTTTGCACTTAATGCTGCTTTTTTCACAGTTTCAACATCCATTAGCGGATGGCATTCAATTTCTGCATGGTTATGAGCACTTTGAGAGCAGTATTTACAATTTTCTTGGCATTTACCGGTTTTTGCGCTTATAATACTGCAAGCTTCAACAGTGTTATCAAAATTTTCTTTTGTAATTCTATTTGCTATTTCAATAAGTTCATCTAAAGGTCTTTCGTATAACTTTAGATAATCGGCTTTTGTGTAGTTTTCAAAATTTTCCATTTTATATCCCTCTAATAAATATATATTTACAAGAGCATTATAACACAAAAGATTTAGAATTATTTTAATTTGAAGATTTTTGTTTACACTATATTTTCATACCGTACGATTGAATATAAGGAGAATACATAGCATTACTTCTGAAAGTATCCATAGACACGCTGAGAGGTTGAGGCTTTACCGTTTGTTGCTCAGGTTTTGCAAATTCAGACATTTTCTTGCGCTTTTCTTTTACGTTATTATAAACCGTAAGCATATCTTGTTGTCGCTTTGAGGCATAAAGGTTCCTTAATATCGGAGTTACAATGTTACTTGATATAATAGAACCGACAAGTCCTGTTATAACCTCTGCCCCATTGTTAAACGGTTTATATACAGGCTGAATTTCTTCTTTGTAGTTATCAAGTTTTGTAACATCAAAGTCCCAATCTCCGGCATACACCTTTCCTTTTACTCTTTCTTGACCTTTTTCTAATATTAAACCTCTTTCTTTTAATACGTTTGATAAATCCTTTGTTCTTAGTTTTGCGGTTTGAGTTAACTTTTTCCCGATATATTTAACTCCGCTTGTTAGTGTGTAAAAGGAAATAATATTTACTGCAGCATCACCCATCTCTTGCGGGATAAGAAACATTTTTTGTTCCGGAGAAATCTTATCATTAAAAATAACAGCGCAAACTTGAGCTAATGACGACAAAATCCACCCGACAGCGCCGGTATGGACAAGCATGGTCCCGGGATTTTCACCATAGCTTTTATATATTGTATTTTTAAAAGATTGCCATGAACTTTGTTTGAAAGGAGATTTCATTATTTATCAACTCCTTTCTCTTGCTTAGTTAAAGGCTCTTTACTCTGCATTCTTGCCTTAATCAATCCGTTAGTCATCAATTTTGTCAGCGGGGCATCAACGGCAAAGTTTGTAAAGGACATCACTAATAAAGAAATTATAGTTCCCATAGCATTTCTGTATTGAGAAATAGCATCCTCATTTTTAGGGTCGATATTGTTAGGAGTGAAGAAAGTTTGAAGCCTTCTTTTAAAAGCAGAAGCATCATGCGAAATTTCACCAAATGATTTTGAGCAGTTTTTAATAGCTTTGATACATCCGTAACGGATTAAAAAGCCGGTAGCTGTACCGACACATATCTTAGCAATTGTTCTTGATACAGATACATCTCTTGTTTTTTCATCAACGTGTCTGTTGCGATAGTCTATTAACGGCTGTAAAGCCAATGCAGTAACACCCATTGCAACACGCTGCTGAGGTGAAGTCCATTTTCTGCCGATATATTCAACTCCGTTTAGTACAGAGTTCTTTGCAATCTCCATAGATGGAATTTCATTATAGAGAGCTTTAATCGGTTTCATTATTGGTGATGTTATACTGCTAATTGATACTGCCATATTCCTACCCAAGCCAATAAAGATTATCAAGGCTCAGAATTGCCTTAATTTCGAGGTAATTTAACAAATATTTACAAAAAATGTCTGTAAATTCATCATATAATAAAATTGTTACAATTTAAAGCTAAAAATTATTATACTAAAATAATGTTAACTGCTTTTCGAAATGCTTTTTTAAAAAAGATTTTCTATGATACTCTGTTAATCCATAATTATCGATAGCAGTCAAATGCTCTTTTGTAAGATATCCGGCATTATGCGCCCAACCATATTGTGGGTATTTTTTATCTAAATTCTCCATATACCTGTCACGCGTAACTTTCGCCAAAATACTTGCTGCGGCAATAGATGCAGATTTGCTATCTCCTTTTACAACGTATTTTTGAGGATATTCAAAATTTTTTATTAATTTGTTACCATCTACAAGAACAAGAATTTTTTCGGTTTTTAATTCATTAATTACACTTTCACAAGCCAATTTCATAGCTTTCAGCGACGAATTTAAAATATTTATTTCTTCAATTTCATCAACATCAATGCATACAGTAGTATTTATTGTGTTAGATTTTATTATTTCATAAAGATATTCTCTTTTATTTTTACTTAATTGCTTACTATCATTCAAAATAGACAGCTCATTTATCAAATTATCATCAATCTTAGGGAAATACACGGCAGAAGCAAAAACCCCGCCTGCAGCCGGGCCTCGTCCTGCTTCATCTGTACCGATAATCGTATTACCTTGAGATTTATCAAAACTGAATTTTTTTATAACAGGTAATTGTCCTTCCATATTATCCCTAATCTAAAATAAATTTGCCGATTTTACCGTCACGAAAATCCCTTAACACATAGGCTGCACATCGTTCCACATCAGGAGCCCCTCCTGATATTATCCAATTGCGTTTTACGGCAATACCCTCTAACGAAAATTCTTCTTCATTTTCTATATTATAATATTCTCTAACGGAATTTGAATACTTCTCATCAAGAATTTTGAGCAAATTTCTTGCAACCAATTCGTTTGAATATGCGTTTTCAGAAACTGAATTTACAAAAGCAAGTTTTTGAGCTGATTCTTGGTTTTCTTGTTTCATTGGAATAATCCCCGGAGTATCAAGTAATTCTAGTTTAGGGTTAATTCTTACCCATTGTTGCTGTCTTGTGACCCCTGCTTTTGCACCGATTTTTGTTTTAGAAGATTTTGTTAATTTGTTTATTATACTGGACTTACCTACATTGGGCATTCCGACAACCATAACTCTTGCAGGTCTGCGGAGCAAACCTTTCCTCATAATTTCTTGAATACGAGGTTCAGAGAGTTCCTCTGCTTTTTTTACAATTGCATTCAAATCTTTAGAATTTTTTGCATCAGACAAAATTACAGGCGCATTATTTTTTTCTTCAAGCACTTGCACCCATTTTTTTAATTCATTTTTATCGACTAAATCCGACTTATTCAGCAATATTAAACGAGGCTTTTGACCTAAAAGCCTCGTTATATTTTCGTAACTGCTCGAAATCGGCAGTCTTGCATCTACGACTTCAATCACAGCATCCACCAATGAAAGCTGTTGTTTTAATTGCTTTTCAGCCTTGGCAATATGCCCTGGATACCAGTGAATGTGAGTCTTATCTTTTTTCAATTTTTTCCTTAATACGAGTTGCCTTACCGGAACGTTCTCTCAAGTAATACAATTTAGCACGTTTAACATCACCACGTCTAACAACGTTAATTTTTTCGATTCTTGGTGAGTGGATTAAGAATACACGTTCAACGCCTACACCTTGGAAGATTTTTCTTACGGTAATAGTTTTATTGATACCTGCACCGTGTTTTTTAATAATAGTACCTTCAAAAGCCTGTATTCTTTCTTTGTTACCTTCAACAATTCTTACAAATACTCTGACTGTATCACCCGGATTCATTTCCGGTAATTCTTTTTCCAAATATGGTTTTTCTAATTCATCAATAATAGGGTTCATTTTTCGTTCCTTTATAATTATTTTTATTACTTTACTATTTAAATTCCTTAATCGGCTAATCCACAAAATATTCACCGACGCACGTAAGTATAGAAATAGTATTACAAACAATATTTTTTTGCAAGTAACTTTTTTGAATGTAACATTTATTGTAACATCCCGCAAAAAATTTTATTTATGCATTTATATAATTATATGAAAATAGATTTTATTAATACAATAAAATACCCCATTATTGCGGCAACTACTGCAATGGCTCTAGGTTATGCGGCACCGACAACAGCACAAACAAACAAGTCTTATACGCTAACTGAGGATAAATTCGAACGAAAAAATATAAATCCGGTACTTGAAAAATATTCTAAAGAAGATTTGCCGGAGGTTTTTAGAGAAGAGGTTAATCCAAGCGGCTGGACTATAAATCCTGATACACTAAAAATGGCGCCAAGTCCAAAATTTAAGCTTCTGGATAAAGATAATAAAGCCGCATTAGTTGTCGATATAACAAATTGCATTGTATTTAGATATGATAAAGACGGCAATGTAATTGAAGCTTTCAAAGCTGCAACAGGAGCACCTGACACCCCAACAAAAGAGGGCGTTACTAAAGTCGTTTCAAAATTAAATTACCCATATTCTACATTATCAAGAAAAACTAAACGCCGCAGATTTCCGAGAGATTACGGCCCGAAAATTTTATTGACGTTCGATGTTGATCCAAATACCGGCAAATTGCATGACAGCGGCAGATATCCTCACGGAACAAAACATGAAAACGCAATTGAAAAAGGCCATATCACACATGGATGCACAAGAGTGCATAATTTAGACATTTTATATCTTTCAGATGTTACTCCTGTTGGCAGTTTTGTTTTATTCAAAAAATAAGGTTAAATAATATGAAAATTTCTGCATTACAAAATTACAATTATAATAAGATTCAATTTAATTCTCAATTTAAAAGAGGCAGTAATGAAAATTATCAAAACTCGCCTATCAATAAAGTTGCAACAATGCCGCAATACTCATATCCTATTATAAATTTTACGGGAGATAGTGATTTTAAAAGGACTGTAGAAGTTAATTACTTTAAATTACCTAAAAATGCGAAACCTGATGTATTTCAACTAGCTGCAGCACAAAATATTTTCCTTGATTATGATGTTCTTGTAACAGCTCCAACCGGAACAGGGAAAACAGCAATTGCACATTATGCAATCGGTAAAAATTTGCGAGATAATAAAAAGACGTTTTATACAACACCACTAAAAGCACTCAGCAACGAAAAATTCAGAGATTTTCAAAAAATATACGGCGAAGAGAATGTAGGAATTTTAACCGGCGATACAAAAATTAACCCTGATGCCCCGATAGTAATTATGACAACTGAAGTTTACAGGAATATGGTATTCCAAGAGCAATTTAGCAATCATAACGAAATGTTGGATAATTTAAAATCGGTTATTTTTGATGAATTACACTACTTAGGAGATGTTGATAGAGGCGGAATTTGGGAACAATCAATATTTTTATCTGCACCTGAGACACAATTGATATCATTATCTGCAACAATTGGTAATAATAAAGAAATTGCAAGCTGGATGGCAAAAATAAGAGGACACGGTTATCCTGAGATTGTATCGGGAGACAATAAACAACTTAAAAACTATAAACCACATCTAGAATTACCTGTTCATACAGTGCTAATTGATGTTCCTATGTCAAACCGACATGTACCGCTTGAATTTGAAAATATAAATGTATCGGATTTAACACAACCGGAAAAATCAAAAAAGAAATCGAAATTTAACGACAAAATTGATAAACTGGCGAATTTGGCAGAAAAGAAAGGCTTGGTTCCGGCATTTGTATATACAGATATTGTTCGTAAATTAAAGGATGAAGATAAAGTTCCTGCAATATTTTTTGTATTTGATAAACGTAACAGCAAAGACATTTTGGAATACCTAACAAAATACGGTCCGCATTTAACTTCAGATGAAGAAAAAGAACAAATAATGGACATAGTTGAAAAATATGATGACGAAGGCAAATATCTTGGCGAATCAATGAATATGAAAGGACTTCTAAAAGGATATGCCGTACATAATGCAGGGTTATTACCTAATCAAAAAGAACTTGTTGAAGAATTATTTCAAAAAAAACTTGTAAAAACAGTTATTGCAACTGAAACACTATCTGCAGGCATAAATATGCCAACAAGGACAACCGTTATAACAGCATCAAGAAAGCCCTCATCAATGCCTGACGGTCCGGACAACAAAAGAAGAATTACTCCAAATGAATTTCATCAAATGGCAGGGCGTGCAGGGCGACGAGGAATAGATACAATAGGATACTGCTATACAATTAGTCTTGATGATGTTGAGCGTTCAGCATTTGATATGCTGATGCATTCAGAGCCTAACAAATTAAAAAGTGCATTTAGACCTGATTTTTCGTTTATAACAAAGTATTATGAACAGTTTAAAAACGATGAAATGCTAAACTTGTTATATGAAAAATCACTATACACATACAATTCAAATCCACAAATAGAAATTAAAAACAGAACTAATTTAAGCAACGAATTTAGAAAGAAAATAAATATACTTAAAAACTTTGATTATTTGACAACAAAAAATAACCTTACAGATAAAGGAATACTGGTATCAAATCTGAATGGATACGAACAGATACCAGTTATAGAAATGTTATACTCAAAGAGTTTTGAAAAAATGTCTCCTGCAGAATTAGCCGGCGCGGTTGGGGCATTAGCAAATATAGAACCTAAAAAAGAGGGACAATTTTTTACAAAAACATTTAACGACAAACCTAAAGGATATGACTGGGCTAATACTACTTTAGAAAAGTATATCACCGCGCTTAATTCTTGTCTTGGCATGTACAACGAGATATCATCAAAAACTGATACAAAATATCATCCGATTGAAATAAATAATGAACTTACAAATAACATCTATCGTTGGGCAGAAATGAATTCTCAAAATGATGATTCTACCCAAAATTGGAGTAAATTGTATTACAACGCAGATAAAAGGAAATACAAAGACGAAGGTACAATGTTTAAAGGTATCATGATGACAATTGACCTTTTAAGACAATTAAAACTTGTAGCTCAAAAAGGTGTGGAGTTGGCGCACTCGGATAATGATTACAAATATTATACAGAACTTATACAAAATATTGATAAAACAATAAATTTAATAAATAGAGAACCTTCACTTTGTTAATATTACTATTTAAAATATATTTTCAAAATATCCGACACATCAAACATTTGTTTTAATATAGATTGTCTTATATCGTATGTTCTAGGATATAGCTCCCTGTATATTTTATCAAACTCTGATTTTATTTTTTTTGTAGCCTTAGAATGCCAATTTACCATCAATGTTGTACCGGCTTCATTCATTTTTACACAGTTAGTTAATATCATCATTTTGTTTTTTACTTGATTATTTTTAAAATAAAAATAATCAATCTCATCATAGACATCAAAATTACTTGAAACAAGCTCTGAGAGCATCTTATTATTTTCAGAGTGTAATTTTTCAACTCCGTTTTTAATTTCTTCTCGCAAAATCATATCTGTAACAGCAGGATTTTCAATCCCTTGAGAATACAAATTACAGGCTGCTTCATTAAAAGCGATATTGTTTTCTTTAAAATTTTTAAATGAACTTATTGCAAAATTTCTAAGTTTTAAATTATCCATATGATTACCTTAGATTAATAAAAGTCCCTAAATTTTGAAATTTGTCAGCAAAATAATTTATTTTATTTATGATAAGTTTCACCTCTCATAATTTTAAATGCACGATATAATTGTTCTATCAATATCAAACGAGCAAACTGATGTAAAAATGTCATTTTTGACATACTCATTTTAAAATCAGCCCGCTTAGAAACGAGATTGGATATCCCATGAGAAGAACCTATTACAAAGGCGATTTCAGGAATACCGGAGTTTATCAGTTCTTCAAGTTTAAGCGAAAACTCCTCTGATGAAATTTGTTGACCGTTAATTTCCATAGTAATAACATACGTTTGAGTTTTTATACAGGAAAGAATTTTTTCTGCTTCCTCATCAAGAGCCTTTTGAATTAAATTTTCGTCTTTAATTTCAACAGGAGATAGCTCAATGATTTCAATAGAACAATATGGTGTTAGTCGCTTTAAAAATTCTGCAATACCATCTTTTAAAAAATTTTCCTTAATTTTGCCTAACGCAATGATTTTAATTTTCATTACTAATCCTTTGCAATGTAAACAGTCTGAGATGGGAATGCAAAGTCAATACCTGCAGCACGAAATTCTTTAATGGCAGCAAGTAAAAATTTTTCTTTTTCTTTCAAATATTTTGCATAATTTTTAGTTTTTACATATGCATTAACTTTAATATTAATAGAACTGCTGTCTAAAGTTTCAAGATAAACAGTATAATCATTGGAAATTTCTTGAGTATCTCTTAATATAGTTTCAAGAATTGAAATTGCCTGTTTTAATTTTTCATCACTGGTATCATACGTAACACCAAAAGTTTCAAAAATTCTTCTTTTATGTCCGTTTGTAACATTTACGATTTCAGTATTTGCAATCAGGTTATTAGGAATAATAGTTAAAAAATTATCTAAAGTTCTTATTTTAGTGGAACGCATATTGATATCTTCAACTATACCTTCGTAAGAGCCTACCTTTATGTAATCGCCAATTTTGAAAGATTTGTCCGAAATAATTGATATTGTTCCAAACACATTAGATAATGTCGCATTAGCAGCTAAACCTACAGCCAAACCAGTAATTCCGAAACCTGCAATTAATGAGGATACAGAATACCCATGGGTTTGCAAAAAAGATGCTATTATTACGAAGAATAATATAAATTTAAATATTTTCGTTAGAATTGGGAAAAATTTAACTAACTGATTATTTTTATCCGCAGCTAACATTTTATCGGTAACCGTTTTTTCAAAAATATCTAACAATTTGCACGCCCCGTACAAAATCCCGATATTTACGGCAACTTCTATAATTAATCCAAAATTAAATTCCTTAAATACCTTTACTATTCTTAAAAGATGTCCATATAATTCATGAATCATTTATTTTTCTCCATTATATTTTTATTATAAAAAGATTATAACATAAAATATGTTATCGGCACG
>DEFJ01000017.1 GCA_002350725.1 Cyanobacteria bacterium UBA2855 | reverse complement strand
GTGCTCACGCGGCGGAATATACATCAAGCAACTCTGCAACAGCCAATTCACCTTCAAGTTTTGTCTGCCCGTAGTAATTGAGCGGTGCATAATCCTTGCAATCAGCCTGCCAAGGCTCCGTTCCTTGTCCGTTGAAAACATAATCGGTGCTGATGTATATCATCTTACAATTAAGCTGATTGCAAACTTCGGCTATATTTCTGGTACCGGTAACATTTACAGCATAAACCTTTTCTTTGTTTTCTTCATCCTCTGCCGCATCTACCGCAGTCCATGCAGCGCAATGGATTACAGCATCGGGTTTAATTTCAGTTAATACTCTTTCAACTGCATTTTTATCTGTAATATCTAATTGTATATTGGCTGAATCAGTTATATCAGAACCGAAAGCCTCACATTCACGGCGTTTCAGCTCATTCATAACATCATATCCAAGCTGACCGCCAACACCGGTTACAAACAATCTCATATATTCTCCATTTACTCTTTTGATTTTGTTATGCTAATACAAACTCAAAACAATATCAATCATTTGATTTAATGTGTGACAAATACAATTTAGATTCAAAGAAACTATCATCTAATTCAGAGCAAAAAAACTTTTCATATTCTTTAAGTTCTTTTTCACTCAAAGATGAATAATCAAATATCAAAAGCTTTGATATTGTATTCTCGTCAAACCTATATTTTACTACTTTGTTTCCAACATAAATTGCATATGGCGGCACATCCTTAGCAACCACGCTCCCTGCGCCAATCACTGCACCTTGTCCGATAGTAACCCCGGACAACACTAACGCATTTTGACCAATCCATACATCATCTTGAACTACTATCGGTCCTTTTGTAGGCGCGGTGTTTTTTTCACCAATATGGTAAAAATGAGAAAAGGGATAAGTTGAAAGTCTGTCTAAATGGTGATTTCCTCCTGTCAAAAACAGAACACCCTCTGCAATTGAACAATAATTGCCAATAAATAAATGCTCATCCTTTCCCCAAAACCATCTAACATCAATAATTCCGTAGGTTCCTTTTCCAACAGAAATTACATCATGAATATTATGATTCTCAGGAAAAACCATCGGCGCAAGATTAGTAAAGTTATGTTTGTTCTTAACTCTCCAGTTATTATTCCATTGTTGACGTTTTTTCCGTTCTTTATACTTACCGATAACTAACGAAACAATACTCATTGCTTTTCCTCATTATTTTGAAATAATCGTTTTCTTTACTTTCAGAATTATCCGATTATATACTGACATTCTAAACACCTTTTTTGATTTTACCGTATCGTTATATGCCTCTCGCGTCATATCAATAATGTACTGACGATACATCCAGTCAGGCGGTAATTCGACATTAAAATCAAAATAATATGCAAGATATCTTTTGAAAATCCGTTTAAATTTCCATTCGGACAATGGTTTACCTAATTTCATTCCATTATCTCTTGCGTATTGATCAAGAAAAATTGTGTAATCAAAGATAAAGGGTCCAGCTGAACCTACCGTAAAAATGCTTCTACACGCATCAATAAAAACAGTTTTACAATCTGTTATTTTTGCTATCATCACCTGATAAGGGTTATAAAACGCCTGTTTTTCTATACATATCGTCGTTTGATTTTGAGTACCGAATAATTGATTATGTAACAAAGAACTTGCTATACCAGCAAAATACTCTGCATTTTGTAGAATTCCTATTGTGTCAATTAAAGATAATTGTTCAGGATAAAAAATATTATATCCATTCTTTTTAAAATAATTGTCTAAGAATTTTTCATTAAGATTTGACTCAGCACTAATAGCTAATCTTCTTTTTGAGAAGAACACCTTCTTATATTTATCCCCAGTATACAACTCTAACCCTTTTTTATTTATATACTGATAAAGATTAATAAACTCTTGTGTAAAATGGTCGTTATATACAAGCCCCTCTTCTGGCACAATAACTTTCTTAAACTTTGTAGGTTTATTGATTATTCTTACTTTATCGGCAATTCCAAGCAATTTTAAAAACTCGAGGTAATTACCAGAGAATTTTTTATTGCCATCTAAAGAATCAATAAACACATAAGCATCTACGCTATTATCATTTTTCAGGGCATACCATAGTCGAGAAACAACCTCTGTTATAAAATGTCCCCAAACTTTATTAAAAAAACCACAATAAACAACCGTTTCATTTGATTCTTCTATACCATATTTAGACGGATTGTAATAACCTTGAACTCTGGCTTTTTGTTTTGACAGTTCAACGTATTTGCCGTTTTCGTCCATCACACCGCCGCGACCATGTGACACATCATAGTCATCAAATTTTACAGCAGGAAGAATAGTCGCATTATCGTAAGTTTCTACAATCGCGCTATCAACTTTGTGAAATTTATCCCTTGCTTCGGCAATCGCTTTTGCTTTTGAAGGATAAACATAATCTAAAACAAAACTCATAAACCTCTCCAATATTAATAACAAAGTAAAAATGATTCCATATTAACAAATTAATTTTCTATTATTGAATAATAACCCTTGATTTATACTGCGCTATTCTATCATATCTCAGAATACTATTTTACAAATAATCTTTCATGAACCCCATCAAAAACTTTCCAAAACAGCTTTCCTAATACCGATAAAATAATTGCTGCTATTAAAACAACTGCAAATAAAACTATATTGATAAGAAAATGACCCATTTTATCATTTAATAACGGAACAATTTTTGCCCCTAAAAATTCTTGAACACAATATAGTTCCAATGAAATTGTACCCAAGAAAGCAAACGCTTTATAAATAAGCTTGCCAACCTTTTTATTCTTTATTATACTGAAAGCTTTGGCTAAGAAAAACGTCAATGGAATTGCTATCAATACGCTTGGAAAGCTGTATTCAAAAATTGGAATTAGTTTTGGAAAATCGAAATAAAGATAACCGATTGTTAGATATATTCCAACTAATAATAAAACACCCATTAAAATAACAATAGCTTTCGAGGAAACAAGTGTTCCGTTTTTGGATTTCCATCCAAGATAAATACCAACCTGAATCCGTGAAACTCAA
>DEFJ01000033.1 GCA_002350725.1 Cyanobacteria bacterium UBA2855 | reverse complement strand
TAAATACAACTAAACAAAAGACTGTTATAAAATCTCTGAACAGTACAAAATCTCGCAATATTGCAAGATATATGGCGATGATTGAAGAATAAATCAAAACGGTTTGTTTTCTGTCCAGTATAGTCTTATGAAAAAACAAGCTACGTGTTGTACAGAATCTACTCGTACCCATTGTCTTGTATTTTTAAAACGAATACCGTTCATTGAACGAGCCGGGTTGGGGTGAGCGAATGTGTATTCTTCGCAATTAAATAGTGAGAATTGACTTTTGGCTGCAAGTTTACAAGCTTCTAATACTTGTTGTGCAAAATCATCATCTCCAAGTCTATGTGCCAAATAATATGCAGAAACTAACCCTTCTGAGCGTGCCCCGTCAGGATAATAGTGGTCGCCAAAATTATAATAAAATCCGCCTTCATAATCTAAATATGGGGTTTCGTATTCTCTATACATTCTGCTCATCATATTTTTAGCGTCACCATATACAAAATTTATATATTCCGGTTTCCTGAAATGTTCATCTTCTGCAAATTCATCAATTGCCTGCATTAGCCATGCATCTGACGGTAAATCGGTAAACAGTTCTCCGTATAATTTAGGGCGTTCATTTACAATCCAATCGAGAGCAATTTCTGCTTTTTCTTTTACTTTGTCGCATAACATTTTATCATCATCAAAATGTTTCATAAATAGAGCAAGTCCTAATAGTGCTTCTCCCGGATAGTAGAACGAGAATGTCGCTTTTCTTTCTTCGTCGGTCATATTGGTTAGCGGTTCTCCGTCATGGTACAACGGATGGATATAATACCCCATAAGCTCACCGCTCTCACACATTCTGCTCATTATGTGTCTTGCATAACCCTTTATGTATTCGTCATAAGTTTTGTCGCCTGTTATAATACGGTATTGCATCATCATAATAAGTGCTAACCCTGTTCCGCCGAGTTTTCCTTTTCTGTTATAAAAAGTGAAATATGCCTGCTCCCCTTCCCAATCGTGTTCTTTTGAAATTGAGGCAGTAAATTTTATGGCACGTTTTGCAGCATCAAGGTATTTGTTGTTATGTGTTTGCAAATAAGCTTTCATTAACGTGATTGCGCCGCCGCAATGTCTTAAATCGTTATAATATAAATTATCGGGTTTTCTATTTGGGTGTTCGTGGTCTTTAAAACTGTCCTCTGCGCAATCGTAGTAGTATAAAAATCTTCCATCGTCATACATATTTTCAATAAGCCAATCCGAAGTCTTTATAAATTGCATAAGCAGCGTATCGTAGCTGAATTCAGGATATAAAATGTTTCCTCTGTATATAGGAACAGTTGTATCGTGGTATGTTACAAATGCTCTTGTTCTAAACAAGTACATTTCATAATCATCGGATTCTGATAGCAATCTTATTCTTTCGGGATTTTTGTCGGTTATTTTTCCGATAGGTGTTTTCTTGATAAGTGTCACTAAAGCTTGATTTAGTGACAATTGACTGTTTACGATTGCATCTGTTGGCATATAAAACAGAGGAATATCCGTAAACACATTTTTTAATTCAATCCCGTTTATGCCTATTTCAAATCGGTCTTCATCAAACTTTTCTTGCTGCAGATGTTTTACATCCGTCATTTTTTTATCAATGATAAATTCAAGTAAAATTCTGCATTTATCAGGGTCTTTAATATCAAATTCCGAAAATCGTTTGTGTTCTCTAATTTTATCTAAACATCTGTTGATGGTTTCTTCCATAGAAGTTCTGCGGCTGCCGTATCTGAGAGGTTTTTTCCCTGCTTGAAACAGAGTTATATAAGTAAATGACAACTTTGGGTTAAAATCCCAAATACCGTCGAGGTTTAATCTTGTAAACTTTACACTGACATTATGGATAAGCGCATTACGAATTCTCTTCATTAATGCATCCATGTGTGAAAAGTCTTGTTTGTAATATCTTTTCTCTTCTTCTATAAAGGCTTTATAATCCATAAGTCGAGTATATCATATTTTTGAGTATTTGTAAAAGAATAATTTCCGATTGATTTATTAAGAAATATTAACAAAAATTTAAAGTTAAGCAATTTTATAAAAATAAAATACTTTATATATACAGATAAGGGGAATACGAAAAACTTTTCGAGGAAGGAAAAGGGGAAAAATGGTATTTGGTTGTTATTATCCATATATGAGTTTCTGCGGATATCCGGGATGGTACGGTGGCGGTTGGTACGGCAACACTGAATACGGATATAATAGAGCAAGCTACATCAACGGAGTTCGTAATGCGGTAAGGACTGCTGCAACTTTCCCTTATGGATTTTCGACAAATATAGGCGGTATTCAAGCATACGGTCAGATTAGCTCAAATCTTTCTCCTGAAGATGCTTATGATGTTAACAGAATGATTAATGATCCGTCTTATATTCCGTCGCCAAGAATTAATTTTACGCCTTATAATCAAACGGAAGAAGCAAGACGTAATGCGGAAATAAAATTGACATCGAATAAAATATCTTTGGATGTTGAATACAGAAGTTTATGTGCAAACTTAAATGATTATTTAACCCAGTTGGATAATTTTGTTGCACAAACTCCAAATTTAACGGATGAACAAAAGCAAAAATTAGAAGCCAAAAAGCAAGAAGCCCTTGCTCTTCAAAAAAGAGTAGAAGAATTTGCAAAAAATTCCGCCGATAAAAATGTATCGGATGCATTAAATGAAATCGTAGGAATGCGCAACGAATACTATAAACTTCGTGATGAAAGTATTGCATTGAATAGGCAAATAATGTCTGAACTTTCAAATGCAGGTAACGCAGGAAATGCAGGTGGCGCAGGTGATGCAGGCAATGCAGACGGCGCTGGTGATGCGGGGAATGCCGACGGTGCGGGTGATGCAGGAAATTCTAATCCTATAGATAATATGACAGGACAAGAACTCTTAGAAAATTATGAAGATGAAATTAAACCAAAAATTGACACTTTAAAACAAAGTGATAAGTTAACCGATGCTGACAAGAAAGCAATTGATGACAAGCAAAAAGAACTTGAAAAAGCAATAGCAGACGGTAAAACAGAGGAAGAAATTCGCCCTATTGAAAAAGAATTGGAAAAACTTGTAAAAGGCGGTGAGGTGAAAGCAGGTTATCAAACTGATGTGAAACCTCAAGTTGATGAAGTTTTGAACAATGATAAACTGTCAGAAGAAGACAAAAAAGACATTCAAAAGAAGCAAAAAGCTCTTGAAAATGCAATTTCTAAAAACAGAGATTTAGGCAGAGTAGCAGAACTTGCAGAGGCTCTTGATGCTGCAGTTGAAGCTGCAAAAGCAAAATTAAAAGAAAATGAAACAACTCAAGAGGATGAAAACTACGTAAAACAAGTCGAAGCAAGTAAAAAAGTAATTGAAAATGCTAGAAAAGATATGAAAGACGTCGGGATTTATGTTCCGTATTCGAGCCGTCAAGATTTGGCAAATTTGATTGATTTGTTAAATAAAGCAATCGAAGGCGGTAAGCCAGCGAATGAAATAAATAAACTTCGTGCACAGGTAGAAAGCCTCGCTCTAAATTTGAAAAATGACGCAATCAAAAGAAAAGAAAGTGCAGATAAAATAGCAGGAGCAATATATGAGGCTGCTGATGGTACTGACTGGCATTGGGACTTTTGGAATAGAACAGATGCTGAACAAAAGATAATTGATAATGTAAATAAAATTAACGGTAAAAATGTATTTGATGTAATCAACAGATGGGATGAAGCATATAAAAAAGAAAGCGAAGATGATTGTATTCTGCAAACTATATATGCCGAATTTGCAACTGATACGGAAGAAAAAGGTAAAATGACAGATATAATACTGAATGCTCTTGTGCAATATGCAAAGTCAATAGGTGTACATGATAAGATAAGTGGTTATGTTACCCAAATAAAGGCAAAATATCCTTTAGATCAGGGATTTGGCTATTACGGTACAATATATAGAGCATTTAATGCGATAATGGCAGAGTTAAGAAAGGCACAACATGTTGAGATTCCTGAATCGCTGGAGTCAAGTACAAGCAGCGATTCAACAAGCGGCGGAGTAAGATAAAATGGTTATAGTATAAATTAGATTCCTCATATAAGAGCAAAAATTTAAGGCTCGTAGTAAAATGGTTAGTGTAGAAAATTTAACCTTCCGATTTTGGAAGGTTTTTTTTATGTATTTTGGCAGGTTAATTGAATTTTTTACTTGAAATAATTTTGTATTGTGTGTAAAATTGTGAGATACGCATGCATCAAAAATAAGGCATGGTCAAATTTTAGGGATATGAACGGAGGTACACTTATGAATCCTGCGGAGGATGGAATAAACTTATCCGAAAACGCAATAAAGGTGCTTGAGAAAAGGTATTTGAAACGAGATGAGAACGGAAATTGTACGGAAACCCCAAAAGATATGTTTATGCGCGTTGCGGGAACTATTGCCTCTGCTGAATTAATATACGGCAAAACTCAGGAAGAAGTCCAAAAAATTGCCGAAAAGTTTTATGAATACATGACACATTTGTATTTCATGCCGAACTCTCCTACATTGATGAATGCTGGTCGAGAATTAGGTCAGTTGGCAGCGTGTTTCGTTTTGCCTGTTGAGGATACGCTTGCGGGTATATTTGAAACTATAAAAAATACCGCTCTTATCCATCAGTCGGGTGGGGGAACCGGTTTTTCATTTTCCCGTTTAAGACCTAAAAACAGTGTTGTACGTTCAACTATGGGTGTTTCATCCGGACCTGTTTCCTTTATGGAGGTCTTTAATGCCGCAACCGAAGCAGTAAAACAGGGTGGGACAAGACGCGGCGCAAATATGGGGATTTTGAGAGTAGACCATCCTGACATTTTGGAATTTATTAATTGCAAAAGTGATAATAATCGTTTGAATAACTTTAATATTTCTGTTGCGATTACTAATAAATTCATGGAGGCGTTAAAAAACGACACTTATTATGATTTAATAAACCCTCAAAATAATCAGGTATCGGGGCAATTAAGAGCAAGAGATGTTTTTGATTTGATTGTAGATGGTGCGTGGAAAAACGGCGAACCGGGAATAATATTCATTGATAAAATGAATGAGGATAATCCTACACCTTTAATCGGACAGATAGAATCAACCAATCCTTGCGGTGAAGTGCCTTTGTTACCTTATGAAGCTTGTAATTTAGGTTCTATAAATCTGGGTTTAATGGTTGATTTGGATGAAAACGGGGCACGTATTAATTGGGAACGACTTGGGGATGTTACAAAAACTGCAATAAGATTTTTAGACAACGTAATTGAAATAAATAATTACCCTCTGCCACAAATTGCTCAGATGGTTGGGAATAATCGTAAGATAGGACTTGGCATTATGGGTTGGGCAGATATGCTTATGAAATTAGAGGTTTCTTACAATTCTGATGAGGGAGAGCATATCGCAGCTCAGGTAATGGAATTTATTGATTATGCCTCAAAACGGGAGTCTGTTGAATTAGCAAAAGAACGCGGAAGATTTAATAATTTTTCCGGAAGTGTCTATGATGGCAAAAAATATTTGTATAACAAATATTTGGGAAAATCAGCAGGTTTAATAAGTGATGAAATGTGGGCGGATTTAGATGGTGAAATTGAGAAATTTGGTATAAGAAATGCTACTACAACCTGCATTGCTCCGACGGGTACAATTTCTATGATTGCAGGGGCGTCATGCGGAATTGAGCCTATTTTCGGGCTTGTATATTCAAGATTGATTTTGGATAATACAAGGATGCTTGAAGTAAATCCTATATTTAAAAAATATATGATGGAGCATAATTTGTATAGTGAAGAATTAATGGCAAAAATTGCAGAAAGCGGTTCGGTTTCTCATATTGATGATTTACCTGATTTTGTTAAAAATTTATTTGTAACGGCTCATGATATTTCTCCTTACAGGCATGTAAAAATGCAAGCTGCGTTTCAATTGCATACAGATAATGCTGTATCTAAAACGGTCAATTTTGTTGAAAGTGCAACTCATGAAGATATAAAAAATACCTATATTTTGGCATACGAAAATAATTTGAAAGGGATTACGGTATATAGAAATAATTCAAGGCAGTTTCAGCCTATGAACTTGGAAACTAAAAAAGATGAACCGAAAACAGTTAATGTGAATATTTCTTTGGCTACTGAGAATATTCAAGATTACAACCCGACAGGGGAAATTAAAAAAGTAGTATGTCCTGAGTGCGGTAACACAATAGAGATGGCTGAAGGATGTTTTATTTGTCCGGCATGCGGGCATTCAGGTTGTTCATAAGATTTTGATACAAAAAGTATCAGACTATAATAAGGGAGAGAGAAATAATGGGGCGCTGCGGTAAGATTATCGCAGCGTTTCTCTTTTTATGATAAAATCAGAATATGGAAGTTTCGGTTATTATTACAAGTTATAATTATGAAAAATATATTAAAGAGGCGATTGACTCTGTATTAAATCAGACATTTCAAGATTTTGAACTGATAATTATTGACGATGCTTCAACAGATAGCAGTTATCAGATTATTTCTGAATATGCGGCAAAAAATGATAAAATAAAAGTAATCAGAAATACAGAAAATCAGGGTTTGGCTTGTTCATTACAGATGGCGATACTTTCAGCTTCGGGTAATTGGATAGCTATTTTGGAAAGTGATGATGTTTGGGATTTGGATTATTTAGAAAAGAAAATTGATATTTCAAAACAGTATTCTTCAGTTGGTTTTATATATAATAATGTAGAATTTTCGGGTGATAATTTGGATTATGCAAAACAGAAATTTTCAAAATTAATTGAAAGAAACATTAACAGAAAATATCCGAAAAATATGTTTTACGTTTTTGGTTTTGAAAATCCTGTTTTGACTATGTCATCAGTATTTATAAAAAGAGATTTATTTAAAAGTGTCGATTTTAATACCCCGATAGATAAACTGTTGGATTGGTATTT
Organism: Cyanobacteria bacterium UBA2855; assembly: GCA_002350725.1. Lineage (GTDB taxonomy): Bacteria > Cyanobacteriota > Vampirovibrionia > Gastranaerophilales > Gastranaerophilaceae > UBA1221. The sequence continues at coordinate 15,390 of DEFJ01000033.1, read as the reverse complement.
ATATATTCAAATTGCACGAAAAACTGATTTTTATTACGTTGATGAAAAACTTACAAAATGGCGTCAACACGAAAAAAGCTATATTAATGCCGATGGAAAAATAAAATTTAAATTTGCTAATATATGTGCATACATAGAGATTTTAAAATCTGAACCGTTAAATATAAAACTTCTGTTTTATATACTTTACTCCACCTTTAAAATGTGTTTGAAACGGGTAAGAAATTATCTTTTTGGTGGTAATTAAATGATTACCTTGCATGATACTTGTCTTTAATATATAATATTGTCGTAATAAGAAGATTTAATGAGGGATAATTAATGAATAAAAATCAATCTGCAGGGATGTATATAGTCTTAGCGATAATAGCTATGGTATTTATATCTTCAGTTTTTATGTCAGGTCCTACGACAACCACTACGGAGCTTTCATATTCAGACTTTTTACAGCGTTTAGATAAAGGCGAATTTAAGAAAGTTGAAAAAGCAGAGGACTACCTGATTGCTGTTCCTAAAAATCAACCAAAACAAGAAGAAACTGCAAAGAAAGATAACCTTCCGGCAAGCCCGTTTGTCGTTGACAAAAAACCTCCGCAGGTTCAATACAAAGTTTTGACTCCAAAAGATGATAGCCTTATGGGCAAGTTGGAAAAGGCAAGTGTTGATTTATCCGTAAAAAAACCGTCTGAATCGGCTCAGATGTTAGGTTTATTGGGTAGTGCGCTGCTGCCGTTATTTCTTATAATTTTTCTTGTAATTCTTGCAAAAAGTATTCAAGCCGGCGGCTCTCAAGCTATGAGTTTTGGAAAAAGCAAAGCAAAAATGCTTCTTGACAGTAAAGTTAAGACAACTTTTAAGGATGTCGCAGGTATTGACGAAGAGAAAAAAGAGTTAGAAGAAATTGTAGATTTTCTGAAAAACGGAGAAAAATATATTAAATTAGGTGCCAGAATTCCAAAAGGTGTATTACTTGTGGGACCTCCGGGAACAGGTAAAACGTTAATGGCAAAAGCTGTTGCAGGTGAAGCAGGAGTTCCGTTCTTTTCAATAAGCGGTTCTGATTTTGTTGAAATGTTTGTCGGTGTTGGTGCCAGCCGTGTTCGTGATTTGTTTGAGCAGGCTAAAAAACATCAACCTTGTATTATATTTATTGATGAAATTGATGCCGTCGGTCGTCAGCGTGGTGCAGGTTTAGGCGGCGGACATGATGAAAGAGAACAAACCCTTAATCAATTATTGGTTGAGATGGATGGGTTTGATGAAAATACAAATATAATTGTAATTGCAGCTACTAACAGACCTGATATTTTAGATAATGCTTTATTAAGACCGGGGAGATTTGACAGACAAATATATATTAATGCTCCTGATGTAAAGGGTCGTGAAGCAATATTAAAAGTTCATGCAAAAAATAAGCAGCTTGATGATGATGTTGATTTAAAGGTACTTGCAAAACGTACTCCGGGATTTACCGGTGCTGATTTGCAGAATTTACTAAACGAATCGGCTCTACTTGCTGCTCGCAATAATAAAACAAAAATTTCAATGGATGACATTGATAATTCCATAGACAGAGTTATTGCCGGTGTCGAAAAGAAGAGCAAGGTTTTAACCGATGAAGATAAAGAGCTTACATCATATCATGAAGTCGGTCACGCTCTGATTGATAAACTGTTAAAAGATGCAAATGAATTACATAAGGTATCAATTATTCCGAGAGGTATGGCTCTTGGGGTTACATGGACAAGACCAAAGGATGAAAAGGTACATGTAACTAAAGCAAAATTGTTGGCAAAAATTACCGTATCTTTAGGCGGTCGTGCTGCCGAAGAAATAGTCTACGGTATAGATAGAGTGTCAACAGGTGCTTCTCAAGATTTAATCAATGTTACAAATACAGCAAGAAAAATGGTTACAGCGTGGGGCATGTCTGAAAAATTAGGTAATATGGCATACGGCAAAAATGAGGATAATGTCTTTATGGGTCGTGATTTTGGGCATCAAAGAGATTATTCCGAGCAGATCGCATTTGAGATTGATACCGAAATTAGAAAGATTGTTGAAGAAAGATATGAGCTTGCAAAGCAACTTTTGAGGGAAAATCGTGATATGCTTGAGGCAATTTCAAGAGAGTTGCTTGAAAAAGAAACGATAGACGAAAAAGAATTTGAAGAAATAATGAATAGAGTGCTAAGTGAAAGAAACAACGCTTAATTCAATAAGAGAGATAAATTTTAATGGGATAAAAATCGGGGGAGAAAATTCTTTCCCGATTTTCAATCCTTTATATGTTTTAGAGATACCTGTTTTTAATATTAATAGTCTTTGCACAATTGCAAAGGAGTATTACAATTCTGTTAATTTGAAAGATATTATTAAAAAAGCACAAGCAAGCGAATGTGATATTTTAGGATTGAAATTTAATATTGAAAGTATTGAACAGGTTGATAAGGCTGTAAACATTATGGTCAATCTTTTTCCTGATATTACAAAACCATTAATGCTTTCCGGTGCAGGCAATGATGAAATTGACAGAGTGTTGTTGCCGATTTTAATTAATAAACTTGATAGAATGGTTATCATAAATAATGCTAATGAAAATACCTATAAGGACATTATTCCAAGTGTAATTAAGGGTAATCATATTGTCGTGTTAAAAAGTCCTATTGATATAAATTTGGCTAAAGAATTGAATATTTTGTCTGCTGATTTAGGGTTGAGTTTGGATAATATTTTGGTTGATACTGATATAGGCGCATTAGGATACGGTTTAGAATACGGTTACAGTATAATGGAAAAAGTCAAGCTTGAAGGTTTAAAGGGTGATAAGTATCTAAATATGCCTTTAATAAGTTTCGGGTGCAATGAATCCTTAAAAACAAAAGAGGCAAAGTCGGATGAATACGGCTCAAGTTGGGGTTTGTTAAGTGATAGAGCAAGATTTTTTGAATTGACAACGGCATCTGCGTTAAAAGCGTGTGGCGCAAATATTATAGTAATGAATTATCCGCCCAATATATCGGTAATGAAAGGTTTGGTGGGATAATGGCGTTATCAGGATTACAAATTTTTAAATATCTTCCCGCCGCAAAAAAGGCAGAAAATTCTAATTGTAAAAAATGCGGATGTCCGACATGTATGGTTTATGCAATGAAATTGGCTAAAGGGCAGGCAGAATTAAATGCTTGTCCGTATATTCCGAATGAGTTAAGGTCTGATTTAGAATATTCAAGCAAGCAACCGCAAAAAACCGTAGAAATAAACGGGTTAAAAATTGGCGGAGAAACTGTTTTATACCGTCACGAAAAAACTTTTATTAACAAAACAGCTCTTGCGGTTTTGATTGACATAAATAAATCCAATTGGAAAGATATATTAAATAGAGTTGAAAACTTTGAAATTCGCCGAATAGATGAAACATTACGTGTGGATTTGATTGTGTTTAAGGGTTCGGAAAAACCTGAAACTTCTATAAATTCTATTTCATACGACGAATTTGTAAATCTGAACTTTAAGATTATAGAGGATAATAATTTCGAAAATGTTTCAAAAGAATTGATTGAAATTCGAACAAGTGCCGTAAATGATAAAAAAGAAGAATATTCAAATCCGGTGGCAGTGCATTTTAAAGAATGTAAAAATCGTGATGAAATTTGTGCAAAAGGGGCATTCTATATTTGTAAATATGCAAATATGTTGCTGTTTGATGAGTTTGACGAGGGTATATTTTCAACTCTTATGACATTAAGACAAAATATATTTACTGACCCTCAAAAACCCCTCCAAGTTGAACCCAAAATATATGAATTTAATAATCCGGATGAAAATTCGTTAATATTTATGACAACAAATTTTGCACTTACGTTTTTTGCTGTCGCGAATGAGTTGGAAAATCTTCCTGTACCATCCTATTTAATTGTGGTACCCTCAGATGGAATGAGTGTGCTAACTGCTTGGTCTGCGGAAAAATTTACAGCCAAAATGGTTGCAAATACTTTAAAAAAATGGGATTTTTCATCAAAAGTAAAAAATCGTACAATTATAATTCCGGGTTTGCTTGCTCATATGAAAGAAGAATTGGAAGAGGAGATTAAGGATTTTAATATAATGGTCGGAACGGTCGATGCTTATGCAATTTCGGATTTTGTTAAGGAACTTATTTCAAAAAAGCAGTAAATAATGTGAAATTATGGCAAATAAATTTTTTACGGTTTTTATACTAATTGATTAAAATTGTTATATCTGTTAAAATTTGGTAAAAAGGAGTAAAATATGGCTGATATTAAAATAAAAGAAATTATAGATAATATTGATAACGATGCCAAGAAGCATAAAGTCATATTTGCAGATGCTGACAATAATGAAACGGAAATTTTGTTTGAGGGTGCCGGTAAAATAAAAACTGCTGTGGAAGTGTAACCTTATATAAATTTGTAACCGTTGCTTGTTTGTGTTATGCTCCGTCGTATAAAATATAAATACAGGAGAGTCATAAATGATTATAATTATGGAAACCAATTCCACAAGAGAGCAATCTCAACGTGTTATTGATTTTTTGGAAAATAACGGTTTTAAAGTCAGATATAATATTGGTGAAGTTCATACAGTAATTGATGCTTTAGGTGATAAGACTACAATTACACCCGGAAGGATTGCAGCATTCGACGGGGTTAAAGAAGTTAAAATTATTCGCGAACCGTTTAGATTGGCTTCTCGTGACAGAAAAACAGAAGATACTGTTATTGAATTTAAGAATGGGGTAAAAGTTGGCGGGAAAAATAAACCGGTTGTGATTGCAGGCCCTTGTTCTGTGGAAGACAGTTATGATGCTTTATTAGAAGTTGCAACTGCAGTTAAAGAGGCCGGAGGTCAGTTTTTAAGAGGCGGAGCCTTTAAGCCGAGGACTTCCCCATACGATTTTCAAGGTTATGAAGAGAAAGCATTAAAATATTTAAAATCTGCAAGTGAAGCTACAGGCTTGCTTACAGTCAGTGAAATTATGGATGCTACTGAATTACCGCTGATGGCTGACTATATAGATGTGTTACAAATCGGTGCAAGAAATATGCAAAACTTTAAACTTCTTAAAGCAGTCGGTCAATCGAATAAACCTGTGATTTTAAAAAGAGGTTTGGCAAGTACAATAAGAGAATTTTTACTTGCAGCTGAGCATATTATGTATAACGGTAATAGTCAGGTTATACTCTGTGAACGCGGAATAAGAAGTTTTGATAGCGATTTTACAAGAAATGTAATGGATATTGCATCAATTCCTGTTATTAAAAAATATTCGCATTTACCAATAATTGTTGATCCAAGCCATGGTACAGGTCAAAGATATTTAATTGAACCAATGGCAAAAGCAGGACTTGTCGTCGGTGCAGCAGGTGTTATGATAGAAGTTCACAATGACCCTGAAAATGCACTTTCAGACGGAAAACAGAGTTTGCCTATACCAATGTTCAAAGACGTTATGGTAAATTTGAACAGATTTATCGAAATATTATAATTACTTAAAAAATATATACACTATTAGTATGGTTAAATAAACATTATATATTGACGGATTTCAATTCCCATGGTACACTTGCGGTATAAGTAAATATATCCTAGGAGTGCAATGGTATGAAAAAATTTTTAATAGGTTTAACCGCAATTATGGCGCTGTCAGCAGGACAAGTGTTAGCTAAAAATGTACCGGTAACGGCAATTACACCGTTTAATAGTGCAAATCCTCCGGCTGAAATTGCGCTAAGAATTAATAGTAATATACAAGTAACTGATGATATTGTATTGTTTGAAGGTTACACAGTAAAAGGTAAAATGGTTTTGCAGAACGGTTCTTTAGCATTCGTTCCGTATAGCTTTATTAATGTTCATAATGAAGAAGGCAGTTTTGACCCTCAAACATATGGGGTTTTGGAAGGGTATGTAAATAACGGTGTTGCTACAAGGCTTCCTCAAGGTTCCAATATAACCGTAAATCCGGGACAGATGTTTATTTTGAATTTCAAAGATGTTATTCCAAAACAGGTTGATATGCCTCAAAATGTAACTGAAACACCAACTAATTTGGTTATTGATACAACAGCACCGGAAACTATTGAATCTCAAAGACCTTTTGCAAGAAGATTACCGGGATTGCCGATTACTGATGTTGGAACTATGGATTCAACTAACAGATACAATCCGGCTATGCCGCTAAACAATATCTTGAGAAATCGTAACGGTGAATTTTTAAGATAATTGCAAAATTTAAGTATAAATAATATAATAAAAGCAGGTGTCACATATATGGCACCTGCTTTTAGCAAATGAGGTATAAATGAAAAATATTATAAAATCCATAATAGGCACAATGGCTGCATGTATAATATTAGCTAGTCCGGCGAATGCAGATACTCTTAAGGTTGAAGCGTTAACTCCTTTTTCAAGTATAAAACCTGTAAAGGCTATGCAGGTAAAGCTTACTGAAAATGTATTGTATGATGGTGTTAATCTTTTAGAGGGTTATGTTATTTCAGGAAAAATTGTAGATGTTAAGAGGCCTACAAGATTAAAACGTAATGCTAAATTTTCATTTATTCCGGAATATTATACCGATGAAAACGGCGTGGAACATAAATTCAAAGACAGATATGAAGGAAAATATGCGTTACCAATAGATAAAGGCAAAATGGCAAAAAGTGCAGTGCTTACCGTGGGTAGTCATTTTGTTAAAGGCATAAGTCTTGGGGTAAATGCTGTTCAGGGTGCTGTTCAAAATGAAGAAGGTAACAGATTAAAATCAGCAGGCAAAAATGTTTATGAAAATTCGCTGCTTTCATACGTTGAATCAGGTAAAGAGTTAGAAATTCAAAAAGGGGATAGGTTTTATTTGAAGTTTGGTTTAGATGCAGATGAAGAGCAAGGCTATGATTATTAGCTTATTGTTATTTGACCCATTTGAAACTTTTTACATAATTTAAGCCATTGATATCACCATTAATTTCTGCTGCAAAAATTCTTGATATACTAAAGTTTTCATCTCTAGGTATTTTTTTAATTTTTGCTTCTATTTCAGGGGATTGTTCACTGTTATTTAAAAATGGTATTGTGTTAAGTAGGGTATTAAGCGATAAATTTTTCAATTTACCAAATACTGAGGTTAAATTGTTGGATAGTGTTCCGTAAACTTCCATTTGGGCTATTGAATTTTCTATGTTATAAGTACCGCTCAGGTATAGGTTTAAGTCATTCCCTTTTGAAAAAATCTCGATATTTTTGGCAATACCGTTGTGTAGCGAGAATTTACCTTTTATGCTTTTGAAATTACCGGTTTTTAATGGTGTAATAAGCTCAATAATGTTGTTTATTGAAATTCTTGTAATGCCGCTTGTAACAATATTTGTAGCTTTTAAAAGATATTCAAGTGAACCGAGTTTAGGCATTCTGCCGTCAGATACCGTAAAATCTCCATTCCCGTTAAGGGAGTTCATACATTGAATATCACTTGTTCCGTTGCAGGTAATACTCATTTTCCCGTTTACATTTCCATACAGCTGACCTTTCATATTAAAAAGATTATCCGCCAGATTTTGAGCGTCGGTATTATGCATAAAGGTATTCAATGCAAGGTGATGTTTTATTATATTATACTGCATATTGCCGTTTATTTCACCACCGGCAACTTGAACTGAAAAATCTTTAATCTTAGCAATAGCATCATTATTAATGTGAAAATGTGCAATAAGTTTCTCTGCGGTTAAATTTTTTATTTTAAGCGTATTTGCTTTTAATGTTCCGTTTTTTACAATAATTTGTTTTGGATTAAATTCTTTTGTACTTTCATTAACGCCGACTTTTTGTTTATATAGTGTGGCATCATAATCTTGCATTGCATCTGAAATAACGTCAAAGTCTAAATTATCAAAATGTACATTTATGTTATTAATAATGTATGGTGGGGTTAATTTATTTTTAACAGCTGCATCTATCAATATTTTATTATCTAATATAGAGCTTTTTGCTTTTACAAAGATGTTATCTTGTTTGAAATTGAAGCTTACATCTTTAACAGAGGCATCAACGATAGGAACATCAATACTTGTTAAATCCAGAGTTCCAAGAATACGAGGGTTTGTTGCTTCTCCGTTTATAACAACATCTGAATTAAATACCCCTTGTTTCATAAACGGTTTTTTGAACAAAATATTGAAAATTTTAGCATCTGTTGGATTTTCCGTCTTTATTTTAAAGTTGTTAAATCTCATATTATTATTTGCTAAAAGCTTAATATTGCCACTTGCTTTGAGCTGGGTATTAGGATTATTTTTGCCGTTTTGAGAAGAAATAATTTTATCATATTTAAAATTATTCAACCTTATCCAATCTTTACCGGATATACTGTCTATTGTTATATTAACAGGATTTATCAAGTCGCCGATTGATGCTCCCATATAGTATAAAGAGGAGCTTTCATCAAGTTTTATATCTGTTTTTGCATTTAGTCTGTTAAGAGGTCCGTTAAGTTTTGAAACCAGCATTACGTCCCCTTTGAGTTTTATTGGGTATACTGTATTGGAGTTATAAAACTGATCGAAAAATTCTTGTGAAGGTTTGGCATTAACATATAAATTAAAATCAGGATTATCTGATAAAATATTTTTAATTTTTCCGTTGAGAAATACCGGCATTTCGCCAAAGTATGCAGTTAATTTATTTAAATTTAAATCGTCAGTATCAAATAATATATTGCCGCTTTGAAACTTAATTTTAACTCGTTTAGGTTTGTATACAACAGAGCTGTTTGCAGGCTGAATAAATACTCTAAGTTTATTATTTCTAATTTTTGAAGCAATATCTATGTTTCCGGTAAATTCATCAAAATCTTTCAACTGTGGATATTCCGGTAACTTTAGGTCGTTTAATACAGATATATCAAAGTTTTTCATTGAACCGGATCCGTTATATATTTGTTTTTCAGTCATTATATTATCGACATCAACCTGAAAATTGAACGGATTACCTTTTAAAGCACCCAAGATTTGTGAAATATGAAAATGACCGTTTCTTATATCAAAGTCGCTGTTATTTACTATAATAGGAGATTTTGAGCCAATGTTGCTGTATACTTTTCCTTTAGCGGTTATTTTGCTGTAGTCAAATTTGTTTAGATTAACAGCACCTTTGTAGTGCCCCGAAAAGGATGTGCTAATAGTATTTATTCCCGGAATATGCGGTATCTTTTTACCGTAAAACAGACGCGCAATATGCCACCAATCTCCTGCATTAAATTTATTTGAATAAGCATTTGCCGTACATATTTTATTATTAATTACTCCGTTTGTTGAAATTTGTGAGTTGACAAGTTTTGCGTTAATATTAAAATTCCCGTCCTGTTTGTCAAAATTTACAATTCCACTGATATCAGAGGCAGGTACTTTTTGTGGGAAAAATGTCATAACATTGTTGAAAAATTCGACAGAGCCTTTTGCAAATAAATCCTTATTGAATACCGGCTCTTTGCCTCTATCCACGTGTCCGAAGATATTTAATATAACTTTTGTTTTTCCTGAAGCAAAAGTTATAGGTTTTAGCATACCTTGTAACTCTTTTAATATAGGAGATGTATTAATAATTTTGAATAAATTTGTTGAGTTTTGTCCGTCAGCGACTACATCAACAGACATATTTCCCCTTAAATCACAGTTCCCGCTTATATCTACCGGTAATCCGTTCAAATATGCCGAATTTGCTTTAAATGTAACATCTTCATCATTTAGTTTTACCCATCCTGAGATGTTTTTCACATCCATATTATTGATTTTTATAAATGAAGCTATAGCATTATTAAAATTAATTGTGCCCCACGCATGTGGTTCCAGTTTTGAGCCTGCAATCCTAAAATCTGCGTTGCCTAATCCGGCATCAATGTTCATCATTGGTACAGGTCCGAGTTCAAATTTAAAAATATCTTTCAACGGCATAAGAACTTTTTTTGCTTTTACAAGTTCTATATTTTTTGTGGTTTTTACTTTTATATCTGAAACTCTATCTCTAAATAGCTTAAAACTTCCTACAACATCAACCCATTCGTTTTTATTTGTCATAACGTGAACATCGATATTCATTGTATGTTTATTAAAGTTCAATTTGACAATCCCTTTTTGAGGGGCATCTTTAATCGGTTCTTTTAAATATACGTCTTTGAGTAGAATATTACCGTATAAGTTAGGGTAATTTGCTTCATCTTTAATTTCCATATATCCTGTGCCGTGACCGTATATCATATGTTCTTTTAATTTGTAAAAATTAAAATCAGGATTTAAATTTTCTTCTCCTGGGAATAACGGTAATAAGGTTTCTCCGCTCGCCTTATTTACGGTAGCTTTTATATCTAATCGCGGAAATTTTTCTTTAGTTTTATAAACCCAACCTGAAGCCATTGCATCAAGGTCTTGGGAAAGAATTTTTAGAGAATTAATTTTTACTCCGTCATTTATAATATTTATGTCAGAATCAATGTTTAAAATGTAATCGGAATAAATTGAAGATGCTCTGTCGTGTTGTATAATTCCAAGTTTATCAATTTTTAAAGCAGATTTTATATTTTTATGTCCTGAGGTTTTTGTTGTGTTTGCGTGATAATTTACAAGTCCTCTTAATTCTTTGATTTTGCCATTAGTCAGAGAGTATGCGTATGATGAAAAATCTGCTAAATCTAAATTCTCAATTTTTGCATTGATATTTATTTTATCTTCTGAAATTTTATTAATCGGAAGAGATAGCTCTATGTCAGTGTCTATAAGAGATACTTGATTTCCCGAATGTAGTCTTGTATTGGTTGTAACGCTTACATATTTATTTCTTTTATACTTTCTTAACGATAAAAAATCTCCGTCAAATTCCAATAATTTATTATTCTTTTTGTCATCTAAAGTAACATTATATTTGCCAATATTTGCAGAAAGTCTTTGGAGTATAAAATCTTTGTTTTGCTGAGTTTTTATTAAGTATTGCCCGATATAGAATTGAGAATCTTCTCCGTATACCAATTGTGCTTTAAGATTATCAGCTCCGGATTTTCTGATAACTATTCTTTTCCTTAAAAGAGGAAATAACTGTATTTTGAGATATGGATTGTCAGCTTGAAAAACCTTTGTCCCATCAGGGTTTTTAATATTTATTTCTTCTGCTCTAAATGTTATAGATGGAATAATTCCTGATTTTAGTTTAGGGTTTATAAAATCTATTTTGTATCCCATTTGTTTTTGGATATTTTGTTCGACAAAATTTTCAAAGTTTTGATTGTTGGCAATTACAGGTACACCAATAAGATAGCCGCCATATAATATGGCGGTACAACCTAACGCTAAACCTATTACTAATTTCTTTACTATCATATCTCTAAACTAATTATATTACACATATATTATATTTACTAATATGTTAAGATTGAAACTTATACTTTTGGCTAATTTAACTATCTTAATGGTAGTAAATAATGTGGGGGGAGATGGAACAATGAATTTATTAAATTATACAAAAACCCTCTATAATATGATAAATAAGTATGATAAAATTTTAAAAGCTACCAATTTTGAATGTGTTGGCAATAATCCGTTTTGCATTGAAACTCCTTTAAATTTAACGGTAGTTTGGACAGAAATTTCTGACAATAAAAAGAAATTTTAATAAAATAATTTATATAGAAATTAATATGTTTTTTTAACTAATTCTTGGATATGTTGTTTAACTGCATCCGTAATAATTAAATCAGGTTCTTTTGCTACAAAACTGTCAAGAGTTGTTATGGCTTTTACATTATCTCCTTTTAACTCATATAAAAGTCCTCTAAGTATTATTCCTAAAGGATTTGAATCTGATAAGGAATGCTGTATCTGTTCATCAGCGTATCCCAGTTGGGTGTAGCATTCTGCAAGATTTTGATAATATTTAAAATTTAGTGAAAATTGAGTCAAGGCTCTTTCGAAGCAATCTTGTGCCATATCGGGTTGCCCGAGTTTCATATAGCATTCCCCCAGATTATTGTAAAATACGGAGCTTGCCTGAACATTTGGGGATAAGCTTATTGCAATTTTAAATTCTTGTATCGCAGGATAATATGAGTTTTCTTTTAAATGAATAAGACCTTTGTTATTATGTATGTATGCATTTTGTTCAGAGTCAATGACATAACTTTCGGTCATTTTGTATCCCGAAAATAGTACAGATATAATGAACAAAGATATTACATATAAATTTTTCATAAATAAACCTCTTATATTTATTTATATAATTATAAAAGATTAATTTCCAATCCTTCGTATGAAAGAATGGATGCAGGATCAATAGTTTTATATTGCTCATTTATAATATCCAGTTTTTCATCATTATAAGAAGGATCATAGTGGAAAAATACCATCTGTTTGGCATTTAGTTGTTTTCTGCATTCTACTGCCATATCAAAAGTGGAATGGCCGTATCCTTGTTTAGGAACGAAAGAATCCATATAATCTTCAGTTGTATATTGCGCATCGTGGATTATTAAGTCACAGTTTCTTGCAAAATTTGCAAGTTTTCTGTCTCCGCCGTGGTAACTTTCTTTATCTGTTGCGTATACAAGAGTTTTGCCCATATATTTGATTTTGTATATTAAAACACCTTCTTGCGGATGTGCATACGAACGATAGCAAGTGATAACAACATCTTCATCTTTAGCCTCAATATCATTTTCGGTTTCAATGCGTTTTAATATAGGGGATTCACCTTTTCTTAAAATAATGGCATCTGTTTCATTGATATCATGGATGTTTAAGTTCCCTGCTATATCTCCTAAATCTAACGGGAATGATTTCCCAAATAATAAGGTTGCAAGCTCATCGGATAAGCATTCATTGTAATTAACATTTCCGTATACATCTGTTACAGTTGAGCGAATATGCAGAGGTCTGAAAAATGTAAAACCTTGAATATGATCGTGGTGAATATGAGAGAGCAGAACAACGGCTTTAATCGGGGTTCGGTCATCATTATTTGAACCGGACATAATATATTTTTGTGTTAAGTCATCTCCTAAATTTATCATACCTGTTCCGGCATCTAAAATTATCAAATGCCCTCCGGCATGAACTTCGACGCAGGAGGTATTACCTCCATATTTCATCACATCTTTTGATACGACCGGATAGCTGCCTCTTACTCCTCTAAATTTAATTTTAAATTCGCCCATGTTATATAACCTCTTATTTTTTCTTTTTTATTTCATATATTCCGTTTTGGTCTTTATCTTTACCTGTGTATAATTTTGAGGAAAAGACCATCATTTTTGCCAAGTTTAGCAAGTTTTCTTCTCGAGTACTTTTCTGTTGAATATTAAAAACAACTTTTCTTTTCTCATTCTTAATGCTAATTATACGAAAAGCACATGGATAAGAAACTAATGCAGGAGAACTGACATACAACACATTTTCATGTTGCGTAATTTTACTTGCGTGATAGTGTCCTTGAAATACTGCTATAGGGTTTTTGTATTTTTCAATTAATGCTTGAACTTCACCGCCGTTAAGAAGTCTGTGTCCCTCGCTTGGAAATGGTTCAATAATAGGCACATGCATGAATATCAGGACAATATCTTTTTTCGATTTGCTTAATTCTTCATCAAGCCATTTTACCTGTTCGCTGTCAATTTGTCCGTTAGAAGTTATTCTTGTATCGATTATCGTATCAAGAACAATTACTTTGTATCCTTTTTGTGGAACAAATGAGTAATAAGGCTTTTGTGCCGTAAAATTATTATTATTGTTTCTCAAAATTTCAAGATACAATTTTTTTGTCAGATATCCCCCAACACAAGGGTCATGATTTCCAAAAGTAAAATACCAAGGATATTTTAATTTATTCACGTGAGGTAGAACTGCATTTAATTCCTTTTCAAAAGGTTTATCTATTAAATCGCCTGTAAACATTATAAAATTTACGTCAGGTATATCATTAATTTGGCTGACAACATCATCTAAAATTTTTGGAGATTCTGCTGTAAGTTTGAATGTCGTATTCACATTAGATGTGGAAAAATGTACATCTGATACTTGTGCAAATTTTAAATCGCTTGCAAAACAATATTGATAACCGAATACCATTAATAATGCCAAAAATAATGTGAACATTCCGCTAACAGCTTTTGAGAACAGTGAGCGTTCATGTTTATTTGTTTTTCTTTTTCTTCTTACGTTTTTTGTTGTTTTTGTCATTATCTGTATCCTGTGGTTCTTCTTTTATTTCAGAAGTCGGCATTGGTGCTATCTTTTCCGGTTCAACGGTTTTTGGTTCGGGTTTATCCTCATAGATATTTCTTACTTCCTGCCGTTCTTCTTCTTGAAGTTTTGTTATATTAATATTTTTTATCAACTCTCTTGTTTCATTATACTTCTGACTTAATTCTTTATCATCATTAGTTAGTATGATTGCTTTATCAAGATTAAGCATGGCATTGCTGTACTCTTTTTTGCCCAAATAGCTAAAACCAAGGTATTTGAATACATCGGAAGTTTGAAGTGTTTCTGATAATTTAGTTAAGATATTTATTGCTTTTGCGTAGTTACCTTTTCTATATAGAATGATTGCGTGAATAAGTTGATATTCTTCATCGTTATTAAGAGCAAGAGCGGTAACAATTTCAGTTTCGGCATCATTAAGTTGCCTCATATTCAAATATGATTTTGCACGTATAGCGTAAGCCAGATCACATTGTTGATTATAGTATATAAATCTTTTAATAGGCTCTTGAACGGCTTCATATTGTCCTGCTTCAAGGTAGCATATCGCAATTGACAAAAGAGCTTGTGTAAAGGATGGTTCAAGTTGATATGCATTGAAATATGCCGCAACAGCTTGCGGATAATCCCTGTTTTCTCTGTAAAAATCTCCTAAGTAGCTATATACCCAAAAATTGCCACTTTTAGTTGCATCTTTCAATATGTTACCTGCCGAAATCCTATCGCCTTGTCTGATATAAGAAAAAGCTTTATCCAAGTCTGCATTGTATCCGGTGATAAAAGAGCGTTGATTTTTTGTTCCTAATTGATATAACAAATCTTTTAATTTTACAAATTCAGTATTTTTCGGATCAAGAGATATAAGTTTGTCAAGATACTTTACTGCATCTTGATAATCTCCAATTACGCAGTTTCCTGAAATTATATCCATGTAATCTTCATATATTTCTTTGTCCACAGCTGCAAAACTCTGAGAACATATACCTGCAAGTATTATTAACAGTGTAATAAAGGTTTTTTTCATATCAAAATTATACCATAAAATTTGTAAAAATTAACATAAAATATGTTATCGGCACGTTGTGATGATAACTAATTTTATGTAATTATGTCTATTTCTTTTTCTTTTCTT
>DEFJ01000032.1:15115-24952 GCA_002350725.1 Cyanobacteria bacterium UBA2855 | reverse complement strand
GATTTAATTAATAAAAAATTAATTATTTATATTAAAAATATAACCAATATTAATATTCTAAATCCCTGTAATTATTTTAAATAAGGTATTCTCATTTAGCCGTTTCGGGGAATGATAAAAGTTATCAAATTTTGCATACTTATAAAAAAGAAAGGATGTAAAATTATGAAAAAGATTTATATTTTATTACCGATAATATTTATGCTTAGCTCGTCAGCCAACGCTCTTTGTCCGATAAACAACAGCTCTTGTACAGGAGGTGCTTCTGCAATTCAAAATAATTCCCTGCAAGACAAATATATTCCGAACCCGCTAAATACACTTCAAACTCCTAACACATTTGCTCCACAGCAGACACGCAGATACGACTCAATGAGAATGAACTCGGGAGAAGATAACCCAATATATTCACCTGAAGAATTAAAACCGAATATAATAAACAACTGCCAATTTGGAGTATGCTTACCTTAGCAGATAGTATAAACTTTTCTGTAATACATTATTGCGCCAAAAGCAGCCAAAACTATATTAGGCAGCCAAGCTGCAAACAGCGGATGGATTACCCCTGCCTCTCCAAATGATATAGAAAGCGCTCTTATCAAATAATACGCAAATATTATCAAAATAGAGAATAAAAATCCTCTGTTATATCTCACTCTCGGCGGCGTAATCGCTAAAGGCACTCCGACAAGAACAAGTACAATTGTTGTAACAGGTAGTGCCAATTTGTCATACAGTTCTATGACTATTGCATTACGCTGCTTTTCATCAAGTCCCGACATACCTTTTGCTATAAATTTTAGCAATTTTGTAAAATTCATTTCTTTTGCCAAATTCTTATTCAATTGCTTTGACAAATCCAATCCGAATTTCACATCAGATGTTTCAAATAATGTCGTGTTAAGAACCTTACCTCTATCACCGATAGTATAAACAGCACCCCTTTGGAACAACCACCCCGAAGGAGAAGTTTTTCCCTGTGTTGCTTGCAACACTTGGATGGTATCTTTTTTGGAATTGTCCAACACTGTTATATTATATAAAACCTTGTTTTCACAGTTTCCTACGTAAAATAATCGTCTTAACATCCCATTGTTACCGATTTCTTTAAAGACAAAATTTTCTTTCCCGTCAGGTACATTTTTTTGACTTAATGACCACAAAGCAAGGTCTTTTGAATACTTTGTCGCAACCGGCACAATTGTTTCATTTATAATAAAACTCATTACACACATAACTGTAGCAAAAATAAATATAGGTTTTGCAATACGACTTATACCGATGCCGCATGCTCTAAATACCGTAATTTCAGAATCCAAACTCAACTTATTTAAAGTCATTACAGTTGATAACAAAACTCCCATAGGAATTGTCATAACGATAACTGCCGGCAAATTCAATACAATCATTAAAAATGCAATGTTAAAAGGAATTCCGAACATTGATATCTGTTTAATCAAAGTTATAAAGGTATCCGAAGCAAAGATAATGGAAGTAAAAACAAATACCCCCATGATAAAAACCTCAATAATCTGTCTTAGAATATATCGGTCAAGAATGCTTATACGTTTAAGTTTCTTCTTTAATTTATACCTTCTTAGCATAGATTAATTATACGCTAAAAAATTTTTTTTATCAAATAACATTTAGCCTTCCGGGGAATATACAAACAGTAACACGATGCTATCATAAATAACTAAAGGGGTATGGGAGAATGTTCTTTATCATATTAATTCTTAGCATTTGTTTAATTACACAAAGTTTTATATTTAGAATTTATAAAAAAAGAGTAGGAATTCCGATAAAAAAATACTATTCACAGAAAAACGTTAATGCGTGGAATTTTTTAGTTAATAAACATTTTTCTAAACCGGAAACAGAAAAGCAAAAATCAGCTTATTTAGCAACATTAATTCACGACTTAAAAAGTCCTACTTTTGCACAAATTAGAACTTTGAAGCTGTTATTAAGCGGAGCATTTGGCACATTAAGCAAGGAACAAACCGAAATAATAAAGGAAACTCTTAACTCAGAAAATTATCTTGCCGAAATTGTTTCAAACATATTAACGGCATACCGCTGCGAAAATAACGAATTACAACTATATTTTTGCACATTTGATTTTATAGAGCAGGTAAATAGAGTTTGTACAGACTTAAAACCGCTATCGAATGAAAAATCACAAAAAATAAATATATCAACTAATTGCAATTTAATACATATTAGCGCTGATAAATTACAATTAACAAGAGTTATAAATAATTTAATTTCAAATGCCATACGATACGGCTTTAAAAACAGCACAATTAATATAACAATAAAAAACGATAATAAAAATCTGGAATTTTCAGTAGAAAACAAATCAATTCCAATTCCGTCGGAAAAACTTTCAACAATATTTAAAAAATATTCCAATAATGGGATGGGACACTATAACAGTGCAAGTACAGGCTTAGGGTTGTACTTATCAAAACAAATAATCGAAATGCACGAAGGGAAAATTTTTGCAAAGAGCACAGAAAACGGCATGTGTACATTCGGATTTACGCTGGATAAAAGTGTTATATGTAAACCTGACAATAAAGATAACAAAGAAAAGATTATGTATTATAATAACTGATTATCTATAATACTTGATTTTAAATAATTATATGATAATATAGAGAGCGTAGGGAACTACAGAGCTTTTGAGATGTGGCACTCTGCCGACGAGGAACTTTCGGTGAACGTTCCGAGGAGAGGAAGGTAGCGCAAGCTAACGCAGCCACAGATACAATTAAATAATATAAAGCGTCATGGGACTGTGGCGCAGCGGTAGCGCAGGGGACTCATAATCCCTTGGTCGTGGGTTCGAATCCCTCCGGTCCCACCATAAAAGACAGGTGATAAGCCTGTCTTTTATTATATTAAATATAGAGGGATGAAAACCCAACAAGGCAAAGCCTTGTCCATGGGTTCGAGAGCGAATGAGCTGAGGCTGGTGTATTTTTTTGAGTAGTTTGCTCTGAAGAAAATAAGGGTAGGTTAGGCATACTTGGTTAAAATTCGTATAAAGTCGGTAGTTATTGTCGGATTGTTGAAACCCGACCAATTCACTATTTGCGCTCCAATTTTATAAAATTTTGTGCAAACTTGACACTCAAATATTTGAATTTTAATATTAAATTAACAGAGTTAAGGAGAAATATATGGACTTAAGAGAAAGAAACATCAAATTAATGAGAAAATTTGAAATTATGATAAATACAGCGGATGAAAAACTTGCAGGAGAACTTGTAGCTCCTGACGCGGCATTTTACACTCCTGCAAGCTCAGAACCTCTATATGGCGGGAAAGGCTATTTATCTGTAGTACATTGGATGAGGAAAGGTTTTTCAGATGTTCAATGGCACATAACCGATATGGTTGCAGATGAAGAAAAGGTCGCTGTTAAATGGGATTTAACAGGTACGCACGATGGAGAGTTTATTGGCATAAAACCGACAGGCAAAAAGATTTCTGTTTGCGTAATGAATTTTTATTATTTTAATAAAGACGGCAAAGTCACAAACGACATAGCTGCTGAAGGTATGATAGGAATTTTACGCGGAATAGGAGCAATGTAATTATGGATTATAAAAAATTCGGCGACACGATTTA
Organism: Cyanobacteria bacterium UBA2855; assembly: GCA_002350725.1. Taxonomy (GTDB): domain Bacteria; phylum Cyanobacteriota; class Vampirovibrionia; order Gastranaerophilales; family Gastranaerophilaceae; genus UBA1221. The sequence goes on along the minus strand of DEFJ01000032.1, from coordinate 21,313 downwards.
TGCAAGATTTGACAGGGGAGATGAAGTCCTTTCGGGAATATTGAATATATGCAAAAAAGAGAAAATTTTATCTGCAACTTTTTCAGGGATAGGCGGTTGCGGAGATGTTACCGTTTCTACATATATACCTGAAAAGAATGAGTTTACTCCGCACAATAAAACAGGTTTATTAGAAATGATTTCGATAAACGGAAATATTTCTGCTGACAATGAAGATAATATTTTTGAGCATACTCATGCGATGTTTTCTTATTTAGAAAACGATGAAGTTAAATTTTTAGGCGGGCATTTGACAAAAGCCGTAGTTTCTTACACCGCAGAAATAGAAATTAAGCCTGTTAAAAACAGTGTAATCAGAAGAAAGCACGACGGTATAACAGGTATAACCGTATGGGATTTATAAAATAAAAATTTGCTTACTCAAAAATAGCTTTGTGAAAATGTTTTTTGCCTTTTCGAATTTTTACGCCCTGTTTTAAATCTTCAGTGGTAAACATTTTATCTAAGCCTGACACGACTTCATCATTAATACTTACACCGCCTTGTAAAATCATACGCTTAGCTTCGCCGTTACTAGGGAATAAACCGCATTTTACAAGCAGCGCAACAAGACTGATTTTACCGTCATTCAAATCTGCGCCGGACAAAGTTGTTGTTGGCATATCTGCACTGTCACCGTTTCCGCTAAATAGAGCATAAGCTGCTGCTTTTGCCTTGTCTGCCTCATCTTTACCATGAACAAGTGTTGTCAATTCGTAGGCAAGAATTTCTTTTTTCTCATTAATTCTATTGTCTTCCCAATCTTCCATGGCTTCAATTTCTTCTATAGGTAAGAAAGTGAGCATTTTCAAACACTTCATAACGTCAGCGTCATCAACATTTCTCCAATATTGATAAAATTCAAACGGAGAAGTTTTATTCGGGTCAAGCCAAACAGCCCCTTTAGCTGTTTTACCCATTTTCTTGCCTTCACTGTTCATCAGTAAGGTAATAGTCATAGCGTAAGCATCTTCGCCTTTTTTCTTTCTTATAAGTTCGGTACCCGCAAGCATATTACTCCACTGATCATCCCCGCCGAACTGCATATTACAACCGTAAGTTTCATGTAAATGATAAAAATCGTATGCCTGCATAATCATATAATTAAATTCTAAAAAGCTTAATCCTTTTTCCATTCTTTGCTTGTAGCATTCGGCTCTAAGCATATTGTTTACTGAAAAACACGCACCAACTTCTCTTAATAAATCAATATAATTAAGTTTCAGCAGCCAATCAGCGTTATTTACCATAATAGCTTTATTTTCACCAAATTCAATAAATCTTTCCATTTGCTTTTTAAAGCAATCGCAATTATGCTGAATAGTTTCCGGAGTCATCATAGAACGCATATCGGAACGCCCGGAAGGGTCACCTATATATCCTGTACCGCCACCAACAAGTACGACCGGCGTATTTCCTGCCATCTGCAGCCTTTTCATTAAACAAAGAGCCATAAAATGACCAACATGAAGAGAATCTGCCGTCGGGTCAAATCCTATATAAAATTTTGCACCACCGTTGTTAATAAGTTCTTTTATTTCATTCTCATCCGTAACCTGTGCAATTAATCCTCTGGCTTGTAACTCTTCAAATATTTTCATTTCTTCTCCTTTGTACAGTTATATATTAATCATAAAAAATCAAAATATAAAATCAAGAGGACAAAAAATATAAGGCTGCTTATTTTAATGTCTGATAGAATTTTGAAATAGTGTAAAAAATATTGACTTGATTTATTTTACAATGTATTATGGGTTTATAACAGCATTTTAAGTAATAAATTTTTATTTGAAGAGGAAGTCATGACAGCTAAAATCAGCGTGATTATACCTGTATATAATGTTGAGAAATATTTAAGACAATGTCTTGATAGCGTAATTAATCAAACATTAAAAGATATTGAAATCATTTGTGTAGACGATGGCTCAACAGATGGTTCGGGTGCTATTTTGGATGAATATGCAGCAAATGATGGCAGGATAAAGGTTATTCACAAAGAAAACGGCGGATATGGCAAGGCCATGAATGTTGGCATGGATAATGCAAGAGGAGAATATATTGGAATTGTTGAACCTGATGACTACATTGAATTGGATATGTACGAAACAATGTATAATACAGCAACTAATACAAATGTAGATTTTGTAAAAGCAGATTACTATAGATTCTCAGAAGACAAAGAACATAAGCATATTTTTATAGACTGGTCTGAAAAATATTACAATCGAGTAATCAGAACTAAAGAAGAAAAGTCCTTCTTCGATATGGAAAGGAACACATGGACAGGTATATACAAAACAGAGTTTTTAAGAAATAATAATATTCGTTATAATGAAACCCCCGGAGCAAGATATCAAGACCAAGGATTTTGGTTTCAAACATATATATATGCAAATACTATTTATGTAATTCACAAGCCATTTTATCATTATAGGTACTTTCAAACAAATAGCTCGAATAATCCAAACGGTTTTGATTGGATAAGAGTTGAATATCAATACATTTTAGATATATTAAACAAACATCCGGAAATAAAAAAAGAATTTTTATCTAAATATACAAAATATAAATTTAACAATTATTTATTTAACTATAACAAATTAAACAGAAAACAAAAACACGAAAAGTTGAAGATTTTTAGAGAAGATTTTATCAATGATCAAAAAAATAATGGAATTGATATATCTGAAATTGACCAAGATTTATTTAAATTGTTAATTGAAAAACCAAACAAATTTTATAGAAAAATAACCGGTTCTCTTACTCTTTGCCAAAAATTATTCTCAATAAAAAATCAAAATTATCATAAACACATAAGATTTTTAGGTATAAAAATAAGAATAAAAAGTCAAAAATTGGAAGAACGAGAACGTTTGAAACGTATAGAGAGCAAGCTTGATAAATTGTGCAATAAACTATCTGAAATAATATAATATTAAGCATAATGAAACAGAAGGTACAAGTTATCAAGATACCGGATTCTGATTTCAAACACTTTGTTATGCTAATAGTTTTTATATCGTAAAGTTATTATTTATTACTGTATTAGGTTATTTTTGTAGCAAACCGGAGAAATTTCTCCGGTTTTTCTTATTTTTTGCTGGTATAATTATCTATATGAAAATAAATAGGTTTAAAGTAGAAGAGTGGTTTAACAAATACGAGTATTGGGCTAAATACGACCTTGCCGATACATGCGTAGAAGCACTTTCAATAAACGAATTAATTGAAATTCCCGGCGAAAATTTTAGTACTGTCGAAGAAATTTTTTCTCGAAAGCTCAATTACGGAGATATTCACGGTTCAAAAAGACTTAAATCTGCTATCGCAACTTTATATGATAATAAAACAGAAGATAATATAACGATTACTCACGGCACTATCGGCGCAAATCAACTTGTGATGCTGAGTTTAATTGAGCCTTATGATAAAGTCGTCACGATTATACCTACATATCAACAGCATTATTCTATCCCCGCAAGTTTTGGGGCAAATCTGACTACATACAGATTAAGGGAAGAAAATAATTGGCTACCTGATTTGGACGAATTAGAAAAACTTGTCGGAAATGATACAAAGGTTATTTGTATGAACAATCCAAATAACCCGACAGGTGCAATTATCCCTGATGATATGCTCTATAAAATCGTTGAAATTGCTAAAAAATCCAATGCTTATATCCTTTGTGATGAAGTATATCGAGGACTAAAACATGACGGAAATCCTTTTAGTCTGTCAATTGCAGATATATATGATAAAGGAATTTCAACAGGAAGCACATCTAAGGTCTTTTCTCTTGCCGGATTAAGACTGGGTTGGATTGTCGGAAACAAAGAAATCATTAAACAAATTAATCACCAAAGAGAATATAATACCATTAGTGTCGGGATTTTAGACGATTATTTTGCATCGCTTGCTATAGAAAATAAAGATAAAATTGTTTCAAGAAATATTGAAAAAGTTAATATTGGCAAAAAGATTTTAACTGATTGGATTGAAAAAGAACCACTTATCACAAGCGTTATTCCGCAAGGTGGGACAACAGCATTTGTAAAATATCATAAAAATATTCCTTCTGAAAAACTATGTTCAAAACTACAAGAAGAAACTGGCGTAATGCTTCTTCCGGGAGAAACCTTTGAGTATGAAAATTACTTGAGAATAGGATACGGAAATAATTTTGAAGCTTTAAAAAAGGCGCTTTTTATTTTCTCTAATTGGTTAAACAAACAATAACAAATTTACTTTGCCATTTTTATAAAAGATATAATTTTCATAAACTTTTGCTTTAATAGCCCTATAATATTGTTTTTTCTGGCACACTCAGGATCTATTAAAAGTACTCGCCCATCTTTTGTCTTACCCAATTGCTCATTCCTGAAATCGACAATTTTATAACCCTTTTGCCTTATATTTTCTATAATTTCTTCAACCTCTTCTTTTGTAATGTCGTGAGACATTTTTTCTTCTATATAACAGTGACAAAAACTTTTTGGAGAAAGTTTACTATGATATCTTATTGGTGCATCAAAATCTTCAGGTTTTCTGCCCAAAAAATGGTCCCGATTTGTAATTTTCAGGATATCACCATCTTCTGTTTCAAACACAAACGCTGTTTGTCCATAGTCAATCATGCCTTTTACTTTAATACTTTTTAGTTTATCATTCGCCAGTAAATCATTATAAATTTGGTTCAATGTTTTTTTAGCAAAAAATTTGTATGCACTAAGCATATCTATAGCCGTATTATCTGTACGAATTTTATCAATCGCTCGATTAAGCGGAAGCGGATTATCAAAATATACAGATTTAATTTGCCATATACCGTTGCCGTCTCTACGGTAACCGTAATGATTTTCACCTGTAAAATTTATTGAAGATTGAACTTGCATAATTTATATAAAACCAAAGAAAAAATTTTTTGTTGTACAATTTTAATGGGATATATTATGAAAATCAACATACCTCAACTAGTAGGAATAAGATTCAGGAGTACAGCTAGTATAGTAAAACGCGCAGTGCAATGCGGGGTAAATTATATTTCCGATGTACTCGAACGCAACCCATCTTCTGATGTTTTCATATCTTCTACCAGCTTTTCAAAAACCAGCATAGATAAAACCGACAAAAAATATGTAGAAATTATTAATCAAGTTCCTGTCAGTGGTGTCCAAAAAAAAGAATTGCCAATATTGAAATTAGTTCAGGAATCGATGTTCCGGATGTTAAAAGTAACCGACGGGAAATCAGAGCCGTACAAAGAAATTATATTTGCGCATGCCAAAAGCCCGGAAACTATTGCTTGCACATACTATCCGGCAAATGTACTCTGTGTAAACAAAAATTATCTTGAAAATATAGACGAAATTATAAAGTGCAACATTAAAGTTTTAGAAATTATGGAATGGATAAAACGAGATAATGACGGTAAGTATAAAATTCCAAATGTTTTAAGAAACAATAAGGGAAAACAATTTGAAAAACTATTAAACGAATATACTCCCAATTGGTCGCTAAAAGAAAAATTTTTATTTGATACGCTAGAAACATATTATCATTCACTTGCTTCTTTAACCATTGGGAAACCGAGAGCTGCGGTAAAAAAACTACTGGAAAATAAAGACAATTACCGACTCCTTGCAGATAAAGGATTGATAAAAAAAGAAGAAGACATTTTACCAATAAACACCAGTTGGAGAGAGTATTTATATGAAATCGGAGAATATTGTAAAATACCGGAGAACGCTTGCTTAATTACCTATCCGGAGGCTGTATTTAACCACGAATACATTCACAAATGGTGTTTTGATAATTTTTCAATTAAATATCTTGATGAACTTAACAGCAAGCCGGTATTACAGAAGTGGAAAAATGATAAAAAAACACAATTAGTTGCAAACAGTGTTTCTATACGTGCTGCGCATAACCCAATGGAATATATTGCGGAAGTAGGTGCAGGACTGGTAAACGGACAGAAATTTAATAAAGAGATTATGGCATTATACGAATCTTTAAAGGGTCCAATATTAACGAAAAACTGACACACTCTCTGCAAAGATTTCGCCGAACTCGCAAAAAGCGATTCTCACCACTATCATTTCAGCCATTAAAAAAAGAGTCCTTGCGGACTCTCTTTTTAATGGCGGGAACGACGAGGCT
>DEFJ01000032.1:0-15067 GCA_002350725.1 Cyanobacteria bacterium UBA2855 | reverse complement strand
AAACTGAGCTACGCTCCCATATTCTGTTGTCAATTTGTCTTTACCTCTCGGGTTCCGACAGTTTCTATTATAAAACGCTGATTTTTTTTTTGCAATACTTTTTTTAAAATTATTTAATAGCTGTATTTTTTGTCCTACTTCTACTTTAATGCTTCTTTTAAAGCTTTTTCCAATACCTGAACTTTTGCTTGCAATACTTTCACCTGTGAACTGCTGCTATCTGTCTTTATAGAGCTTTTTTCCAATTCTCTTTTATATGCATATAATTGTTCTGTTTGCATCAAATAAAAAGGGACAAATAAACATATTCCCGAAAGTAATCCCGCACCCAATACCGCCAACATCAAAAATGCAATATTAAATGTCTTTGTCGAATGAATAACTGTTTGCGCCACAGAATCATAATGTTGCGGCAACACTTGTAAGGTTATTGTGTCACTATAATTCATTATTACAAGATATATAACTCCAAATATTGCTAAAAAAGCAAACGCCTGCATTAAAAATTTCATTTTTCTCTACCCTCAAAATAATTTTGTACTTTCAAGTATTTTTCATCCGTCGGAATTTCTAACGATATTATCTCATCAGAAAAAGGTTTTGTAAAGCGCAATTTGAATGATTGCAAAACCTGCTCTTCCGTATTAACTTTTCCCTTTCCTGCACCATATAGAGTATCATTATATATGGGATGCCCCATATGACTTAAATGTACCCTTATTTGATGTGTTCTGCCTGTTATTATTGTAACCTCAAGTGCCGTTGCCTCTTTATACCTTTTTACAACTCTTACAATACTTCTTGCCGGTTTGCCGGTTTCTGTTACCATCATTTTGTGAGGTTGTTTTGGATTTCTGCCAATTGGCAAATCTATTACACTCTCATCCTCTCCCCACACGCCTTTGACTATTGTTCGGTAAGTTTTTTCAATATTATGTGCTTGAATTTGGGTTTTCAAATACTCATGTGTTTCATTATTTTTTGCAATCATCAATAAACCCGAAGTATTCCTATCCAAACGATGAACAATACCTCGTCTGAAAACACCGTTTACATCAGATAAATTTTCACCATATCTATATAAAAGCGCATTTACTAATGTATTTGTTTTTTCTAGGTTCGTCGGATGAGTCAACATGCCTGACGGCTTATTTATAACCGCCATATTATTATCTTCCCAAACAATATCAATAGGAATATTTTCAGGCTCAATTTTAACAACTTCGTTATCATTTTCGGGTATAAAAATTTCATCGTCTTCTTTTAAACTGTATGACGGTTTTTGAGATGCACCATTCACTGTAATACTGCCGCTCTTAACTTTTGATTGAATTTTTGAACGAGACATATCTGCAAGAATTTCTGCCAATCTCACATCAATACGTTTGCCATTGTCATTTTCATCTGCTATATAAATCATTTTTACTTGGTTTTCTTAAGTAATATTATTATCACAAGCGCAATAACCGCTATATTTATATATATATCAGAAATATTAAATACAGGGAAATTTATAACTTTGCAATGAAAAAAATCTCTTACATAACCTAAAACAATTCTTTCGTGTAAGTTCCCCGAAATACCGGCACACAATAGTGTAATAAAAAATATTTCTTTCATCCAAATAGATTTTAAGTTCTTTATCATATATAAGAACAACAATGTTAAAACAATCACCGCAAGAATTATCAAAAATTCCCTTGCATTCGGTAGCAGATTAAAAGCAGCACCTGTATTTTTCACAAAAGTTACATCAAAAAGTTTTCCCGAATACGCAAAGCCACCGGAAATACTATGATATAACATCCTTGTAAAAAATAAATCCGTAAATAAGAAAAAGCCAAAACATACTATCAAATAAATTAATTTACTTAGTTTGTTGTTCATTCTTTTCCCCTTCAGGTTTTTTATCAACCCGCGCATAATTATTTTTTGGAATAACATTTACTCTTGACATTACAAATGCCAATCCGTTCATATATACCCTTACTTTTCCGTTCGGAGCATTTTCTAAAGCCGTAATACCAATAGATGCAACATTATACTCATTTACGTTATCTGTATTTGCCGTAAAAATTCTTGCTAAAGTTTGATCCTCTTTTAATTTCATAAAATTTTCTTCAGGCTTTTGAGCCGGATTAACAATTTTTTCTTGGTTTATAGAAGATACAACAACATAATTTGACGGCAAATCAACCTTTAATGTTGCGGTATACTCTTGCCCTGCACCTATAGATTTTGGAGATTCCAAGACCATATTTACATATCTGGCATCACCGTATTTCAGAGTAGAAAACTCCTCCAATACACTCTCTCCGGTAATTTCCCAATTATTTGCAAATCTTTGTAACTGATAAATACAATTTGATTTTGAATTTAGCTCACCAATGATTTTTCTATCCAAATCATCTGATGTTGCAACAGCAGTTTCTTCTGTTTCAACAGTTGCATAATCTCCGTTTAACTTTATATCTTTAATCTTTGTCGTATATGTTATATCCGGATAAGTTTGCCATGTTTCTTCAACCAAACTGAAATATACATCCTTATTATAACCGTCATTATCAATAAAAGATTTACTATATAACGATTTTAACCCTTTTATATCGTATTTTTTTGCATATTTATCAACTTTGTCAAAAACTGCAGCAATCTCTTTACGACAATTTTTCTCATACTTAGCCTGCTGTGCAGCAACTTTTCTATCTGCGAAATATCCGGCATTTACAGGACTATTTGCGGATAAAAGCAATACCACACTTAATAAAATAATATAAATAACTCTCTTCATGGTTATTATTATATAAAAAAGTTGAATTTCTTGCAAGCAAAGTTACATATAAATACGTTTACCTGAGTTTTTATCAAATAAGTATATATCTTCAGGATTTACAGAAATTTCTATACTATCAGTAATACAAGCATCAGCAGATAATTTTGCCGAGCACTTACTCGTTCCTATATTAAAGTAAACAATTTTTTCAGCTCCCAATAACTCTTTCATATCAACACTATAAGATTTTTTTATTTCTCCTCCGGTAATCATTTTTTCAGGTCTAATCCCGACTGTTAAGCCCTTATATTTATCATCTAAAAGCTCACCGTCTATAAAATTCATTTGTGGAGAACCAACAAACCCTGCAACAAAAGTATTTTGAGGATTATTATAGATTTCTTCCGGTGTATCAACTTGTTGAATGTGACCTTTGTCCAAAACGACGATTCTGTCCCCCATTGTAAGAGCTTCTGTTTGGTCATGCGTAACGTAAATAAATGTTGTTTGTAATTTTTCATGCAATTTTTTTATTTCGGAACGCATTTGAACTCTCAATTTGGCATCAAGATTTGACAAAGGTTCATCCATTAAGAATACCTTTGGATTTCTTACGATTGCTCTACCTAACGCAACACGCTGTCTTTGTCCGCCAGATAGCTGTTTCGGACGTCTGTCCAAATATTCGGTCAAATCCAAAATTTCTGCAGCCTCTTTAACTTTTTTATCAATCGTTGCTTTATCGACTTTTCTCATTTTCAAACCAAAAGCTATATTTTCTCTCACAGTCATATGAGGATAAAGAGCGTAGCTTTGAAAAACAAATGCAATATCTCTGTCTTTTGGATGAATATTATTTACTTTTTTATCACCAATTAGAATTTCACCGCCGGAAATCTCTTCTAATCCGGCAATCATTCTCAGAATAGTAGATTTTCCACAGCCCGATGCACCGACAAGAACAATAAATTCCTTGTCCTTAATCTCTAAATCAACGCCATCAATAACAACTTTTTTATCATATATTTTCTTGACGTTTTTTAATACAACATTACTCATCTTGTGGAACAGCTCCGTTTTCTACCGGTATAACAACGCTGAATATTGTGCCTTTCATAACCTCAGTTTCAAGCCATATTGCACCATTCAAGGCTCTGACAAGCTCTTTTGCACTGCCTAAAGATATTGAGCGAACAAGATTTTTCTTATTTGTCTTATCTAGCTGAGTGTAAGGTTCAAAAATACCGTCAACATCCGTTTCCTGAAGACCTATACCATTGTCGCTTATTCTTATCATTAAATAAGAATTTTCCGTAGCACCTTTTATTGGGGTAATACCCATTTCAATTACACCCTCTACAGGAGGATTAAATAATTCTATTGAGATATTACCTATTTCAGTAAGTCTTATCGAAATTTCAATAATATTCTGTAAAATAACCTTTAATGCATTCTCATCACTATATATCATTTTACTTGAAATATTATCGTAATTAGTGCTTACATTTAATTTTTTAGTTGCGATAGTAACTTCGTTTTCTCTTATCACATTTTGAATAAGCTCGGTAACATCAAACATTTGCATATTTTTTTGATAAAGCTGAGATTCAACCTGAGCAAACTCAAAGAATTTTTCCATAAAATACAATAATTCTGTAGCGTTTTTGTTTATAATTCTTACGTATTTTCTTTGTTTGTCATTTATTTCACCGCCCAAGCCATCATTAAGAGCTTGAGAAAAGCCTAATATCGATTGAACCGGAGATTTAAATTCACTTGATAATTTTGTAAGCATTAAGTTTTTATCTTTATTCAATCTTCCTGTTTTTTCGGCTTGAGTTAAGACATGTGTCATCTCGGTAACGTCACGAATAGTAATAAAATATTGTGTATCTAAAAGATTAGCACTTAACTCTACAAAAAACTCTTTTTCATTAACCGTAGCACCACCGATAACAGATATATCCTTAACTGATGATTGATACGCTAAATTCATACCCTGATCAACTAAATCGTCAAAAACAAGAGTTTCCAGCTCTTCTTTTTCTATTTCAAATAACCTGTATGCTCTATGGTTTGCCCAAACGATTTTTCCTGAGTCTTCTTCTACAACAAATACCGCATCCGGTAAGTATAGAAGCACCTCCTTCATATTAAGTCCGTTAAATAAGTTAAATAAATTCATATCTTGCATTACTTCCTATTATGATATATAATAAATGATAACATAAATTTGTAATAGGAAATTTCAATATTAACTTTTGTAATTTTTTTTTTACAAATTAGCAAAAAATATAATCTTGGTGTTTTATAACTGAATACAAATAAGAGAATAAAACGATGACCTTTGGGAGTAAAAGGTCTCAGCAGAAAGAGGTACAACTATGAGAGAAATTAACGGTAATCAGAACAATTTGAATTTCCCGAAAGTTGAAATCAAAAAAGAAATTCCGCTATCTGCGGGAATAACGGAACAAGAGGGTGAACCAAAAGCACCCGTAACAGAAAACCTATCTCTTTCACCGGAAGCTGTAATCGGACGTTCTCAAGTACAAATGACGGACAAAGCTTCCGTCGCAAAGAATGTGGAGGCGGATATGAAAGCTATGCTTGACAATCCAAAAGCAATTCAAAAAGCTGCAGACTTCTTTGATATAGCATACGCACGCCTGCAAGAAAACGGCACTGAGGATGCTTATGAAAAAGCTGCCGTACTTACTAATGCATTTAAAGAAGACTTTTTGAGTTAGTTTTACACTTAATGTTTACATTTGTTAACATGATGGCAATTACCGTTATGAAAAAACCTTTATATAAATAGGTTAGTAATAATGGTGGTTATTTATTATGAGTTACGGAAATGTAGACAACTCCAGCAACAGATTTATCACAACAGCTTTACCTTTAGGTGCTATTACAACAGGCGGTTGCATTGCAGCAAGAGCTCTTGTTAAAGAAAATCGTGCCGACACTTTTGAAAAAACTGCAAAACAATGTGCAAAAGCTTTCACAAAAGAAAATCGTGAAACTTTTATGACATTTGCCAAAGACATCCTGAAAAAAGAAAAATGGGCAGAATACATCGGCAAAATCAGCGACAAGAGATTATTTGCAATACTTGCCGTCGGCGGAGCAATAGGTAACGCTATTCTGTTTGACGGTTTTGCAAAACTTGTTAACAGTTATAGGGACAGATAAAATCTATTGCCTAAAGCCTTTAATAACGATTCTGTCAGAATTTCGGGTCTTTTTGATTTTTTCTTCTTCATCAGAAAGCGCCTTATAGATTTCTGCGTCCGTAATCACGACATTATCAGCATCTTTTTTAATATCAGCTCTATCTCTATTACCATCAAGCAAGTCTGTATAGATATTGCTTTTACGTCTTGCAAATTTCCCTGCATTTTCTAAAGTCAATGCCAAAGTTGAACCGGTACCTTTAATACGTTCAACTTTTTGTAAAAACTTGTCAACATCAAAGTCCGGAGAAATATTGTATTTTTGAGAAACTTTATCATATATTTCTCTTAATTCTTCCAGATTAGGTGCCGGGACAAAAATAAGATTTCCGAACCTGCCGCCTCTTAGCATTGCAGGATCGATAGCATCAGACCTGTTAGTCATCCCAATAACGCGAACACAATTATCACTTTTTTCCAAATCACTCATCAAAGTCAACAGCTGATTAACAACGGAATTATCATAACGAGCATTGCTCGACGAATCTCTTTTTGGTAAACAAGCATCAATTTCATCAATAAGAATCAATGCCGGTTGGTTTTTAATTGCTTTCTCGAACAATTCTCTCCAAGCAAGCTCACTTCCGCCAACAGCAGAATTTTGCATAGCGGCACCGCTAACACTTTCTAAGTAGACTTTTTTGCCCATACGCTTTGATAATTCATTGCATAATGCAATACCTAACATTGACTTACCTGTCCCCGGAGGACCATCTAAAATTGTACCTTTATTCATTTGATGCCCGAATATTTCAGGAAATGCCATAGGAGCATAAATATCTTCTATAACGCGCTGAATCGCCTCTTTATTACCGCCTATATCTTTAAACATAGGGTATTCCCCCGGGGTATATACATACTCAGGATGAGGCGCCGGAGTATACTTATCAGGAATAATATTTCCTGTTTTTTCAAAACCATCCTCAAGGACTTCTTCTATGTCAAAGCATTTAATATTTTTCAAATCGGATTTATCCGGATATTCAGCCAGTGATATAGGTTGTAAATCAGTATTCGGGAAAAAAATGCTATCGTTTTCCGGAATTATTTCATTTTTTTCATTCTTATATAGATAAATTCGTTGTTTAGTTTCTCTATCCTCAACTACAGCATCACCAATAATGCTTATAACTCCAGTATCCCTATCAGTAAAAAACATTACAGGATTATCTATAATTCTGTCATCTTCGACAAAGATAATTTGTCTTAAATCTTCATCGCCGGCAAACAAATCACTTGCAAAAACTTCTTTTATAAAATTTACCGCCTCTCTCCTGTTGGAGCTGCCGAGAATAATCGGTCTGTCAGGCTGTATATAACCTAATGCTGTAGATATAACTCCCGAAAGAGTTTCCGTACTATGACCTTTTTCTTTTACAGGACAACATTCTGAAATGTTATTTTGTTCCAAATCGAAAGGCATAGACGATATTCTGCGTCCCATAAACGGAACTACGTAATTCTTAGGGTTGAGCAAAATTTCATTACATTGATTAAAATTTTTTTGATTTTTATGCAATTTGTTATTTTGAAAATTCGGAATATATACATTATCCGAAATTAAATTTATTTTTTGTATTATCACGTGACTTTTCTCCTGCACAGTACAAAAAACAAAAATAAAAAATTTTGTTATAAAGCAAATATTAATTTTACAAAAATTAAGAAAAATGAGTTGAGAGGAATTAAAAACTTCATCAATCTTTATACAAACTTGAAAAATTCCATGTTCATGGGATAATTCTAATATGGCTAATTGTTATAAATAGCGAGAGTACACAATATAAAAAAGGAAAAAGAAAATGGCAAGAAAAACTCCATTAGAGAAAATCAGAAATATTGGTATTGCTGCTCACATTGATGCCGGCAAAACCACTACAACTGAACGTATCCTGTTTTATACAGGTAAAACTCATAAACTCGGTGAAGTTCACGATGGTGCTGCAGTAACCGACTTTATGGAACAAGAAAGAGAAAGAGGTATCACTATTCAATCAGCGGCAGTTACAGCTGAATGGAAAGGACACCAAATCAATATTATTGATACCCCGGGTCACGTTGACTTCACAATCGAAGTAGAACGTTCACTTCGTGTATTAGACGGTGTTGTTGCTGTATTTTGTGCAGTAGGCGGCGTTCAATCACAATCTGAAACAGTTTGGAGACAAGCTAACAGATATGAAGTTCCTCGTATGGTATTTGTAAACAAAATGGACAGAACCGGTGCAGACTTCTTCCGTGTTGTTGAACAAATTAAAACAAGATTAGGCGGAAACGCTGTTCCTATTCAATTACCTATCGGCGCTGAAGATAAATTCACAGGTCTTGTTGACTTAATGACAATGAAAGCTGAAATTTATACTAACGACTTAGGTACGGAAATTAAGGAAGAAGATATTCCTGCAGAATTAGCAGATAAAGCTAAACAAATGAGAGATGAAATGGTTGAAGCTATCGCCGGCGAAGACGATGCTTTAATGGAAAAATATTTTGAAGATCCTGATTCTATCACTGTTGAAGAATTAAAAGCAGGTTTGAGAAAAGCTGTATGTAACAACAAAATCGTTCCTGTTACTTGCGGTACAGCATTTAAGAACAAAGGTGTTCAGTTGCTATTGAACAACGTTGTTGATTATATGCCATCACCTGTTGACGTTAAAGCCATCGAAGGTGAATTGGAAGACGGAACAAAAGTTGAAAGACATTCTTCTGATGATGAACCGTTCTCAGCTTTGGCATTCAAAGTTATGACAGACCCGTTTGTAGGTCGTTTAACATTCTTACGTGTATATTCAGGTAAGATTACTTCAGGTTCTTACGTTTTGAATGCAACAAACGGAAAGAAAGAACGTATTGCACGTTTGGTTCGTATGTATGCTGATCAAAGATTAGAAGAAAACGAAGTATACGCAGGTGATATTTGTGCTGCAGTAGGTTTGAAAGACACTACAACAGGTGATACGTTGTGTGATGAAAAAGATCCTATCATCTTAGAAAAAATGACTTTCCCTGAACCGGTTATTTCTGTTGCTATTGAACCTAAAACAAAAGCAGACCAAGATAAGATGGGTATTGCTCTTCAAAAACTTGCTGAAGAAGACCCTTCATTCAGAGTTAAATCTGATACAGAAACAGGTCAGACAATCATCTCCGGTATGGGTGAACTTCACCTTGATATTATCGTTGACCGTATGTTAAGAGAGTTCAAAGTTGAAGCTAACATCGGTAAACCTCAAGTTGCTTATCGTGAAACAATCCGTGGTAACGCTGATCAAGATTCTAAATTCATCCGTCAATCAGGTGGTAAAGGTCAATACGGACATTGTAAAGTCAGAATTTCACCGGCAGAAGAAAATGCAGGATTTGTATTTGAAAACAAAATCGTCGGTGGTGCTATTCCGAAAGAATATATTGAACCTGCAAGAAAAGGTATGGAAGAAGCTCTTGAAGGCGGTATCTTAGCAGGATTCCCAATGATAGACGTTAAGGTTGAACTTTATGATGGTTCTTACCACGAAGTCGACTCTTCAGAAATGGCATTTAAGATTGCCGGTTCAATGGCTATCAAGGAAGGTTGTAAGAAAGCTTCTCCTTGTATCTTAGAACCTATGATGAAGGTTGAAATCGAAATCCCTGATGAATTTACAGGTACAATTATCGGTGATATTTCAAGACGTCGCGGACGTGTTGAAGGTCAAGAACCTCAAGGAAATACAGGTAACGTAATTGTTAGAGCGGTTGTTCCGTTGGCTAACATGTTCGGTTACGCTACTGACTTGCGTTCAAATACACAAGGACGTGGAACATTCTCTATGGAATTCCAAAAATACGAGCAAGTTCCGGCTAACGTTGAAAAAGAAATCATCGAAAAAGCGGGAGCGAGCAAAGGCTAAAACAAACAGGTTGCCCTGCGGTCAGCAGGGCAAGCAGATTTGTGTAGCCGTTTAACGCGAGCGACCAGCGGATTTTCGGACGGACGGAGTGAAACGAGTCCGGTAAGCGAAGATATTGAGCCGGATATACCGCAAGGTATAAAGGCGAAACTATCTGAGCGCAAAGAAAATCCAAGACAAGACAGCGGGAGCGAGCAAAGCATAAAGTTATTTTGCGAAAAATCAAATGCAAAAAAGAGGCTGACAAAGCCTCTTTTTTGTTGGGATAAGTATGCCTTAATATAAGCAATATGGCTAAAACTACGTATACATACTATTACACTGTTATCGACTCAGATATTTTTGTAACTATATTTTCTACATCAGACCTGATTTCATATATACTAATTAAAGTTTCTTTTGCAACTTTTTTATACTTAGTCGGTAAATCTTTATTATCAATAATTATACCCAAACAATCACATAACAAAGAAAAATCTACATAAGTCTTTGTAAGTTTTAATACGCAATCTCTTATTCTGCCATGTATCGCTTCATTTAGATTTTTGTCAACAAAATATTCTTCGTAATATTTTTGTAAATTATAATTATAAAGATTTTCTAACTCTTTTTCATATGATTTTTTAGACATTACTATTGCCTTTGATTACTATAATAAACATATGTTTATTATAGTATATTGATTATAATAAGTCAATAGCATACTATAATGTTAAGAATATTATTTTAGTATGATAAACGAAAAGATTTGCTTAAAAATTAAATTTGAACGACAAAAAAAGGGGTTTTCGCAAGAAGGACTTGCACTTGAAGCAGGATTAAGCAGAAATGCCATATGGAAGATAGAAAGCGGACGTGTATCACCAACCATTGTTACATTAGAAAAAATAGCAGCAGCGTTAGAGATAGATTTTGCAACCTTAACTGATGTATCTAAGGTCGAACTTTAGCTTATATTGCTTTAACAAATAAAACAACTTAAATAAATACTCTTATTATTTTAACGATTGAATAGCTTCTATAATATTTTCTGACTTGTACACGTAATTTCCTGCAACAAGCGAATTTGCACCGTATTCTTTACATATTTTTCCTGTTTCAGCATTGATACCGCCATCCACTTGAATAATAATATCAGAAGATTTTTGGCGAATGGACTTGATTTTTTCGGCGCAATCAGGCATAAATTTCTGACCGCCAAACCCCGGCTCAACAGTCATTACAAGTAACATATCCAAATAATCTAAATAGGGAAAAGCAACCTCAGGAGCCGTTTTCGGTTTTATAGACATGCCGGCTTTCATATTAAAAGACTTTATTTTTTCAATCAATGACTTTATATTCGCTTCATCAACAGCTTCATAATGGAATGTCAAAATATCTGCACCCGCATTTGCAAAAGGCTCAATATACTTGTCGGGATTTTCAATCATCAAATGAACATCCAAAGGCACTTTTGCAACTTTTTTTATAGATGCCGTAACAGGCACTCCAATTGTGATATTCGGCACAAAATGCCCGTCCATTACATCAATATGAAGCCAATCTGCACCTGCATTTTCTGCTCTTTTAATATCTCGCTCCAAATTTGCAAAATCAGCCGATAATATAGACGGCGATATAAATATCTTATTTTGAATCATTTACAACCCCTAACTTTTCACATGCTGAATATGCAGCATGCTGCTCTGCATCCTTCTTCGATTTGCCGCTACCCGTTGCAATAACCTCTCCACGATATGAAACTTCCACCAAAAATGTTTTATTATGTTCAGCGCCTTGTGTTTCCACAAGCTTGTATACGGGAGTTTCTTTTGTTTTACCTTGCGTATATTCTTGTAATATAGCCTTGGCATTATACTTTTCAAAATTGTTATCTACCTCTACGATATAATTTTTGAAAAGATGTTCTAAAACTTCTAATAATTCATTAAATTTACCATCAAGAAAATACGCACCTAAAACAGCCTCAAACGCACACGCAGTAACAGATTCTAATTTCTTTATGCCCTGTTTTACCTCATGAGAATCAGCTATTATTAAGCTGCTTAACCCAATTTCATCAGCAATCTTTGCTAACACCGCATCGGAAACAATTATTGAACGAATTTTTGACATCTGCCCCTCGGTGTAATCAGGATATTCACGATATAAAATGTTAGATACAGCAAGCTTTAATACCGCATCACCCAAAAACTCCAAACGCTCATAACATTCACCGTAAGGTAAACCTTTATTTTTTGTATAGGACGGGTGAGTTAAAGCATGCTCATAATTTTTTTCAGAAACAATTTTAATTCCAAATATTTTCTCGACACTATGCGCAACCATTAAAACAGACCTCTAAAAAATCTGATTGCATCAATAATCATTTGATTATGGAACACAAAATATTCGCAAAAATAATACATCACAGGAATTGTAAAAATAAAACTGTCTGTTCTATCCAAAAAACCGCCATGTCCGGGAAGTACATCCCCCGAATCCTTAACACCGGCATCACGTTTGATTAATGACTCGGCTAAATCCCCAATTTGCGCAAAAACCGTGCATAATAAACCTGCAATCACAGAAAAATACCATTCCAAATTAATAAAATACCCAATTACGCAAGCACCCAAAATTGCAAAAACAACACCACCAATTGAACCCTCAACAGTTTTATTCGGACTAATTACAGGAGCCAACTTACGTTTTCCAAAGTGTCTGCCTATATAATATGCACCAATATCCGTAAGCAATATTGCCGTAAACATCAAAACAACAAACCCTAACCCGCTGTCAAATCTGTCACAACTCATATGTCTTAAAAATACGATGTGTAACGGAAACCAACCGCAATATATTATACCTAAAAGGGTTGTGGCTACATTGGCTATATATGGTTGACGACCACAAAACAAAACCCACATAAATGAAATTATCGAACAAAAGGTTAAAACAAGAGCCGCCAAATCAAATCTCTGATAATATGCAACCCACGCCAAAATAAATTCTGCCAAAATCATAACTTTTATACTTGGAAAAAAGCCTTTATGCTTTAATATTTTGACATACTCATTTGTAGCCACAAACATAATAGTAAGAACCATCCCAATTAGTACAAGCTTGCCTGCCATTATACATAACATTACAACAAGACCCAATAAAAATCCTGTTAACATTCTTGTAGCATTTTTGTTTAAACCTTTTATCTCGTCTGACATTATACCGTCATAACCTCTTTTTCTTTTTCTGAAACTAAACTTTCTATAATACCAACGTATTTATCGGTTAATTTTTGAATTTCGTCTTGATTATCTTTTACTACGTCTTCCGGTAATTTTTCATCTTTTTCAATTTTCTTCAAATCATCAGACATATCACGACGAATATTTCTGATTGCAACTTTTGCATCTTCACCAATCTTCTTAACTTCCTTAGCAAGCTCTTTTCTTCTTTCTTCCGTCAATGGCGGGAACGGTAATCTTATACAAATACCGTCACTATTAGGTGTAATACCAATTTCTGCCTTAATAATAGCTTTTTCAATTTCTTTCAAAACAGTTTTGTCATAAGGTGAAATTACCAAAGTTGTACCCTCTTGAACGGATACCTGAGCCATTTGTCTTAATGGAGTTGGCGCACCATAATATTCAACTATTACTCTATCCAAAATCATAGGATTTGCACGACCTGAACGGATTGTACCAAATTCTCTTTTTAATTGAGCAATAGCTTTTTCCATTTTTTCTTCGCCAAATAAAAATAATTCTTCTAAAGCTTCACTTGAAAGTTCAGACATATTAACCTCTTTCTTTATAAATTAACTAATATAAGTACCAATATCTTTTGAGTGCAAAATTTGTGAAACGCCGTCATCCAAATCAAAATCAAATACAATAATCGGAATATTATTTTGCTTACACAAAGCACATGCCGCAGTATCCATAACCTTTAACCCGTTTTTGATAATATCATCATAAGAAATTTTATCTAATTTCTTTGCCTCAGGATTTGTTTTTGGATCATCAGTATAAACACCGTCTACACCGTTTTTAGCCATCAACATTGCCTCGGCATCAATTTCCGAAGCTCTTAGAGCCGCTGCAGTATCAGTAGTGAAAAACGGATTACCCGTACCTGCCGCAAATATCACAACTCTGCCTTTTTCTAAATGCCTGATTGCTCTATGACGAATATAAGGTTCTGCAACCTGATTAATAGCTAAAGCACTTTGAACACGGCAAGGCACACCTATTTGATTAAATGCGCTTTGTAAAGCAATAGCGTTCATAACAGTTGCCAACATGCCGACATAATCGCCACTGGCTTGATCCATACCGAGCTTCGCACTATTTTTCATTCCACGAAAAATATTTCCGCCGCCGACAACAACAGCAATTTGAGCACCTAAATCTTTTGCCTTTTTAATCTCCATGGCAATTTTTTGAACAGGGTTTTGGTCAATACCAAACTGCTGTTCCCCTAAAAGTGCCTCTCCGCTAATCTTTATTAAAATCCTCTTATATTTTAACCCATCTGCCATAAAAATCCCTCTTTTCTTATAATATTAGCCTAAACCACAACGATTGTAAAGAGGGAATAATAATAGCGAGCGCATGCAATATACGCCCGTAAAGTTACTACTAATTCGGTAAGATGTAATTTTTTCGCACCAAATATTTGGAGAGTTTACAACTCAATTATTCAATAGCAATTTATGTTTCAATCAACCGCCCAGCATTATTTTTTCTTGCCTTGCAACATGCAATAATTGTAATATGCCTTATAATCCTCCACCATTTTTTCCGGCGCATCCTTACCATTATCTATGAATGAACCTTTTGGTAATTCAGTTTTTGTACCCCAAGCATGTGAAACACAAGATGCACTACCATCCTTGTTAAAAGTATAAGTACATTCTTCATCTCGCATATTTGGATTATCATATGTAATAGAAGTAGGGTGCGTGTTAACGCACCTCATTTTTGTGCGAGAAATCAAACCCTGCATAACTGTATTCCTCCCCGGACGGGGAGGGGGAAAATTACTTTTGGATTGGCATTATTAACACCCCATCCTACCTTCCCCGTGAGGGGAAGGTCTTTTGGGTGGTTTCCCTAACAAAAAACCAATTTGCTAACCTGCAAATTGGCTTTTTGTTAAATTAGGTGCTGGCA
>DEFJ01000002.1:12123-178165 GCA_002350725.1 Cyanobacteria bacterium UBA2855 | reverse complement strand
ATTTACACAATGCATTTGGAAGTATAGATTTTTTGAATGTCGGACTTGACAAAAGAGGTAATTTACATTTATATATGTTTGATACATATGATTTTAATAAAGGGGAAAATGCAAAAGTCGAAGCCGGCAGACGGCAAATGATGAAAGGCAATTTAAAAGGATTTTTCTCTATTCACGAAATTGTTATTAAAAAGAAAGACTTAGAAAAATATGGATTACAAATTATTAAGTAAAAATATTGTGGAATATCTGCTGAGGGTATTTTGCTTTTTGATAACAGTGAAATTTTGTTTTGTTTATTTCGCTGATACATTGAGCTTACTGGCATTACCTATAGTAATAATATCTCTAATATATGCAAATATAAGACATCCTGAAAATGAAATTATTGACTATAATTTTACTTTTGAAATATACACAGTATCTTTTGTTACATTGTATTTTTTGGCGAAAATATTTGGTATATTTAAAAAACTGGATAAGCTAAATTTATTTGCATCTTTCATAATTATATCTGTTATAAGTTATTTATTAATACTTGTCGGAAGAATAAACTTTTTAGTCGATGAGATAACTTACAGAAATGGCTTAGAATACGCCTATACAATGTATTTGTTAATTCCTGCATTTTTATTGTACAAATTTTTCGGTTTTTTAACTCAAAAATTTCCGTTTCCGTTTGAGAAAATCGGATATTATACATCAATAGAGTTTCCAAAAGATTTGTATTCAAAAATAAAAGGTAAAATAAAAAATAATTCATAGCGTGTGATTTTTTGCACCAAAAAATGCGGTGCGTTGACACGTACCATACTCCTCTGTCATTGCGAGCGACCAACGGGAGCGCGGCAATCCACAACGGCATACTGGATCGCCACGAAAATCAAAGATTTTCTCGCGATGACAAGATATAAGTTATGTGGGGTGTGATTTTTTGCACCAAATATGCGGTGCGTTAACACGCACCATTGCTTAGTGATTTTGTTTTTTGTTAGGGCATTATAATGCACAATAAAAAAATGATTGATATTATTGATTTATCGTATTCTATACATTTCAATATCGTTTACTTTTTCGCCGTCAATTACGTATCTGCCTGTTACAAAGTCTATGTATGTAGGGTCACCGTTTGTAGAACCGATAATAGTAATTTTGTGTGGTGAAAATTCATAAGGATCCATGTGGAATTTATGTCTGTACGGACCTGCATAAATAGGAATATCGGGTAGTCCCATTTCAGAACAAAGCTGTTTAGCATATTCCATAAAGGTATCACGTATACTGTCGTTGTATTGATATTTACCGTTAAGTTCTATATTATCCATAACAAAGGACAATTCTCCATCTACAAAAGCAAAGTAGCACATTGTGTTACCGACAAAATCTTTACCAGCCATAACTTCTATTGCGGAAATACATTTGTCCATGCAATATCTTGGGGCTGCGTATTGATTACAACCTGTTCCTACGGCAGTACAACATGCACCGTGGTTTCCGAGGAATAATGAATGGGACAGATTATTCATATCAGTTTGATGTACTTCAATTTCTGTTTCTTCGTTTGCTTTCATTTTTGAGGCATTGTGAATTTCTCCGTCACGGAGTTTCATGTGGTTGTATATTGTTGTTTTGCTTTCGTTTATTGTTGCATCTGATGCTGTTTTGGTCCAAAATTCATTCTCGTTCATTGTCTTTTTAATTAAGGACATCATTTTTTCTAAGTGGCTGAAATCAATTTGTTTTTCTCCGTCAAAGAAATGAATAACATCTTTTTTGTCAGTGATAAATCCGTCGATATCATATACAGGTTCTTGTTTTGTAACAGCTTTGATACCGAGTTCTTTTTCTAATGCGTCGAATATTTTTTGGGTTTCTTCTTTCGGCAGCGCTTTGAATGCAGGATCGTTAAAATCTGCTTCCAAGTTTCTTACTGCATCTTGTTTGGTTTGTTCTGCATCTGTGGAAACTTTTACGGTTTTATATGAATTTTTATCTGCTGTTGTAAATCTGTCATACGGAATGCCTAAAATATCGTATTGACGTTTTGTTTCAATATTTTGCGGCATTTCATTGAATACTTCGGCAATTGTTTTATCAGGTTTTGCAATCAATTCATCAACGAGTTCGCCAAAATTATCTCTAAATTGGTGATTAGAGGATAAAATTTCTGAAAGGTATCTGTTATCTGTTAGTTTTAATTTTGCAGAGAGCTCAGGGGAATAAGGGACTCCTATTGTATCATAAATCTTTTTGTCGATTGCTTCATTCCATTCTGCAAGGTTACGTTTCCTTAAAACTTCGACCTCTAATAATTTTGCAATGTCGCTTTCTTTTACGTTATTCAAGATTTTGTAGCCTTTGCCGTTTACGGTTGCACGTTTGTTGAAAAAGTCAATAACTTTTTGGTTATCTTTTTCAATACCAAAAGTTTCGCAGAAGGTATTGAATTTGTCATCAAATCTTGCTTTAGGATTTGCCCAAATCTCTCTTGCTGTTTTTAGTTCATCCTTTGTCGGTTTGTTAGGACGGATAAGCTCTATATAGCTGCGTAGTTCTTCTTCTGTACAATGATTTATTAATCCTGCAATGGCACGTAGTCTTGAAATTTTCTCTTGCGGTTCAAGGCTTTTGTCTGCCAATCGTTGTTTTAGAAGCTCATAATTTTCTTTACTTAAATTGGTATTTAGAATATAGACAGAATCTGCAAGACGTTTAACCCCATCCAGTTTTGAAGTATAGGCATATTCAAATGTTGATAAACCAAGCATATCTATTGTTTTAACAATATTATATTTGTTATCCGAGAAGAAATTTAAAAGTTTATTATCTGTCAAATCTTCTCTGCCGGATTTCAATTGATTACGTTTCTGTTTAGCATCGGATATAGCTTGTTCGTAGTGTTCTATTATATCAACGTCATCGCATTCGCCATAGGATATCGCATCAATTTTACCTATTCCGTTGTCAATGTAATCTAATACACGTTGTATTTTTTCATCGCTTAATTTAGCAACTCGTGCAACAAAAAGGTGTGAAACATTAGTATTGTGCTCAAGAATTTTTGTTGCATTTTCAAGGAATTTTTGATGATTTTCTTGCTTTGTTGCCTCTTCAACAATATTTAAGGCAGAAAAGATAGTACATGCAGGGAATTTTTCTTTCAGTTCTACGACGTGATTGTATATATATTTAGGCTTATTCGATATAACCATAACATCGCCAACCAGTATTGATTCTGCCACGTCATTCATAGGCATCTCATCTGTTTTGCACAATTGTATTAATACATCTTCATTTGTCGCATCACCGTTTTCCAGTGATAGCAATTTATCAAGACGTTCTATTTGTTCCGGGGGATATTTCCCAATTATTGCAAGCATTTGACCGCTAAATTGTTGTGAACGGTTTGGTATATGATAATATTTTTCCGCTTGTGCACGCTCTTCAGGTGTCAATTGAGCTAAGGCAACAATTTCTCGCCCGTTAAATTGATTCATTCCTCTTTTTTCAACATAAATCAGCTCTTTTGCGGTTTGTAGAGTTTCGTTATCCTTAATGCTGGATATAGTCATCAAGTCTGTACCGGTCAATTGTTTACAAGAGTTTTCTTTACGTTTTGCAGAATAGATAAAGTCGTTATATTTTTCTAAATCTTCAACAGAACTGATGGCGCTCATAATTCCGGTTATATCATTATGATTATATTGTTCGTTTCCGCGCTCAGGAATATATACCAATCTGTTGGATAAATCGGTTTTATTAATTTCTATGAGTTTCCACTCTCCTGTTTCCGGATTGCGATTTTCGGTATAAGTATGTCTGTTATATATTATATATGATGCAGCATCTACCGTAAGCCTGTTCTTGTTACGGTTACGACCGTCGTTTGTAATTAATTCCATAACTTCATCAAATTTTTTCATTTCATCAGGATTTGTTTTTCCGTTATTATATAATTCTAATAACTTGTTTATTTCCTTGAAATCAAGCTGGTTAGTACCCTGATCTTTTAGGATTTGCATATCAACAAGCTCTTTGAATTTTTCAAAAGAGTCTTCATCAGGATAGTTTTCGAACAGTTTTTGAAGTTCATCTACTTTAAATTGAGAGAAGTATGATTTTCTGTCTTCCATATATAGGAATTGTACAACTTTATCATATACGGTTCTATCCAACTGAGCTAATTTGATTAAATCTTCAGTATCTATGCTTCTTTGATTAGGGTCAACAGGCGGGTTATCACGGAGTTCAAAGTATCTGTTGATTTGCTCGTCACTCAAATTAGCCAGCATATATTTTACCCAACCTTGTTCTTTTCTTGATATTCTATCTGCAAACCCACGGGACAGTAATGCCTGATATGTTTCTTCATCCAAATTAGATAATGCTGTAACATGACTGCCTGTTTTTGATAATTCAGGATTTTCCAACAAGCCTCTACGAGTGACTCTTGGCCAATGCTCATCATCAATTGTGAGAAGATTTTTTACTCCATTATAATTTAAGTGTGTAGCTTTGCGTATCTCGGGACGAGTAAGAAGTCTTGCTCTGTCATTATCTCCCAAGTAGTTGATAAAATCATATAATTCATCTTTTGTTTTAATTTGCGGCAAATTAGCCAAATCGTATTTTTCAAAATACTCAGGCAATCCATAGATAGATTGAGCCGCATAATATGCGTTATCTTCATCAAAAGACATCTCGGTTTTAAGTTTGTTGTAAACATCAAACTGCTCATCGCTCCAACGAGCCATGTTGGAAATATTTTCTCCTTTTATATCAGGATTTGTGAATAATCCGCGTTTTACCGCAACGTCAAGATGCTCTTCCTCCATATATGCTAAATGTTCAATATCGTATGGGGTGAGTTTGTCATATTCAAATAATTTATATTTTGTGATTTTATTAAAATATGATGTGTGCTCAGGATTTAGCGAATATCTGTCATAACCTTTGAGCAAGTCAATACGTTTTCTAAAATCTTCAATTTTTAAAATGTTTTCAATACGTTCTCTGCCGCCCGGAACCTCCATGATTTTTGCCAAGCTTATCATTAAATCGTTGCCTAAGCGATTCTCATTGTTATTTTTGTCAAAAGTCCCATTGCTTATCATAGCAAAATTATCACGTTCGGATTGGGTTGTTATCTTTGCAGCAATGTTTGCAGCTTGTTTAATCGGCATACCAAGACTCAACATATAGTCAATATCCGCATCGGATTTTACGCCTGAAACATATTCAACGATGTTATTTACGTCGTAATCGTCAAGTTTAGTAAGCCATTCACCATCTACATTATCATCCACCATTTTCATAATGAATGCAGCTCGTTTTTCGGTAATGCCAAATTTTTTATAGTCAGCATTTTTATCATTAGCGTAAGCCTCTGTAAATCTGTATTGCGGGGCTAATTTATTGAATTGTTCAAGTGCCTCCTGAGGATTTTCAAATTCATCTTCAAAACATTTGTTTGCAATTTTATACAGTTGTTCATATCTGTTTTCATTACCCCAAAAATATTTACCCTCAGAATCCTTTGATAAAAATTCATCAAAGAAAGCTTGATATTTTTTATATTTATCGTAAAAGTTATTTTTTACAGCATCTTCTTTAAATTCTGCTATATCTTCCTCCTTTATAGGCTCATTTGACCCTTGTGATACAAGAGCATATATTTCGTTTACAAAATCATCCAAGGAGTTAATTTGCGGCTTTGTATGCCCGTTGTTATCTACAGGAGCATTTGGATTTTCTGCCAAATGTCCTTTTTGGGCAAGCGATTTAGCGCCTTCGGTTAAGCCCTGTTTAAACAGGTTAAAGGTTGCTTGCGGTTCTACCAGTGCGTTTTTATCCGGCACGACGGTTTGTAAGGTTATAGTTTTTGGAAGTTTACCTGATTTTTCAAGCTCATCAAAAAATTCCTGCTGAACATCTTTTATATCCTTGTTCGGATTTGTTATTCTTTGTCTTTCTATATATTCTCTTAAATCATCCGCGATTTCTACTAATTCAGGACGTTGAACAAGTATACCCTCAACTATTTGGTAGTAATATTGTTGCGCTTTTTCAACATTTTCCAGTTCAACAAGTGATTTTGTTGTGTTTTCAAACGAATTACTGTTGCCGTCACGGAAATATGATAAACTTTGAATGCCTGATACGATTGCAATAACATCAGACGAATCCACTTCTGCGGTTTTTTCACCAAGTTCAATTTTATGAGGTTTAGCGTCATAAATAAATGCTTTTATATTTTTTATAAAGTCAGGATTAGAAGCCATTTGTATTGCTTTTGGCAGATTGTTTTCATTCAAATTATCAAGAAAATCAAATATATCCGCACCCATAGCTAAGGAATTGTTGCGGGTTAAGATTTTCTCATTTATTACTTCAATGTTATCTATTAAAAATCCTGAGTTTTTGCATCTGCCGGATAAGATGTATGTAAAACCGTATCCTCTGTTTTTATCAAGTTTTTCAAGACGTTCCATAATTAAATCAGGATTGCCCTCAATACCTTGAGAAACCTGTTTGATTATCATATTTATTGAATCATTGATAAGTTCTTGTTTTTCCTGTTCTGTAAGACGTGTGTTCTCAATCGGATACCATTTTGCATTAAGCTCCTTAACTTTATCCATAACCTGCTGCGGAAGCTTTGAGCTGATTGTCTGTTCGGCAGGAGTTTCTGCTTTTATCGGTTCAAATTCAAACGCTTTTTCCGGAACTCCCATTTTAATTAATAGAGTTTTAAATTCTTCAGGGTATTTGCTTGTATCCAATTGCACTGCAACAGCAGAAAATTCTCTCGGCATAGAAAATGCGTATTCTATTTCTTGTTCACTTGCTCCCGCATCTTTTAAGTATTGAGTATACTTCTCTCGATTAGAAAGTATTTCGTTATGGGTAGGATTATTATTATCCCATAGCGCTACTTCAAAATTAGGGTCATTCAGGTGGGTGAGTTCATGTCTTATTGTTTCGGTATATTTTGTCCTATTACCCTTTGTATTGTTTGCACTAATCGATATCCGTTTGTCTTCTTTTTCTGTATATCCCGCAAAAATGGTCTTGTTTTTATTTATTGTGCTGACAAATTCAGTAACTAAATAGGTAGCATCAGCGTCAAATTCATCTAATATGGTAGGAACATTTAAGTCGGCATTTTTCCATAAGGTAAGTTCTTTTTGAGTGTCATTTAAGTGCTGCATTAGTTCAGGGTCGGTGTTATCAACAAAGACTTTTGTTCCTGTTATTTGCTCTATTTCTTCGCATTTTGCTTTTATTTCAGGAGACTGTTTTTCAAGGTATAATGAGTAAACATATTTTGTCATTTCAGGATTTGATTTGGAATATTTTGTAACATAATTCTTAATTCCGTCATATTTAATATGTTCATCAATTTTATCGTTATATTCAGGTTTTAAATTAAATTTAGCGTTATTTTTTGCAAAGATAGACAATACCCTGTGTGATTGAGCAGCAGGATTATCAAATCCGGAAGATTGAGAATGCAGCATTGAATATTTGTCGCCAAAATTATTGATTGCATCTGCAAGATACTCCAGCTCCAAAAGTTTTGCCGTGCGCTCAGCCTCAGACAATTTGCTCAGATTTTCAAGTTCATTATCCAAATAAGATTTAATTTTTGCATCCTCAACAAGCTCTGATTTTTGCTTTACGGTTTCAAATTCGGGAACATAATTATCTTTGAAGCATCCGTACAATTTTGCCTGATTGTATAATCCAAAAAGCATTTTCATCTTGTCTTCATTTGTTGCATTTTTATAATTTTCATCTGTATTCATGAGGTGTTCATATTTTGCTCGGGAATTGTCTTCCAACATATCAAGAAATTCTGCTTCGCTTTGTTTGATGTCTTCATCCGTAATTTCTTCCTGTTTTGGCTCATTTTGTTTTGGAGTTTCCGTTTGAGGAGTTGAAGCAGATTTTTTGGAATTAATTCTATTTTCGAGTTCTTCAATGCTGCCCTCAAAGCGCATTGGAACATTTTGATTTATTGAAACAGGGATTTTATAGCCTTTTTCAATAGCTTCTTCAATAAGTTTATTAACTCCCTCATCGTATGCTCTAAAACCTGATTGGTAGTGATATTTCAAATTCGTCGGGAATTTATTATGGCTCATTCCGGCATAATCACCCGCTTGAGCATCAATTACAAAATCTAAACCCAATTCTTTTGCAATTTTGGCACGTTCAAGAGTTAATCTTGTACCGATACCGATTCCGCTTACTTTTGATGCCAATCCAAAACCGTAGAGTTCACCTCTTCTGATTTCATACATTGCATGTCCGAGCTCATTACCAAATTCATCGGTAATAGTAACCAATCCGCCGTTATCGTGTTTGTCAATATTTATTTGAATTTTATTAACATCAACTTTTATCGGCTGACCGGTTTTCTTATCCATAATATATCCGTCAGGGAGCGGGTCTTGAGTTTGAATTGGGGCTTCAGTTGTTAAGCCATCAAATATTTCGTGTGCTCTTGATTGCCTTTGTGCCTCTTCTTTCGGTACACTCAAACCGTTTATGGTTGTTGAGCCGTCGCGCTTTGTTATAATTTTGACTTCTTCTCCGTGCATCATAAACGTTTCAATAGTTTCTTTTGTGCCGTCAGGATATTCATATTCCGCAACATTTGTGCGTTGAAGTATGTCATTATGCAGCATATAGTATGTTTGAGATATAGCACCGTCATGTTCTTCGCTTTTTATCGCACCGCGAATTACGTGGGCTTCTCCCATATTCTTTCCGTTTTTGTATAAACCAAACTCTTCTTCTACAGTGCCTCTGTTTGATTCGGTAATTGAATGTATGAGATTTATTCCTTGCTCTATTCTGGTTGTTGAATTGCGAAGTTCACCGTTACGATATTTTTCACTTTTTATAGTATAAGTTCCGTCGTCATTCTTTTGAACATCTGTTATGTCCATACCGCCTTTTGCATCGAATTTTACCATGCGTGAATATCCCTTAACATTGTCTGCAGGTGTTTCTATTTGGTATAATCCGTTAGTATATGCTGTAAGCAGACTGCCATCTTCAAGGAATACAGCTTTTGTGCGTCCGTTTAATTCTACTCCGTTTTGAAGAAGTTCTTTACATTTCGCAATCCTATCTTCTGTAGGCATGTTTTCTAAAGTTGATGCAGACATTTGTACTTGTGTTTCAGGTTCAGGTTTTGTCATATCTTCAACTTTAGGGGTTATTACCGGTTCAGGTTGAATTGGTGTTTGTTGTTCAGGGTTTACTACAGGTTGTTCAGGGTTTACTACAGGTCGTTCCGGTTTTACGGTAGGTTGTTCCGCTTTTTGCTCCTGTAATTCCGAAATATTATCTTTTATTTCCTTAGCATTTGCCTCCTCGCTTGGCGGTGCTACTACAGGTAATGTCTGCGCGTTCATATAATTCTCAAACATCATAAACCTGTTCAACAAATAAAACGCTTTTGTTCCCGCATCCAATGCCTTAAATGCCTCAACATCACTTACAGGTTCACTCTGTACCAATTCCCCGCTCTTGCTGTAGTATTTTATTAAATCTCCGTCTAAGAACAGTTTTCCCGTTGTTCCCTCTACGGTCACTACGTTCTTTCCGTCTATATTCTCATACCTTATTGTCGTATTCTTTAATGTTTCGTATTCGCTGAACTTCTCCGTCAATCCGTTCACTGCCGGATTTGCTCCTGTCATCATTGCCACTATCATTCCGATTGATTGTACCGTAAACAGATTTATTGCCTCATCCTTAAATCTGTTTAACAAGTATCCCGTCAGTCTGCCCTCTTTATATGCAAGCTCCATCTCATTGTTGCTTTCGGATAACTTCTCCTGTATCAAACTTAACGGTAAATTTGTTGCATAAAATACCGCCGTTTCTACCGCAAACTGTAATCCTTTACCCGCTATATTTGTCTTACTCATTGCTGCATAAACTTCTGCCATAAATTCTGCTCCGTTTATGCCGTTTGCATTAGAACTTATTATCTTAGATGTTACTTCGCTTAATTGTGGGGCACTTATTCCTAATTTCTGTCCGATACTTGTTCCGATTTGCCCCGCTTTTGCAAATAACGGACTTGCTGCTCCCGCAGCTCCGCCGAATACCGTACTCGTTACAGTATTTACTACAAATTGTCCGCCTGTCGAACTTACAAAATCGTCAAAGGTTAATTTTCCGAGTTTACTTAACTTCTCATCAGCCTCTTCTCTTGTTATCTTACCTGTTGCCCATTCCTTAATTACTGCTGCACCCTGTCTTATGACATCCGCATTGTTCTCTCCGACTAATACCCCGCCTATGGTCTTACTGCCGTCTATTACGTTATCTATGTCATCAAGAAAGTTTATGCTCGTTCTGACAGCGGCGTATCCGCCTAAATGGGATGCTCCGATTGCTGTTCTTCCCAATGCCGTTGCGCCGGTTAAGGTTTTACCGCCAATAGTTAATGTATTTCCCATTCCCATTGTCGCATAACATAACATTGCCATCTCAACCGCACTGCCTAATTCTGTGCTTGTGCTTATATAATTTGAAACTTCTTGCGTGAAGTTTTCGCCTAACATATCTTCTATTGCGGTATTTACTTTTTGTTCATATACCTCATACTCTTTTGTACCTTGTTTTGGTGGGTTTTTGCATAACTCTTGCAATTTCTCCACCCCGAACGGTTCATAACTCCCCCCTGTTATTTCCGCATATCTGCTTGCAAAATCTCTTGAACCTTCTGTCCCTTTTAGTCCTTGCAATGCATGCTCTTTTTCTCTTAATTCGTTTATTTTTGTCTCGATTGATTTTGTAAATCCTTCTATTGTACCCTTCTTAAATCCCAGTTTTCTCGCTAACGAAGATAATACTTTTGCTGCAGGATTATTTATAGGGTTCATTTCTACTCCCCAAAATCTGAAATCCTCTATTATTATCTCACCCGCATTTTTTAGCATATTATCTTTTAAATCCGCAAGATGTTTTTCTAATGTCTTTCTTGCTGCCTGTACTTGCTTTATTGCAAAATCGACGGTTTGTCTTCTGGAAATTACACCATCGCCTAATACTCTTTCTTGATGCTGCTTTGCGCTGACATCCATTTGGTGCTCTTTTCTCGTTCTTATATCTATGCCGAATGTTTCAAATCTTGCTGCTATGTCGTGGTAATTTTTCAGATTTGACATATCCGTAAATCTGTTACCTTTAATTTTATTCAACTCTTCTTGGGATAATGATGATAATCTTTCGTATACCGTTTTTGCGGGTTCTTTTTTTATGTCAAGATTACATATTTTTGTCAGAAACGTTTCTAAGGATACATCTTTTTTTCTTAAAGCATACGGTGTTGACATCTCATCCGATATCTTTATTGATTTACCGGAGTCAAAAAGATTTACATCAAGATGTTCCATTATTTTTTCTTTTATTTTTGTATTATCTGTTATATGTTCTGTATTTCTGTAATATTTAATTGCACTGATTACGTTGTTTTTTGTTTTGTCATCAAGTTTACTGAACTGTTTGTAAAATCCGTAATTTTCTGCGGTTGGTTTGAAGTTCAATGATTTTAATTCTGCTTGGTATTTTGCATCTACACTTTCAGACACAATACTTCCAATGCGTCTGTCTATTTCCGCATTATGAGCTTTTGCCATTGCTTCCTGACGGGATTGAACTTTGTCTATCTCTTTTGAATTTACATCGTGTTCCCCGGGTACAAGAATATCTTGACCTGCCTTTAAATTTTTTATCTTTGGATTTAGTTTCTTTAACGCATCTACTGTTGTGTGAAATCTGTTTGCAAGCTTCTCCCAGCCGTCTCCTGCATTTACGGTTGTATATGTATTACCTTTTCCGTCGTACAATAATTCCACTTGTTCATTCTCATTTTGCAGACGCTGGTACAGACGTTTGCCATCTGCATAATTCTCCAACGATAGCGTATCGTATACCGTGGTAATTCGTTCTCCGTTTGAGGATATCTTTACTTCTACCAAGCTATCCGTTAAAGGAAATACTTGTGTAATATTTCCGTCTTTATCTGCTGTTTGTCTGCTTAATACAAATACTGACGGATAATTCCCCTCTGTATCCGTCATTAGAACATGTGTAGAGGTTTTTGTGTTGTCGGAATTTTCTGTTTCTATGTTTACTGTGTATACTTCTTTATTATCTTTTGTTTGACGTTTTATGTAATTGTATCTGCTCTTGCTGATTTCTTTCCCGTTTTCTGTTACAACTTTTGTTGAAGGTCGTCCTAATATGTAGGTAATCCGTTCTTCTATAACATTCCCGTTGCTGTCAGCTTTTTTTATGACTTTTTCAAGTACATTATCCCCGTCTTTGTATTCGGTAACAAATCTGCCCTTTTCGTCAAAGTATTCCGCTTTTTCGTGATTTTCTATTATGACTGAGCTCTCATTATGTTCTACTCCTAATCCCTTTTGGCTGTTTCCCTCGCTTGTTAAAAGATTATTTATAAGCTCTGCTTCCAATTCTTCGCGGCTCTGCTGCTCTAAACGTTGGCGCAGTGCCTCTAAGGCTTCTCCCTCCAAGCCTGAATTGTTACATATTTGTGCTATTATTCCTACTTTATCTACAGACATTTGCTTTCCTTTTACACATGTTCTGTTTACTTCTACGGATATTTTTCTTTTTTTCTTTAATGTTTGTAACAGTTTGTAAATATATAACCAATCAAATAATGTATCGGTTTACCTTATATAAAATATATTCAAATTTAAATTTCTATAAATAAATATTCTAAAGTATTCTTTTTTGTAAAAAAAAATCATAAAATCTTTACATAAAAGCATGTTTATTTTAAAAATATGGTATAAAAGGACGGGTAAAAATTGTTGAATAATTACGAAAGCTTTGATAATTCAGAAACATCGTCAAGAAAATCCGCATTGATACAAGAGAGAGTCGGGTTGGTATCCGCTCATATGTACAAGCAGTTTTTGGACTATCAGCATGCCACGATTAATACAAATGAAATTTTTGCTCAAATGATTGACAATATAAATGATGTTATAGATATTTTAAAAGAATCATTTTCTTCAAGAGGTTTAACGACTCAAAATATCTATGTTGATACTGATGCTCAAAAATCAGTCATTATGATAAATATTTTGTGGCATAAAATCAGTTTTACAACACGTTGTAATTTTTCACCGCAAGTATTGTACAGAGAAAATTTGAATCACATGTTTTCTACAAGAATTATGGCAATCCGCGGGAATTATAATGAGTTGATGACAGGAGCAACAGACCATAATGAAGAAATGGCAAGACTTTTAGAAGAAGAAGTTGCTTCTTTGTTCGTACCGCCTGAAACTACCCATAGTGCAATCTTAAAAATCCGTTATTTGGGCGGCAGAGAATTGCTTCTTAACCAAACTGATGCACCGAGAGAATTTGTTCTAAAGGTTATAGAGTCAGTTTGTGGTGGCGGTTTTTACCATGAAGAAGGTAAAAGAAAAAGTTTTAATATATAATAAAATAAAAAATAAATTCCCCTTGTTTTGCTTGCAATGAAAACTTATTTCAGGTAATATATATGTTACATGATTAAGGGGAATATATGAGAATAGAGGCAAAAAATCTTGTTAAAATATATGGTTACAGAAGTGTAGTAAACGATGTTACTTTCCACGTAAATAAAGGAGAAGTTGTTTGTTTGCTTGGTCCTAACGGGGCAGGAAAAACTACTACATTCTATATGGTAGTTGGTCTTGTCAAACCAAATAAAGGGAAAATTTTACTTGATGGTAAAGATATTTCGTCTGAACCAATGAATGTTCGTGCAAAATTGGGCTTGGGTTATCTTCCTCAGGAAGCTTCAATTTTTAGAAAACTTTCGGTTGAAGATAATATAAAACTGGTTCTTCAAATGAACGATAAGTTAACAATAAATGAGAAAAAGAAAAAATTAGAAGAACTTTTGAGTGAATTTGGTATTGAAAGATTACGCCACTATGCAGCGGTTTCTCTATCAGGCGGCGAACGCAGACGTGTAGAAATTGCAAGAGCCTTAGCCGCAAGTCCGGATTTTATGCTATTGGATGAACCTTTTGCCGGTATTGACCCTATCGCAATCGGCGAAATTAAAGACAATATCAGAAAAATTTCTGAGGATAAAGGTTTAGGAATTTTAATTACGGACCACAATCCAAAGGCGACATTATCCATTACGGATAGAGCGTATGTAATTTTTGACGGTCAAATAAAAATTCAAGGCAAGAGCTCAGATGTTGCAGTTGACCCTGTTGCAAAAGAATACTACTTAGGAAAGGATTTTGCTCTGTAATGAAATTTTTTCCAAGAATAACAATTTATGATAAATATATTTTTTCTCAGGTATTTATGGCAACTTTTGTTGCAATATTGTTGTTTACGGTAGTTTGGATTGCGCCGGAAATGCTTTTGAATACCATAAAGGATGCGTTGGCAGGTGAATATACTGTAAAAACAGCAATATTGGTTTTAATGTACGAATTGCCGAAAATCTTAAGTAAAGCTTTCCCTGTCGGACTTTTATTAGGTTCACTTTTTACTTTTGATAAATTATCAAAAGATTCAGAAGTCACTATATTTAGAGCCGCAGGACTTTCCTTTGGTAGAATACTTGTTCCAGTTGTATTTTTAAGTGTACTCGTCTCAATTTTATGTTTTTATACAACGGATAGACTTATTCCGTATGCGGAGCATCAAGGGCGTGTTATTACTCATTCCTATCCGTCTACTCAGTATATCTATACTCAAAAAGATGAAGATAATGCTCCTAAGACGGCTATTATTGTCTCGGAATTTAGACATAACACGATGAAAGATGTTATCGTTTTGGATTTTTCAAAGAAAATATATTCTGATGTTCACCAACTTTCGAATATATATTCTGCTGAAAACGGGGAATATATTCCGAATAAATGCTGGAGATTAAGTAATATTAAACAATATGATATTTCCAATGACGGAATATTTACTGCCATAAACCGTAAAGGTACTATGGATATATTAAACGGCGCAGCCTCTGAAAGAGCATATACTTTGAT
The DNA here is from genome assembly GCA_002350725.1 of Cyanobacteria bacterium UBA2855. Taxonomy (GTDB): domain Bacteria; phylum Cyanobacteriota; class Vampirovibrionia; order Gastranaerophilales; family Gastranaerophilaceae; genus UBA1221. The sequence goes on along the minus strand of DEFJ01000002.1, from coordinate 163,097 downwards.
GTCTTATTCTGCCATTAAAGAACGTGAAATTACAAACAAAGATTTGCGTAATTATGTGAAGCTTTTAAAAGAAGAGCAACTGGAAGAAGAGTATTTAGGGATGTTAAATAAATATCTTCAAAGATTTTTCCATCCGTTAGTTTGTATACTTCTTGCCATAATGGGAACTTTGTTAGGGTTCAGTAAGCCTAGAGAGCAGCGTGCTGTTGGTTTTGTTATTGCGATAGGGAGTATTTTTGTCTATTATATTACTTTGCCGTTCTTTGATTTGTTAGCAGAAAAAGGTATACTTCCGCCTCTAATAACGGCAATGTTCCCAATATTGGCATTTTTGGTTTGTATTGTAATATTCTATAAATCAAAGGACTTGTAATGAAAAAACTTTTACTCGGAATTTTATGTTTATTTTTGCTTTGCGGTTGTACTGCGGAATGCGGTCAGATTGACGTAAATTACAATGACGGAATTTACCATATTGTAGTCGATAAAAGTAAGATTAAAAAGAAAATAAAAGTTTATGCTTCTCAAGAACTTGAAACAAATGTAAATATCCATAAATCAAGCAGAGCAGAATTGACGTTCAATGCAGGATATTTTGATCCAAAGAACGCAAAATCTATTTCATATGTTATATCTGACAGGCAAACTATTGAGGATCCTTTGACTAACAGGAGTTTGTTTGATAATCCAACATTAAGAAAAAATATGTCCAAAATCCTAAATCGTACGGAATTTCGTATAGTAGATTGTGATAATAAATATAAGTTTGATATCGTGCCTCATAATACTCCGATAGACTTTGCTTGTTCTATTGTAGAATCTGTTCAGGGCGGACCGATGATTCTTCCTGATTTAAAGTTGGAGGAAGAGTTTTTTGTTGTTAAAGATGAAAACGGAAATGTCACAAGAGAATCTTGCTCAGTATTACATAAAGTAGCAAGAACTGTTATAGGAATTAAAGACGGGAATTTACATGTCCTGATTATAACTGATGAGCATCCGATGGATTTGTACGAAGTTCAGGAATTATGTAAAAAACTCGGTTTTGAAAAAGCTATGAATCTTGACGGCGGCAGCTCTACTTCCATGAATTATAAAAATATTTATAATGTTATTTCTACAAAAGGAGATGGCGCCGGCAGAAAGCTTAAATCATTTATTTTAGTTTATTAGGGCTTTTTCTGCCTAATAAATTATTTTACATAATAAAAACGGACATTTTATCAATGTCCGGTATTTCATTTCTGAAACAAAAAGGATTTACATTAATTTAAGTCTTTTTTCGTCGCATAATCAAATTATAATAAAATACACATAACTCTCTTTGCGATACTATCCCTAATCTAGAGGCTATCAACCAATCCCCGCCTCCCAAGTTTGTATCTATATCATAGTGCTAAAAAAATAAAATGGAATATAAATTAACCATTCCATGCTAATCTTTTTACAATTATTTTTACTAAAACTCATAAACTCAATAATATCAATGATTTTCGACAAAAATTTTTTGGCTAAAAAATTTACATTTAATTTCTTAATAAACATTCATAAACTATTGTCAAACGTGGATATTCAGATAAATATTCATTCTTGGCAGAATTAATTTTTTAAGCATGCAATAAAAGTTAATCAAAAAATAAAAGCCCCATTGGGGCTTAATTTCTTTTTTAGGAAGGTTAGGAATAGGAATTTTTTCTCTCTCTCTTTTCTAAACGGATAAAATGTACTTTCTCTCTCTCTTATACTATTTAATGTTGCTTTTCTTATATATATAAAGTATATAAAAAATATACAATTTCAAGAATTGTAATTTTCGTTACAAAAGTTAATAATCTTTTTAAAATATATCTAAGCCCAAATCCAATGTTGGAGCTTTTGCAACAATTGCGCTGGAAGAGATTATGTCAACTCCGCATTCCGCAATATCCCTAACCGTATCAATAGTTACATTGCCGCTGGCTTCTAATATTGCTTTTTTATTGATAATTTTGCATGCTTCTTTCATTATATTGCATGACATATTATCAAGCATAATAATATCAGCGCCGCATTCAACAGCTTCTTTTACCTGTTCAATAGTATCACATTCAACTTCAATTTTATGTGCATGAGAAATGTTTGCTCTAAGTTGTTTTACAGCTTTTGTGATAGAGCCTGCGAATTTAATATGATTATCCTTTATCATTGCACAATCTGCCAAATTAAATCTGTGAAGTGCACCACCGCCGATTTTTACTGAATATTTTTCAAAGGCTCTAAAATTAGGGGTTGTTTTTCTTGTATCTGCGATTTTTGCAGGTAATTCGCCTATTGCACTTTGATATTTATTAGTTTCTGTGGCTATCCCGCTCATTCTTTGAATATAATTTAACGATACTCGTTCACCCATAAGTATGGCTTTTGCGGGACCTTTTATATCTGCAATTTTATCACCTTTTTTTATTTTATCTCCGTCTTTAAAATAAAATTTTACTTCCACATCAGCAGACAAAATTTTGTAAACCATTTTAAAAACTTCGCATCCGCATAATATTCCGTCTACTCTTGTATTTAATACTGCAGACAAGGTATCGCTGTCCCCTGTAAGATTTTCTGTTGTAATATCTCCAAAGCCGATATCTTCTTTTAATGCGGATTTAACGTGGTCTTCTATATAAAAATTACTTAACAAAACAAAGTTCTCCTTCTTTTTTGGCTATAATGCTGTGTTCAGCGTTTTCATACGCAGAGGTGAAATCTGTTCTATAATGAGCGCCTCTTGATTCTTTACGATTTAGTGCACTTTCGGTAATCAATTGCGCAACTGTAATCATATTCCTTAATTCATATTCTTCTTTTGAAAAACATTTAGACTCATATGTGAATTTGCTGCTTATTGCTTTTATTGCTTCAATTGCATTATTGAGTGAAAATTCATCTCTTAATATTCCAACGTTGTTCCACATTGTATTTTTCAATTCCGATTTTAACTTCAGAATATCAATTTCATCCACGTCAATATCATTTGAATATGTATCAATTATGGATTTTAATTCTTTATTAATTTGTTTAGGCGCATTAAGATTTACAGATTTTAATCTGTTTGCAACTTCATAGGCGCATATAACGCACTCAAGCAGGGAATTGCTTGCAAGCCTGTTAGCGCCATGTAAACCTGTCGATGCGGTTTCTCCTATTGCAAACAATCCATGTACAGATGTGGCACCTCCGATATCAGATTTAATCCCGCCCATAAAATAGTGTGCTGCAGGTGCTACCGGAATATAATCTTTTGAAATATCAATGCCGTTTTCCATACATTTTTTAGAAATTGTCGGAAATCTTTTTGCTAATTTTTCAGAAGATATACATGTCGCATTAAGGTACACACAATCTGTATTATTTTTGGCCATTTCATTGTAATTCGCACGTGTGACTATATCTCTTGGCGCAAGTTCTTTTCTGTCATCATATTTTTGCATAAATTCAATACCGTCTGAATTTACGAGTTTTGCTCCTTCGCCTCTAACTGCTTCTGATATTAAAAATCTGTTTCCGTCACCTATTGCAAGAGCCGTCGGATGGAATTGTACAAATTCCATATCCTGTAATTGAAGTCCCGCTCTATAAGCGAGTGCTAAACCGTCTCCTGTTGCGCCTATCGGATTGGTTGTATATTTATATATTTGCCCAATGCCGCCTGTTGCAAGTATTACTACAGGCGAATATATGGTTTCATATTCTTTTGTTATATCATTAAAAACTATTACCCCTTTGCATTCGGATTCCGAAACAAGCAGGTCAACTGCAATATTATTCTCGTATACATCAATATTGTTATTTTCTTTAACTTTTTTCGTAAGAGCAAGCTCAATCATTCTGCCTGTCGCATCACCACCGGAATGTAAAACTCTGCTTACGCTGTGAGCAGCTTCTAAAGTATACGTTAATTCCCCGTTTTCATCGCAATCAAATTCAACACCAAAATTAAGTAAATCCTTTATTACCTTGTCAGAATTTTCTGATACAAATTTTACGGTATTAAATTCGCTAAGTCCAGCTCCGGCTTTTATCGTATCGCTAATGTGCAGGGCGGGATTGTCATTTATATTTTCTTTTAATACTCCAACCATACCGCCTTGAGCGTATTTTGAATTGCTTTCACCTAATTCGGATTTTGTAACGACAAGAATGCCGTCAGGGGCATTTGCTGTTTGTTCTATCTTTAATGCGGCATATAAGCCGGAAATGCCGCTGCCGATTATAACTGTGGAGTATTTTGAATATTTCATTATCGCCTCTAATTTAGCTTTCAATAATATCATACCGCAAAAACAGAAATTTTAAATTAAGTTTTTATTAAATTTGTTGTATTAAAAAATGAATTATATTAATTTGGCATATGGTTGCTCTATTTTATATATTGTTTTCGTAAAATTATAGACTTTTAACGGAAAATCCGTTAATATAATCACGTGGATAAACTGAATTTAACAAACTTTGCGGCAAAATTTTCATACAATCAAATGCAGATGAGGAACAGCGCAGCACATACTGCACAACATTCGGCTGCTCAAAGTTTTCAGAATGCGCAATCCGCAGCAAAATCTACTCCGCAACCTAAAGTTCCGGCTTCTCCCACTCAGTCCCCTTCGGGTAATTCTCCTGCAATGGGGCAATTAGCGGGAACGGATATCTCTGCATACGTCAAGGATTTGATGAAATTGCCGAAACATATGAACGAATTTGTTTATATGATGCAGAGAAATCTTAATCAGATGCAAATGGCAAGATTTTTGAATGAGCAATACTCAATGCGAGGTCTAAATCCGAGTTTAACCTCAGAACGCGCTCAAATTTTGGCTCAGTTGCAAGGTTTATCGACAGAGGAACTTCAACTTGCCTTAAAAACTCAGTTAGCAACTGCAAATGCTGCAAATTCAATCAGAAATTTAGAAATATTATCAAAGGGTATGATAAGTATGTCAGCGCTGTCTGAGATGTTGCAAGCAGGCGGTAAAGATGCTATTGCAAAACTCATACTTACAATGGCAAATGCTTCTCAACAAGGCGTAAAGGATTTATCTCAGCTTAAAGATACCGCTAAATTGATTAATGCAAGCGTTGCTATTGCATCTCAGGATAATCCTGCACAAACCTTAAAAACATTATTACTTCTGTATCTTCCTTGGTTACCTTTGCAAGAGGGAACTGATTTTGAGGTGGAAATTCAAAAAAAAGAGGGCGGAGATGATTCTGATAGCATTCTTGTCATAACTATTACTACCGTAAATTTTGGTAAAGTAGTAGCAACATTAATACTGGAAACCTCAAATTCTGTTCATGTAAGTATAGATTGTTCAGAAAAATTCCCTAGAGAAGAACTTTTAAATCGATTAAGAAGCGAAGAAAAGCAATATTCAGTAAATTCTGTCATTACGTTCCAAAATATGGAGACAAAATCAGAAGATACCACACGAACAAAAGCTGCTGTTACGATGTCTTCTATGGAAGAAGTTAATCCGTATTTGTTATTGATGTCGCATGCTGTTGTTCGTAATACAATTATAATAGATAATGAAGCCTCGAACGGTATTGTTACACATACAGACGAACAATAATATATAAGGAGAGATAAATGAAATTTTTACATTCTATGATAAGAGTCAAAAATATTGATGAATCATTAAATTTTTATACTAAGTTATTGGGAATGAAATTAAACCATAAAAAAAGATTAGAGGATTGTGAATTATATTTTCTTGATGACGAAAGCGGTTGCTGCCAGATAGAATTAACGTATAATGATGAAACCCCGGAAGAGGGTTATCAAAACGGAAATGCGTTCGGACATTTTGCATTTGAAGTCAAGTCCCTTGATGATTTTACAAAAAAACTTCATGATTTAGGATATGAGTATCTGTATGAACCGTTTGATTTAAACGGAAAAGGCTCAAAAATAGCTTTTATCAACGATCCTGACGGAAATGAAATTGAGTTGATAGAAAAAGTTGTTTGGTAAGATTTTTAAAAAGGAGTAATTAAATGGATAACATAATTTTTAAAAGACGTTCGATAAGAAGATTTTTGGATAAACCGGTTGAAAAAGAAAAAATTGAAAGAATTTTAAAAGCCGGAATGCAAGCACCTTCTGCTCATAATAACCAACGATGGGAATTCATTGTAGTTGATGATCAGGCAAAAAAGGATGAAGTTTCAATTATGAGTCCGTGGTCAGGGATGGTTGCAAAAGCTCCTGTTGCTATAATTGTACTTGGAAAGCATAATGATGAGAGCTTAAATCATTGGTTTGCTCAAGATTTGGGAGCGTGCGTTGAAAATATTCTCTTACAGATTGTAGAAGAGGGTTTAGGCGGATGCTGGATGGGTTTTTATCCTGATATGGACAGGGTAAAGATGCTCTCGGAATGTTTTGAAGTTCCTGAAGGAATAATGCCGTTTTGCGTAATTGCATTGGGATATTCCGAGGATGAAAACAGATTTATTGACCGCTCTGATATGTCAAAAGTCCATTATAATAAATATTAAAAAATAATCAGACTATTTTCTGTTTGATATATTATTCTGTTTTAAAAATTCGGGCAAATCGTTTTTTGCCATTTTCAGTTGCAGATATTGAGTTTTTAATTCTTCTTTTTCTGCGAGGTCAGCTGATTTTGCTCGTTCACTTAATTCTGTATACAGATTTTTTTCTGCTTCGTTAGCTTTTATATAGACATCAACTTCTTTTTGTTTTTTGTAGGTGTTTACTTTGCTGTTATATATAATTTTGGGAGTACTCAAAGCTGTTACAAGTAATGCAAAACCGCTTATGCCGGCTGCAATAATTGCTAATGCCGCACCGAATTTGTATATATCCTTAATTCCCGCTGTGGCATCTTTTTTATTCTTTTCAACTATTTTAGAAGCCTGTTTACCCGCAGATTCAAAAAGAAAATCTCCGTCTAAGAGTTCAAATAATAATCTTGCACCTAAAGCTAATCCGCCCACAAAAGTTGCCTTAATAAGATTTAAGGTTTCACCTTTTCTTGTGATAGGATTTCCCTGATTGTTATTAGAATTATTTTTTGAATCAGGGTTTACTTGTTTTGCGTTGAAATTTATATTCTGTGCGGAATATCCTGTAAATAAACCGCTCGGGGTAATACTAAGCATCTTTGACCATTAAACCTTTGCCGTTATCTGCCATTTTTACGGTTGCATAATGAGAAATCTTTTCATTCAAAGGAACATCTTCGTCTTTAATTTCATTATTTATATCAGAATAAATGTTTGCTTGAGCTTCTTTTTGTCTTGAAAATACGTCCATTTCTTTTTCTCTGGTAAAAGCGTTAACATTTGTGTTATATAGTCTTGAAGGTAGTGTTAACAATAACCAAGCGGCAGCAGCTGTACCACCGATTGCAGCCGGTATTTTCCAACCTTTTTTCGTTACGCAGGAAGTAAGACCGTATGCGGTTCCTCCGACAAGTGCACTTGCGCCGAGAGATGTCCATATTGATAAATTTCTTTCGGTTTTTCTGTTTATAGGATTTTCGTATTCTTTATTATCGCTTGCTGTAAAGTTTATTCCTTTTACATTTATAGGGCTGATTGCAGAAATTGACATATTTAACTATTCCTTTCTTTGCTTATAGCTATATAAATGTATAATATTCCTGAACATTATTTTTTGCTAGTTGTAAAGAAATATAAAGCTATTTTTTACTGTTTTTAATATGGAATACTAAATTTCTGAAATTATTATCCATATCTTCTATTAATTCATAATTCTCAAGTACATAATTTTTGAAATCAAGCGCAAAGTCTTCCCCTACCATATTAGCACCATATTCTGCCGTACTTTTGTTGTTCAGTATTATATATTCAGGTTTTTCAGTTTGTATTGAGTTAATAAATCGGTCTTCTCCAAGGCTTTCAATGTATAAAGGGAGCATGGAATTGTAGTAATCGTCTGATTTTATTCCTGTTAAAAAATTTATAACAAGTCCCTCAGGATATATAACGGCACTTTTTGCATTACTTTGTTCTAAACCTGCAATCAGGCTGTTTATTCCCTCTGCTTCGCCTTGCATAGTGTAAATTGTGCCTTTTTCGGTTTTTATTTCATTATTTAGAAAATCTCTTTGTGTGTAGAATAATAGTGCATAATTTAACGATAATGCCAATATTCCGATTGCAGCGGCTTTTTGATATTTTTTATCAACCGCAGAAAACATTATTGCAAAAAATGTGCATAACGTGAGCGGTAATATATAGTTGCCATAATTTAGCGGTATCATAATCCAAAAGCATTTTATGCAAGCGCTCAAGGTTATTAATGTCATCCAAATCAATACGGAATTTGATTTTAGTTGTTTATATAAAACTATTGCGGTGATAATTGTTAATGGAGCGATGAAAACAAAAATTGCAGGATTAATAATAATAAATAAAACTAAAGCTCCAAAAGCAGCAAGACCATAGCCTATAATTTTATGTTTTTCGGCAAGTTTTATACCGCCAAATATTATTCCAAAAATCAAAGATGTTTTTATTATGTTTATTATCCATACCGGTATAACTTTAAGGCTGAAATATATTCCCTGATTTGTATAGAAAAATTTAAGACTTTCAGAGGACATTATATGCTTGATATCCGTAACGGCAGATATTACGTCGTTTATTCCTAAACCTTGTATAAATAGTGTCACACAACAAATAACAGGAATGAATAAAAAACAAGTTATAAAATTTAAAATGAGTCTTTTATTATTAGTAAACAAAGCAATTGCTAACAAAATAAATCCGTATATTAAAAAGTCGTATTTGCTTGAAATGCAAATTCCGCCTAATAATGCTGCAAGATACAAAAATTCGGTTCGATTTTCTTGTTTGTATTTGATTATAGCTAATAGTGAGTATATTAGAGCAACAGTTCCATATAACATTCCATAACTGTATGGCAGGGTGTAGTTAAATAAATGTGTTGCACATACTCCGGTTGCAATAGTAAAAATTCCGAGTGATATACTTAAAAATTCAGAAAGGAATTTTTTTGAAATAAGATATATTCCGCTTACTATAGCGAAAGAACATAATGCACCTGAAAAATATAATGTATTAAGGCGGATAGAAAAAATCTTGTATAACAGTGCATTAAATAAGTACGGGAATGGACCGTAAATATTAAATAAATCTTTGTATAAAATTCTTCCGTCTAAAATTCTTTCGGGGTAATAAACTTCTCTTCCTATATCAAAAAGTATACTGTTATAATGCCCGCAAAAAATCAAAAGTGCAATTGCGCATAAAATCCATAAAAGAATAAGTCCCTTTTGCTCAATAAAAAATCTTTTCATGACAATTAAAATGTAACAAATAATTACAAAAAAGGCAATTTACAAATCCATTAATACTTTATAATCATGTAGGTTGAATTATAGGAGTGGTTATGTTTCCCGAAAGTGTTACATCAAGCTTGGATCATTTAGCCCGTTTGGGAATATTGGATTATGATGCAGCTGCAGACATTGCAGGTACTGCACCAAGATATTACGGTAAACCCAGTCCGTATGTATCGACAGCGTTGAATACTCCAATGGATTACACTACATTTTCTTATAACAATCCAAACTCGGTTATACCGTCAACAATTTTGGGCATGCCGACAATTCCTACATTATTTAAAACAGCCATAGGTTTGTTAGGTCTGTATTGGGGCGGTAAAGGTCTTTTGTATACCGGTACAAAAATAAAAAATTTCTCATTTAAAAACTTATTTAAGTGGAAAAAATCTACCCCGCCGCCAACACCTCCGGCTAAACAATCAATTTTTGCAAAAATCGGTAATTGGTTCAAGAACTTAAAGCCTAAAAAGGTTTGCCCTTAAGCCTTTAGTAGTATATATTTAGAGGATATAACAGGTATTCATTTTTTGTATATTAATTGTAAAAGTTACGATTATTAATAACAAAACTTAAACAAATTAATTTTTCTAAACATGGTTAAGTAATCGTTACAAACTTTGGAATTTCTATATACACTAAACTTATGGGATTTTTCAAAAATCAAAAGTATGATTTTTATCAATCAATGGATTTAATTTTTAAACAAAAGTGTTCCATGCCATAAAAATTTGTAGTACAATATAATGACAGGTTAAAGACATGGATGCGGGGAGCATCAAGGATGAGAAAATGGGGCATCGGGAGCGTCTTGACCTTGTATAAAATATACCAGAAAAAGAATTTGGGAGAATATTAAAGAGTTTTGAGGAACCCTTATTCTGCTTTATACACAAAGGAGATTAATATGCAAAATTTGAGTAGCGGGAACGTTGTAAATATTAATTCAACAGCTGTAAATTCAGAAAAAACAACAGGTATGACAAAGCCAAAATCATTGGATGCTGTAAATCCGATGAATAAAGTTGTAGAAATTACACCAAAAGCTGCGTTAAAAGATGTTAAAATCATTAAAAAAGACGGTACATTAGAGGAATATAATGTGCAAAAGGTTGTTGCTGCAATTAAAAAATCCGCAGCAAGAATGATGGTGGAATTCACACAAGAAGAAATAGACGAAATTTGTGCCTTTGTTGATAACAGTGTATTGAGAACCGGTAAAAAAGAATTAGAAATTTTTAATATGCACTGTATTGTTGAAAATGCCCTTGAAACTCTAAATCCGAAAGTTGCAAAGAGCTACCGCAACTATCGTGATTATAAAATCGACTTTGTAACAATGTTGGATAAGGTTTACCAAGAATCTCAAAGAATTATGTATATCGGCGATAAAGAAAATTCCAATGCTGATTCAGCTCTTGTTTCCACTAAGCGTTCTTTGATATTCAACCAATTGAACAAAGAATTATACAAAAAATTCTTCTTAACTGTAGATGAATTACAAGCTATAAGAGACGGTTACATTTATATCCATGATATGTCTGCTCGCCGTGATACCATGAACTGCTGCTTATTTGATGTAGCAAGTGTTCTAAAGGGCGGATTTGAAATGGGTAATTTGTGGTACAATGAACCAAAATCATTGGATGTTGCATTTGACGTCATCGGCGATATCGTTATGGCAGCAGCAAGCCAACAATACGGTGGTTTTACGGTTGCGGAAGTTGATAAAATTTTGGCTCCGTATGCACAAAAAACATTTGAAAGACAATATAATAAATATATTGAGCTTGGTTTGAATGAAGAGCAAGCTACAAAAGCTGCAAAAACTGATGTTAAAAAAGATTTTGAACAAGGTTTCCAAGGGTGGGAATACAAGTTCAATACGGTTGCATCTTCAAGAGGCGACTATCCGTTTATAACCGTTACCGCAGGTTTAGGTACGGAAGAATATGAGAAGATGGCTACAATTGCAATGCTTGAAATTCGTATGAGAGGTCAAGGTAAAAAAGGCAACAAGAAACCTGTATTATTCCCTAAGATAGTTTTCTTGTATGACGAAAATCTTCATGGTGAAGGTAAGGTTAATTATGATGTATTTGAAGCAGGCATTGAATGTTCTAAAAAGGCTATGTATCCGGATTGGTTATCTTTAACCGGTGAAGGATATGTCGCAGAAATGTACAAGAAATACGGCAGAGTTGTTTCTCCAATGGGTTGCAGAGCTTTCTTATCACCTTGGTTTGAAAGAGGCGGTTTTGAACCTGCAGATGAGGACGATAAACCGATCTTCGTAGGTCGTTTCAATATTGGTGCAATCAGCTTGCACTTGCCTATGATTTATGCAAAGGCTAAACAAGAAGGTAAAGATTTCTATGAAGTTCTTGATTATTATATGGAAATGATTAGAGGCTTACACAAACGTACATATGATTATCTTGGAGAAATGAAGGCTTCCGTAAATCCTCTTGCATACTGTGAAGGTGGATTTTATGGCGGACATTTAGGTTTCCACGATAAGATTAAACCTTTAATGAAATATGCAACGGCTTCATTCGGAATTACAGCATTGAATGAATTGCAGGAAATTCACAACGGTAAATCTCTTGTAGAAGACGGTGAATTTGCAATAGAAGTGATGAAACATATCAACAAAAAAGTTGCAGAATTTAAGAAAGAAGACGGTTATTTGTACGCTTTATACGGTACTCCTGCTGAAAACCTTTGCGGTTTGCAGGTAAAACAATTCCGTAAAAAATATGGTGTTGTTGATAAAGTTTCTGATAAACCGTATGTTTCAAACAGTTTTCACTGCCACGTTTCAGAAAAAATCACCCCTATCCAAAAACAGGATTGTGAAAAACGTTTCTGGGATTTGATGAATGGCGGTAAAATTCAATATGTAAAATATCCTTTGGATTATAATACAGAGGCTGTAAAGACTCTTGTATTAAGAGCAATGGATATGGGATTTTATGAAGGCGTAAATCTTTCACTTTCATATTGTGATGATTGTGGTCACGAAGAGTTGAATATGGATGTATGTCCAAAATGCGGAAGTAAAAATTTAACTAAAATTGACCGTATGAATGGTTACCTTTCTTATTCAAGAGTTAAAGGTGATTCAAGACTTGCCGATCACAAGATGGAAGAAATCAAAGACAGAGTTAGTATGTAACGAGCAAATAAAGATATTGGCAAGTAGAAAGACAAACAACAAACAACGTAAACTTTATGTTTTCGTTGTTGTTGTAAGTGATAGCTTTTTTGTAAGGATAAAACGTAGGTAAATAAAAATGAATTATCATAATATTACAAAAGAAGATATGCTAAATGGTGAGGGATTACGTGTAGTGTTATGGGTTGCAGGATGCAATCACCATTGCAAGGGTTGTCAAAATCCTGAAACTTGGGATGAAAACGGCGGCATTCCTTATGATAATGCCGCAGAAGAAGAACTGTTTGAGGCTTTGGATAAACCGTATATCTCGGGTATAACATTTAGTGGTGGAGACCCTTTATATCCTAATAACAGAAGTGAAGTTTTTCGCATTATTCGTAAAATTAAACAGGAATTGCCGAATAAAAATATTTGGCTGTATACCGGTTATAATTGGGAAGATATCAAGGATATTGAGGTAATTCAGGATATTGATGTAATTGCTGAGGGTGAATTTATCGAAGAGTTGTTAGATAACAATATACATTGGGTAGGTAGCTCAAATCAACGTGTAATTAATGTAAAAGAATCTTTGAAATGTGGTGAAGTCGTTTTGTTAGAACAGCCGAAAGTTGCTAAATAGTTACGAAACAGTAAAAAATTTGCCCGTTAATAGAACATAATATAAAATATAATCAGATTAAGGAGATATGTTAGTGCCACAGCCGGCAAGAAAATACAGTCAATCATCATATTATTACAGGGATTACACTTTTGAAACTACTTATAAGGCGCAACCTGTAAGACATTTTTCTGATGCCAAATTTGGTACAAATATAAGACCTACAACTCATAGAAAAATTGAAGAAAATCCGACTCTCAAACGAAGAAAAAAAGCAAAAATTGATAGAGATGTTATTATTGCCAGATTGGTGGGAATTTCTTTATTATTTCTAATTGGGATTTTTATTCTTCCTATTGGGGTTAAGAATATTGCCGGTTCTATTTTTACAAAATCTCCATATCCTAATATAAAATCTGATTATAATCAAATCCTTAATCCAACAATAAATTATTTACATAATCATATGTTTTTAAATGAGTTATCTTTAAGTGGTCCGGTATCTCATAAAAAAGCCACAATGAAGGTATTACCTATTGGTAATGAAATGTCGGATTTAGAAAGCAGTATTAAAAATATTTTGCCACTTTATCCGAATATTCATGCCGGAGTTTATGTATATGATTATGATACCGGTAATTATGCAGATATAAATGGTGAAGAAGTTTTTTCTGCCGCAAGTATAATAAAGCTGCCGGTGTTAATTCAATTATTTAAATCAATTGAAAGTAATCAGGTCACATTATATGACAGTATGTATCTGAATGACATATATAGAGCTGAAGGCTCGGGAGAGTTGCAATTCAAGGCTGAACAATCTGTTTATACTTTGGATTATTTAGCTAAAGTTATGATTACTAATTCCGATAATTCCGCGACGAATATGATTATGTCAAAAATTGGCGGTATGCCGGATGTAAACAGGGGTATACGTGATTGGGGATTGAGTCAGACGCATGTTCAAACTTGGTTGCCTGATTTATCCGGTACTAATTATACCTCCGCAAAAGATTTGGCAAGAATGCTTTATAATATTGAAAATCCCAAATTTTTATCTGATGCATCCAAAACAAAGATTTATGAATATATGTCAAAAGTAAAAAATGACAGATTACTTCCTGCCGGTTTGGGTGCGGGCGCATCAATTGTTCATAAAACAGGTGACATTGGTAAAATGTTAGGTGATGCGGGTATTGTTACAACTCCAAATGGGAAAAAATATATTGTTGCAATATTAGCAAATCGACCTTATAATTCCCCTGAGGGTAAGGAATTTATTGTAAAGGCTTCTGAAATAATTTATAATTATATGGTCGTAAAGTAATAATTTAGATATAAAAAAGGATTGATTTTAAAATCAATCCTTTTTTGTGCTTAAATTCATCTGTTCTATTCTTTTACAAAACATTCTTTACAGAAAACTTCTTTTCCCGGAATAGGTTTAAATGGAACTTGAGTTTGAGCGCCACATTTTGAGCAAACCGCATCATACATTTTTCTTGATCTTCTGTTTGCTTGTCTGCGTTTTTTTCTGCAATCAGGACATCTTTTTGGTTTGTTTACAAGTCCTTTTTCTGCGTAAAATTCCTGCTCGCCTACGGTGAAAACAAACTCTGCTCCGCAATCTTCACACACGAGTTTTTCGTCTTCGTACATTTTTGTGTCTCCTAGTTTAATAACGCTAAATTGTCTAAAGTAAATAATATTGCTTACCTACTCCATTTAGTGATTATAGCGTATAACGCATTTTTGTGCAAGTATGAATATATAAATCTTCATACAAATATATGATTTAAAAATAAAAAAATATATTGATAATAAGTAAACAGGGTATTTATATGACAACAATTCATGAAATTATAAAAATATTGACTGACGCGGGAATTGAAGAAAATGAAGCAAATGTTGAAGTAAAACTTTTGCTGGAGCATTTTGCTCAATATTCCGCTAAGGATGTTATTTTAGGCAAGAAATTAGAACAGGAAAAGTTAGATATAATCAAAGAAAAAGCTTTAATAAGGGCAAAAACCCGAGAGCCTATTCAATATATTATCGGGTATGCGGATTTTATGGGTGAAAAATTTATAGTAAATCCATCTGTTCTGATACCGAGGGATGAAACAGAAATTTTAGTCAGAAAATCTATTGATATAATAAATGAAAATAATTTAAAATTTGCATTGGATGTAGGTACAGGAAGTGGCTGTATTGCCTGTATGGTAGCGAAATATACGGATTGCCAGATTATAGGATTAGATGTTTCCTTAAATGCCTTAAATACCGCACTGGATAATGCCTCAAAATTAAATTTGTATAATAAAGCTATATTTAGAAAGTCTGATATTTTTTCGAACGTAAAGCAGTATGAAAAATTTGATATAATAATTTCAAATCCGCCATATATCCCATTATCTCAAAAAGATAACCTCCAGAAGGAGGTTAGTTATGAGCCGCAATCGGCTTTGTTTTCTGAGGACGAAAATGGGGTAAATTATTATATGCGGATATCCTCAGAGGCGCCGCGTGTTTTAAACAGAGGCGGGTATATAGCTTTTGAACTTGGAATTAATCAGGCGGGTATTGTTCGGCGAATACTTGCGGATGCCGGTTTTGTTGATATTGAAATAATTAAAGATTTAGCCGGAATTGAGCGAGTTATATGTGCGCATTTGCCTTCTTAATCCACAATATTCTTCGTTTTTAGTATAGATATATATTGATTAATAACATGTATTTATTAATCATATTTCCATTATATTTAAAAATAAAATTTTGTCCATAGTAATACGGATATAAAATTAATATTTATCAATAATCATTAATTTTATAATGAGCAATATATTTTCACAGTTATTGAGGGAATTATACATTTTTGAGATGTTCTATTTTTAATTCCGGCTTGAGTGTAATACCTATTACATCTATTCTGTATTTTTTTATTTTATGTTCTTGTAAGTATAAATAAACACCTTTTTTAATATTGTCATATTTAGTTTTTGTAATAGCTTCAAAAGGCTGTCCGAATTGGTTTGTTTTGCGTGTTTTAACTTCAACAAAGACAATAGTATCTTTTATTTTTGCAATAATATCTATTTCACAATATCTTGAAAAATGCACATTTCTTTCAAGTATTTGATATCCGTTTTTTTCAAGATATCTGGCAGCTAAATCTTCTCCTGCGTTTCCTACAATTTTCGTGTTTGTCATTGCTTGATTCCGTTTCTTGCAATTTTATTTAAATCCAACAACTTATCTATTTCGCTGATTTTCGTATTTTTCTTCCATCTGACAGGACAAATGTCAATACCTCCGCGGCGAGTATACAAAGTACCTACAAATAATTCATCTTCATTATTTAGTAAATCATACAAGCGTTTAAATATCATTTCACAGCATTCTTCATGAAAATGGTATTCCGAACGAAAAGAACAAAGATACTTGAGCATGCTTTCTTCTTTTATATGTTTAGACGATTTATAGTATATAAAGGCATCCCCAAAATCCGGTTGATGAGTAACTCTGCAATTTGAGCGCAGGGAATCAAATTTTATATAATATTCTTGAATATCATTTTTATCTTCAATAGCAAGTAATTCAGGACTCTCTTTATAGTGTTTTATTTCTAAATTTTCTTCTGATACATATTGCATTATATTTTTATAGTTTGTAAATATTTCAATTTTTGTTGAATTATTGTCTACGAAATTAACTTCAGCATTTGTATTAAGTAAATTTGATAAATCTTTTTCAATAATCTCTTTACATATAGAAAGACAGTCTTTGGTGCTTTTACCATATTTCGTCATGTTAAAAGAGTTAAGATACAATTTTAAGGATTTAGATTCTACGATATATTCGCTGTTACAGTTATATTTTAGCTTTAGTACTCGTGTAACGGGTATACCGTTTTCTGTTAATACTGAAAATTCATAGCAATGCCAGACATCCCAACCTTCGAAAGGCAGATTATTTTGAGCAATGTTATACCTTTCACGGTTTTCATATCTGGGAACCGCAACCAGTAAGTCAGGTTTGTATTCGGTTACACTTTCTATTTTTTTACCCAGTAAAGTTGAAGCTTTTGTATCAGTTATATTTGCCATGCTTTTATCCCTATTTTTATATTAGCATAAAAAACCGCCCTATTTAACTTAGAGCGGTTATAGTGTTTTTATATTTTATAATTTAAGCAACTTCCTCGTAAGCTTCAGGGTTGTTGAATAAATCATAGTTTATTTCGTTTTCGTTATCGGCAATAGCTGCAACTACAACAGTATCAGATGCAACATTTACTAATGTTCTCATCATATCTGTTACCCTTTCTATAGTAAATAAGAATGCAAAACCTGCAACCAATTGTTCAGGACTCAATCCCATACCGTTTAGGATAAGCGCTATTGTTATTAAGCCTGCACCGGATATGCCTGCACTTGTACTTGACGCAATTATTGCAAGAAGAGCAATCTGTACGAGTAAGAATAAGTCAAGCGGTACACCATAGGCTTGTGCAAGGAATATAACGGCTACAACCTGTAATAATGCGGTGCCGTCCATATTTAAAGTTGCGCCTAGCGGAAGTACGAAGCTTGAAATCTTATGTGATATACCTCTTTTTTCGCAACATGCAATTGTAAGCGGCAATGTTGCAGAAGAACTTGCAGTACCAAAAGCAACCATTAATGCTTCAGCTACTGCGGAATATAACATCCACATTGAAACTTTTGAAAAACATTTTAAAAATATAGGATATACAACAAACATTTGTATAAAGAATCCAATGGCAAGAACCATTAAATATTTTCCGATACTTGCAAATATATCCATACCAAAGCTAGAAACAGCGGAAGCTGTTAAGGCAAATACGCCGGGTGCAGCTAAGAACATAATCCAATCGGTAATTTTCATTGTAGCTGCAAAAACAGATTCGAAGAATGATACGATTGGTCTGTTAACATCCCCAACTTTTGCTAAGGCAATTGCAAAAATTAAAACAAAAACTATAATTGCTACCATATTGCCGCTTGCAAGAGCTGATAGAGGGTTACTTGGAATAAAATCCAAGAACATTTCCAATAAATGTCCGTGCTGTTGGCTCATTGCTGTTGCAACGCTTGCCTGAACTTCGGTTGCTGTATTTTGTGCTATATAATTAGCAGCTCCCAATCCCGGCTTAAATATAAGAGCTAAAAGTGTCCCGATTGTAACTGCTGCTGTTGTGATAATACCATAGTATAACACCATTTTTGTTCCGAATTTACCGAGTTGTTTATTGTCTCCAACACTTGTTATACCTATGATAATAGCTGAAACAACCAACGGGATAACTACCATTTGTATTAATCTAATAAATATTTGTCCGATGAAAGTTAATAGCGGTGCTACGTTCTGGAGTGCTGACGGGTGTCCGTGCAACATTATTCCGACAATAATACCGGCTATTATACCAAAAAATATAGGCCAATTGCGTTTAATACCCAGACCCAGTGCAATTAAAATTTGCATTTGAATTTTTGAATCTTTCATCTCTCTATATCCTCTTAATTCTTATAATATTAGCGTTACCAGTTAATTATACAATATTGCGCTCATTTTTTCAAACCAAACAAGATAAAATCGTTAAAAATCAACTAAATACTGTAATTAGAATTTGTTGAGCTCTACTTCTTGTAAGTTTTATTCAATGCACTAATATCAGATTTTGTAACTGTACGACTTCCTAAACCGTTTGAAGTGTTTGACATAATAGCAGCGCTATTGTCAACAGGCTTAACCCCAACAGCCTCACCTGCTGCTCGTAATGCAATAGCATATATTTGAGTTGAGGTAAGAGCTTTGCCATTTATGGTTTTACGTGCAATGACAACTTGGTTTTTATAGAAAAAGCCTTTACCTGTATTGCGATGTGCTCTGCTAACTACCGAATAGATAGGGGTAACTTTGTATAATGAACCGTCCGGAAGCATATCTACAAATGTTACGGTTATATTTGATATATTTTCAAAATTCTTTGAACTTCTGTATAAAAATCTTAATGCTCCGCCACTTGAACTTTGCCATGCTTTAAATGCTTTGGCTACTGTTTCTGTGTCGTTATTTTTCTCTATGTATACAGAAATCGGCATAGTAAACCATCTTGGATTATCGTATGCAAAAGCCGAACCGGCTAATAAAAATAATGATAATAATGTAATTAAAAATCTTTTTCCCATATTCATTTTAAAACACCACATTTAAAAATTTGCTAATATAAACTTATTTATTAAGAAATATTAATACCCAACAGACCAATCAACAGCAACCGCCAAATTTTTTTTAGCTTGAGATGCCGCTGCAGAAGCTACTCTTGGAACTTCAATAACACTTGCAGCTTTAGTTAAAATATTTTGTTTTTCCATCATGGAATCTACATTATTAAAGGATTTCATCCTATCAAGTGTATTTTGCAATTCCGAATTTTCTTCATTGAGAGTTGTTACCTGTCTTGAAAGAGTATTTAGAGTGATTTCGTTAGACATTGCAGAATAATAGCTTATAAATGCTGTTAAAACCAAAAAACCAAGCGCAATACATAGTGTCATGTTGATTTTTCGGATAGCCATATCCTTCATTAAATTTTCTTTGTAAAAATATCCCTCAATAACCTGGGTGCGTTCTATCGGATTACTAACGTTTACCCGTTGTTGAGTATATTTACTGTATAAATCTTCACTACTTACAACTGCCCTTGCACTATTCAATTCTATGTCCCCAATTGCCTGTTTTTTATTAACTAAATTAACCCAAGATGTTCAACTTCTATCCCCTAGTTAATACATCTCGCTACTCTCAATTTTGCGCTTCGTGACGGCGGATTTTCCCTTATTTCCCCTTCGCTCGCCGTCAGAGGCTTTTTATTTACAAGTACCAATTTCGGAGGAGGGCATGTACAAATCATTTGATTTTTTGGACAATGACACCTCTGAGAGTGGTATTTGAACAAGTGTTTCACAATTCTGTCCTCCAGAGAGTGAAAACTTATTACACTTATTATAGCACCAATGTCGAGTAAATCCAACACATCATTCAATGTATTTTTTACATTTGTTAACTCTTGATTTACTTCAATACGAATAGCCTGAAAAACCCTTGTTGCAGGGTGTATAGAGGATTTTACTTTTGGGGTTGCTCTGAATATCAAATCCGCCAATTCACATGTTGTAGAAATTTTTTTTATTTTTCTTTCTTCAACAATTTTTTTAGCTATTCTTTTTGAAAAATGTTCTTCTCCGTATTCTGAGAATATTCTGACTAAATCTTCTTCCGTATATGTATTTACAACATCATATGCTGAAAATTCAGCGTCCTGATTAAATCTCATATCTAGCGGGGCTTCTTTTAAGAACGAAAAACCTCTTTCCTGCTTTGTTAATTGGTGATATGAAGCACCCAAATCAAACAAAACTCCGCCGGTAATTTTTTTTATTCCCATTTCGTGTAAAACTTTCTTAACATTTGTATATGAATTTTTCACAATTGTTAAGTTTTTATAATTTTTTAATCGTTCTTTTGATGCGTTTATTGCATCTTCATCGACATCAAAAGAAATTAATCTTCCGTTTGGTTGAATTCTTTGTAAGATTAACTCACTGTGACCGCCTCCGCCAAGTGTGCAATCCACATAGGTTAAGCCGTCTTTGCATTCAAGAGCATCAACGGCTTCGTATTTCATAACTGTATAGTGCTTAAAATCTCCCATAGGAAGATTTTAGCACATAATGGATTTTTTGACTAATATTTATTCTGCTGTTACAAGACCTTCTAAGCCTTGTGTATCCAAAATTTCTAAGAATTTTGCGTAAGTATAAGCTACAGAATCTTCTTCTGTCGCACCGGAGATTTTTATTACCTCAGGAGCTTTTGCAATTGCCCCTTCTTCGAAGAATGCAAAGTCTTCTGTCGGAACTTCATTGTTTGTATCGTTGAGGTAGTAAAGATCAATAAAGTCAAATTCTCTGTTCATAAATGTACTCCTTTTCGCGACTAAATTGCTATTGCTAAAAAGGAGTACGACATTTTTTGAGTAAACTTTAAATATATTACTTATTTGTTAAGCAATCGTTACAAACTTTCAATGTATAAATCAATATCTTCATCAGATATCATTTCCGTTGTTGCAACAAGAATACGATTGTTATCAATCTTTATTCCGCCGGCAATATTTGATAGTTCTAATTTTTTCAAATATTCATCAGCATTTTCTGCTACTACAACAAATTCATTGAAAAAGTTTTTATTTTCAATTTTGAACCCTTTTTTTGATAATTTATCTGCAAGGTTGTGGGCATTTTTAGCTGATAAATATCCTGCTTGTTTAAACCCGTTTTCTCCCATAACAGATAAATACAATGTTACCCATAATCCCATTAGAGCTTGATTTGAGCATATATTACTTGTTGCTTTTTCTCTTTTTATATGTTGTTCTCTTGTTTGAATTGTAAGCGTAAACGCTTGTTTACCTTCTGCATCGACAGTTCTTCCTGCCAGTCTTCCGGGCATTTGGCGCATATATTTTTCTTTACAAGCAATTATACCGGCATGAGGTCCGCCAAAGCTCATCGGAACACCTAAAGCTTGAACATCTCCGACAACAATATCAGCTCCGTATTCTCCGGGCGGAGTCAGCACTGACAATGATGCTAAATCAGTACAAACTACTAATAAAGTACCTTCAACGGGTTTAATCTCTGTTATTTCGCCGTAATAATCAGGAGTTTGTACAAGAATACATGCATATTCAGCTGCATTATCAGGTACTTTATCAAACTGTTCTACGCTAATATTTCCTGCCCAGCAGTATGTTTTTATTACATCCAGATATTCAGGATTAATGTTTTTACTTACAAGGACTTTATCTTTCTTTGAAATCCTGACAGCCATTAATAACGCTTCAGCACACGCTGTTGCTCCATCATACACGGTAGCGTTAGAAATATCCATGCCCGTAAGACGCGACATCATTGTTTGAAATTCGTACATAATTTGGAGTGTACCTTGAGATATTTCGGCCTGATACGGTGTATATGCCGTTAAAAACTCAAACCTTTGAGCCACTTGACTTATGCAGGCGGGAATAAATTTGTTATATACTCCGCCACCCCTAAAATCAATAAAATCAGACTTATTTTCATTGGCTAAAGTTTTTATATATCGTTGAACCTCAAGCTCACTTTTTGCCTCACCTAAACCTAACTTTTCAGCTCTTGCTTTTTGAGGAATTTGTTTAAATAAATCCTCAATGTTTTTTTCTCCGATTGCAGAAAGCATTTCTGCTGTTATCTTTTCATTATGTACTAAAAAATTTTTCATTATTCTACTTCTTCTTTATAGTCTTCGTATTCCAATAAATCATCTTGTTCTGATGTATCGCCCGTAGGATTAATTTTAACCAACCAACCTTTTTCATATACATCTTCATTCAATGTTTCAGGCGATTCAACCAATGCTGTGTTGACGTCAGTTACTTCGCCACTGATTGGCATATAAATTTCAGATGCTGCTTTTACTGATTCAACAGCTGCAAATGAGTCCCCTTTGCTGTATGTTGTACCTGTTTCAGGTAATTCTAAAAATACTATATCGCCCAACTGTTCAACGGCATAATCCGTCAAGCCTACAGTATATGTGCCGTCATCGTTTTTTAAGATATACTCGTGGGTTTTTGTGCATAAAATCTTTTCCGTTATACTCATTTGTATTCTCCTTATAAAACTAATTCCTTACTTTATTTCTTTTATTTATAAACGGTCGTTTAACTACTTCCGCATCATGCAACTTTTCTCTTATCATAACCTGAACAATGCTTCCTGTGCAAATTTCTTTTATATTTTTAACATAAGCCATTGCAATATTGCATCCCAATACGGGAGAAATTCCACCGCTTGTGATATATCCGACTTTTTCACCTTGAAAATATACTTCATATTCGTGGCGGGCAATATTTTTATCAAGCATTTTTATACCGATAAGTTTTTTTTGTCCTCCGTTTGCTAACTGTTCCGTAATTACGGTTTTGCCGTTATAATCTTCTTTTTTATCTCTCGGTAGTGACCAACTCAAACCTGCTTCAACCGGAGTTGTTTCCATATCCAAATCGTTTCCGTACAAAGGTAGTGCCGCTTCTAATCTCAGAGTATCTCTGGCTCCTAATCCTATAGGTTTTATTCCGAAAGGCTTACCGTATTCTAAAATTTTATCCCACAAATCTTCTGCAAATTTATTTTCTACAAGGAGTTCATAGCCGTCTTCTCCTGTGTAGCCCGTTCTTGAAACATACATCTTGTGATTTAAAATTTTTGCAGATTTGATAGTAAACGAGTCTTGAATAGTGTCCAATCCCATTGTCCTCAATAATTCATCGGCTTTTGGACCTTGTACGGCAAGTAATGAATAGTTATGAGATTGATTGTCGATTTTAACGTCATAATCTTTTGCATTAATTGCCATCCAATTAACATCTCCTTCAATACCTGAAGCATTACATATAATTAAATAGTAATTAATTCCTAATTTGTAAATAATTAAATCGTCAAGTAAACCGCCATTCTTGTTTGGAAGTTGACAATATACCGCTTTTTCATATTCAAGTTTGGAAATATCTTGTGGTACTATTTTTTGCAAAAATTCCAAAGAATCTTTACCCGAAATAAAAACTTCTCCCATATGAGATACATCAAAAAGTCCAACACCGTTTCTTACGGTATTATGTTCTTCAACAATGGAAACATATTGTACAGGCATGTGCCAACCTGCAAAGTCTACCATCTTAGCACCTAATTGTACATGTTTGTCATGTAATATAGTTTGTTTTACTACCATGATATTCCCCCTAACCTATATATTCATTGTCGTTGTATATTATTAATTTGTCAATATGATATGAGTCAATATACACATAAATATACAAGTTTAGATAAATTTTAAGAGTCCAAGACTCAAGCCGACTAAAGCTGATAACCCTAAATATACAAGCGGGTTTTTTTTTACTTTAACACTCATTATAATTAACCCGAAAAATAATATATATGCCCAAATCTGGGAGATATTTTCTCTGAAAAGTTGAATTGCAACCGCTGCCAACAAACCGCATCCGGCAGGTTTTAGGGCATAAATTGCAGCTTTTACATATTTATTTTCTCTGAATTTTGCAAGTAATTTTGCGACAATTACAACTATAATCAGAGATGGTAAAATTAGCGTAAAAGTCGCAAGCAAAGCTCCGAAAATTCCTCCCGTGGTGTAACCTGAATATGTTGCAACATTTACACCTACGGGACCTGGGGTTATAGAGGATACTGCAATCATATCTGATAATTGTTTTGTGCTAAACCAATGAAAATTTTCTGATATATGGTACAAAAACGGTAAAGTAGCGTATCCGCCGCCAAAAGAAAATAAACCTATTTTAAAATATTCTAATATTAGCCGAATATAAATCATTCAGCCTCCTTGGGGTTTTTAATTCTATTTATTATTCCTATTAGAATGCTTCCTATAATAATCCATACCGGTGAAACTTTAACGAATCCTAAAATCATCGCAGCAATGAAAATAAATGTTGTAAATTTATCTGTAACACTCTTATTCCACATTTCTTTGATTGTTAATATTACGAGGACAACAACGCCTACGGCTACTCCTGAAAAAATACTGTGAACAGAATGTTTTGTAACAAGTTCCGATAGTATATTTGCAATCAGAATTATTGCAAGAAACGCAGGGGTTATAACTCCTGTAATAGCGGCTATTGCTCCTCTTATACCCAGTAATTTTTGCCCTACAAATATTGATATATTTGCAGCAATTACTCCAGGTAAACTTTGGGATAAGGCATAATACTCTATTATTTCATCTGTTGTTGCCCAACCTTTTTTCTCTGAGATTTCCGATTGCAACATCGGTAAAATTACATATCCGCCTCCGAGTAGTAGTGCGCCAATTTTAAAAAAAGTTTTATATATATTCCAAAATGTTTTTTGCATTCTAATTGTTCATATTGGCCTTGAGTCTTGCAAGAGCTCTTGCTATTGCCGCTTCTGTTCTCTTTGCGTCAAACTCGGCATTTTTTTCTACCAATCTTGCTTGTGCACGAGCCAAAGCTTCTTTTGCTCGTGCTACATCAATATCTTTTCCATCTTCTGCCGTTGGAGTAAGTATTACCGCTTCATCATCCTTAAACTGTAAGACTCCGCCCATTGTTGTAAAGTAGCGAGGTTTGCCATTTTGTACAACTTTTGTAACTCCGATATCCAACGCAGACATAATAGGGATATGTCGAGGCAATATGCCGAATTCTCCTGCTGTGCCTTTTGTGTAGATTTCTTCTACATCTTCATCAAATACTACTTTTTCATGCGTTATGATTTTTAAATGCACGATTTATTCCCCTATAATGTTTTGGCTTTTTCTACCGCTTCTTCGATTGTACCTACCATATAAAATGCTTGTTCCGGCAAATCGTCATGTTTGCCTTCAATAATTTCCTTAAATCCTCTGATTGTATCGGTAATTTTTACGTATTTACCGGAAATACCTGAGAATTGTTCAGCAACAAAGAACGGTTGTGATAAAAATCTTTGGATTTTTCTCGCTCTGTTTACAGTTTCTTTATCTTCTTCGGATAATTCATCCATACCCAATATTGCAATAATATCTTGAAGCTCTTTGTATTTCTGAAGAATTGCAAGAACTTTTCTTGTGACATTGTAATGTTCTTCTCCGACAACATTCGGGTCTAATGCGCGAGAAGAAGATTCCAACGGGTCAACTGCAGGATAAATACCTAATGATGCAATTTGTCTTGATAATACGGTTGAGGCATCAAGGTGTGAGAATGTTGTTGCAGGCGCCGGATCGGTCAAATCGTCTGCGGGTACATATATTGCTTGTACAGAGGTGATAGAACCGTCTTTTGTAGAAGTAATTCTTTCTTGTAGTTCTCCCATTTCGGTAGCAAGTGTAGGTTGATAACCTACAGCGGACGGAACACGACCCAAAAGTGCCGAAACTTCAGAACCTGCCTGAGTAAATCTGAATATATTATCAATAAACAATAGTACATCTTGCTTTGAAAAATCTCTAAAATATTCGGCAGCGGTTAGTGCTGATAACCCAACTCTCATTCTTGCTCCCGGTGGCTCATTCATTTGTCCGTATATCAGCGCAACCTTATCTATAACTCCGGATTCTTTCATTTCGTTCCAAAGGTCATTTCCTTCACGAGTTCTTTCTCCAACTCCGCCAAATACGGAAACTCCGGAATGTTCTTGAGCAATGTTATGAATTAATTCCATAATCAAAACTGTTTTACCAACGCCTGCACCACCGAACAAACCAATTTTACCACCCTTTTGATATGGTTGTAAAAGGTCAATCGCTTTAATACCTGTTTCAAGAATTTCCACATCAGTATTTTGATCAACAAGAGATGGAGATTCTCTGTGTATTGGCAGATATGTATCTGTTTCTATCGCACCTGCGTTATCTACAGGTTCTCCGACGACATTTAAAATTCTACCTAAGATTGCTTTACCAACAGGGACTTTAATCGGTTCTCCCGTATTAAAAACTTTCATCCCTCTTTTAAGTCCGTCGGTAGAGGACATTGCAACTGTTCTAACTTTGTTTGAACCAAGCATTTGTTGAACTTCTGCAATTATCGGATTGCCATTTTCTGTATCAATTCTTAATGCTGTATATATTTCCGGCAACTCTCCTGACTGGAATTCTACGTCAATAACCGGTCCTATAATTTTGGTAATTAACCCCTCGTTTTTATTTAATGTCTCCATACACATCTCCCTTTATTATGAATTTATAATACACTAAGTACAATTTTTGCGCAAGAAATTTGTATTTATGTATTAAAAATTCTATCTCCTGCATCACCCATTCCCGGAACTATATAACCGTTTTCATTCAGATGATCGTCTATTGCAGCCGTAATTATTTCTATTTCAGGATAATGATTTTGAATATTCTCAATACCTTCAGGTGCGGCAATTATACAAATACATTTGATATGATTTATCGGAATACCTTTATCTGCATACAATTTTATTGCTTCTAAGAGGGAATTTCCTGTTGCAAGCATTGGGTCTGTAATGTATATATAAAAATTTTCAGGATTTTTTGCTTCCATTGGCACTTTGTTATAGTACCAGATTGGTTTTAGTGTTTTTTCATCCCTATACATTCCAATATGTCTTATGCACGCTTGAGGAAGAATATCAATTGCTTCATCAGTAAAAATCAAACCTGCTCTTAATATCGGAGAAATTATAAGATTAATATTCTCATCAATTGTTTTTGCTTTGAAGGTTGTAAGAGGAGTTGTAACATCTTTTTCGATAAGAGGAAGGTTTTGTGCTGCCTCATATAATAAACAACGTGTAATTTTTCTTGTTGCAATTCTAACTCCCTGGCTATCAGTATCTTTTGATCTCATTGTACATAAATTTTGTAACACAACCGGATTTGAAATTATCCTGACATTATTCCTGTTCATCAGATGTTTCCTCCTCTGTTTTTTCATCGTTGTTATGATTAAAAATCGGTTTTGGTTGTTTGACTTTATTCATAAAATTTTGTCTTTTGTTATTTATTTCTTCAATCATGTTATTTATTAATCCAAGAGTTTTATCAATATCAGGTGCAGGTTTTTGAACTTGCTCATCAGATTTTGGCATAATTTCTGATAGTCCTGATGAAAAGTGATTGCAGCGTACAATTATCGAATCCAATTTTGCAAACATATCATCAAACAAACCTATAGCCGCACCCAGTCTGTTAGTTTTTGTTACTAAAATCAACTTACCGGAAGCTTTTGAGGCTTCATCAGGAGAATATAATTCCAAAGATTTTGAGCCTGCCATTCCGTTAAATTCAACGGTTGCCATGACACCGGGTGGTAAAGTTACGTTTTTATCGGTAATAATAAATTTTACATATATTTGATCTTGAACAATATTTATTGTTTTTATATATCCGATAGGGACACCCATCATTCTGACGGAAGACCCTTCTATGAGTCCGTCAACGTCCTGCATAAATATCCTGTATGTTCTAAACTGTTCAAGATGTTTTTCATGCTTGAATCTTATTAAGCCGACAAACAATACTATAACAAGTACCCATACAAGAATTTCAATAAAAAAGAATATATGAATTTTACTTTTATTGTTCATAATCGTATTGTATCATAGATTTGCAAATAATGTGAACAATCATTTTTAAAAACCACTACTTGCGTATTTTTATTTTGTATTATATTATAGAATTATTCAGAAACAGAAATGAGAGGTTTACATATGGATCAGATAATAAAAGTAGCGTGGGAATTGAATGAAAACACTGACAACAGATATCAATTGGTATATGAAATTGCTGAGTTGGCAAAGAAATTGGTAGATGAAAATCAGGCAAAAAAAGCACATGATGACTTTGTTTTCGAGGAAAATTTTGAAACAGGCTATACAAGAGAAAATCCTGTTGAACATGCTATTATGGTAAAAGCATCCGAGGCTGACGATAACAGACTCGTAGGCTAATAAATAAAATTCAAAGGCACAAGTTAAAACCTCAAGACTTGTGTCTTTTTATATCTGCATAATGAAAGTTTTTTTAAAAATTTAAGAGGTTTATATGAGGGATACTATAGAATTTATAAAAGAAAAAATTAAAGATTTTGAACCGGAAATAGGTATCATTTTAGGTTCGGGTTTAGGTGAATTAGCTGATGAATATTGTGATATCGCAATTTCTTATAATGATATCCCAAATTTCATAAAATCTACGGTGCAAGGACACAAAGGTCGTCTTGTATTTGCGGAGATTTCAGGCAAAAAAGTTGTAATGATGCAGGGGAGAAACCATTATTACGAAGGACATTCAATGCAAGAAATAACATATCCAGTCAAGGTTATGAAAAATTTAGGGGTTAAAAAGCTTATTTTAACCAATGCTGCGGGCGGAGTCAGCGACAAAGTGCAGGCAGGTGATTTGATGCTAATTACGGATCACATCAACTTTATGGGAGCAAACCCGCTTGTCGGAAAGAACGACGACACTCTTGGCGAAAGATTTCCTGATATGACGGAGATATATAAAAAAGATTTGATAGGAATTGCCCAGAATTGTGCAAAAGAATGTGGGATTGAATTAAAAAAAGGTATTTACTGGGCAAATTCGGGACCATCTTACGAAACTCCTGCTGAAATTAGTATGATAAAGTCGTTAGGCGCAGATGCCGTTGGGATGTCTACTGTGCCGGAAGCTATAGTTGCAAATTATTGCGGGTTAAAAGTTCTCGGCATAAGTTGCATCTCAAATTCCGCAAGTAAAACCGGCGGTGAAAAACTTTCTCACGAAGAGGTAATAGCAACGACAAATCGTGTAAAAGAAAAATTCAAAAAACTTGTGGTAAATGTTATAAAAAACTTATAATCTACTCAATTAAAGCTTTAACAACTTTGTATGCGTCCTGAATTTTTTCAGGGGAAAGGTTAAGCATACTGTTGATTTCAGTAAGCAATTCTTTTTTCTCGTTCAGGTGCGTAAATTTAAAAACATTAATAAAAGAAACATTAAGTATAGAAATTATTTTTTCGAGATTTTGAAATGATGGATAATTGTAGCCGTTTTCGATATTACAAATTGATGCGGGTTCGAGATTTACCAATTCGGCTAATTTTTCTTGGGTAAGACCTTTGCGTTTGCGCAGCTCTTTAATCCTTTTGCCAAGTAACTTTTTGTAATCCATGTCAAAATCAAACCTCAATATAAAATATCCGCATACTCATTATTATAAGTGAAAATAAATAATTAGATATAAAATGTAACTTTATATTTTTGTAAAAATACAGTTGCATTTATATTTTTACTAAATTATACTGTATTTATTAAGGCATAATACAGTAATTTTTTATATTAGTCATGAGATTTAGGATGGTTAATGTGGAAGAAAACAATGTAAAAGTAAGTGTAATAATACCTGTGTATAATGTTGAAAAATATTTAAGACAATGTCTTGATAGCGTAATTAATCAAACATTAAAAGATATTGAAATCATTTGTGTAGACGATGGCTCAACAGATAATTGCCCTGCTATTTTGGATGAATATGCAGCTAAGGATTCAAGAATAAAAGTCATTCACAAAGAAAACGGCGGATATGGCAAGGCCATGAATGTTGGCATGGATATTGCAAGAGGAGAATATATCGGGATTGTAGAACCTGATGACTATATTGAACCGAACATGTACGAAGATTTATATCAAATAGCAAAGGATAATAATGTTCAGATAGTAAAAGGGGATTATTGGCGATTTAAAACAACTTGTAATATTCAAGAAAAAGATTTATGGTTAATTGATTGCAATAAAAAATATTATAATAAGATACTTAATCCACAAGAAAATATTGATGTTTTTAATTTCCAAATGCATACGTGGGCAGGAATTTATAAAAATTCTTTCATTAAAAAATATAATATTAAGCATAATGAAACAGAAGGTGCAAGTTATCAAGATACCGGATTCTGGTTTCAAACACTTTGTTACGCTAATAGTTTTTATATCGTAAATAAACCGTATTATATGTACAGAATTGATAATCCTGATGCTTCAATAAAAAATAAGAAAAAAGTATATGCTTTAAAATACGAATATGATTTCATATATGATATTTTGAAAAATAACAAAGAATTATACAAAAAGTTTATCAATATCTTTTGGTACAGAAAATACTGTTCGTACTTATGGAATTTATATAGAGTAGAAAAACCGTTTAACAAGGAATTTTTTAAACTATTTAGAAAAGAATTTAATGCTGCATATAAAGCAGGAGAAATTAATGAATCATTATTTCCAGAAAACGATTTAAAAATTTTGCAAGATATATTGAAAAATCCGAATAGATTTTTCAGAAAAATTACAAATTCATTAACACTATTACAAAAAATATTTTCTATAAGAAACCAAAATAGCCATAAAATAATAAGATTATTTGGTGTCAAATTTAAAATAAGAAGAAAATTTTCCGAGGACAAGGAAAGATTAAGACGTATTGAGCAGAAGTTAGATATGTTAAATAATCAGCTATCTAAAATGGACATCCTCATGAATGCTCCATCAAAAGAAAAGCGTAAGTCTTAATGTAAGTGCCGGCTACAGGGTGTTATTAGTTATTACTTATTTATGCTGTATTACTGTAGCACAAACCGGAGAAATTTCTCCGGTTTTTCTTGCTGTAGTTTTTTATAGATAATATTTATAGTTTTTTCATAATCAGGGCATAGATATCGTTAAAACATACCAAAACCATTAGCAGAATCAGAAGCATAAAGAATACCGTACCGATTTTTTCCATAGTCTCCTCGCTGAGCTTTTTGCCTCTGATTTTTTCGATAATTAAGAACATTACGTGTCCGCCATCTAAGGCAGGTAACGGTAAAAAGTTCATTATTGCTAAGTCTAGCGATATTATTGCGGTTAGCAGTAAGCCTGAGAAAAATCCGCTTGTATTGATTACATCTCCGCCAACTTTTGTTATGGCAATTATCCCGTGGAGTTCACTTGCAGGAATTTTTCCGGCAAATATTTGGTATAATCCGTAACATAATAATACTGTTTTATCCCATAAGTATTTTGTACTTGTGGTTATAACCGATATAGGTCCTTTTGTCGGGATTACTATTTCTTTTATTTCGTATTCAATACCTATTTTGCCTTCTGTGTTAGGATAAATAGGATTTAAAGTTATCTTTTCTCCGTTACGCTCAACAATAATATTCAACGGTGCAATTGAATCAGAAAGCGCGTATGCAATATCATTTAGCGTATATGTTCCGTCTGAAACTAATATATTTTTACCCGCAACCTCAATTTTATCCCTTATTGCTTTTTGATTTTCATTCAAATCTAATCTGTTATCTTTGAATTTTTCAAATCCTTTCAATACATTTTCATTTAAGCTGATTGGTCGCTCAGGTTCAACTTTAGGCAGTTTGATAATTACATCTTTTGGAATTAATTCCTCTCTTGTAAATGCAGGATTTGATTTTTTAAGATTGTCATAATTTGTTTCAAGGGATATTTCGTTTACTTTTCCGTCATTTTTTTTGTGAAGTTGAGCATATCTGTTTATAAAACTTGGAATAGTTATATCTGAATCATTTATACTTATTACTTTATCCCCTATTTCAAGTCCTGATTGCCATACGGATTCAGATTGAGGTGCAACTATATTTTTAATATAAATTTCGTATTTACCTGACGGCATTTGTCCCCAGATTATTGCAGTTAGTGCCACAAACAAAAATGCGCAGATTACGTTTGCCGTAACACCTGCTGAAAATACACAAAATTTTTGAAATGCCGGTCTGTTCATAAACCTTTCCGGCGAATCCGCAGGTAGTCCCGAATCTTTATCGTCGTCAGGAAAAGCCACATATCCACCAAATAGAAAAGCGTGAATTAATATTTCAACACCCCTGAAATTCTTTTTCCATAATATAGGACCAATCGGCAAACCAAATGCAAATTTTTCTACTTTAATTTTGAAGATTTCTGCTGCGAAAAAGTGTCCGGCTTCGTGAACCAAAATAAGTATACTTATCAAAAGTATCATTTCAAGCGTAGCAATAGCAGAGGCTGCCGATGGGAATGCGTGACCTAATAAGTGGAGTGCTACCAATAATCCCGCCAACAGTAGCATTATTATTCCTGAAATTATGACAGATACGTACATTTATATGAATCCTCTCTTTTATAACAATTCTTTCAAATAATTAGGCAAAGCAAATCGTGCCATGTGGTAATCTTTGTTATATATTTTACAAGTTTTTGTGATTTCCGTGCATCTCGCTTCATCAATATATGAAAGAGGCTTTACGTCCTTAGAGCAAAATGCCCAAGCCCAATATCCGCCCGGATATGTCGGAATGTTTGATGTGTATGTTGCACATATTGGGAAAACTTTGTTCAATTGAACATACATTTTCTTAACAGCATCAGATTGTGCAAAAGGTGATTCTGATTGTGCAACCATTATTCCGCCGTCTTTTAGAGAATTTTTTACGTTTGTATAAAATTCATCAGTAAACAATCCTTCTCCGGGTCCCATAGGATCGGTTGAATCTATTAATACGATATCAAATTCGTTCTTTTTATCTTTTATATATTCAATTGCATCTTGTACAAGAATTTCAACCTTAGGGTTATCCAACTCGCAAGCTATTGTTGGTAAAAATTGCTTGCACGCTTCAATTACCATTCCGTCTATTTCACATAAAACAACTTTTTTAACAGTTTTATGTTTCAAGACTTCTCGAATTGTTCCTCCGTCGCCGCCACCTATAACCAGAACAGTTTCAGGATTTTTATGGTTCAACATCGGGATATGTGCAATCATTTCATGGTAATGATATTCATCCCCTTCTGTTGTCATCATTAAATCATCAAGAGTTAAGACTCTTCCTAACGAACTTTCTGTTTCAAAAACTTCCACTTTTTGAAATTCCGATTGCTTTGAAAATAAAACTTTTCCGGCTTTTATAGCAATTCCAAATCCTGATGGGGTAATTTCGTGGTAATAACCATTTTCTATTCCGTTTTTCATTTTTATTAATTTCTCCCTTAATTCTAGATAATCCTATTTTATCATGAATATTTATTTTCCAAGTACGTGTATGTGTAGGTGAAAAACCTCCTGTCCGGCTTCTTTTCCTGTGTTTATAACTGTTCTGTATGATTTAAGCCCGATTTTTTTTGTAACTTCTTTTACACCTAACATTAATTCTCCTAACAAATTTTTATCATCAAGCTCATTTAATGATTCGACATGCAATTTAGGTACTACCAGTAAATGAATAGGTGCTTTCGGGTGAATATCTTTAAAAACAACCAGATGCTCGTTTTCATAAACAAATTCTGTGTTAAATTCTCCGCCTATAATTTTACAAAAAATGCAATCTTCTGCCATTACAAATACTCCCTTATAAAATACTTAACATTGTTGAATTGTATGATAAACATTATTAAAAATCAATTGACGTTTTATTTAGTGCGCAAAAAAGAACCGCCTGATAAGAGCGGTTCTTTTTAAATAAGTGTAAAAGTTTTTCCGTTACTGCAATTAGAATGTTGCAACAGGTTTTCTTTGTGCCGTAGCACCTGGAATTGATTGCCAATTTGCTGCCATAATTTTCTTAAATGATTTCAAAGCTGTATCTTCTAATTCACCAAGTTCTTCAGCTTCCATAATCAACTCTCTAAGCGGTAGCAATGCTCTTTGGTCACGTAAAACACCTAAAGCTGCAGCAGCACCGGCTCTTACCAATTCGTTTTCTTCGCGATTTTTCATAACGTCAATCAATGCAGGAACAGCTTTTGTATCATTTAATTTGCCTAATGAAGTAACTGCATAAATTCTAACGTTAACCCATTCGTCATACAACATACTGATAACTTTATCAACTGCTTTTTTATTGCCGATTTCGCCTAAAGCTCGGGTTGCATCGCATCTTACGTTAACTTTTTCGTGGTCTAAAGATTCGATTAAAGCATCAGTTGCAACATCACCGATTTCGATTAAAGCATCAGTTGCGGTTATACAAACCTGAGGGTTTTCATCATTTAAAGCTTCTACTAAAGGTTCAACAACAATTGCACCGCCTAAACGACCTAATGCACGTGCTGCACGAACTCTTACGTCAACGTTTCTGTCTTCTCTTAAAGATTCAATCAAATGCATAGTAGCTTTTGAATCTCCTAGTTCACCTAATGCACGAGCTGCATATAAACGAACAGAACCGTTTTTGTCATGTTTCAAAACATCAATTAATGGTTCAACAGCTTTTGAGTCACCCATTTCTCCAAGGACTCTTGCTGCGTTATAACGAACTTTTTCAGAATTACTGGTTCTTAAATCCGTTAATAATTCATCAAAAGATTTCTTAACTTGTTTTTTCTTACTGTTCACACTAATTGTCATTTGTTTTCCTCCGACACTATTATAACTTTCACACCTACATATCTATAAAGATTTTCTTGTGAAAATTATTGCCTTTTTACTTCTTATATGTTAATCAATTGTTACAAATTGTATTTACCTTCTACTGATTATTAACTGTGTATCGCTTATATACCGATATTTTTACGGGGTTCGGTATTTACCTTTTAAGGGTACAACGAACACTTTATATTTATATACTAACACATGTTTTAGATTATTACATGGGTAATATGTATAATTTGAAAAATTTTTATGATTGTTTTTTTAATATAATGTAAAATTCAAGAATATGCCAACAGATTTTGCAATAAAAATTCACAATTGCTACTTACTATGGATAGTAATAATAAATTCGCTACCTATGCCAACTTCACTATTTACAGTAATTTCCCCTTTATGCTTTTCAATTATTTTTGTACAAATTGCCAAACCTAAACCTGTGCCAATTCCAACACCTTTAGTGGTATAACCGGCTGTAAATATTTTCGGAATTTCTTCTTTAGGTATCCCTTTACCTGTGTCTTTTATAGATACAGTCAAACTTTCGCCCTCATACGAGGTTGTTATAATTATTTTACCGTTACCTATGATTGATTGGCATGCGTTAATCAAAATATTTGTAAATACTTGATTAAGCATATTGGGATAACATTTGATAAGCGGAATTTCGCCGTAATTTTTAATTACTTCTATACGATTTTTCGTTTCGTGTCTAATTAAATCAAGTGTCAAATCAAGCTCTTTGTTTATATTTGCTTCTTGTAATTCTGCCTCATCAAGTCTTACAAATTTTTTCAAAGAAACAACAATATTTGAAATCCGTTGAATTGCTTCACTGTCTATTTGGTTGATTTCTTTCATAAGACTTGAGATTTCGGCATCTTGAATTTGTGGTATGAGTTTTGAAATTAAACCGTTATTTGATTTTATTGATGCAACAGGAGTATTAATTTCATGTGCTACTCCTGCTACAAGTTGCCCTAATGATGCCATTTTTTCTGAATTTATCAATTGTAACTGGGTTTCTTTCAATTCTTTTAATGTATTTTTCAATTCTTTCACTGTCTGAATGTTTTTTTGATATAGTTCTGCCCTTATAATAGCGTTGCCTAATTGAAAAGAAATCGCCTCTAAAATTTCCAATTCTTCGTTTAATTCTCTTTTCTGGTAACAAAGTAAAACTATTATCCCAACAAGTTTTTGCAGATGATAAACCGGAACCACAATTCTCATAACGGATTGTTTGAAAGGTTCTGCATCAACATATTCTTTCAAGCAATTTACGACTGAAATTTGTTTACGGTTAATTGTGTCAAAAGTTTTGGTATCAAAGGATATTAAGGCATTTTTGTGAAGCTGTTTATCTCCATAAATTTCTTCAACTTGAAATTTCCCATGATTATTTGAGGCGTAGTATGCCTTAAATGCTCCAAACATAGAAGCTAATTCCGAAAGGGAAGATTGAAGAATTTTGGAAATATCCATTGATTCTCTTATTGCATTTGAAACTTTATTAATCAATGCTATACGGATGGCTTGTGCTTGGGCTTTTTGTTTGATATTTTGCAAATCTTCATTATCTTCTTGAAGTTTTTCTATTTGTTCTTTGAGTTTTTCATTTTGCTTCTTTTCGTTATTTAAGTTATTCAATGCGCTAACATCAGCAAAAAAGCATGCAGAATATTGTCCTCTTTTTAAAACTGTTAAATCATAATAAGAAACTTTTCCGACATCATTTTGATAAGAAACGCATGCAAAAAAATCTTCTTTTGAATATAGCGCATTCCATATCGGAGAATAGTTTTCAATGTTTTCGCTATTAAGCGGGCATATATCAAAATTCATATTATGGGAGAATTTTTTTAAATCTGTAAAATCTTTGAACCAACGTTTGAAGGTGTAATTTCTATAAACCACATCTCCCAATTTATTTACGATAATAACAGCATCCCTAAACTGATTAAATATATCAAATTTCTTCATAATGCTATTATAGATAAATTTCAAACATACGGCAAGAAAATACACAAATATTTAATCCTCTGTTTACACTCGTGATATAATAAGTTCGGAGGTGTTAAAAATGGAAGTAACCGTTATCGGAGCAGGACTTGCAGGTTCAGAAGCCGCATTACAACTTTCAAAACGTGGAATAAAGGTCAAGTTATATGAAATGCGACCTAAAAAAAATACAGGAGCGCATGTAAGTGAAAAATTTGCGGAGTTTGTGTGTTCTAACAGTCTTGGTGCTGCCGATTGCACTAATGCTTCCGGATTATTAAAAAAAGAAATGCAAATGCTTGGCGGGGAATTAATTGATATAGCATACGAAACATCTGTGCCTGCCGGCGGGGCTCTTGCGATAGACAGAGAGCTTTTCTCCCAAAGGGTGACTGACAAAATTAATTCTGAGCCAAATATTACAGTATTAAGAGAAGAGATTACGGAAATTCCTAAAGATGGTGTTGTGATAGTGGCATCCGGACCTCTAACTAGTGAACAACTCGCAGATGATATTAAAAATTTTACTCAAAAAGAACATCTGCATTTTTTTGATGCAATTGCGCCTATTGTTGAAGTAGAAAGTATAAATTTTGATAAGGCATTTATTGCCAGCCGTTATGATAAAGGGGAAGCCTCTTATATAAATTGTCCTATGAATAAAGAGGAATATGAAAAATTTTATGACATTTTAATTAATGCACCAAAAATTGAATTAAAGGAATTTGAAAAAAATGCAAAGTTTTTTGAAAGTTGTCTGCCAATTGAAGTCCTTGCTTCCAGAGGGGTAGATACCTTGCGTTTTGGACCGATGAAGCCTGTCGGACTTATTGATAAAAGAACCGGCGAAAAAAATTATGCAGTCGTACAATTAAGACAAGATAATTCGGCAAAAACATTGTATAACCTTGTGGGCTTTCAAACAAATTTAAAATGGGGTGCGCAAAAGGAGCTTCTACATTCAATTCCCGGATTGGAAAATGCGGCAATTGTCAGGTACGGAGTTATGCACCGTAATACCTTTATAAATTCTCCTCAAATTCTTAATCCTACCCTTGAAACAAGAACAAGAAAAGGTTTGTTTTTTGCAGGACAAATTACCGGAACGGAAGGGTACACCGAATCTATTGCCTCAGGGCTTTTGGCAGGTATAAATGCCGCAAAATGTGTTAATAGTGAGGAATTACTTGAGCTGCCAAAAGAAACTATGCTGGGTGCGTTGACTCATTATATTACAGATTCTGCACAAGAAAAGTTTCAACCTATAAACTCTAATTGGGGACTTGTACCTCCGATTGAATTGCCTAAAAAAGAACGAAAAAATAAAAAAATGAAGGCAGAATTAATTTCGCAGCGTTCAATTAAAATTTTGTCCGACAAATTGACGCAAAACAATTAAATTCACAAATATCTAATTTGGGTAATTATTCACTTTACTTAACAATCTCTTGCGGCTAAAATACTGTTATGCTAGTATAATTAAACAATGTGATAGCAATTGGGGTATGGGATATGAAAAGTTCAACTATCAGAAGATCAAATTTATCAAAGGAGAAGATGGCTGTGTTAGAAGCTTTATCTAAATTTAACAATTCAAATGAAGAAAATATATCCGATGATATCGGAGTAAATAATGAACCAATGGAGGACGGTTCTCCTGAGGTTTATGTAAGACCGAGCAAAGAAAAAGAATTGGATATTTTATGGAAAGATTTTAAAATAGCTAAAGGTGACCGTTCACCAATAGTGTATTTGGGTATAGGTTTTGTTAGCGGTATTGTTGCAACTTTAATAGTATCAGCATGTATCGGAATGAGTTCAGGAAATTTCCATTTTTCAAAAAATGCTGATGTTGCTTCCCCTGTAGCAGTTACCGAACAAACAACTTCAACAGAAGAAAGTAATGTTTCAGACTCTGAAACAGTTTCATCTGAGGAAACCGAAGTAACTGATTCAAAACCTAAAAAGTTTGGATTATTTGGCGGTTCTAAAAACAATGAACAAAAAGTTGAAGAAGCTTCAACTACTGCTCAAAATAAAGAATATGAAGTTCAAAACGGCGACACAATGGAAAAAATTGTCAGACAATTTTATGGTTCGTTCTCAACAGAAAAGGTTAACGAAATTATGAAAGCAAGTAATATGTCTGATGCTAACAAATTGTCTATCGGACAAAAGTTGATTATTCCTAATGTTGCTGAATAATATAAAATATTTTAAATTGATATTTATAATGCGAGAGGCACCGTATTCGGTGCCTCTTCTTAATCGGAACCATCTCTCCGATTAGCTGAGTCCTACCACATATTACCGAATGATGTTGTCATTCTCGTCCTGAAATATAGGACACTTGTGGATCTATGGACTCCAAAATTAACTTACAAAGTCAGAATACATAAATTTAAACCTAATTACATTGGTCGTTCGTACAATTTATTAATTTAAAAATGTAGTACGAACAGGTAGTATTAAATTGTGCAGTGTGCGCTTTTTCGCACCAAAATGTGGTGCGTTGACACGCACCCTACTACTAATTTCTCCCTGGATTGGAGGATACAGGTGGGGTGATAGTGAATTTTTCGTTGCGGAATTTGAACACCCCATCCCAACCTTCCCCTAATGGGGAAG
Organism: Cyanobacteria bacterium UBA2855; assembly: GCA_002350725.1. Classification (GTDB taxonomy): domain Bacteria; phylum Cyanobacteriota; class Vampirovibrionia; order Gastranaerophilales; family Gastranaerophilaceae; genus UBA1221. The sequence continues at coordinate 123,252 of DEFJ01000002.1, read as the reverse complement.
GCAGTTCATAAAATCTCTCCTTGGATAGAAAAGAATTGCAAAACGAAACGAAGTTGAGTTTTAGAATTTAAGAGAGGGTAAAATATTTTTGTTTCACAAATACATCAAAACTTTTTAATTTATTTTTTATCTTTTGTATTTTGCGTTGTTGCCGTTACGTCGTAAGATTTAATTGAACGTTTCCCTGTCAGGCGCTGCATAAAGTTATAATAACCTTTTAAGAAACCTTTTGCATTATCCTGCTTTTCTTCCATTGCAAGCAACTCATCTCTTGAATGTGCTCCGACAGCAACACCTACGGATTTTCTTGTTAACCATTCACCCATTGTCGTATTTGTAAGGGTAATCCAGGTCATTCCGAATAAGGATTTGTTATACTGACTTCTAAAGGTGCTGTTGAACAGGTCAATTAACAATGTTTGGTAGAATAATCTTGATCCTTCCTGTACAAATCTTTCTTTAAACTTGGTTTGTGCTCCTTCAACATCATTACCGTTTGATTTCAACATTACCATATTGTAGTTATCTGTCATCAAGAACCATAATGTTGCAGCTGTAGCTGCTGTTTTTGCAAGATTTGAGAGTTCTGCATTAGAAACATTTGACATTGTATCTGCATTGAAGGCTTTTAATAGATTATCGCAAACATAATCGTGGAATTTTTTAGGGTCAAAATCTTTTTTCAAGGCTTGTTTACCGATATTATCAATACTCTTTGCAAGAGCTTCAACATCTCCTACACGGCATAAGAATTGCTTTTCTATTGGTTTAAGTTCAGCCGGAGATTTTTTCTTTAATTGTGCAACAAAATTCTCAATGTTATTTGCAAAATCTTTATCGAGCTTCAAGTCTTTTTGCATATTTTCTGCAATTGTTTTTAAGGTTTGTTTATCGCTTATTGCAATTTTTGTTAATTCAGGTTTTTTAGAAAATGCTTTAATTGCTTTATCAACAAGTCTGTATGGAAGAGTTATTGTACTCCAAGCAAACTTGAACGGTGCAATCACAAAGTTAACAAGAGGTTTAATCTTTTTATCTCTGGAACCAAGGCTGATTGTACCATCAGCATTTCTTGCATATCTTGCAACACGAATATAATCGTCTGCTAAATCCGTATATTCCAGTTCGTTTTTATTTTTACCTACCAATGCTTTGATATTTTCTGCTGTTTTTTCTACTACGTATTTTGGCAAGTTATCTTTTTTTGCAATATCCTCAGCTTCTTTTCGTGTCAATCTCGCTGAAAAACCGTTTTCCTCTAAGACCTTAACTATTTCATTGAAAGTTTTTTCATCAATTCTGTAATCTTGAGTAGTTGTCATTTTATTATATAGTGATTTGAATGGTTTGAATACAGAATTTATAGCATTATCAACAGATTTAATTTTTCTCAGACCTTTTAGTGCGAAACCGGCTGCAATAACTCCGGCGGAAGCTTTTGCCAATGTATCTAGTGATAATAGCGGTTTTTGGTGCGGCTTATCGGATTTGTTATTGTTTTTGTTAGCTTTAAATGAAGTATCCGGCTTAATATCTTTTTCAGGAGCGTTATTTTTTCTGTTTTCTTCTCTTGCTTCTTCAGGAGTTAATTTCTTAATATGTTTACCGTTAGAAAGACGAGAGAAGGATTCAGTGAACAATGCTGTTAATCCTGTTGTCAGCATTATACCTGCATTTGAATTATTCATAACCTTTTGTAATGCACCAAAGGTTATTAGAGTAATATAGGCATTAATAAATATACGGCTCATTTCCTGACGGAATCTGACATTTTTTTCGTGTTGTGCTTTATCTTTATCATCATCCATCATACGTGATAAGTTGTAGGCATCATTAGCAAGGAATAATGCCGGAGGTATACCTGACACAATTCTGTTAAGAGAACGCTCATGCTTTGTGTCGTAATTTCCTGTTTTTGGGTCAAACATTTTCATTTTTGCCTGAAACATAGCAGAACGAATCTCTTCAGGTGTCTTTCCTTCTTTTGCTAATTTTGCTTGCTTTTCGGCTAAACCTCTTAAGGCACTTATCTGAGCTTCAATTTTAGCAGATGCTCTGGTTGATTTCATAAAGTCAGAATTGTATGTTTTTTCAGACCACTCTGCTAAAGGTTTTATTTTTCCAAGCATGCGGACTGTGCCGTTCATAATTTCTGTCGGGAGGTTTCTTAAAACAAGTCCATCGCCTATAAGATGGGGGATGGACTTTTTGTGGAAAACAATTTCACCTGTTTCTTGGTCTACATGGAACATCTTTTTGGCAATATCTAAATCAGAAGATTCTATGTGGTTATATAAATCCTCTCCCATGTGCCCAAGATTTTTTCTCACAAAATCCAATAATTCATTTTTAAGATATTTATTCCCTTTATTGGCTTCTTTATATAAAAAAGAACCTTTAAATGTTAAATCGGAAAGATTATTATTTAAAGGCTCTTGATTATTATTTAAACGGTTGACAGATGGAACTACTGACTTCGGAAGAGAGGAGTGCTCTTTTGGGGATATTAACCCCTCTGCCTTCGCCTTCGGTGTTATTCTAAACTCAGTTTTCCCTATCAACATTTTATTCCTTCCAAGTTTCTTTTGTATATTCTTACAGGAATAAAAATTTTTGGCAAGTGCATGATATAAAAATATTTACATGAATTTACAATCAGTTTAGAATTATTATGTTTTCTGCGATTGAAGTGCTATGATTTGCCTGCTTCAATAATATCATTAATAAGGTTGTTCAATTTAGCAGGGCAAAATGCTGAACACGTATTCCAAACGACGGTTTGTTTCTGTTCATCAGTTAAAGTCGGACTTGGATATTCTTTCGTGCAGATACCTCTTAGCATATTTGTTGTGCCGTCAATGCTGGGTTTAAAATGTTCACAGCAGCTGCATATTCTAAGTGTTGCACCGTGATCATCCAAAATTAGCTTTAATTCTTGTAACGCATCTACCATTCTTAAATGTGAACCTGTAGTAAAATGTTTATTCTTTCTGACAAGTTTGACTTTCGACATGCCGTCTTTCGATATAAATTCCAATTTATAATTCAAATTTGATTTTTTAGATGTTGTAATTACTACATCTACGACAAACTTTTCGGACGCATAATCTGAATTACCTTTATCAAGAACTTTATCTACCAAATATCTGACAGGCGGGAAGTTTCTTATAATATGTCCTACTAAATAAATCGGATAAAAACATAAGTATATAATCTCTTCCATTATCATTTTGGCATTAACCAAACTCAAAATAAATCCTACCACAAGTAGTAAGAATGTAAGAGCTACAACTTTCACATCCACCATAAAATGATAATTTAAAGAGTGCTTAAATAATATTGCATATATAATCAATGTTACCCAAATGTTTGGGTACAACAAAGAACACACATGCTCCGTGAATACAAAATTCGTTGAAAATAGCTGAGGCAAGCAATTTTTGAATAAATCTAATCTATAAGATATTTTAGGCTTTTTGAATATATAATTTGCCGGATTAACAACGGTTTGGATGTTAGGGTCATATGCACAACTACATTTAAGTTTTGACAATAGTAAACTGTATTTCAATTCTGTGTTTACGGATTTAAAATCTACCTCTCCGATTTCATCAACAAGCTGTCTTTTTATAATAAAAACCCCTGAATCTGCCATAGCAGCAAGTCCAAACAGTGAACGAGCTTTTCTTATAAAATTCATATGATATTTTTGATATGCAGCTTTAATTCTGTCAAAGATTTGTAGACTGCTGATATCAATAATTGTTTCACCGCTAATTGCAGAGGCATTTTTTAATGCAGCATTAGCTATTAAAAGAAAATCAGGTTCAATACTTCTATCCGCATCTAAAAATACGTAAGAATCAATGAAATCGCTGTCGGAAAGTTTTTCTAATAAAGTTGCAACAGCCTGATCTTTACCTATTGTTCCTACACCTTTTATATCAATCACATGAACAAAATTTTCTTCAGTAAACAAATCTTGGGAATTATCTGTGCAGTTGTCTAGCAACACAAATATTCTAAACTTATTTACAGGATAATTTTGACCTTTCAATTCTGCAATCAAGTTTTCCAAAGATTTTTTATTATTATGAGCGTACACTATTACTGCAAGATTTTCTTTTACTTCAGTTTCCAAGTGTCTTAACTCTCTTTGAAAAATTTTGTCATTGAAATTTCTGATAGCAAGTGCTAAAAAATACACCGTATATGCTGTAACAAAAATGTATAATAGGTCTAAAATAAATTCCATAGCTATTCTCCTGTATCTATATTTTATTTAAAATACAAGTAAAATTCCAGCTATGTAAATAAATGTTGAGAATATAGGGGTTACAGAATGTCTAACGGATCGACGTCTACTGCAAGTTTTACGTCTTTCGGCATCGTAACTTTGTTTAAAAAGCTTGATATAAAACTATGTCCCTTATTGTCCAATTTATTCTTTATAATTATTTGAAAACGGTAAAAACTGTTAATCCTCTCGATTACGCAAGGTGTCGGTCCCAGTACCTCAAGCCTTTCTGAAATTCCGTATTTTTCCACAATTGTACACAAACTCAGTGCAATCTCCGAGGCGGCACGTTCTGCTCTAAAATTATTTTTTGAACTGATTATTAGCCTTACAATCTTGCTATAAGGCGGGTAATCAAATTCCTCACGGGAAATTATCTCTTTATCGTAGAAATTTTTGTAATTTTGAGCTTTTGCACTTTCCAAAGCATAAAATTCAGGATTATATGTTTGGAAAAATACTCTTCCGGTAAATTCACCTCTTCCGGCACGCCCTGCAACCTGAGTTAATAACTGAAAACCTCTTTCTGATGCTCTAAAATCAGGAAGGTTAAAACTTGCATCAGCCGAAATCACTCCAACAAGCGTAACGTTAGGATTATCCAAACCCTTTGCAATCATTTGTGTTCCGACAAGAATATCGATTTCACCCTTTTGAAATCTCTCCAATAATCTTATATGTTCACCTTTTCTGACTAGGACATCGCTATCAATTCTTTCAATGTTGTTATCAGGGAATAAATCTTTTATGTATTGTTCTATCTTCTGAGTGCCGGTTCCGCTGTTTCTGAGCGCATCAGACCCGCATTCAGGACAAAATTCCGGAAAATATTCCGCATGATTACAATAATGACATTTTAACTGTTGGTCTTTTGAGTGCCATATCATAGGAATTGCGCAATTCGGACATTCAATTACGTGTCCGCATGCTTTGCATTGCGTGTATGTTGAAAAACCTCTGCGGTTGATTAATAAAATAACCTGCTGTTTTTTATCCAAAGTTTCCCGTATTGCTGTTTCTAATGGTTTTGAAATCACGCTTTTATATGCGGCACGTCCGTATTCTTGCATATTTATAACAGTTACCGGCGCAATTGGGGCATTTCTGTACCTATGCGGCATTTCGTAAAGACTTCCTGCATTTAAGGCTTTATAATACATTGAAATATCAGGTGTTGCAGAACCTGATATTAGCGGACAATTGTGAAACTCTGAAAGCTTTTGTGCAACGGTTCTTGCATCATATCTTGGGGCAGGATTTGTTTGTTTATACGCACTTTCGTGCTCCTCATCAATTATTATCAAGCCAATATTTTTTAATGGTGCAAACACTGCAGACCTTGCTCCTGCAAGAATTTTAATATCGTTATTGTACAAACGCTGCCATACATCATAGCGTTCACCCTCAGATATGCTGCTGTGCCAAATTGCAACATCTTGTGTCCCGAATTTTTTTGCTAATCGTTTTGTTAACTGTGAAGCTAACGCAATTTCAGGAGCCAAGAACAAAACATTCTTACCCGATTTTATGCAATCATCAATGAGTTTGAAATAAACTTCGGTTTTTCCTGATGCCGTAACTCCGTGTAAAAGTATTGATAATGGCGGCATAACTTCATCCGGAGAAAGATTTTTTTTCTTATTATTATATTCGGATATAGATTTTTTTATTCCCTCGTATGCGGTTTTTTGTTCCCCTTCCAATTCAAATAGCGGCTCTGTAGTTTCTATTTTCAAAATATCCAGAGGATTTCGGTAGATTTCTTCTTCCGTAATTTTTATACAACCGATAGCTTCAAGTTTTTTTATTGTGGTACGGGTAGTTTTTGCGAGCTTTTCAAAATTTACGAGAGGCGGTTTCCCCATTTTTTCCAATTGCTCTAATATAACTTTTTGACGTTTTGTTGCACCATCGTAGCTTACAAACTCAATCAATTGTTCTGTTTTAGAGCTTTTTTCGATAAGTTTCATCGGTATTGCAGCATTTAAAACGGTTACCAAATCGCAGCAATAATAATTCGCAACCCATTCCAACAGCTTTAAGTATTCTATCGAGAATAGCGGCTTTTCTTCTAAAATTCGGCTTATCTTTTTTGCCTTAATTCCTTCGGGTAAATAGTCACTAAATCCGACACAAAAAGCATTAATTAACCCCTGACGTCCGAATGGAACAAGGATTGCTTGCCCTATTTGAATTTTATCCTTCATCTCATCAGGGATTAAATAACTAAATGTTTTTACGCCCAAACCTTTAATATTCACCAAAGCAAGCGCATATTTTGGCGAAGTTTTTTGTTCAAATTCTGCTGTGTCAAAAAGTTGATTTGTTTGCATATAAATTAAATATGTTATTCAGCCATAAATTCTTGTTTTGCTTCTTCAATTGCTTCTGTTAAAATATCGAGCTGGTCTGCCGTAAAAGTTACTCCCTTTTTAGTAGGAATCCATGTTGCACCGCCATCATTTGTAAAAAATATTCTCATATTCAAATAGCTTGTACCTTTGTATTCGCTCAAAGAAATTTGTAAATGTTCTGTTTCGCTTCTTTCTATTGTTGCTAAAATCTTTGCATCTGCCATGTTTATCTCCTTCTCTAAACCATTAATACAAAATCATCATATCACGAACAAATAAAAAAACGACAGGCTCTATTAAAAGTCTGTCGTTTCTTATTTACATTTTAGATTAATCAAAAACGTAGCTAATAATTGAAGCTTCTCTTGCACGTTTAATTGCTTTTGCAATCATACGTTGGTGAGCTGCACAGTTCCCTGTAATTCTGCGAGGAATGATTTTTCCTGCTTCAGTTAGGTATCTTTTTAATTTTGCAGCATCTTTGTAATCAATTGCTTCTACTTTGTCAGCGCAAAGGCTGCAATTTTTACGTTTTTTCTTATCTGCATCGTTTTGTCTTGCCATTGTTTTAATTTGCCTTTCTAGCCTTGTTATTTTCTTATACTATTACTCTATTAGAACGGAATTTCATCTTCACCGATTAATTCGTTAGAAAAATCATCGGCTTCAATTTTTACGACTTCTTCTGTTCCAAAGTTCGAACTGCCTGATGAATTTGAAGTACTTGAAGCACCTTCTGCCCCGAACATCTCAATTGCGGATGCATCAATTTCAAAGACTGTTCTTTTTGAACCGTTTTCCATATCAACGGTATTTGTCTGCAATCTGCCGTCAACTAAAATTTTATCGCCGCGGTTCAAACCTGATACAACATCGTCCAATGCAGTTCTTCTCGAAATAACTCGAATAAGCATTTCTTCTCTTTCGCCTATGTTAAGGACAAATGAGGACACTGCTATGTTATTTTGAGTGAATCGTTTTTCCGGTGCTCTGTATACTGTTCCCGTTACTGTTGCTTTAGCTAATGACATTTTGCTTTCCTCTTTTTATTTGTATCAGACTTATGCTGAAACTTTTTCTGCTGCTTCCATAAACATTGTTCTTAAAATTGAATCATTCAATCTTAATTGACGTCTAAATTCAGCAACTTTGTCTGCCGGTAAACTTAAAATTGAAGTATAGAAAAATCCGTCTCTGAAGTTTTGGATGTCATATGCCAATTTTTTTCTGCCGATTTTTTCGGAAGATTCAACTTTACCGCCAAAGCTTACGATAAGTTCGTCTAATTTTGCAACGATTTTATCTACTTCTTCTGTATCCAGATTTGGTTTGAAGATAGTTAATAATTCATAATTTTTCATAATATATATTTCTCCTTTATATTTCGTATGCTAATAATAGCATGAAGGTATTAAAAATTACAAGATGTAATCTGCAACAAAACTATACGTTGCCGGTCCGGTCATAAAAACATGTTTATCTGTATTCTGTTCTGAGCCTTGCCATTCAATGATTACAGCCCCACCCGGAAGGTTAACTTTTATTTCGTTTTCTGTTAAGTTATTTAAAATGCATGCGACCTGGGTGGCGCAAGCACCTGTTCCGCATGCAAGAGTTATACCGCATCCTCTTTCATAAACACTCATTTCAACTTCCTTTTTTGAAATTACGTATACAAACTCTGTGTTTGTTTTTTCAGGAAAATACGGATGTTTTTCCATAACGGGACCGTATTTTAAAGCGTAATCCATTGTATTACCGTCTTTGCCGTCAATAAAAATTACGCAATGCGGATTACCCATAGAAACAGGATTTATAGAAAATTCTTTATCCAATACTTTAACTGTTTTCTCTCCTTTAAATGGAATTTTTTTATCTTCTAATATCGGACATCCCATATCTACACGAATATTCCCGTCATCTAATAATTCAGGTGTAATAACTCCCGCCAAAGTTTCAACAGAGAATTTCTTTTTATTAACAAGTTTTTTATCGTAAGCGTATTTTGCAAAACATCTTATACCGTTTCCGCACATCTGTGCGGTTGTTCCGTCGTTGTTATAAAAATACCACCCGATATCGGTATTTTCAGTGTCAGTTTTTGGAATAAACATTCCGTCTGCTCCGACACCAAAATGTCTGTCACAAACTTTTTTTGCTAATTCTGACATAGTCAAACCGGTTTTTAGAAACTCATCATAATCAATTATTACAAAATCGTTTCCGCAGCCTTGCATTTTTGTAAGTTTTATTGTTGTCATATAAATATCCTTTTTGCTTTTATAATAGCATAAAAGTAAAAATATACTTATATTCCAGTTTTTTCATCAAGCTTGAAATAGTCTACCAAAAGGAATATAGAAGTCAATTCATTGAAAAATACTTCCATTTGTTTAGGGTCTTCCAGACTATGAAACAAATTTCCTATTTCAAATAAATTTTTATTGGTAAAAATAGCAAACATTAGATTGTCTCCGTAAAAAGAGCATTTAGCTTTTCTTGCACCGAAAGCTGTTTGCAAATTCTTAAATCTTTCCATAAATGCCGGAGTAATTAAATATCTGCCCTCTATTTGATCAGAAGAAAATGCCTGATATTTTTTCGTAAATTCGGGGTCTTCCAATTTTATTTCTTGCAGGGATTCTTGATTTTTACCCGTAAACAATTTTACTGCGAAATACCCTATAATTACGCATAGTGCAATACCAAGCCAAATTATAAGACCTGTGATATTAAAACCGTGTTTTAAAAAATCTTCTAACATATAATATGCGATGTATCCCAGAATACCCAAAACAGCAAATTTTGATCTCACTTTGGTTTGATAATCTCCTTTACTTGCGATAATTGTTGTATTTTTGATTGTTTTATTAGCTTTGAAATTAATTACTACCCCTTTAAATACATTAACTACTCTTCTATTTTTACCTGAACCGGTAATATGTTGCATTCCGGTTTCACAAATTTTAAAATCTACACCCTTAAAGCTCCCGTTAAAAGCATCACATGCTTCTCTTGTGTTATATGTAGCAAAAAGAAAACTTCTATCCATTTCTTCGTCAGTTATCAGGTTTGCTTTGTCGTGCCAATGTACATCTCCAAAGAGTTTAAGGATATCAAACATACAGGCATGTTTTAGTTCGGATGCAAATTTTGAGTTGTAAGAGAATAATAGCCATATACCTAAAATAATACCTGCAATTATAAGTAATATCTCAAGGGTCACAATTCCCGAACTATTACAGTTGTTGTTTCTTTGAATAAAATCATATATCAAAAAAGTAAGTATGCTGATATTTATGACTTCAATTACAATAAGTTCGGAAAGTTTTGCTCGGCGTTTTTTTTCAAAGCTCCTAAATATAGGTGCAATTTTTGTGTGATATACACTGTAAAATTTGTTTCTGTATTGGCTCAAGGTACTATTTAAGCTTGGACTTTCTGACATAGCTGTCTCCTCAAATTTGTATCATAGTTAATCTTATCATATTTCTCATATTATGTCGTGATTATTTTATATGAAAAAATTAAAATGTTTGTGCTAACATGATTGTAGTCAATACAAAATAACAAAATACAAAGGGATAAGAATGAGTTTAACAGTATATTTAGGGATAGACGTAGGTTCGGTAACGACAAAGTTAGCACTTGTAGATGAAAGCGGTAAATATGTTGACAGTTACATGCTCAGAACTGCCGGCAAACCTGTTCTTGCAGTGCAAACCGGATTAAAAGAATTATATAAAAAGAAATTGACAGAATATAACGTAATGGGTGTCGGAACAACGGGCTCAGGACGTAATCTTGCAGGGTCATTGACAGGTGCGGATGTAGTGAAAAATGAAATTACTGCGCATGCCGTTGCGGCAAGTACGTATGTTCCGGGAGTTCAAACAATACTTGAAATCGGCGGTCAAGACAGTAAAATTATAATATTGCGTGACGGTATTGTAACAGATTTTGCCATGAATACTGTTTGTGCGGCAGGTACCGGAAGTTTCCTTGACCATCAGGCACAAAGATTAAATGTTCCGATAGAAGAATTTGGACAGACCGCATTAAAGTCTACAAATCCGGCACGAATAGCCGGCAGATGCGGTGTTTTTGCAGAAAGTGACTTAATCCATAAACAGCAGCTCGGTTATCCTGTTGAGGATTTGCTTTACGGTTTATGTCAGGCATTGGTGAGAAATTATTTGAGTAATCTTGCGTTGGGTAAAGAATTGCTGCCGACAATTTCATTCCAAGGCGGTGTTGCAAGTAATATCGGTATGGTAAAAGCTTTTGAAGAAGCATTGGGGCATGAAGTTGTAGTTCCTGATAACCATCAAACAATGGGTGCAATAGGTGCAGCGCTTCTTGCTATGGAAAATCATCAATATTCCGAGGCTCCGACAAAATTTAAAGGTTGGGAAGTTGGTGATATGCATTTTTATTCTGTTACCTGCGAATGTAACGGCTGCTCTAATAATTGCGAGGTAATCACAATTTTAGAGGGCGAAGAAGAAGTTCCTCATTATGATAATATTAAGGATATAAAAGGCAATATTATCGCTCGTTGGGGCGGTACATGCGGTCGTTGGGATATCGCGTAGTATTATAATCAAGAGTAAAACACGATTTTTTTGATAAATTTTAATACCTCAAAACCATTGTCGGTATTGAGTAGTAGGGTGCGTGTAAACGCACCAAATAATTAATTACTTTTTATATTAAAAATTTGCCGTTTTCGTATATTAATTTATCATCGGCATAAATTTTGCCGCCATCTTTCATGTTTTTGATTAAATCCCAATGTAATCCCGAAACATTTTTTCCGCCGGTTTCAGGGTAAGATGCGCCAACAGCCATATGAATTGCTCCGCCAATTTTTTCATCGAACAAGATATTACCTGTAATATCTTGTATTTCTTCGTTCGTACCGATAGCGATTTCACCTATGCCTCTTGAACCTTCATCCATATCAAACATAGCATTCAAATAATCTTCACCTTTATCTGCCTTAGCGGTAACGACTTTTCCGTTTTCAATCCATAAATGTACGCCGTGCGCTTCATTCCCTCTATAAATTTGAGGGAAATCAAAATATATTTCACCGTTAATTCCATCTTCAACAGGAGATGTAAATACTTCCCCGTCAGGGTAGTTGTTTTTACCGGAGCAGCTTATCCATTTTCTACCCTCAACATTGAAGGTAATATCTGTTCTATCTCCTATTATATGGAGTTTTTTTATACCGTTAAGGTATTGTGCCCACTTTGTTTGTTTTTCATCTAATTCTTTTAATTTCTTGACAGGGTCGTCCAAATCAAGATAGCAGGATTTAAATAAAAATTCGGAATATTCATCAAATGACATCTTTGCTTCTTGAGCAAGAGCGTGTGTAGGAACATCTGCGATAACCCAGCTTGCGGTTCCTTCTGCAGAACGTTTCATTAAACTTTCTGATAAAAATTTTGTTGCTTTTCCTCTGCGGGCAAGTTTTTTAATATCAGCCTTTGCAAGGTTTTTGGTATTCATAGGTGCCCCGATCGAAATAAATTTATTAACTTTTTCGTATTCAAGTTTTATAATGTCATCAACAAAATCCAGCTGTTCATCAGATGCGTATTTTAGATAAATATCGGAAAAATCCTCGAACGATGTACGCAAAATAGGATTTGCGCCAAGTTGTAAAACTCTTTTATAAACTGCTTTGACTAAGTCTTTTGCATAAATACTTGTAGCTCGAATTTGAACTAAATCACCTTTTTTAACCTCAGTAGAATAATCTACCAACACTTTTGCATATTTATCCCAAATTGTTTCCATAATTTCTCTCCTTTATCAATATAAAATTATAAATTATAATAAATGTTTTGCAAAGTTTTTAATATAGATTTAGGTGTTAACTCAAGCGGGGAATTACAAAACTAATAATTCGCAGTAATTTCTTTTTGATAGGAAAGGAGTTTTATTATGATATTTAATCCGCTAAAAGAAAAAGGAATCCCTTTAGAAAAACAATTGAGAACCTGGCATGATATTGCCGCAAGAAAATACAATAAAAATGAAGTAGATTGCTATTCAAGAACACGTCAAATTCTTATGAACGGTATCGAGGTGGAATGTTGGAACTTCAAACATAATTTCGCCAGAAATACAGATAATACAGATGCTTTGGAGTTTTTGGCAAAAACAAAACGAATAGAAGATGCACAGCAAACAACTATTAACTGGCTTGCTCCTTGTGATCAATCGGTTTTAGAAACTACATTAGGTTATGAACAGGTGGCTGTTGATTTAACAGCTTGGATGGCTCAAAACGAACCTGATGATTATGTAAAAGAAACTTTTGATTTTGGTTTGTTGGAAGATTTCGACCATTTATATCGATATGCGCAATGGGCATATATGATGCATGGAATTGAACCTGATGCGATAGTTCAAGGGCAAACTGATGTTGTAATAGGTCGTCCGACACAAAATCATCACAATTGTAATGTTTTAAGATTGCGTAAACCATATGATAAATCAAAAGCTGCACCTCAGACAAAAGTAAATCTGTTGACTCTTGTCGCCGGAGAGCAGCAAACTCATAATTACTACGGCGAGCATGGGTTTGAATACGGGAACCATGTTTTAAGAGAAACTTATGCAGAGATTAAAGATGTTGAAGAAGAACACGTTACGATGTATGAATCTTTGATTGACCCTACGGAATCTTGGTATGAAAAATTATTGCTTCATGAGTTTACGGAAGTTTGTACATACCATAACTGTTATGAGGATGAAGAAAACGAGGTTCTAAGGGGTATTTGGGAAGAGTTTCTTGCTATGGAAATTGACCATTTACAAACTGCTGCGGAATTGTTTAAAAAGCATGAAAACCGTGATCCTGAAGAAGTTATTGGGGAAGAAGTAGTTCATCCTTGTCATTTTGAATCTCAGAAAAAATATGTAGCAAAAGTCTTGAAAGAAGAAGTCGGAAAACGACTAGGTACAGATAAGGATTACTTGTATGTTGATGAGTTGCCTGATGATTGGGCAAGTTATAAAATTCAAGAAAATGCAAACGCTTGCGGATGCCCTTCGGAAGTTACAATTCGTGTTATTAATGAAGAGAAATCGCACGATATAGTTTCCGCAGATGACAAATTGATAAAAATGATACCGGATTTATTGAGAAGTGCAACCCAACAAAAAGGTATGAGTGAAGACACTTTTACTCCTGAAGAATACGAACAAATGGAGCGTGAATAACACATAATTGCCATAAGTCCCCGATATTTTCGGGGACTTTTAAAATTATATTACCTTTTAAGTTAGCCTTTTTGTCTGATTAAATATTTTATAAATAGGACAAAATAATATAAAAAGGAGGTATATTTATGTTAAATACTCTGCTCAGATGGCTGCTTTATTCTCTTGCAATAATATTTATTGCATGGCTTATACCCGGAATTACCGTTGCAAACTTTTTTAGTGCAATGTTTGTATGTTTAATTATGGCATTGTTAAATGCGATAATTAAACCGTTATTGGTTTTTATTTCTATGCCGATTAATTTTTTGACTCTAGGATTATTTATGTTTGTTATAAATGCGTTATTATTTATGCTGGCAGGTGCAATTGCTCCGGGTTTTGCAGTTAACGGATTTTTTAGCGCACTCCTTGGTTCTGTATTGCTTTCAATATTTGCTATGGGGATAGAAAAAGTCTAGTTAAAATATATGTTGATTTTACTTTGGGGTGCGTCAGGTCGCACCCTAAAGTTAATATTAGTTTTTTTGGAAAATCATTACATATTCGTGTTTAAATATATAAAATCCGCCGGCAAGAGCTCGATAACGCCATAAATTAGCAGTTTTACCCTTAGCCCTTTCATTCCCTTGAATGTCCTTTACAATGATACCTTTAAGTTTAAATCCGAGATTCATCATTCTTGCCATGCACATAAATCCTAAAGGTTGTACTTCGGAATTTTTATAACTGTCCCCTATAATCAATGCTGCAAAACGTCCTTTTTCCAACAAATCATACCCATTTTTTGCAACTTTTTCAAACAAATCATAAAATTCTTCGGTAGATGAACAGTTAGATAAATCCTCTTTTTTATCTGAAAATTTAATAATATCATCATAAGGCGGGTGAAGAATAAGTAATTGAGCTTTTTCTTCTCCCATAATATCTAACCTTGCTTTAACTTTTTCTTTTGCAAGTTCAGATGCCGAATCCGCGCAAATAATATTTACATCAGTAACTAATTGTTTTGGTGTGAATTTTTCAGAAACTTTTTCTGCAAGCTCATCCTTTAATTCCACCCCGATACAGCGTCGACCCATATTTATAGCTTCAATGCCGGAAGTACCCGAACCAAAGAACAAATCAAGTACGATATCATTCTTTTTTGTAAATCTTTCGTATAACTGTTGCGCAATTTGAGGGATATAATTCCCATGGTATTCATTTGAATGTCCGCCCTCTTTTAATCTGGTTGGAAATTCCCAAAGGGTATCGGTTTTAACGTGGTCATATTCTTTCCACGCATTCAAATTTATATCGCTGTATTTTGTTGTTTTAACCGGTTTGACTATTTGCAAATCCGCTTTCTTAGCCGGTTTTAGCTTAGTATTGGTTTTTAATCTTGCCAATTATCCCTCTCCCCTGTTATAGTTTCATTACCATACAATCTTATAGAAATGTTTCAAATTTGTAATCAAACATTTAGAGGAAATTTTATTTGATGTAAATTTAAGTAATAGGGGAGTATGTTATGTTAAGAATAAAGCAGTTATCCAAAAATCTTATCAATCAAATTGCAGCGGGCGAAGTTATAGAAAGACCTGCATCTGTTGTAAAAGAATTGGTTGAGAATTCTGTAGATGCCGGTGCAAAAAAAATCAGCATTGAAATTAATAATGAATGTCGGGATATAAGAGTAGCTGATAATGGTTCCGGTATACACCCTGATGATATTATGCTTGCTTTCTCAAAACATGCAACAAGTAAAATTCAAAATGAAGAAGACTTATATGATATTCATACTTTGGGATTTAGAGGCGAGGCTTTGTCAAGTATAATATCTATTTCAAAACTAACTTGTACTACAAGAACAAAAGATTGCGAAAACGGCACAAAAGTTATATGTGAAAATTCTGAGGTAAAACAAGTCCCGATTGGTTGTGCAATAGGTACTATTATGGAAGTAAAAGATTTATTTTATAATATTCCGGCACGTTTAAAGTTTTTGAGAAATCCGAACACGGAATTTTCATATGTTCAAGAAATTGTTCAGGCTATTGCTATAATTCATCCGGAGATTTCTTTTGAACTTAAAAAAAATGGTAAAACAGTCTTAAAAACCACAGCACAAGAAGATTTAAAACGTAATATTAAAGAAATTTTTTCATCGGGAATAACTGATTATTTAAAAGAAGTATGTAAAACAGATGAGCTTGCAGGACTAAAAATCTCAGGTTATGTAAGTACTCCGGATTTTACTCGCTCCAGCAAAAAAGATTATCATATATATATAAATGCAAGAACGGTAAAATGTCCTATATTTCAAAAAGCTATTGATATGGCGTACAAAAATTTAATTGCAAACGGTAAATATCCTTTCGTTGTGCTAAATTTACAAATTCCGACGTCTGAAGTTGATGTAAATGTTCACCCGACAAAAAAGGAAGTTCGATATAAGAATGTAAATCAGGTATTTAATTTTATAATGGCGGGTATAGTAGGCGGATTAGCTAATGTAAAAGAAGAGAATAAACCCTTTACAGCTACTCCGGTAACCCCCGAAGTTATAGACTTTCCCAAAATGCAAAATTCTATGATTGAAGAAACTCATTCTGATAACAATATATTAAAATTCAACCCAAAAGAAAAACCTTTGGATGTTTTTTACGATAAATCGCAAGATGCAATGTACATAAAGGATGAAGATATAGAGAAAATTCCTCTTCCTCAGTTCAACAAACCTATACAGGACAAACAAACAAAATTTTTTGAAATGCAACAGACAGAGCCGGAACAAGAAGATGTAATTGTCGGACAATATAAAAATACGTATATTATTATTGAATTAGAAGACGGTTTGGAGATTGTTGATCAGCATATTGCAGAAGAAAGATATAATTATGAAATGCTAAAAGAACAAAAAGAAATAGCCTCACAAATGATATTTATATCAGATGTACTTTCTGTATCGGCAACAGAAGCAGAACTACTAAAGGAAAATAAGGAAAAATTTGAAAAATTTGGCTATGGTATTGAATTTACCTCTAATACTGAGCTGGTTTTCAGAAAAGTACCTCAATTACTTTCAAAAGTTAGCCCAAAAGAAATTTTGAGTGATATTTTAGATAATATTGAGGGAAATATTGACGGTTTAGAAGAACAAATAATAAAAACAACAGCTTGTAAAGCCTCAGTTAAGGCAGGACAAAAGCTATCGTTGTGGCAAATGCAAGAAATAATAAAGAAATGGCGCACAACAAAAATGCCGTATACTTGTCCGCACGGGCGTCCTATTAGTAAGATTATTTCGCATAAAGAACTTGCAAGTTGGTTTCAAAGAAATCTGTAATAATATTACATGTGTCTTTGTGTAGGATTTACAATCTGTTCAGCTAATTCTTTTGAACCTTCAAATCCTCTTGCTCTTACAATTTCTGCGGCTAACTCATAATCGTAATCTACTTGTCTGTGTTCAACAGAGAATGAACCGTTATTAAAATCGATTATTGCATAATTTGCTTTTGGAACTCCGGTCATAGGTCTGCCAACACTACCTACGTTAACAACGGTTTGTTTCGACAATGTTTGATATCCGCAAGGAACATGTGTATGTCCGCATAGAATTAAATTTGCAGTTTCTCCGCAAATCATTTCCTGAACATCAGAAATTTTCATATTAGGCAAAATATCTTCATTTATTCTGCGTGGTGAGCCGTGTACCATCAAAACAGATACTCCCTCAATCATTAATTCTTTTCTTTCAGGTAATTCATTTAAAAAATCTTTTTGCTCTTTTGGTATAACATCGACATCATCAAGTAAAGCGTTTGCCATTACCGGAAATTCTTTGCTCAAATTGTCGTACATTTTTAAGTTAAATTCGGCAATCATTTTGTCTGTGTTACCTTTTATCGTTGTCCAATTTTGAGCCTTGTTCATAACATAGTCAATTACTACTTCAGGTTGAGGCCCTGCCATAGCTATATCTCCAAGGCATAAAACTCTTTCACAACCCTGCATTTGGTAGTCTGCCATTACGCTTTCTAAAGCTTGCCAATTTGCATGTATATCAGATATTATAGCAACTTTCATTATATTATCTCCTTCTCGTATTTTTATGGTAACATAAAATTATGATTAAAAGAAGAGTTTCAAAACAAATTACTATAGGTGATGTAAAAATAGGGGGAGATGCCCCTATTAGTGTGCAGTCCATGTGCAACACGGATACACGAGATGTGGATGCTACATGTTCTCAAATTGAAGAACTTGCTCAAAAAGGTTGTGACTTGGTAAGATTGGCGGTTCTA
This sequence comes from Cyanobacteria bacterium UBA2855, assembly GCA_002350725.1. GTDB lineage: Bacteria > Cyanobacteriota > Vampirovibrionia > Gastranaerophilales > Gastranaerophilaceae > UBA1221. Next base: position 105,067 of record DEFJ01000002.1, on the reverse strand, counting down.
AATAAAGATGCGGCCTTTGCAATTAAGGATATAGTAAAGCGTTCCACTGTACCGCTTATTGCTGATATTCATTTTGATTACAGATTAGCAATAGAATGTATAAATAACGGAATTAGTGCGCTGAGAATTAATCCGGGGAATATTGGAAAGCGTGAAAATGTTGAAAAAGTTGTGAAGTTAGCAAAGCAACAAAATATCCCAATAAGAATCGGGGTAAACGCAGGCTCATTAGAAAAGAATTTATTAGAAAAAAATATTCCGTTATCCGAAAAAATGGTTGAAAGTGCTTTGGGGCACATAAAAATATTAGAAGATTTGGATTATGACTTAATAAAAGTTTCTCTAAAATCTTCTGATGTTTTAACTACAATTGATGCGTATCGTTCAATTGCTCAAAAAATCCCGTATGCGCTGCATTTAGGTGTAACGGAAGCCGGAACATTAAGAGGAGGGTTGATTAAATCTTCAATCGGTTTGGGAACTCTTCTTGCTGAAGGTATAGGAGATACAATAAGAGTCTCCCTTACGGAAAACCCTGTTGAAGAAGTAACTGCAGGAATAGATATATTAAAAGCTTTGGGACTGAAAGAAAAGGGTGTGAATTTTATCTCCTGTCCGACGTGCGGAAGAACTCAGATTAAATTAATTGAATTGGCAAAGAAAGTTGAAGAAAAATTTAAAGACTTGGATTTACCTATAACGATAGCTACAATGGGTTGCGCCGTGAACGGTCCTGGGGAAGCTCGCCATGCAGATTTTGGTATTGCAGGCGGAATCGGTGAAGGTTATGTTTTCAAAAAAGGTGAAATTGTTGCTAAAGTTCCCGAAGAACAGTTATTAGAAAAATTAGAAGAAGTTATAAAAAAATCATACAAATAATACATTTTTTTTTCGTGTAAAGAAATTATAATGATGTTGCAAGCCATGAAAAAAAATGGTATTATGTATATGAACAGAGGTATAGATACTATGAAAAAATTAATGTTAATCGTTGGAATTTTGGCTATGGCTGTAGTACCTGCTATTGCTGCTGTTCCTGCTAAAGAAACTGTTTCGGTACCGTATTTAAGAAATTACGGTTATTCTGAAGCAACTAATCTTTACATTCAAAGACAAAAAGCAATGTCTAACGGTAGAGAATATTACGCAAATATTGTAGACCCGAGTGCACATTATCAAGGAAAATTCCAAACCATAGTTAACGGTACAAGATCATTCTTTGATTATATTGATCCGGCGTTAGATGCAGATAATTTCTGGCGTAAAGATATAAAATTCTATTCTACAACGAATGATACATACTAATCGTAAATTGCCGATTGTAATATTTGCTGTAATACTGGCAAGTTTTCAATTCGGAATAATAAATGCGGAGGAAGATGTCTCTGTTGAAAACAAAACAGGCGACGCGGATTCTGCTGTGGTATCAAAATATATTAAACCCGCTATTGACTATAAAAAAATTGAAAAAGAAGCTGACACTTTATTCTATGCGGGAATAGAAAATGAAGATAAAACAACTAAAGAAGCATATCTTGATCAAGCATTGACGAAGTATATGCTTCTTTTGTCTGAAAACCCATATGATGCTGTGATAAATACTCAAGTCGGAGCAATACATGACAATTTGGGACATTCGCAAGCGGCAAAGGATTATTTTACAAGAGCTGTAAACTTAGAAAATCTTAATCCATTTGCCAATTTTTATTTTGCGGAGTATTATTTTTCAAGAAGAGATTATAATGAAGCTTTAAAATACTATCTTATTGCATATAAAAACGGTTATGCAAATTCATATGAAGTAAATTTGAAATTGGCTACTATATATGAAAAATTAGGAGATATTCAGAAGGCGCAAAAACATTATATTCAAACAAAAAAATTAAACCCGAAGATTTCGGGCTTGGGAGAAAAAATAAAATCTTTAAGGGAAGTCTATTACAGCAAATCTGATTACGGCCGTAAATAGACAATGGAGATAGTAATGAAAATTAAAAATATAATAATGGCATTGTGTTTTTTGATGTGTACAATTGTTCCGGCATTTTCATATGACAACAATAATTTTGAAAATATGGACAGTATGTATAGCCCTCCGGTGTTTGAGACACATGAAACTCTATTTGCTCAATCAAGAAGACAGGTAAATGCCATAAACCCTACAGCGTCATCTAACCCTGCCGGCAAAGCTTTTCCTGGGGCAAGAGGCTCAAACCAATTGATTTTATATACTCCTGCTTATGGTGAACGTACAAATACAAATGAGTTTGGTACAGAAGCAATAATAGAGGGTAATACTGTTGTTGAAATAAGCGGAGCAGATTCTTTTATTCCTCAAAATGGTGCCGTATTAAGCGGACACGGAAGTGCTAAGAATTGGATTGGTTCTAATATTTCTGTCGGAACAAAAATATATTATGACGATATGACAGGTGTTGTTACAACTTATACAACGACTCAGAGTTATGTATTCGAAGCTACTCAAAAAATTGATGAAGCAAATTCTATGATTGAGTATTATAAAAAAACAAATCCTAAATATGACTGGAAAGTTCCGACATCATTTATCAAAGAAGCTCAAAACTATATGCGAAAAGGTGAAAAAAATCCTAAACAAATAAAGGATTATTCACGCCTTGCAATAAATTCGGCAAATAATGCCATAAAAAGTGTGTTGCCGTTCAAAACAAATGAATTTAAAGGCGTATGGCTTAGACCAACAGAGACAAGCCCGATGGCAATTGCTGAATCCGTAAAAAAAATAAAATCTGCAGGAATAGATAATATATTTATAGAAACATATTTCCATGGGCGCACTATTTTCCCGAGTAAAACAATGGAGGATTACGGTTTTATTTCTCAAAATGAAAAATTTGTCGGCTTTGACCCATTGAAAGCTTGGATTACAGAGGCGCATAAAAACGGAATAAAAGTACATATATGGTTTGAAACTTTTTATGTTGGTAACAATCATCCGATTTCTCACCCGAGAAATATTCTTGCTGTAAAACCTGAATGGGGAAATAAAACCTTAAACGGGTATTCTTCTGATAGCGCAACTCCTTCTGTTTCCGAGCACAATGGATATTTCTTAGACCCATCCAATCCGGAGGTACAAGAATTTTTAGAAAAATTGCTAACTGAAATAATTACTGAATATAAACCTGATGGAATAAATCTTGATTATATAAGGTATCCGCAGGCAATTTCAGCATCACCTTCAGGAAACTGGGGGTATACGGAATATGCAAGAAAAATATTTGAAGAGCAGTATGGTGTTGATCCTGTCACTTTAAAATCTTCTGATCCGCTTTGGTATTCCTGGGCAAATTTTCGTAGGGCGCAGGTTACTAATTTTGTAAAAAGAGTTGGAGAATTAGGAAGTAAAAATAAAATGTATATCAGTGCTGTTATTTTCCCTGACAAGAGTGTAGCTTTTACAAGAAAGCTACAGGATTGGGCAACATGGTCGCAAAATCATTATGTACAAGGATTTACTCCGCTATTTTTAACGTGTGATTCAAAAACCTTAAATTCTCAAATTAGTACTGTGTTGAATTATAAAATGCCGGAAACGGATATGTTTGCCGGCTTGTTTGTAACTTTTATGGGCGGTAGCGAAGAGGATTTGATAAGACAAATACATGAATCCAGAAAACTGGATGTTAACGGTATTATATTATTTGATTTTGCGCATTTGGATAACAAATATGTACAAGCTCTTTCTGCTCGTGTATTTTCTTCTGACGGTAAAACAAACATAAAAAAAAACGATTTTGGCGAAATTCCTATAAATTATAATAATACTCATACAATAAAGGAAACTGCAGGAAGACTGGATAGTGGCAATAATTTAGGTACAATCCAAAACAGCAAATTTATAATTCCAAAGTATGATCCTTATTGGGATAACAGAAGAAAAGCTTCTCCAATAATGACAATTACTAATAAGCTAAAGAAATAGGACTGCTATATGGTAAAAATTTCTGTAACAGTACCAGTTTATAATGTTGAAAAATATTTGCCTAGATGTCTTGATACAATTGTTGATCAGACTTTTGTCGGTGATTATGAAATTATATGTGTTGATGACGGTTCGACGGATAATTCGGGAAAAATTTTGGATGAGTACGCAAAAAAATATGCGAATATAAAAGTTATTCATCAGGAGAATTTGGGATTATCAGAGGCAAGAAATACTGCATTGAAATTTGTAAACGGAAAATATACGATGTTTGTCGATTCAGACGATTTTATTGCTAAAAACACCCTTGAAAGTCTGTATGATTTTGCAAAAAAACATAATTCTGATGTGGTGATATTTGACTTTTTAAGAGGAACGTCTGAGGGTAAAGTGCTTTCAACAATGCATTACACTCCTATAATAAAAAAATATGGGAAGGAAACATTTAATTATCAAACAGCCGAAACTTTTGTTTATCGGTTTGTTCCGGTTGCAACGTGGGCAAAATTTTATTCAACTGAATTAATTAAAAATATAAAATTTGAAAAAAATTTGAATAATCAAGATGTACCTCATTGGGCAGAAGTGTATACAAAAGCTCAGAGGGTAAATTATTTACCGATTCCGTTTTATTTTTATGCAGTTCAGCGGGTTGATGGAATTACAATGAATAAAAATCGCAAAGTATACGATGTATTTAAAGCTTTTTCGTTAGCGGAGGATATATTAAAAAATGCAAATGTATTTGAAAAATTTAAAAACATACATTATGCACATTTAACATGCAATTTGGTAGTAATATTGCAAAAAATAAATCCTGAACTGAGAAACGAAATTATCAATAAAATAAAAAAATATAATATTGATATTGACTACGAAAAATTTAATAATGACGACTTTTTCCCCTTTGAAAAGAAAAATATGAACATAATAAAATTCATAAAAGAGCATTCTTTTGAACAAGTGAATAATTTTATGGTACAAGAAAATTTATGGTCGTAATATAATATTGTAATATTTCAGTTAATAGGGGTAAAAGCATGGTTGTCCTAATTACAGGCGGTGCAGGTTTTATAGGCTCAACTCTGGCAGAAAAATTGTTAAATGCCGGAGAGCGAGTTATTACTATTGATAATTTTGATAATTATTATGATATCCAACTAAAAAAACAAAATATCTCAACTCTGATTGGTAATTCCAACTATAAAATTTATACTGCTGATATTTTAGATAACAAATCATTAGACAAAATATTTGAAGAAAACAAAATTGATACGGTTGTTCATCTTGCAGCCTGCGTTGGAGTAAGAAACTCTTTTAAAAATCCGGCAAAATATATAAACACCAATATAAAAGGTACTATAAATATTCTTAAAAAAATAAAAAAATACAATGTGGAAAAAATAATTTTTGCATCCTCATCTTCAGTGTATGGAAATAGGAGAGAAGTTAAATTTAAAGAAGATTTTACCAATTTACAACCGATTTCCCCGTATGCCGTAACAAAATTAACAGCGGAAAAGATTATTTATTCATTTACTAAAAATTCTAATCTTCATGCAGTATGCCTGCGGTTTTTTACAGTATACGGTCCCCGACAAAGACCTGATTTGGCAATTCGAAAATTTACAGATTCAATAAAAAACAATACGCCGCTTTATATATATGGAGATGGAAGTACCATAAGGGATTATACATATATTGATGATGTTGTTTCCGGGATTTGTGCTGCAATAAAGTATGAAAAAACCCCGTACGAAATCATTAATATAGGAGGAAATAATCCGATTAAATTGTATGATGCAGTAACAACTATTGAAAAAGTATTAAATAAAAAGGCAACAATTAAACATTGTCCTCCTCAAAAAGGAGATGTGAAAAAAACTGCGGCGGATATTACAAAAGCACGCAATTTATTAAACTACAACCCTCAAATATCATTTGAACACGGTATTAAAAATTTTATAGATTGGTATTACAAGAATTGAAAAACACGCAGCGAATAACACTGCGTGTTTATATTATACAGACTTATATTTATTTTTTTAGTTCAACCTCAATTTGAGGAAGAATTTCATCTAATTTTGAGAAATCTTTAATGCCGCCTTGTGCAAAATTCGGTCTGCCTCCACCGTTAGCACCTGTAGCTCGGGCAATTTCTCCGACAATTTTTCCGGCATTTACACCTTTTTTAACAAAACTGTCGGAAACTTTTACTGCAACCGTCTTATCTGAAGCAAGAACAATTATGCTCTCTCCCAGTTTCTTAGACATAAATTCTAAACCAATCTTCATTGCTAAAGGTTTTAAATCAAGCACCTTTGAAATAAACAGTTTTCCGCCTTCGATATTTTGAGCCTTATCAAGGAATGTTGCAAATTTTGCTCGGGCATTTTCTTCCTGCAATTTTTCTATTTCCTTTTGAAGCTCTTTGTTTTCCTCCTGAAGTTTTTCAACACGTTCTATGACTTCATCGGAATGAGCTTTGAATTTTGATGCCAATTCATCAGTTACTGCCACTTTCCCGTTTACAAAGTTAAGTGCTGATTTTGAAACAACACATTCAATACGTCGAGTGCCTGCTGCAATAGCGCTTTCAGAAACTATTTTGATAAATCTTAAATCTTTCAGTTCTCTGGCATGAGTACCTGCACAAAATTCTTTTGAAATACTTTCGCCGTTCTTTTCAATTGAAACGACACGAACATTATCGCCGTATTTTTCACCAAATAAGGCAGTTGCTCCTGTTAATTTTGCTTCCTCAATCCCCATTACTTTAGTATTGACGGTATATCCTTCCCCAATCCACTTGTTCATAAGATTTTCGGTTTTCTTAATTTCATCAGGAGTCATGGCTCTTGAAAAAGTGAAGTCAAATCTCATTCTCTCATCGTCTACATAGGAACCAGCCTGTTTAACTTCATCTCCTACGACTTTGATTAATGCCGCCTGTAAAAGATGGGCTGATGTATGGTGAACACGAATTTCTTCACGTTTTGAGATATCAATAATAGCTTTGACTGTTTCTCCAACAGTAATTTCACCATTCAAAACAGTACATCTGTGAACGTATAAATCATTAACCTTGAACGTTGTTAAAACTTCAAGTTTAAGATTTTCATTCTCAATAATCCCGCTATCGCCGACTTGACCACCACATTCAGCATAGAATGGAGTTTTGTTAAGGACAATATCAACGTATCCTTCTCCGTCAATTGTTGCAAGGATTTTGGCATCATTGCATTCATTGTATTCGTATCCGATAAATTCTGTTGAACCTACTTCTTTTTCAACTTTTGCATATTTCATATCGCCAGTAACTGAGATTTTTGCGGTTGCGGCTTTTGCTCTGTCTTTTTGCTCTTGCATTGCCGCTTTGTATCCGTCTTCGTCAACGTGTAAACCGTTTTCTTCAGCAATTTCTTTTGTCAATTCAAGAGGGAAGCCAAAAGTATCATACAATCTGAATGCACTTTCTCCGTCAATATCTTTTTTGTTATCAATAAATTCATCAAGAAGTTTGTAGCCTCTGTCAAGAGTTTGTCCAAATCTTTCTTCTTCTCGCTTTATTGTTTCAATAACTTTTGCTTTATTTTTTACTAATTCCGGATATGCTTTTCCGTATCTGTCAACAACGACGTCTACGAGCTTATACAAGAACGGTAATTCCATTCCGAGAATTTTTCCATGTCTTAATGCACGGCGTAAAATCATCCTCAATACATAACTTCTACCCTCATTCCCCGGAATTACACCATCGGAAATTAAGAAGGTTACGCATCTTGCATGGTCTGTAATTATACGGAGTGAAATATCGGTTTTTTCGGATTTTTTATAAGGAACACCGCTCATTTCGCAAACTTTATCCATAATCGGTTTCAATAAATCTGTTTCAAATGTAGACGCTACACCTTGGCAAACCATAGTGATACGTTCTAAGCCCATACCGGTATCAACATTTTTTTTACCAAGAGGTGATTGATTTCCTTCTTCATCCTGATATAATTCGGTGAATACCAAATTCCAAATTTCAACCCATCTGTCGCATTCACAAGTATCTATACCGCAATTCGGATGACCGCAGCTATATTCTTCACCTAAGTCGTAGTGAATTTCAGAACAAGGACCGCAAGAACCTGATGCTCCCGGAGGTCCCCAGAAGTTATCTTTTTTCCCTTTTCGTTTAATTCTTTCGGCAGGGACACCTACGCTTCTCCATATATCGTATGCTTCGTCATCAGTTTCAAAAATAGTTATCCACAATCTGTCTTTATCCAATTTTAAAACTTCTGTAACAAATTCCCATGCCCAAGGAATAATTTCTTTTTTATAATAATCGCCGAAAGAAAAGTTTCCTAACATTTCAAAAAATGTGTGATGGCGAGGGGTTCTTCCGACGTTTTCAATATCGGAATCTTTACCGCCTGCACGGGCACATTTTTGGCAAGAGGCGGCTCTTGCGGGTTCATACGGACAATCTTGTATTCCTAAAAATATAGGTAAAAATTGTAACATTCCCGCAGTAGTCAACAATACTGTAGGGTTATCAGGTACAAGACTTGAACTTTCTACAATTGTATGTTGATGTTTTTCTTTGAAATAATTAAGATATAAATCTCTAATCTCATTTCCGCCTAGCATAATCTTTTATCCTCTTTTCTTTTTCGGTATATATAGGCAAAACGCCTTCTTAGATTATTGTATAATAAACATGATTTCTTGCAAAATAAATATAAATTTCTCAAAAAACATATTGTGTGGTAAAATTAGGACAAAAGGGGATTAATTTATGAAAAGATCAATAGTTGTAGTTATAGATTCAATGGGTATTGGAGCAATGGATGATTGTCGTGAATTTAATGATGTTCCTGAGTGTAATACCCTAAAACATGTTTGCGAGTTTAATAACGGTTTAAATGTACCAAATCTTTCTAAAATGGGATTGGGAAACCTTCAGGACTTTATGGGTATATCAAAAACTGATAAACCTACCGCAAAATACGGAACAATGATTGAAAAGTCAAAGGGTAAAGACACTACAACAGGGCATTGGGAGTTTATGGGACTTGTTAACGAAAAGCCGTTTGCAACGTTTCCTGAAGGCTTTCCGGCTAAGTTAATTGATAAATTTATTGAAGAAACAGGTTGTGGCGGTGTGTTGGCAAACATTCCGGCAAGCGGAACTGCAATTATAGAAAAATTGAACAATGAACATCACGAAACAAAATTCCCGATAGTTTATACAAGTGCTGACAGCGTGTTTCAAATTGCTCTTGACACTGATTTAATCCCGCTTGAAACATTATATAAATGGTGTGAAATTGCAAGAAAAATTCTTGATGACGGAGATTACAACGTATCAAGAGTAATTGCAAGACCGTATAAAATTATTGATGGTAAGCCGACAAGAATTTCTAAGGACAGAAGAGATTATTCAATGGTTCCAAAACATACCTTGCTGAATGATATTAAAGACAATGGCGCAAAAGTTATTGGAATAGGAAAAATTGAGGATATATTTTCAAAATCAGGTATTACCCATGCTATCCATACGGGTTCGAATAAAGAGGGATTGGAATTAACTTTGAAAGCCGTAAAAAACGAGCTTAATTTACCGTCAATTGCTTATAAAGATTACGTTGAAAAAGGAATGCCTTATGAAATGATATTTACAAACCTAGTAGATACGGATATGCTGTACGGACACAGAAACGATGCGGCAGGATACGGCAGGGCGATAGAAGAAATCGACACGTATTTACCTGCAATAACGGAAGCAATGACGGATGATGATATGCTGATAATTACGGCAGACCACGGATGTGACCCTTGTGTAGAGGGAACCGACCATACAAGAGAAAAAGTGCCGGTACTTGTCTATACAAAACAGGAGCATGGAAAAGCCCTCGGAACGCTAATCGGCTTTGACAATGTCGCAAAATTCGTAAAAGAATGGATAATGTAAAACTTATTATGCTTAGTTAATTAAAAATTATAATTAATCCATACGACTATAAATTATTATAAATTGCGTTTTTAATTTTTCTGGTGTATAATTTTCGTACGAGTTTTTACTCGTGTGTATTGTAATTATAAAAAGGAGAACTAAAATGAGCGTAACTATTAGTGATGATTGCATTGCTTGCGGCGCATGCGAATCTATTTGTGATGCAGTATTTTCTATCGAAGATAAAGCTGTTGTTGATGAATCTGCTGTAGCTGATAACATCGATGCTGTTAAAGAAGCTGCTGATGCTTGCCCGGTTGGTGCAATAACTGTTGAGTAATTACACTCTTAAATTTTTATAGAAAACACCCGTCTGTTTAGGCGGGTGTTTTTCGTTGTTCTTTTGGGGTACAAAAATAAAAACCGGCTGAATTGCTCAAACCGGTTATTTATATTAGCTCTCTTTCTTATTCTCTGTTCGACCGCTAGAGGGTCATTTTTCTTAATATCCTTTTGCGTACCTATTTTACAACCGCAAAAGTTGTCTTGACTCCTGACTCGGAAGATATGCTCCGAGCGGATTGAATCGCCATAGCTCGGCGTTTTCTCGCTCCTCTTAATATGAATTCCACACTGTCACAAATATTTGACGATGGGGATTGAATCTTTTTCAACATTTATATAACTCCTTGTTATTTCTATCTGATTACTTACTATTTATCGGATTTTTTTTGTAATTCTTTAATTTTTTGCTTAATCTTGTAACAAAACGTTACGCAAAATTTTAATTTTTTCTTAACTTTTGGCATGGCTAATCCACTTGATTAAGATTTTTGTTGATGGTATAAGTGACATGTATAAGTAAGATTTACAAAATAAGAAGGAGTAAAAACTTATGGTAAACGTAGCTATTAACGGCTTTGGTAGAATCGGCAGAAACACTTTGCGTGCCGCTATCAGAGAAGGTATTTTTGACAAAATTAATTATGTAGCAATTAATGACCCGGGTTTAAAACCTGAAGATGCTGCAAGAATCTTCAAATATGACTCAGTTATGGGTAAATTTGACGGTACTGTTGAAGCTTATGATGAAGGTATCATCGTAAACGGTAAGAAGATAAAATTCTTCGCAGAAAAAGATCCTGCAAATCTTCCTTGGAAAGATTTGGGTGTTGAAGTTGTTGTAGAATCAACAGGTTTCTTCACAGATGCAACTAAAGCTCATGCTCACATTGATGCAGGCGCTAAGAAAGTTATTATTTCTGCTCCTGCTACAAACGAAGATAAGACTATCGTTTTAGGCGTAAATGATAAAGAATACGATCCTGCAAAACACAACGTAATTTCTATGGCATCTTGTACTACAAACTGCTTAGCTCCTGTAGCTAAAGTTATCGATGAAAAATTCGGTATCGTTAAAGGTTTGATGACAACTGTTCACTCTTACACAGGTGACCAAAGAATTTTAGACGCAGGTCACAAAGACCCTCGTCGTGCAAGAGCCGGTGCTCTTAATATTGTTCCTACAAAAACAGGTGCTGCTAAAGCTGTAGCTCTTGTATTACCGCAATTAAAAGGTAAATTGGACGGTTTCGCTATGCGTGTTCCTACTCCTGACGTATCTTTAGTTGATGTTGTATTTGAATTGGCTAAAGACGTTACGGTAGAAGAAGTTAACGCAGCATTAAAAGAAGGCGCTGACGGACATGTTCTTTGCTACACTGAAGAACCGTTAGTATCATCTGACTATGTTGGTACTTCTCAATCTTCAACTGTTGATGCTTTATTAACTCGTGTAATGGGCGGAAATCAAGTTAAGATTATTTCTTGGTACGATAACGAAATGGGTTATTCAACAAGACTTGCTGAAACAACTTACATGGTTGCTTCTAAGTTATAATTCTTAATTTAGAAATACTAAAAGAGGTTATCAATTTCTGATAACCTCTTTTTTAATACCTTATAAAAACTTATTAATTATCAAGCATCTTTTTAAAATTCCCGCCGGTACCTAATTCTATCAAGTCTAACTTAAAATTTTCATATGTATTTGGTGTCGGCGAATTAACGTGTCTTGCCATAGACATAAGAGCAACAGATAGCAATTCATTTTGCTTTTTTATTAACTCCTCATTATGTTCCAAAATCCTGTCTTCTGCGCTATACAAATCTTGTAGAGTAGCTTTTTTACTTAAATCGTCAACCTTGCGCGGTGCAGCACCAAAGTGAGGCTTTTTACAGCATAATGCGGACACAGAGTTTACATGCATATTTGATACCCCCTTTTTAATTATAAATAGAACATAACACAAATTTTGAAAAAATAAAAGGTGACGTTTCCCTCACCTTTTACAAATTTATAATTTTAATCAAATCAATTAAGCTTTAACTGATTTAATGCATTTATTTACTCTGTGCAAAGATTTTTCTTTACCCAGTATTGCAAGGATTGCAGCCATATCAGCTCCGCAAGTTCTGCCTGTTACCGCAGCGCGGATTGCCCACATTGTGACTTTTGGCTTGATTCCTTTTTCTTTATATTGTCCTCTAAATATTTCCAGCTTGTGGTGCAATTCTTCTTCCGAAAATTCCCACTCTTGAGCTTGTCGTGCAAACTCTTCCAAAACATCCTGTGCTACCTCCGTATCCAATATCTCTTCCTGTGCTTTTGGCTCAATTTCCACATCTTCTCCAAAGAAGTAAGGAACCGCATCAGTTATATCAGATAACAGGGTAAGGGGTTCTCGGGTAACTTCTACCATTCTTGTGTATTGAGCATCACTTAATTCCGTTAAATCATACTTAGTTAAGTACGGTTTTAATCTTTCTTTTAAGTCTTCTATATCCAACATTTTTATATAATGGCTGTTCATCCAATTTAATTTGTCATATTCAAATATTGAATTTGATGACGAAACTTCATGAATTCTGAAATCTTGAGCGATTTCATCAACTGTTTTAATTTCAACTCCGTCTGACGGCGCCCAGCCTAACAATGCTACAAAGTTAATCAGTGCATCTGTTAAATAACCTTTTTCAACAAATTCTGAAACGGCGGTTGCCCCATGACGTTTTGATAATTTACTTCTATCAGGTGCCAAAATCATGCCCAAGTGTCCGAATTGCGGAACTTCTGCACCTAAAGCTTCATATATAAGAATTTGTTTATATGTATTTGAAATATGGTCTTCGCCGCGAATAATATGAGAAATTTTCATCAACATATCATCGATAACTACTGCAAAATTGTACGTAGGTGTTCCGTTAGATTTCATGATAACAAAATCACCTAACAAGTTTGTATCAACATGCAATTCCCCTTTAACCAAATCATTAAAAGTTAATATTGAAGAATCATGGAATGCCTTTTGCGCTTTTGCAATATTAAATCTTATTGCAGGTTTTCTGCCTTCTGCTCTGAATTTAGCCTTTTCTTCTTCTGTTAAATTTTCACATCTTTTTGTATAAACGTAAGGCTTTTTATTGTCATGAGCTTCTTGCTTTTCTGCTTCCAGTTCTTCCGGTGTGCAGAAACATTCGTATGCAAACCCTTTTTCTAAAAGAATTTGAGCATATTTCGGATAAATATCAAACCTTTCAGATTGTGTGTATGGTCCGTATTCGCCGCCTACATCGGGACCTTCATCCCAATTTAAGCCCAATGCTTTCAAACTGTCAAAAATATTATCAATATATGCCTGACTTGTTCTTTCTGCGTCAGTATCTTCAATTCTTAAAATAAATTTTCCGTTATTTTTTTTAGCAAATAAATAGTTGAATAAAGCTGTTCTTGCTGTCCCAACGTGTAAATTGCCGCTTGGGGACGGAGCTATTCTGACTCTTACTTCTGACATATTTCCTTCTTTCCTTTTATTAAATTTAATAAACGAGGCGATAAGGGTACATGCACAATTCGCCTGTAATTTTTAGACTATCACGAGCATAATTCGTTTTCAAGTAGATATTATAAAACATTTTGAACAATAAGATATGATTTTCGTTATATTTACATCAAAGTCTGTTTGTTGTAGTATTCTTTTATAAACTATAACAGAGTAGAGGGGAATATAAATGCAAGTATCAATAAATTGGTTAAACGAATTTGTAGATTTATCTAATATAGAAGATTCACAAATTGCTCATGAATTAACAATGAGCGGATTGGAAGTTGAAAGTATTGAAGAAGTAAAACCGCAATTTACAAATATTATTACGGTAAAAATTGAAAAAATTGATAATCATCCGAATTCGGATCACTTGCATCTTGTAACCGTAAATACAGGTTCTTCAACTAAAACCGTTGTATGCGGAGCTCAAAATATTCAAGTCGGACAAATTGTTCCATACGCAAGTGTCGGCAGTAAAGTGTTAGACAGAAAGTCAGGAGAACAATTTGAGCTTACTCCTGCCGTAATCAGAGGAGTTGAATCTCAAGGAATGCTATGTTCTGCTGATGAGCTTGGAGTTTCCGATAGAAACTATCAGGAAGAAGACGGCATTTTAGTCCTTAACAGAATATTCCCTGATGTGAAGTTAGGTGAAAATGTTCAAGACGTATTAGGGTTTGAAAAAGATACGGTTATTGATGTTGCTCCGACTGCCAACAGAGGAGATCAGATGTCTGTAATTGGTGTTGCCAGAGAATTAAGCTCTTTATTTAATACTACTCTGAAATTTAATCCTATTGAGGCTACTCGCGATTTATCAACTGATAAATTCAAAGTTGAAATTATAGATAATGATGTATGTAAATATTATTCATTAGGTATTTTGAAAAATATAAAAATTAAACCATCTCCGGATTGGATGCAAAAAAGATTATTAGCTTCCGGAGTAAGAGCAATTAACAACGTTGTTGATATTACAAACTATGTCATGTTGGAATACGGATGCCCGATGCACGCATTTGATTATGATAAATTAGACGGTTACCTTTGTGTAAGACGTGCAAAAGAAGGTGAGAAATTAGTTACACTTGATGAAGTTGAACGAAATTTAACACGTGATACCGTTGTTATAGCAACTAAAGATAAACCGGTATGTTTAGGTGGGGTATTCGGCGGATTAAATTCTGAAATTGATGCTAATACTACTGCTATTGCATTAGAAGCAGCCTATTTTACGCCTGCAACAAACAGAAAAAGCTCTCGCAGCGTAGGCTATAGAAGCGAAGCTTCCGCAAGATACGAAAGAGGTATTGATATAGAAGCTGTAAAACCAGCTTTAATGCGTGCAATCCAGTTGTTAATTGAATTTGCTGATGCCGAAGTTGTTGGAGTTGTTGAGGACGGCAAAAATAAATTAGAACCTATAGAAATTACTCTTAGATATAATCAGGTTGCAAAGTTGTTGGGTTGCGAAATTGCTCCTGAAAGATGTGATGCTATTCTTGAGAAATTAGGCTTTGAAAAGCTCGGTGGTAACGCTGCAGCTGCAAAATTCTCGGTTCCGTCATTCAGAGCTTACGACGTGACTCGTGAGGTTGATTTGATTGAAGAAATCGCAAGAATTAACGGTTATGATAAAATTTCACCGACGCTTCCTCAAAAAATGATTACACCGACAATATCATTAGAGGAAAGAACTCTTAAAAAAGTTCACAGCCTTATGCAATCGGCGGGTCTAAACGAGATAATTACCGGCTCATTAATCGGAAAACCTATGCTTGATAAATATATGATGACATATGACGAAGACAAAGCCGTAAAGGTTATGAATCCTGTAAGTGAAGAATGCACGATGCTAAGACAAAATCTTGCAGTATCTGTATTAAATTGTATGAAATATAACTATGACAACGGTCAAAAGAATTTTTGGGCATATGAAATAGGAAAAACTTATGAAATTGAAAAACCTGCTGATTTAAAAACCTCAGGTGTTAAGGAAACCCAAGTATTGGCAGGTATAATCACAGGTGAGGTTGAAAATTCTAAATGGCAAGTTAAAACATCTCCGGATTTTTATACCGTAAAAGGTATTGTAGAAAGTCTTTTTGAAGAATTTGGTGTTTCAAAACGAGTAAAAATTGTACCTCTTGAAGAATCCAATTTAAAAGATTCAAATACTATACTCCACCCGTATAGAAGTGCTGCTATATGTATTTTGGGTAAACAATTGACAACAATCGGTTATATGGGACAAATTCATCCGTTGTTAAAAGATAAGATGAAATTTAAGCAAGAGGCATATATTTTCAGTGTTGATGTAGATGTATTGATTTCTATAATAAAAGAAAATACACCGAGATTTAAGCATCTTCCGCAATTCCCTGAAGTGAAACGTGATTTGGCTTTTGTTATAAGTGATAAGATTTCTTATGAAGAAATTCAAAGAGTTATAAAAAGCGGTGTACAACAAAATATTTATTGCGGAAGCGAAGTATTTGATGTATATCAGGGAGAAAATATTGAAAAAGGTTATAAGAGTTTAGCTTTCAGAATAAAAATGCTGGACGAAAATACGACTTTGACTGATGATGTTATTGAAAGGAATATGCAATCGGTTAGAGAAAAATTGCAAAAAGCATATGCTGATATATCTTTTAGGGAGTAATAATTATGAAAAAGATTTTATGCTCAATTATTTGTTCATTAATGCTTGCTTCAGGTGTATACGCAAGTAATGTAATGCCGGACAAAGTTATGCCAAACGAAACGAATACTTTTGGTGTGTATCAGGTAGGGCATTCTATTGTAATATATAACGAGCCTGATGAAAATTCACAGATTAAACAAAAAATTGTTTGGGACAGTGAAAATGTAGTTCCGCAAAATTTGGCATTAGCAGATTTATTTACAGTATATTTGCAAGACAAAGACTTTGCTCTTATGGCTGTTACCGATGAAACAGAAGATTGGGTTGAAGTAATATATAATAATAAAACCGGCGAACGTGGCTGGATAAAAAAGGACGACCCTTATAAATTTAATACATGGGTAAATTTTTACAGCATGTATGGTCGCAAATACGGACTTGAAATTCTAAAGGGAGCACCAAAATCTGTTAATAATTTATATGGTTCAACAGACAACCCTGAAAAGGCAATCTCTCATATTAATCACCCTGAATTAATTAATCTCAACCTAATTCGAGGGAATTGGATGCTTGTAACTGTTGTTGATGCGGATAAGACTCCAAAAACAGGTTACATTCGCTGGAGAAGCGATGACGGAATTAAGTATTTGTTCCCGAATATAAAGTAAAATCCTGATTAAAATACGTATGCCGCTATAATTGCACAAATTATCAGCGGGATATTGAAATGCAAAAATGTCGGGATACAAGTGTCTGTAATGTGATTATGTTGATTATCAGCATTTAGTCCGGCTGTCGGACCAAGGGTAGTATCTGAAGCCGGAGAACCTGCATCTCCCAGTGCAGCTGCTGCTGCGAGAATTGCAACAGATGCCGCAGGCGAAAACCCTAAATGAGCGCATACAGGGATAAATAAAACCGCTAAAATAGGGATTGTACCAAAAGAAGTTCCAATACCCATTGTAACAAATAACCCTATAACAAGCATTAATCCGACAGCTATCAACCTGCTGTTTTGCATAAACGGTAACATTGCGTTTACAAGAACTTCAATGCCGCCGGTTTGTTTTAAAACAAGAGCAAACCCTGCCGCTACAAGCATTACAAAAGCGACATATCCCATAAGCCCGATACCCTCATTAATAAGCTTATCCATCTTTTTATGACTAACTGCTCCTCCGCCAAAAACAATTCCCAAACCGACTAATGCGCCGAGAGGAAGTGATTTTGTAAGAAGTTGTACAACAAGAGTTGCAAAAGCTCCCAACAGAGTTATATAGTGATTTTTGTTTAGTTTTAATGCTTCTTCGTCGTCTTCTTCAATTTTATTTTTTGCAAATTCAATATCTGCATACTCTCTGGGTTTTCTATAAGATATTAATACCGCAACCAGTAGTCCGATAAACATTCCTAACCCTAATATCCATGTTGATTTCCAAATATCGTTTTTCAAAATACTCATACCGTTCAGTGTCATATTTTCTGCAATTAATCCTTGAAATATCAGACCGAAACCGGCAGGAATTGTGATATATGGAGCCTTTAAACCAAAAGATAAAGAACACGCAATAGCACGTCTGTCAATTTTTAATTTGTTCATAACATGAAGCAGTGGCGGTATTAAAATCGGAATAAATGCAATGTGAACAGGAATTAAGTTTTGAGATAACATTGCAATAACAGCAATTATAGTAATTAATATAAATTTTTTATCGGCAATAATCGAGGCAATTTTTTTTGCCAGAATTGTGGCGAGTCCTGTATGTGTCATAGCTGCGGCAAAAGTTCCCAGCAATATATAACTCAATGCAGTTTCAGCGTTGCCTCCCATACCCGAAATAAAGGTGTCCATAACTTCCCCTATCGGCATACCGCCCACAAGTCCTGCAACTATTGCGGAAATAATTATTGCAAGCAATACATTAACTTTGCGTAAGCACAATACGCAAAGCAAAATTACTGACACTACTACAGGGTTAAAAACTATATTCATAGGCAAATTATATCATAAAAATTTATAATTCATCGTAAACTCTTTTTACTTCTTTAATATCCTGCCACATCAACCATTTTGGACTGCCCTTTTCGTGTGAATCATTTCTTAAAAGATACGAAGGATGAAATATCGGCATCATTCGACTTCCGTAAGGACCTTCAAACCATTGTCCTCTGACTTTTGTTATACCTAATTTTGTATCAAGCATTGAGGTTAGTGCAACTTTACCACAAAGAAGAATTATGCGAGGTTTTAAAATGTCTATTTGAGCATCCAAAAAAGCTCTGCAAGCTTCTTTCTCTTCGGGTAACGGGTCTCTGTTTTCCGGAGGTCTGCATTTTATGGTGTTACAAATATAAATATTTTTCTTTCTTGATAAACCTACTGATTCAAATATTTTATCAAGTAACTGTCCCGCTTTCCCCACAAAAGGTTCACCCTGCTTATCTTCATTAAATCCAGGTGCTTCTCCGATAAGCATTAATTTATTGTTTGGTATGCCGCTTGAGAAAACAATATTTGTGCGACTTTTACATAAAGAACAGTTTTCGCACAATTCACATAATTCTTTTAATTCATCTAAATCTTCCTGAACGCTCATGTCTAAATTATATCACAAAAAACAACTCGAAAAGCGCTATTTATATACTTTTTATACAACTTAACAAACTTAATGAACTTAGTTTACAAATGTAGATAAAAATCTTTTATTTGCTATAATGATATGACAAATTATAGGGATAATTTTAACGGAATTTTACAGACTCAGGAGGAATGATGATAGAAACGCAGGACAAGAGCAAGGTTTATTCGGACACTCCATTTGTTGAAGGGAAATGGAGTCATGAAATTAATGTAAGAGATTTTATTCAACGCAATTATACTCCATACGAAGGTGATTCAAGCTTTTTAGCCGGACCTACTGATGCTACAAAGAAATTATGGAATAAATGTCTTGATTTGTTTGAACAAGAACGCGCAAATGGCGGAGTATTAGACATGGATACCAAAATTGTATCTACTATTACTTCTCATGATGCCGGTTATATTGATAAAGATTTGGAACAGATTGTCGGTTTGCAAACTGATAAACCTCTAAAACGTTCATTGCAGCCGTTTGGTGGCATAAGAATGGCGCAAACATCTTGCAAATCCTATGGCTATGAAGTTGCTCCCGAAGTTACTGAAATATTTACAAAATACAGAAAGACTCATAATCAGGGTGTATTTGACGTTTATACTCCTGAAATGAAACGTGCAAGACATGCTGCTATTTTAACCGGTCTTCCTGATGCTTACGGCAGAGGTCGTATTATTGGGGATTATAGAAGGATTGCTCTTTACGGTATAGACAGACTTGTATATGACAAAATTGAACAGCACAATTCTATTGAAGGGGACATGACTCCTGAGAAGATTCAATTAAAGGAAGAATTATCGGAACAAATAAAAGCTTTGTGGGAAATGGCAGAGCTTGGTAAGAGCTACGGTTTTGATATAACTCAGCCTGCACGAAATGCTCGCGAGGCTGTTCAATGGTTGTATTTCGGCTACTTATCAGCTGTTAAAGAACAAAACGGTGCGGCTATGAGTATCGGCAGAACTTCAACTTTCTTAGATATTTATATTGAAAGAGATTTAAAAGCCGGTATTATTTCAGAATCAGAGGCTCAAGAATTAATTGACCACTTTATTATGAAATTGAGACTTGTAAAATTTGCAAGAACTCCTGAATACAATGCTTTATTCTCAGGCGATCCTACTTGGGTTACAGAGTCAATAGGCGGTATGGGTATTGATGGCAGAACACTTGTCACAAAGAATTCTTTCAGATACTTACATACCTTAGAAAACTTGGGAACTGCACCGGAGCCAAATTTAACCGTCCTTTGGTCAACAAGATTACCTGACAATTTTAAACATTATGCTGCTCATATCTCAATAACGACTTCATCAATTCAATACGAAAACGATGATCAGATGAGAGTAACTCATGGAGATGACTATGCTATTGCGTGTTGTGTATCTTCAATGAGAGTCGGCAAAGAAATGCAATTCTTCGGCGCAAGGGCAAACCTTGCAAAATGCTTATTGTATGCAATTAACGGTGGCGTGGATGAAAGGTTGAAAGAACAAGTCGGTCCTAAATACAGACCTATTACTTCTGAATATCTTAACTATGAAGAAGTTATGGAAAGATATGAAGATATGATGGAATGGCTTGCGGGATTGTATGTTAATACTTTGAACGTAATTCACTATATGCATGACAAATATTGTTATGAGCGCTCGCAAATGGCGCTTCACGACAGGGATGTAAAGAGATATTTTGCAACAGGTATTGCCGGCTTATCAGTTGTGGCAGATTCTCTTTCTGCAATAAAGTATGCAAAAGTAAAAACAATACGTGATGAAAATGGCATAGTTGTTGATTATGATATTGAAGGAGATTTTCCAAAATACGGAAACAATGATGACAGAGTTGACCAAATAGCAGTAGATTTGGTACATAAATTCATGAATATGATTAGAAAACATTACACGTACAGAAATTCTATCCCAACAATGTCAATTTTAACAATTACATCAAACGTTGTTTACGGTAAGAAAACAGGTTCAACACCTGACGGTAGAAAAATCGGTGTGCCTTTGGCACCCGGAGCTAACCCAATGCACGGCCGTGATAGCAAGGGCGCAGTTGCATCATTGGCATCTGTTGCAAAATTGCCGTTTAGCGATGCTCAAGATGGTATTTCTAATACTTTCTCAATTATTCCGAATGCTTTGGGTAAAGATGAAGTATTTATGGGTGATTTGAGTGTAAACTTTGATCCGGGATGTTGTTCCGGTAATTCCGACGATTTTGTATTTATAAGCAAATCTAAAGAATAAGTGTAGATTGGGGATTCCCTAAAAATAGGAGATAAATTATGACATCAACAATACAAGAAGACAATTTAATAAGCTTATTAGACGGATATGTTGAAAAAGGCGGACATCACTTAAATGTAAACGTATTTAATCGCGAAACATTGATTGATGCGCAAGCTCATCCTGAAAAATATCCTCAATTAACTGTTAGAGTTTCAGGATATGCCGTAAACTTTACAAAGCTTACAAAAGAACAACAGGATGATGTTATATCAAGAACATTCCACAATAAGATATAGTAAAAATAGAGGAATAGTGAAATAGGACAATGAACTTTCAAATTAAAAAGTTCGTTGACCTATTTCGTTTTATAAAGCTAATGGAAATACAAGGGAATATACATTCAATAGAATCGTGCGGAACTGTTGACGGACCGGGGATAAGATTTGTGATATTTATGCAGGGTTGTCCTATGCGCTGTCTGTATTGTCATAATCCTGATACGTGGCAAGTAAGAGAAAATCAAACAATGTCTGTAGAGGATATTCTAAATCAGTACGACGGAGTTAAGGAATTTGCTAAAGGCGGTATTACCGTAACCGGAGGTGAACCGTTATTACAAATTGATTTTATAACCGCTTTATTTAAATCTGCCAAAGAAAAAAATATACATACGGCACTTGATACATCAGGAATACTTTTTAATCCTAAAGATACCTCAAAAATTGATTTATTAATGGAGTATACAGATTTGGTATTACTTGATATAAAACACATTGATGATAATGAACATAAAAAATTAACAGGACATTCAAATAAAAATATTCTGGCGTTTGCAAAATATTTGTCTGACATGAGTATTCCTATATGGCTCAGACACGTAGTTGTTCCTACAATTACTTATAATAAGAAATACCTTACTAAACTCGGGCAGTTTATGGGAGAATTAAAAAACATAAAAGCTCTTGATGTATTATCTTACCATGATATGGCAATTCCAAAATATAAAGAGCTTGGAATAAAATATCCTCTTGAAAATATTCCTCCTCTTACAAAAGAAGAAGCTTTAACTGCAAGGAAGTACATTTTAGAAGGATTAAAAGACTCTTTAAATTAATTCTCCGTTAAGATACCAAGTTTTGCAACCTGTAATTTTAACATTTAAAAATTCTCCGGTCTTATCGGTATCACAAGGAATATGAACTAATTTATTGTTTCTTGTCCGTCCGGTTATTATATTTTTGCCTTTATGATTTTCAAAACCTTCAATTAGGACTTCCATTTCACGTCCGACATATTTTTTATTGGATTTCAGACAGTTTTCACTCACTTTTTTATTCAATCTGGCGAGGCGTTCTGTTTTTTCTTCTTCAGGGATATATTTCTCTACCCATTTTGCAGCAATAGTTTTTTCACGAGGTGAATATGCTGCTGTATTTGAGTAATCCAGCTCAAATTCATCAATTGCGCTCAGTGTATCTAAAAACTGTTCTTCGGTTTCACCGGGAAAGCCTGCAATAAAGTCGCTGGTAATAGTTACGTCGGGTACCATAGAACGTACTTTTTCAACTATTTTGCCGTAGGCTTCTCGGTCATATCTGCGATTCATTTTCTTTAATACTTCAGAATTGCCCGATTGCATAGGTATATGAAAATATTCGCAAACTTTGTCTAAATCTCTTGCGGTTTCGATTAATTCATCCGTAATATCTGTCGGATATGAAGTTACAAAGCGTATTCTGAATTTACCCTCTATAGAATTTATTTCTTTTAATAAATCTGCTAATCTGTAATTTTTATCTTTAAAATCTTTACCGTAGCTATCAACATTTTGCCCAAGCAAAGTAATTTCTTTAAATCCGGAATTAAGTGCATCTTTTACTTCTTTAATAATAGTTTCAGGCTGTCTTGAACGTTCTCTTCCTCTTGTATAAGGAACAATGCAATACGTGCAGAAATTATTACAACCTTCCGTAATCGGAATCCAGGCATTTACGGATTTAACTCTGTCTATTTCATATTGATTTGCTTTTTCATCTTCCGTTGCGTTAGTTTCGGTGCATTCGCAGACCTTTTCGCCATTATTTATTTTTTTGATTATTTCTGGCAGGGAATATATTTTATGTGTGCCTAAAACAAAATCAACATAACTTGCACGTTTGAAAACTTGTTCAGCCTTTTGCTGAGCTACGCAGCCACAAATACCAATTTTAATATGCGGACGAGATTCTTTTTTCCACTTGCCCCATAACCCTAAAAGGCTAAAAGCCTTGTCTTCGCTTAATTGTCTTATTGAACAAGTATTAACCATCAATAAATCAGCATCTTTTGGCTCTTTTGTTTCTTCATACCCGAAGTGTTCAAGCATACCGAGCATTCTTTCGGTATCCGATTTGTTCATCTGGCAGCCCATAGTTTCTATATATACTTTTGGCATAGTGTTTTCCTTGTATTTGTTATATTTGTTTTGCTAAAAAAATTTTATCACAAAAAAATTATCAGGTCAGGTTAGCCTAAAGTATTAATTGTATTGAACAATTAGTGAATGATAATACTTTTTAAAATTTATAAAATTATAGTGACAATAGAAAAACATTTTGGTTAGCACGTTTAATAGGAGATGGAATGTATGAAAAAATTTTTAATGTATGTTGGTTTAATTGCATTTTTATCCGTACCGGCAGGAGGAGTAGCGCATGCTTGGGATATCAGCTACCTTAATCCGCTTCCGTATTTTGGAATTGGCTGTAATCAGACAAAATTCAGTTTGAACCCGTTTACAGGATTTAAAAACTGCGAACCGTGTAAAAGGGTTAACAAATGCGAAAGAGAGGTTATGGCAGAACCTGTACGCTGCTCGTCTTGCCAGAGAGCATTTATAGAAGAAATGCCTTCTTGCGGATGTCAAAAAACAAACACATACTATTACAACCATATGCGTTAATTTAAAAAGGACGGTTAATCCGTCCTTTTTTATATTAATTACCTTCTTTTTTGTTTTGGCGCTTTTTCCCGTTAGATTTGTTTGTCCTTCCTGTATTTGAAGTCGCTGTGTACGAAGTTTGAATACGTTTTACGCTGTATACATCAGGAATTGCTTGTATGCAATTAATAACTTTTTTAAGAGTATCAATATTATCCAACTCCATACCTATTTCAATAACGCCAAGTTTTTTATTATTTTTAGCTTTAACGTTTGCATACGTAATATTTGCATTGTTATCCGAAACGGCCGCAATAATATCTTTCAAAAGCCCTATTTTTTCACCTGTTTCAACACGAATTGTAGTTGTATATGTTTTATTAGTATTGTCACCTGACCAACGTATATCCAACATTCGCTCAGGAGGAATGTTTTCTAATGTTTGACAATCAATTCTGTGAACAGAAACCCCTTTTGAACGTGTAACAACACCTACAATCGGTTCTCCCGGAATCGGTGAACAGCATTTTGCAAAAGAGTATAATAAACCTTCTAATCCGATAATGTCTTTCTCGGATTTTTTTCTGTGCGAAACTCTAAATGCGGATTCCGGAACTTCTTGTTTAGGCTTTTTAATTTTGTTTAAGATTTTGTTGGCGGTTGTTTCGCCATAACCCAGAGCTGCAAATAAATCTTCTTCACTTTGATAATTCATTTGCTTTGCAATTCTTGCAAATTCACCATTTTTTGTATATTCATCAAATACGCTTTTAGTTAATTCATGTTCCAGATTTGAGCGTCCTGCCTCAATATGACTTTCTCTGTTATTCTTTTTGAACCATTGTTTAATTTTGGAAGAAGCTTGTTTGGTAACAACAAAATTCAGCCAATCCAATCTCGGCGCAGGGGTTTTTGACGTAAGAATTTCAACTATATCACCGTTATTTAATTTTGTATCTAATTGTGCAATTCTGCCGTTAACAAGCGCTCCGACTGTTTTATTCCCGACATCCGAGTGAATACGATATGCAAAATCAACAGGAGTTGCATTTCTAGGTAAATCCAAGACATCACCGCCCGGTGTAAACGCAAATACCTGATCTGAGAACAAATCTAATTTTACTGAGTTTACATAATCCTCGGCTGAAGTCATATCCTTGTCGTATTCAACCATTTTACGCATCCATGAAAATTTCATGTCAGCAGGATTGTTAGCTTTTTGTGAACCCTTTTCCTTATATCTCCAGTGTGCAGCAACACCATACTCTGCAACTTCGTGCATCTGCCAAGTCCTGATTTGTACCTCTAACGGTTTTGAACGAGGTCCGATAACGGAAGTGTGTAAAGATTGATACATGTTTCCTTTCGGCATTGCAATATAATCCTTAAATCGTCCCGGAATAGGTTTGAATTGTGAGTGAATAAGACCTAAAACCTCGTAGCACTCTTTTTCACTATCTACAATTACTCGAACTGCGGTAATGTCATACAGTTCATGAAAAGCAATATTTAGTCTTTTCATTTTTGCGTAAATACTGTAATAATGCTTTGCTCTGCCTGTAATTTGAGCATTTATACCGTTTTTCTTGACATCTTTTGAGATTTGATCAATAAGAAGCTTAACTGTCATTTCCCTTTCGGCTTTTGTTTGAGAAACGAGTTGAGCAATTTCAAAATACTTATCCGGTTCAAGATATCTAAGCGATAAATCTTCTAATTCTGCCTTAATTTTACCGATACCTAAGCGATTTGCAAGAGGTGCAAATATATCCAGTGTTTCCTGCGCAATTTTTTGCTGTTTATTTGCAGCCATAAAATTCAAAGTACGCATATTGTGCAGTCTGTCTGCAAGTTTGAGGAAAATTATCCTTATATCGTTTGCCATTGCAATAAATAATCGGCGAAAATTCTCTGCCTGACGCTCTTCTTTTGATTTAAATTTTAATTTGCCAAGTTTTGTTACACCCTGAACAAGGGTCAGAACGTCTTTACCAAATTTTGTTTCGATTTCTTCCGGTTGGGTATCTGTATCTTCCAGAATGTCGTGCAAAAATGCAGCAATTATAGTATGTGTATCAGCTTTTAAATCAACCAAAATTTTAGCAACTTCTACAGGGTGGATAATGTACGGTTCTTCCGAAACACGGTACTGTCCCTCATGGAGCCTTCTTGCAAATTCAAAAGCTTCTTCAATTTTTGCTATATCCTCTGCCTCTCTTTTTTGAGAAATCAGAGTTTGTTTTATTTCTTCAAAAAGTGGTTTTTCAGGCATGATATAATAATAATACGAATTTGAAATTGAATTTTCAAGTATATTTGATAAATTTCATACATAAGGATTATGTCATATGATAAAGGAAACTAAAGACGGTCTTATAATACAGTTAAAAATATCTCCAAACGCAAGTAAAAATGCAATTTTAAAAGATGATACAGGTTTGAAAATTAAGCTTACCGCACAACCGATTGAGGGTAAGGCAAATAAAGCGCTAATTGAATTTTTATCTAAACAATTAAAAGTCCCTAAAACATCAATTGAAATTATAAAAGGTGATACGTCAAAAGATAAGACTTTATTGATAAAAGTCATCGATAGTGATAAAATTTCTTATATCAAAAATTTGTTTGATTAGTTGAAAGGAGTTATATGAAGAAGTTATATTTTATACCGCTAATTATTGGAGTGTTGATATTTACAAGTCTTTCTGCTCAAGCTTTCAATTGGAAGTTCTGGCAGAAAAAGGATGTTAATATCGTAATTTGTCCTGTATCAGAAGCGAAAACAGATTTTGAAATTATTCCTACAATGGATACAAAATCAAATGCAAAAAATGTTGTTTGGGTTGGAACTTTTCAGCTAATTTGGAATGATTTGATTAATGAATTAATTAAGCATCCTGTTGAATTTGCCGGATACAAGTCAGTAATGGCTGAAAATCTAAATAAACAAAGTTTTACGACAGAGGATTTATCTGAGAGTGCGTATTATAAAAAATGGGGTTTAGCATCTCCTAAAATTCGAAAAGAAATTGAGATTGGAATAAAAGAAAAATTTAATGAAACAAGTGATATTTTGGGAGCGTTCGACTGGACTCCTGCTGAGGGAAAATATATTCTTTACGCAATGTTAAAAAAGGATTTTGAATACGCATACAAATTTGATACGTTAACGGAAGCTCCTTTTGACGGCAGTAAGGGAAATGTTAAATACTTTGGTATAGATGGAAATTCAGACAGACACCTCAGAAATAATATTTCCGTACTTTTCTATAATAATGAAAACGATTATGCAGTTTCTATAAAAACCAAAAGTGAAGATATTATATATTTATACAGAACAAATGACGACAAAACTCTTGATAGTCTATATAACGATATGCTAATCAAAAATAAGCAATTTAACGGTAAATCATATATGACAAAAGAGGATAGGTTTAAAGCTCCTGTTATTGAATTTAAAAAAGAACGTGAATTTAAAGAGTTGTGTAATAAGCCTATCAAAAATTCCGATTTTATGATTTCAAAAGCTCTTGAGACCGTTCAATTCAAAATGGATGAAACAGGGGTTAAATTAAAATCAGAAGCAGGCATGATGGTTAGTCTGACTGCATTGCCGGTAAGAGAGCTTCCTCGTTATTTCTATTTTGATAAAAGATACATAATTTTCTTGCAAGATAAAAAGACAAAACCGTATTTTGCAATGAAAGTTGAAGATGCTAAGAAATTACAAAATTAAATTAATGCTATAATAAAGTTATGAATGAGCAGCTAAAACAAACTTTAAAACTTCTACCGTCGCTTCCGGGATGTTACATATATTACAACAAGGATAATGAAATAATATATGTAGGTAAAGCCAAAATACTAAAACGCCGTGTAATGAGCTACTTTAATCGCAAGCATCATGATAGTGTTAAGGTTAATGTACTTGTTTCTCAGATTGAGCGAATGGAATATATTATTACAAATACCGAAGTAGAAGCGCTTATATTAGAAAATCATCTTATAAAAAAACATAAACCAAAGTATAATATTTTACTTAAAGATGATAAAAAATATCCGTATTTTTTGATAACCGATGAGGATTTCCCAAGAATTACTGTAGTGAGAAAGAAAAATCTAAATCCTGAAAAAGGCAGGTATTACGGACCGTATACTGATGTTAGGGCAATGTATGCAACATTGGATTTTTTAAAGAAAATATTTCCGTTAAAGCAATGCAAAACCCCAAAATTTAAAGACCGTCCTTGTCTGTATTATCATATCGGGCGATGTATGGCTCCGTGTCAGGGACTTGTTTCCAGTGAAGAGTACAAAAATCTTGTACGACAAGCCGAGTTATTTTTATCCGGCAAACAATCGGAATTAATCAAACAAATAGAAGAAGAAATGAATAAGTATGCAGCTTCGGAACAATACGAGAAGGCAGCTCGAATGCGTGACAGTTTGTTTGATTTGAAAAAGACTTTAGAAAAACAAAAAGTTGTATATGAAAATACGAAACTCAACGAGGATGTTATCTCGATGCTCAATGAGGATGGAATTTTTGCGATTGTAATTTTGATGATAAGAGAAGGCCGATTAATTGATAAAAAGGACTTTACCTATGAAGTTGAAGCAGAAGACAGAGCCGAATTTTTTGCAACATTCTTCAAAGAATACTATAATACTTTGGCTTTAGAGTTCCCTGACAGAATTGTATCTAATGAACTTGAAGCGGTAGGTGAAAAAGCTTTATACGAAGAATGGCTGAATGTAATTTCCGGCAAGAAAGTAAAAATTAGCTATGGAAAATCAGCCCAAGGTAAAGAGCTCCAAATGCTTGCAGATAAAAATGCGCGCATTGTACTTGATAATGCAAAAATTAAAAAGATGGTTAAAATTAATGAAGATTTCAACGAAATAGGTTCTTATTTGGCAGAAAAATTACATCTAAAGAATTTTCCTCATCGTATGGAATGCTATGATATATCTCACATTCAGGGAACAAATACTGTCGCCTCAATGGTTACTTTTATAAATGGAATGCCGAAAAAAAGCGAGTATAGAAAATTTAAAGTTCGCTCTACAGAAGGAAAACCGGATGATTTTCAATCTATGAAAGAGGTGCTTACCCGCAGATTTAACCACCTTGGTGATGAAAAAAAATGGGCAAAACCAGATTTAATTATAATTGATGGTGGTAAAGGTCAGCTGTCAAGTGTTATGCAGATAGTTGAGGAAATGAATATTACCGGTATAGATATTGTAAGTTTAGCAAAACGTGAAGAAGAAGTTTTTTTGCCTAAGCAATCTAAATCCGTACTTTTACCGAGGGATTCCGGTGCATTATACGTGGTGCAAAGGATTAGAGATGAGGCTCATAGGTTTGCAATTACATATCACCGCAAGCTACGTGGCAAAAGTGCGTTGAATAAATAATTATTTTGTACGTATTAAAATTATATAAAATTCTTGATATATTGCGGTTTTTTATACTATAATCAATAATATCGTATTATATTATAGGAGAGAGAAAATGATAGATAAAACAGCAATAATTCACCCTTCAGCACAAATCGCAGAAGATGCAATTATCGGACCATACGTAGTTATCGGGGAAAACGTAAAAATCGGAAGTAAGACAAGAGTTATTTCAAATGCTCATATAGAGTTTGCTGAAATCGGTGAAAGATGTACAATCTCTCCTTTTGCAACAATAGGGTCAGAACCTCAGGATTTAGGATACAAAGGCGAACCTACAAAAGTAGTTATAGGCGACGATACGATAATTAAAGAAAACGTAACCGTTCACCGTGGTGCAGCTTGCGGCGATTATACAACAAGAATCGGTAACAAGTGTTTATTAATGGTTGGTTCTCACGTAGCGCACAACTGTGTTTTGGATGATCAGGTAATCCTTGCAAACCTCGTAACTTTAGGCGGACACGTTCATGTAGGATTTGGCGCATTTGTCGGTGGAATGAGTGTATTTCACCAAAATATCAGAATTGGTGATATGGCTATCATCAGTGGATTCTCAGCTTCTCGTCAAGACATTCTTCCTTATTCTAAGGGCGAAGGCAGACCTCCTGTTCCTCGCGGATTGAATGTAGTTGCGCTAAAACGCCGCGGAGTCTCTCAAGAAGTCAGAACTCATATGAATGAAGCCTTTAAACTTTTGATTTCAGATGAATTAAATACTACTCAGGCTATAGAAAAAATTAAAGCCGAGATTCCGACTAACGAATATATTGAAAAAATGATTGATTTTGTAAAATCTTCAAAACGCGGTGTTTTATTAAAATCGCACAAATCAGGTCATGAATCGTTAGAAAGTGAAGAGTAATTATGGCAGCAGAAAGACAAAAAACAGTTGAGCAGGATAAAGAACTCAGAAGACATAATTTTAATCCGGTTGAAAGCAACTTTACGCCCGAGCAGGTCAAAATTGAGGCATCAAGATGTTTAAATTGTAAAAATCCAAGATGCGTTCAAGGTTGTCCTGTCAATATTCAAATACCAAAGTTTATTTCTGCCTTAAAAGAAGATAATTTGCAAAAAGCAGGAGATATTATAAGAGAAACAAGCATGTTACCGTCCGTATGCGGTCGTGTTTGTCCTCAAGAAAGACAATGCGAGGGTAATTGCGTATTAGGTATCAAAGGTAGCCCTGTTGCAATCGGAGCTTTAGAGCGCTACGTAGGTGATAATACATCTGCTGCTGAACCAACGATAACCCCATCAGGTAAAAAGGTTGCAATTGTTGGCTCAGGGTGTGCAGGTATTACTGCTGCTGCAGATTTAAGAAAAGAAGGTCATCAGGTAGAAGTTTTTGAAGCTTTGCATGAATTAGGCGGAGTTTTGAGATACGGAATACCACCTTTCAGACTTCCAAGAACCGTTCTTGATAGAGAAATTTCAAATCTAAAATCTATGGGTGTAATATTTCATAAAAATGTAATTGTTGGTAAATCTGTTACTTTGAAACAATTAAAAGAAGATGGATTTGATGCTATATTTATTTGTTCAGGTGCAGGGTTACCAAAGATGCTTAATATAAAAGGAGAAAATCTAAACGGAGTATTCTCTGCAAATGAATTTCTTACGCGTGTTAATTTAATGCATGCAGGTCAAAAAGATAGTGTAACACCTTTAAGAGTCGGTAAAAAAGTTGCGGTATTCGGCGGGGGAAATGTTGCCATGGATGCAGCAAGAACTGCTGTTCGTGTCGGTTTTGAAGAAGTTTATATTATATATAGAAGAACCGAAAAGGAGTTGCCTGCTCGTTTGGAAGAAATCAGACATGCAAAAGAAGAAGGTGTTATTTTTAAATTCCTTTATGCACCAAAAGAAATATTAGGGCAAGACGGTTACGTTAAAGCAGTTGAATTGGAAATTATGGAATTAGGTGAACCCGATGCAAGCGGCAGAAGAAGACCGGTTCCGACAGGGAAAATAGAAACTGTTGAATTGGATACTGTAATTGTAGCGCTTGGTACAGGTCCAAATCCTATAATTCAGCGTTCGGCTGAAGCTGAGGGGTTAGAAATAATTACGGACTCTAAGGGTTATATTACTGTTGATGAAAATTCAAGAGTAACATCTATCCCAACAATTTATGCCGGAGGGGATGTCGCACCCGTTGGAGAATCTAATGCTATTAATGCAATGGGAGCAGGTAAAAAAGCTGCAAAAGCCATAAATGAACTTTTGAAATAACAAAATGAAGCTAAATAAGAGAATTTTTATATTTACTATATTGTTGTTGATATTTGGAGCATCAAGTAATGCGTTTGAACTTGATACATCTATTGATGACGAAATAAGAAAAAACTATAATCCGTCAAAACTTGAAAATGATACATTGCCGGATTTGCCAAATACATTAAAAAATGCAACAGGTGTAAAAGCTAAACCGGATTACACACAAAAAACAATAACAACTGCTCCGACAGCTGTACCCAATACAAATATCGATACTGATTTTTCAGGCTCAAATAAAGTAATAAAATCAAATATAACATCTAATATCTCCTCAAATTTTGAAGCCATAAAAATAAAAAAAGGTACTAAATTTAAAGTAAAATCTCAAACAAAAGTTTCAGATTGGAATACTGCAGGTGCAAGAATGACATTTGTTAGTGTTGAGCCGGTTACGGCACGATATGTTTCCTTTCCAATCGGAACAACATTTAAAGCCGTTGTAGAGGATTCTCATCAACCAAACTTTGGAGGCAACGGAGGATTATTAAAAATAAAAGCGGATACTCTTATTCAGGGTAATACATCTCAAAATATGGATGCAAAAATCATAAGAGCAGATGGGAAAAAAATATTTTTTAACAACATAAAAGGTAAACGAGGGTATATTAGCGGTTTATGCAAAAATGTAGGCAAGGGCGAAAGATTTTATAAGAAATCAAGACAAATGTCTAACCGTTGGAGTTCAAATCCTGTAGGGACAATTCTTTCTCCTCTTCCGACAATAGTAGGAGTTGTCGGTTATACCGGTAATCTTCTTGTTTCGCCGGTTACATCTTTGTGGTCTAAAGGCTCACATATAACAATTCCTTCCGGTGCAAATTATACGATAAAACTTCGGCAAGATTTATATTTAAGCAAATAAAAAGTCGGCTATAAGCAGCCGACCTTTTTGATTACAAATCAATGTCTTATGTTAAAGCAAAAGTCATATCTGCTTCAACACAAACTTTACCGTCAACTCTTCCTATGCCGTGTGCCTTACAGATAGGTCCTTTTAATTTTGTAAGTTCAATTTCTATTTCAAATTTATCACCAGGTCTTACAATATTTTTAAATCTGGCATTTTCAACACCTGCATATAATGCTAATTTACCTTGGTATTGAGGTAATTTAAGTAATATAGGAGCTGAACATTGAGCCATTGCTTCAAGTTGCAATACTCCCGGCATTACAGGATTGTTTGGGAAATGACCTTGGAAAAATTCTTCGTTCATCGTTAAATTTTTATATCCCTTGCAGTATTTTCCCGGAACGCACTCTGTAATCCTATCTACAAGTAAAAATGGGTATCTGTGAGGAAGCATCTCCATAATTTCAAATATATCCATGCTAAATGCTTCTTGATCTTTAATTTCTTCTGACATTTGTTTCTCCTTATTTATTTACATTCTACTATTTTATCTTTTAATATTTTTGCAACTTTTACATGTACGGCGTGACCTGCTTCTTTTGCTAAAATTTGACATTTTAAATCCAATGGATTTATACCTGTCAAGTATAAATCACCAACCATATCAAGCATCTTATGTTTTATCGGTTCACTCTCTGAGCGCAAAGGCGTAGAATAAGACCCGTCATCCATAAAACCTAATGTATTTTCTTCCGTTACCCCTTGTGCAAATCCCAGCATCTGAAACTTTTTTAAATCTCTATAAAAGCCAAAAGTCCTCGCTTCTATGATTTCATCAGGGTTTTTATGATTATAATTAACAAAACGTCTTGTTTCTTGAGGATGGTCGTAATTAACGGCATAAGACATAAAAAGCTCTTTATCCGGTAATATAACAACACTGGTCTTACCATTTAAATAATATACCGGCTCTGATACCGTATATTGTTTTGGTTTGAACATAAACGGCTTTGTGATGCCGGACTTTTTGAATTCTTCAATCCATATTTTAGAGCTGCCGTCAAGGATAGGAACTTCTTCCTCGCTCATATAAATATCAACCGAATTGATATGACAAAAAGCCAAAGCTGCTGTTAAATGCTCTGTAAGAATTGCTTTTACCTTACCTTTTCCAAGAACTACGCAATGGTCTGTTGCAAGTACATTATCAACACAGGCAACAAACGGTTCGTTATCTTTTACAAAATAGCGTATCAAACCGGTAGAAGAAGGTACAAGCCTTACTTCGCATAGCTTATTCTTCATCAATCCATTGCCTGTTATTTTTATTTCATTTTTTAGAGTAATGCAATCGACCAACTGTTCAACCTCTTAACTACTTAGAAACGTTTTCTTCAAATTCTTTTAGTAACGGTTCGTACTTTTTGAATTTTGCAAAAATTTCCTGTGCATCTTTCATAGTTTTTAACTGTTTTATAAAGTCTTTTCTCGGAACGGCAGGAATACCTACAATAATTGACTTTTCAGGGAATGATTTTGTAACACCCGCTTTTGCTGTGATGATAGTATCAGAACCGATTTCTATGTGGTCTGCAAGACCTGCTTGTCCTGCAATTACAACCCTGTCACCTATTACACAGCTACCTGCAATACCTACTTGAGAAACTATTAAGCAACCCTTACCTACACGGCAGTTATGCCCAATCATAACTAAATCATCAATCTTTGTGTTATCCCCAATAACGGTATTTTCAATAGTGCCTCTGTCAATTGTGGAATTTGCACCGATTTCAACATTGTTTCCGATTACGACGCTTCCGATAGAAGGAATTTTAAAGATAACGTGTTTAGCAGCGTCCTCTCCTGAAATAGAACCTTCTTTTCTTGCGTGTTCAATGTTATCAGGATTTTCTGTTACGAAACTAAATCCGTCAGCTCCTAAAGAAACTCCGTGGTGAAGAATAACCTCGTCACCAATTTGAACTCTATCTCCGATATTTACTCCGGGATGGAAGAAACAATTTTTACCTATTTTAGCTTCGCTGCCAATGTATGTATTTGCCATAATTTTTGTATTATCACCAATTACTGCATCACGAGAAATTACAACATTAGGCCCTACCTGAACATTTGCACCTAATTTAGCTGTAGAATCAACAACAGCTGTAGGATGGATACCAGAGTTAATTGTAGGAGGTACATAGAACAAATTAATCAGTTTCATCATTGCAAGTCTTGGTCTTTCAACTTCTATTGTTGTTAATCCGTCAAGTTGAACACCCAACGGTACAAGAGCAGCTTTTGCTTTTGATTTTGCAAGATTTGCAATTTCTTCTTCGCCTAAAGCAAGTGCTAAAGTATTTTCATCTGCCAAAGCAGGAGGTGCAATCCTTTCAATTTTTGCATCTTGAACTTTAGTGAGCATACCGCCAGTAATTTGAGCAATCTCTTCAACTGTAAATTGTTTCATCCTTATTCTCCTTTTATTTATTTATTTTGTTTATTATATTTGTTGTAGATTTACCTTCTACGAAACTTATAAATTCTACCCTTGTATTGTTTTTACGCATTATATCTGCTTCAGGAAGTGTGTCCATGGTGTAATCTGCACCTTTTGTGTAAACATCAGGTTTCATTTCATCGAGTATATCCCTTGGGCTGTCTTCATCAAAAAGGACAACGTAATCTACACAAGATAGCGCACATAGTATTTCTGCTCTATCCTCTTCATTATTGATAGGACGTGTAGGTCCCTTGATTTTTTTTACTGATTTATCAGAATTTAAAAGGACTATTAAAATGTCTGCAAAGCTTTTTGTTTTTTGTAAATATCTGACATGTCCGACATGCAAAATATCAAAACAACCGTTTGTTGTTACAACTGTTTTCCCGGTATTATGCAAATCTTTGATAAGCTTTACAAGATTTTCTCTTCCTAATAAGATACCCATAAAACATCCTTAATCTTTACTATTCCTATTTTATCAGAAAAAACAATAATGTATATCCCTTTTTACAAAAAGTAATAAAGTATAATTACAATTCAGTATTTGACTTTAGCATATTTAGGAGTCTTTTTGCCGGATAATATTCGGGTAATATATTTAAGCATGTTATTGTTGCGTTTTTGGCAGCAGCAATGTCTTCTGTCTTAAGATAATATTGTGCGAGCATATAATGAAGTTCCGGGTCATTATAAAAATTGTTTTT
Organism: Cyanobacteria bacterium UBA2855; assembly: GCA_002350725.1. Classification (GTDB taxonomy): domain Bacteria; phylum Cyanobacteriota; class Vampirovibrionia; order Gastranaerophilales; family Gastranaerophilaceae; genus UBA1221. The sequence continues at coordinate 69,026 of DEFJ01000002.1, read as the reverse complement.
GCCTTTGTTTAAAAAATGTAATCCTAAATTCACGTAATCGTTATTCATAAAAACTCTGCCGATATATTTGTAAATTTCCGGATTTATTGAAAATAACCATTCGGAATATTTGCATATATTCTCAATGTAATCTCCAAGATAGTAATTGAACAATATTTGAAAATCAGGTTCAAAAAAATTCCTGAGCTCAAAATACGATGGTAATCCCTCAATTCTGTCTTCGCAAATATATGACAGAAATATTCCCCATTTTGCTCTGATATCTGCATCAATTATTTTAGAAAACTTCTCTCTTGCCTTATTAGGGTTTTGATGAAACAGCTCCCAATATGCGCTTTCTAATATACAACCTTCGGATATAAAGAACTGTTGACAGTCATCGCTCGATGCTGTCAACAGTTCCTCTTTAGCTTTTAAATATTCAGAATTATCCATATATTCTATTTATTATCGGTTGAATTAAGCCCGTTTAAGCCGCTCATCATAGAATGCATCATCATAGCTTGAACAACTTGCGGATCAATGTTTTTACCGTTTTCATTATCTTTTAACATGTACGGTAACATAGACATCATCGGATCTGAATTGTTATTGTTTCCATTACCTAATAGCATATTAATGTTTTCGTATTCAGGATTGATGTAATTTGACGGATTTACATCAGGAGTTTTTTTTTCTGTAACAACCCTGTCTGATGAAGTATTTCCAGTGGTGGTTGTTGAAATATTCAAACCTGCTCTTCTTAAAACATCAATAGCATTAAGTATTTCTTTATCGCTGGGTGTGTCATCCAATGCTGCAGCCATACCCATTATTTCGCCATTTTGCAAATATGATTGTTCTCTCTCAATTTTTTTGAGTTGATTCATGTCTGTATTGTTTAAATTATCTTTGTTATTAATTGTTTTTTGAAGAACATCAAGTTGTTTTTGCTGATATTCTTTTTCTAACTCAGGAGTAAAGCCATGTCCGCTGTACGGAGACATGATAAATTTATCTAAATCATCATATCCTTTAAGCTTTTCAGCTTTAAGTGCATTAATATCAATTTTCGGATTTACAGGGGTATGACAATACATTCCTCCTTTTATACAATCTCTGCCTTTAACGGCCATCTCCAATAATGTTCCTGTTGCCTTACAGTTAATACACTTTTGGAAGCATTTAGCCGCAACATCTTTTTTGCCGATTTTGGTATATGACAGACCCATATAATAATAAGCATAAGCATCATTTGGATGTTTTTTAATGTACGCATATAGTTCCTGTAAACATCCGGTATAGTTTCCGGTTTTATAACGATAAATAGCGCTTTTCATTGTCGGATTTGAATAGTATGTTGAAGAGTTGTCGATATCTTTAACATACAAATCCTTTATTGGTACAAATGAATAAAAGTCTAAAGCGGTTTTTGGTATATATTCAACAGGCTTTTGTTCTTCTCCGTTAGCGTTGGTTTGTGACGGATCTTGTGTCTGTATTTGTTGTTGCTGTTGTTGCTGTTGTTGTTGGTTTTCACTACGATGAATATCTGCTTGTAAGTCATATCCAAAAGGACCTGACGGAATTGCATTGGCAGCACCGTATGTAGCTAACATAGCCAGCACCGTAAATAATATTGCTTTTTCTTTACTCATTTTAAGCACCCTTCTATTCTTATTTTTAGTAAAATCTTTCATTACTTATTATATAACATTTTTCTGAAAAAAATCTAGTTTAAATATATGAAATTTTGCCTTTTTTTACCATTTTATTACAAATGTTAAGTTTATTTATATTGATATACGACGTATAAATTTAAAATTAGCAAAAAAATTAGATCTATTATAAAAACTTAAAAATTATGCAAAGTCGTGTAAAATCAACACTTTTCACAATTCCTAAATTATTAAGTTTTGTAAAATTACTACAAATGTAACATATTATACCGAACAAAATTTTGCCAAAAGTGTTATAATATACATGAGGACATTTAAGTTCGGAAAAACAGCCAATAATAATTTTGTATATATAGTCTATTACAAAATATGAAAGGCAAAGAAAATGAGTAACCTACAATTTCAAAACGATCTCGACCGTCTTATGGAAGTGGTACCTGAAAAGGTCAAGCGGCATGTGACTTATGAGCAAATGGAAGATGTTATTGAAATTGTTCTTGATATAGGTAGAGTTCCGGAAATTCGTCATTCCGGCGGTAAAATTGAGTATCTTGGCACAGAGATTGTAAATTATGATGATATTAAATATATAACCGATAGAATACAAAATTTTACGTCTGATAATCGTTCCGGTATTCCCGGAACTTTGCATCGTATTAGTGCGATAAGAAACAGACAGGGTAAAATTATAGGTTTGACTTGTCGTATTGGCAGAGTTGTTACCGGTACAATTGCCTGCATAAAAGATTTCTGCTTAATGGGTAAAAGTATACTATTTCTTGGCAGACCTGGAGTTGGTAAAACCACAAAATTAAGAGAAATATCAAGACTTGTCGCCGATGAAATAGGTAAACGTGTAGTCGTTGTTGATACCTCTAATGAAATCGCAGGCGATGGTGATACTCCTCATCCGGCAATAGGGCATGCAAGAAGAATGCAGGTATCTCAACCTCAATTTCAAAAAGATATTATGATTGAGGCTGTTGAGAACCATACCCCTGAAGTTATTGTTGTTGATGAAATCGGGACAGAAGAAGAGGCTCAGGCGGCAAGAACTATTGCCGAACGTGGTGTTATGCTTATTGCTACTGCTCATGGTAATTCGTTAGAAAGCCTTATTAAAAACCCGACATTATCAGATCTTGTCGGCGGCATTCAATCTGTAACTCTTGGTGATGATGAAGCACGTCGCCGTTCCACGCAAAAAACTGTATTGGAAAGAGAAAAACAACCTACTTTTGATATTGTTATAGAAATTTTAGACAGAAATACTCTTGCTGTATACAAAGATACGGCAGAAGCCGTTGATTATATTCTTCGCGGGTGGCCAATCAGACCTGAAATAAGAAAAGTTGATGAGACAGTAAAAGAAGAAGAAAAACAGGATGAGGTTAAAACTAAGCCTTCTATTACCGAACAAATTCATGCTTTGGAAGAAAAAATTAATCCTTCCGACAGTTTGAAATTTAGTTTTTCTCGTCAAAAATATGTTGAAGAAATGAAAAGTTATAAAAAGATATATTTATACGCTGTATCCAGAACAATTGTCGAAAAAGTTATCGAACGCCTTGATATGAATGCTGAAATAACTCGTAATCTTGATGAAGCAGATATTGTTATCGCTCATAAAAACTTTGCAAAGGGTGGTGCTAAAATACTCAGTACCGCAAATGAATACAGATTGCAGGTATTTTATATTAAAACAAATTCAATGGCGCAAATTCAAAAAGTTTTGAAAGATGCACTGCAAATTTCTTCATCTGAATCTCTTCAAGGATATTATGATGATGCGGAAAGAGCATTAGATGAAGCAAAAGCAGCCATAAATAAAATTCTTGCAGGTGCAAACAATATTGAACTTCAACCCCAAAACCAGCAAATCAGAAAACTACAACATGAACTCGTTGAACAACATAATTTAGTAAGTAAAAGTGTCGGTGAGGGTGACGAAAGACATTTAAGAATTGTTGGCGGACAAGATTTCGAACAATAAATCTAAAAATTAAAATAAATATTCAACAATTTGCCTTTTAATTTTTAACTAAGGATGTTTGTGAAAACAGTTCATGATATTTCCAATATTTTTAAGTGCCCCATGAACGCCTTATCCAGATAGTCATGCCCCATGTGCTTTTTGAAAATTGTAAAGAAATGTAAACCCCATGTAAACAAAATAAGCAATTATTGAAAAAGTATATACTTTATATATACAAGAGAGTAAAATTCGAGGTATATTATGGTAATAAGAACCAATCCAACACAAATTAACCGACCGCAATCCTATCAGGCTTTTCGCCCGGGGCAGTGGAGCACAATGAAAAGTGGCGGTACCACAAATATATTTATCCAAAATAATAACTACGGAAGTATGGGTTACCGAGGTTGGGGCGATGCATGGATGGCTCAGCCGGCTCAACCTAAAGAAACTTGGTTGGATAAACTCGGAAAATGGATTGGCTATGGCGCACTTGGTGTAGGCGTAATAGGTGCAGCTAAAGGCTTATGGAACGGTATCAAAGGTTTATTTAAGAAAAAAGATAAGGCTGGAAACGGAGAGCCTGAAGTTAAACAAAAAGACCAACAGCCGGAAACTAAAGCTGAACAAAAACCTGAAGCTCAACCTGAACAAAAACCTGAAGCTCAACCTGAACAAAAACCTGAGGTAAAACCTGAGGTAAAACCTCAATATACAGGTGACGACGCGGATAAAATCAATGCCGGAGATGATGTCGCGGATAATACAGGTATAAATTGGAATAATGCAAAAGGTAATGTAATCGATACCGAAGGAAAATCAGCAGGAAAGACCAGAGATATTTCCGGAGCAGTGAAAGCGGAAAAGAGTGCTGAGGGCAAATTACCTAAGAGTTTTACAATAAGTGATTCTACCGGAACATTTACCTTCAAATTAATCGGTACAACAAAAGACGGAGGTAAACCAGTTTATCAATGTACTTCAGGACCAAACGGAGCTACATATACAAAAGGTAACAATTATATATTGGACGGCTCAAGCAATGGTCAGGTAAAATTATCTCAACCTAAAGAATTCACAGGTTCCGGAGTGAGTTTAAGAGCTTCAAATTCATAATATACATAACTCGTACAAGGAAAACCGAGGTGTCCGCCTCGGTTTTCCTTTATTTAAAATTTAATCAATACTTTCAATGTTTCTTTTTCTTTGTTTTTTTCAAAGGCCTCAATCGCATTATCAACGTTGTATGTTGCAGAAATAAGTGGGGAAAAATCTACTTTTTCTGATTTTAATAATCTTAATGCTCCGCCAAATTGCCCGCAACGGGAACCAAGCACGGTAATTTCATCAATTACGATAGGTGCAAGATTAAATTCTTTTGATGCGGCAACAGTACTTTTTAATACTAAAGTCCCGCGAGGTTTTGTAAGCGCAAGAGCCGTTTCAAACCCCGAAATAGAACCTGTAGCTTCAACAACTACATCATATATTTTTTCAACTTTTAAATCCTGCAAAAGCATCACATCTACACCTTGAGCTTTTGCAATATCGAGCTTATTTTGATGTTTACCGACTAAGGTAACGTTTATATTTTGCGCATTCAATGTTAATGCTGTAATTAAGCCTAATTTACCGTCCCCCAGAACAATTACTTTTTCAAAAGGTTTTATATGCAGTTGCTCTGTTATTTCGCAAGCAGCAGCCAAAGGTTCAACAAAAACCGCCTGCTCATCGGTTACATTATCAGGGACTTCAAATAACGTTTCTAACGGCATTGTAAAATATTCAGCAAAAACGCCGTCTTTTCTCCAAATACCCAAAGTGTGACGCTCCGGACAATGGCGATATAATTTTTGTGCACAATATGGACATCCAGGTTCTTTACAACCATAGCTTATTTCAGCTACAACTCTTTTCCCCAGCAAGGATTTGTCTTCGTCGTTAATTTCTTCAACTATACCCACTGCTTCGTGCCCTAAAATTCCCTTATATCCCATATAACCTTTTGTAATTTCATAGTCAGTGTTGCAAATACCCGCAAGAGTGACTTTAACAAGGGCTTCACCTTTTTGAGGAACAGGTTTTTTATAATTATCAACAAGTTTTAATTCTTCATCAAATACAACAGCTTTCATTATATTATTCTCTCCTTATATAATTGCTTTTATTTAAATCGGCGCATCATTTTCATTGCTTTTTGCATGGCATGTTTTCCCTGCTTGCTATGCGGGTTTATATTTGCTCCGTTTTGTCCGGCATGCGCAAACATTCCCTTTAATCCATTCATTCCGCTCATCATAGCGCGCATTTGATTAAATTGTTTTATAAATTGATTAATGTCGGCTAAATCCGCACCGCAGCCTTTTGCAATACGTTTTCTTCTGCTTGTATTAATTAAATCAGGATTGTTGCGCTCTTCAGGTGTCATGCTTTGTATAAAAACTTCCATTCGCTTAAATTGTTTTTCGCTTTCATGAGTAATCATATCTTTCATATCTCTTCCGATATTTAATCCCGGAATCATGCCCAGAAGATTACCCATAGAGCCTAACATCTGCATCTGCTTTTGCATTTTAAGAAAATCGTTAAAAGAAAAATTATCTTTGCTTATTTTTTCTTCTAATTCTCTTGCCTGTTTTTCATCAAAAACTTCTTGAGCTCTTTCAACAAGAGATACGATATCTCCCATTCCAAGTATTCTTGTTGCCATTCTCTCCGGATAAAAATCTTCCAGAGCATTAAGTTTTTCACCGGTTCCTGTCAGCTTAATAGGTTTCCCTGTGCAATAAACGACACTTAAAGCAGAACCGCCTCTTGAATCTCCGTCTAATTTAGTTAACACCAACCCCGTCAATCCGAGTTGTGCATCAAAATTTTCTGCAACATTTACTGCTTCCTGACCTGTCATAGCATCGATAACAAGCAATTTTTCCTGAGGATTAAAAATCCTGTCTATTAAGAGTAATTCAGCCATCATATCGACATCTATTTGTAATCTGCCTGCCGTATCCAAAATTAGTACATCATAACCGTTATTTTTTGAATATTCAATAGCGGACTTAACAATATTTTGTACATCTTTTGACTCAGGAATTGTAAAAACTTCAACCTCAATTTCCTTTCCTAATGTTTGAAGTTGATTAATAGCTGCCGGACGATAAACGTCGCATGCAACCAATAGCGGCTTTTTACCCTCTTTTTTAAGTTTCACTGCGAGTTTTGCAGATGAAGTGGTTTTACCTGCGCCTTGAAGCCCCAGCATCATTATTAAGGACGGATTGGCTGATAAATCTAAAGGCTTTACCTCTTTTCCCAATAACTCAATCAGTTCATCATTTACTATTTTGATAAGCTGTTGTGATGGATTTACTCCTTCGATAATGTTTTCGCCTTCTGCCTTATCTTTAATTGCAGAAATAAAAGCTTTTACAACCCTGAGGTTTACATCGGCCTCCAATAATGCTCGGCGGATTTCTCTCAATGCTTCTTGCATATTGTCGGGAGTAAGCTCTTTTGCACCTGTGTTTCTTATAATATTTTGTAATTTTTCGCTTAAACTTTCAAACATATTTTCAGTGTATCACAAAAAAATTAAGGCTCAATATCATAAAAGTCAGAAGAATCATAGTCAATATCGTCATTATCATCATCCAAATCATAATAGCTGTTGTCGTTATCCATAAATTTTTCTTTGATAACGGTACCTATAAAAACTCCAATAAGCCTAAAATATCCTAAAACACTACCGTTACCTTCTTTGTGTACGTAATTTTGTTGTTCTAAGAAATCATCATTCACATAATCTTCTCCAAATCCAAAAGATATATTTCTGAAGTTATTGGCAGATTTTATATTATGAGTCTTTTTTGTTGAAAAATCATATGAATTTATCGCAGAAATCATCCTTAACCTCTTTTTTAATAATAGAGATTATAATTCGTAAAGAACTTTTTATGCTACATGTGTAATGAATATTTACATAAGTTTACAAATAATATATTCTGTGATATTTATAGAAATTATGAAAGCATTAATTCAAAGAGTGAAACAAGCATCAGTAACAATAGATGATAGTTTATATTCGTCTATAAATTCAGGACTACTGGTTTTTCTTGGGGTTGAAAAAGGTGATGAAAAATTAAATGCCGAAGCCTTAGCAAAAAAACTTGTAAATCTCAGAATTTTTGAAGATGAAAATGAGAAAATGAATAAATCACTTCTTGATGTAAACGGAGAAATGCTTATTGTATCTCAGTTTACGCTATGCGGCGATTGTAAAAAGGGTACTCGTCCGAGTTTTGATAAATCTGCTCCAATGGATATTGCAGAAAGTTTGTATGAGTATTTTATTGAATGTGTAAAATCAAATAATATAAGAGTTTCAACAGGAAAATTTCGCGCTATGATGGATGTTTCTTTGATTAATGACGGACCTGTCACCTTTTTAGTGGAAAAATAATATTTGCATCTTGATTAAATTTCAAAACCATGTTATAATTATTACGTTAAGATATATCGTTAAATTTTTCACACAGAGGAATAATAGAGATTTTTTTAATTTAAACCAGTTGTATTATATTTATGAATTATTTTTTTAATTAAGAGGCTTATTTATTATGTATGTAAACAAATGCGTCAAGTGCGGTCGAGAATTTGAAACAAAAAACCCCAAAAGAGTTATTTGTCCTGATTGCTTGTATCCTGATAAGAAAATGATGATAAATGCACCATCAGAAGATGTAAATGTTCCCGCAGAATCTTCCCAAGAAGTAGCAGAGGCTCCTCAACAAGAGCTGTTGAACGGTTATAGTACAGAGGCTCAACCTCAGTTTTACAGCAGTTATAGTGCGGGAGAAGGCAGACCACGCCCACCGCAAAGAGCATACAATTCTCAGCAAGGAGGCTATCAAAGACGCGATAATCAAGGTGGTTACAATCGTCGTGACAATCAGGGCGGTTATAACAGAGGCTATAACCAAAATCGTCAAGGCGGGTACCAAAGACGTGATAATCAAGGCGGCTACAGCCGTGGCGGATATGGTCAAAACAGACCGCAACAAGGCGGGTATAACAGAAATAATTTCAATAACAGACGTCCTCAGGGTGGCGGTTTCAACAGAGGCGGATTTAATAATAAACGTCCTATGAACAGAAATAAAGCACCGAAACAATTATTGGTAAGTAAGGAGCAATTAGAACAAATTGAACTTTTATATAAGGCTATGTTGCCTTTGCCAAATCCTGATGCGCATGAGGTTATTGGTGAAAAAATTGGGTTGGAACCAAGAAAAGTATTTTTCGGCATAAATCTGGTAAGACAAAAGATGATGTTACCGAAATTACCATTCCCTAAACGTAAATTGGCGATAACTCCGGATCAGATGTTTGCAATTAAAAACTTATATGAACCATTGTTACCGTTGCCTCCGATAGGATGCCATAAGATTATTGCTGCGCAATTAAAGATGGATGAATGGCGTGTTCACGTCGGTATCGGGTTAATTCGTTCTCAGATGGGTCTGCAGCGTTGGAATCAGGAAAGAGAAGATGCTCCTGAAGAGTTTAAAAACCAGCAGGCAAAAGCGGCTGAAAAATCAGCGGAACCTGTTGAGTCAGAAAAACCAAAACGCGGTAGAAAACCGAAGAAAACAGAAGAAGAACCGGCTGAAGAATAATCATGAGCGAAAAATATATTTCTGTCGGTAAGATTCTAAATTTTCATGGAATTAAAGGCGAAGCAAAGGTTGGCTTTACTCAGAGTCAAGCTGATTTCATTTTGAGTTTAAAAAAGATTTTTATAAAAAAATCGCGTGAGGAGTATATTCCATATAATGTAGAGAGGGTTCGTATTCATAAAAATACGGCTATTTTCAAGTTTGAGGGAATTAATTCTATAGATGAGTTGTTGGAATATAAGGGTTCTTTACTGTTCGTTGAAGAAAGTTTTTTGAGAGAAAGTCTTGATGAAAACGAATATCTGATTGATGAACTTGTCGGAATGAGCTTGTATGATGAAAATGGCAAAAAATTAGGCTTTGTTGTAGGTGTTTCAAACAATGGCGCAAGCGATTTGTTATCTGTAAAAACAAATTCTAAACAAATATGTTTGGTTCCCTTTGTAGAGGCAATTATAAGAGAAGTTTCATTAGAAAAAAAATCTATCACGATAAATAATTTAGAGGGCTTATTGGAATGATTTTTAATGTAATGACTTTGTTTCCGGAAATGGTTGAAAATTATTTCCAATATAGCATACTAAAGCGTGCAGTTGATTCTGATATAATAAAAATACAAACAATTAACCCTCGAGATTATACTGAAAATAAACACAAAAAGGTCGATGATATACCGTATGGCGGAGGGGCAGGTATGGTGCTTATGGCACAACCTTATGTAGATGCATATGAAAGCATTGAAAAATTACCTAAAACATTGACAGTAATGCTATCTCCTCAGGGGCAACCATTGACGGACAGTATGGTAAATGAATTTTCAAAATTTGACCAAATAATTTTAATGTGTGGTCATTACGAAGGTTTTGACGAGAGGATAAGAGATATTATCAAGCCTGTTGAAGTTTCTGTTGGGGATTTTGTATTGACAGGTGGAGAATTACCTGCGTTGTGTTTAATAGATTCGGTAAGTCGAAAAATAGAAGGAACTCTTGGCAAAATTGAATCTGCGGATGAAGATAGTTTTTCAAATGGATTGCTTGAATACCCGCATTACACAAGACCAAGAGAGTATAGAGGTTTGAAAGTTCCTGATGTTTTATTAAATGGAAATCATAAAGAAATTAATGAGTTTAGACAATCTCAATCTATAGAGCGTACAAAATTAAGACGTCCGGATTTGTACGAAAAATATAAAAATAAATGATAGTTTACCGGTTTGTATTATAATATCAGTATGGAAAAGTTTTTTGAAAAGTATCATGAGAGTTTATTTAAATGCACAAAGCCATATCAGTACGTTGGAGGCGAATTCCTTTCATATAATAAAAGCTTTGATGATGCGGATATACGTTTTGCATTTTGTTTTCCAGATAAGTACGAAATCGGAATAAGCAATTTGGGTGTCAGAATATTATATGATTTAGTTAACCGGCATGAAGGTTTTATGTGTGACAGGGTTTATGCGCCGGAGCCTGATTTTAATCCTGAAATATTGTACGGATTAGAGAGTAAACGTCCTATAAAAGATTTTGATGCCGTTGGTTTTTCTCTTCAATATGAGATGGCATATCCAACGGTATTAAAAATGCTTGAGATGTCGCAAATCCCATACAGAAACGATATGCGAACTGATGAAGATCCTATAGTTATGGCAGGAGGTCCATGTGCATTTAATCCGTTACCGTTAGCAGATTTTGTAGATGTTTTTATGATTGGGGACGGCGAAGACACTATAATTGAGGTTTGTGAAATCCTAAAGAAAACAAAGGGATTACCAAGAGAAGAACGAATTAAGGCCTTATGCAGCGGAGAAGACTCCGGCAGATGGTCAAAACTTGTCGGAGGAAAAGTTAAAAAAAGAATTGCGCAACTTACATATGATACAGCTCTTAAGAAATATCCAATACCATATTCGTCATCGGTTCAGGATAGAGCCGTTGTCGAAATTCGCCGCGGATGTGGAAGAATGTGCAGATTTTGTCAACCCGGACATGTAACTTTACCAATCAGAGAACGCGAAAGTGAAGAAATTATTAAAATAGCAAAAGAATTAGTCAAAAATACAGGATATGACGAATATTCACTGTTGTCTTTATCTTCCAATGATTATGCAAATATTAACGAAGTAATAAAAGAGCTTTCTATAGATTTTAATAAAAAGAAAATTTCAGTATCCCTACCAAGTCAACGTATTGACGGATTTAACCTTGAGCTTGCAAATTTAGTCCAGAGTGTCAGAAAATCAACAATGACACTTGCCCCGGAAGCCGGTTCACAAAGATTGAGGGATGTTATAAAGAAAAATATAACAGAGGATATGATTATAGATGCGGTGACAACGCTGTATGAAAACGGGTGGTCAAGAGTAAAATTCTATTTTATATGCGGTTTACCTACAGAAACTCTTCATGATATGGATGAAATGGCAGAATTATTTAGAAAAATAAGATACCGCTGTATAGGAATAAAAAAAGAAAAAGGTTTAAAACATTCTATGGATATAACTTGTACTTTATCCATTTTTGTGCCAAAACCTTTTACTCCTTTTCAATGGTGTTCGCAAATGGATTTGGCTGAGGTAACCGAGCATATACACTACCTTAAGGAGCAAATCAAAAATATTAAAGGTGTTAAAATTAATTATCACGAGCAAACTGTATCTATGCTTGAAGCTGTTCTTACCCGTGGTGATGATAAGTTGTGCCGTTATGTTGAAGCTCTTTATAAAAAAGGTTGTTACTTAGATGCTTGGGGCGAACATTTTAATGAAGAAATATGGCTTAATACCGCAAAAGATATGGATATTAACCTAAATGCACTTGCTCAAAAAGAGTATTTAAGAGAAGAAGTTCTTCCTTGGGATTTTATTGATATAGGAGTAAATAAAAGTTGGCTCGTAAATGAATATAATGAGGCATTTAAAAAAGAAAATCTTCCTGATGCCAAAATAAAAAACGAATGTCATATTGTTCCTACTTGTCAGACAAAATGTGTAAACTGCGGAGTTTGCTCAAATTTAAAAACAAAGAAGGTTATTGCAAAACCATTTAAGGCTTCAGATTTGTATAAGCCTGAAGAAAAACGAGATCCGACAGACGGAAATCAAAAGTATATGAAGCCGGTATACAAATATCGATTAAAAATAACAAAATCAGGTATTTTAAGATATTTTTCTCACTTAGATTGGCAAAACACATTTTTGAAAGCTCTTTCAAGGAGTGGTTTAAATATAGCGTTTTCTCAAGGCTTTAATCCTACAATGAAGGTATCTTTAGGTGTAGCATTGCCTCTGTTTGCTCAAAGTGAGGGTGAACTTATAGATATTGATTTATGGGAAAATATTGATATACAGAAATTTAAAGATAAATTACAAAAAGTGCTACCGTCTGAATGTAAAATAATAAGTATTGTAAAAAAAGATAAAACTGCGCAAGCAATAGACAATACCGTGGCTTGGGCGGAATATCGTATTGAGGTGTTTAATTCACAACTTTACGATTTTGAAAATTTGAAGTATAATACAAACAGAGTTTTATCTTCCGATGAGATTTATATTGAGAAGAAAAACAAAAAAGGTTTAACTAAAAAAATAAATATAAAACCGTCGATAAAATCATATAGATTTGATGGAAAATGTTTATTCATAGTATTAAAAACCGGTCAGGGATCCGATATTCCGGCATTAAGAGCAGACGTTCTTATGAGCCTGATTGAACCGGATACTGTGTTCAATATAACAAGAACCGGATTCTTTGATGAAGAGTTAAGAGAGTTATAAAGGATTTGAAATGGGAAACGACAGAAACAACAAAAATTTTAAAGAAAAAGACAAAGGTCAAAAAATTGTTATCGCAGAACGTGATAATATCGGTGCAGTATTAGAAAACGGAAAAGTAACGGATTTTTTCATCCATAGAGGGGAAGTGTTACTCGGTGATGTTTATCTTGCAACAGTAGACAACATTTTACCTAGTATTGATGCGGCATTTGTAAATGTCGGAACTGACAGAATGGGTTTTTTGCATGCACAAGATGTTATGGGTAAAGGGACATTAAAAGATAAACTTTCTCCAAAACAAAAACTTATTGTACAAGTTGTAAAAGAACCGACAGGTCATAAAGGCCCAAGAGTTACAACTCAGATTAGTTTGCCGGGACGTTTTTTGGTATTGATGCCGAATGAGCCGGGAGTTAGCGTAAGTAAAAAAATTGAAAGCTCTAAAGAAAGAGCCAGATTAAAATCTATTTTGAATTTAATAAAACCGGTTGGTGTGGGTGTAATTATCAGAACGGAAGCAGAAGGTCAAACCGAGGCAGATATTCAGGAGGATTTGGAAATTCTTCTTGAAAAATGGAATAATATTATTACGTCAGCAGAAACAATGACTCCTCCAAATTTAATCTATAGAGATCAGGATTTGCTATACAGAGTAATTCGTGAAGCTTGTACGGAAGATACAAAAGAAATTATCGTAGATACTCCGTTTGCAATGAACAGAGTTCAAAATATTTTGCAAAATTGGCATATGAATAAAAATATTAATGTTACATTATACAAAGGTACAGAGCCGTTATTGGTTGCAATGGATATCCATAAAGAAATCAAGGCAGCTTTAAATATCAAAGTAAATATGCCTTCAGGCGGATATTTGTTTATTCAACAGACAGAGGCTCTTACTGTAATAGATGTAAACAGCGGAAAATTTGTAAGTTCTGCAACTCAAGATGAAACGATCTTAAAAACAAATATAGAAGCCGTCCATGAAATTGCTCGACAATTAAGATTGAGAAATATAGGCGGAATGGTAATTGTTGACTTTATTGATATGATGTCAAGAGCAGATAAGTTAGCGATGATGGAAGAATTAGAAATTGCACTTGAACCTGATAAGGCAAAACCTCAAGTTGGTCAGCTTTCTGATTTAGGTTTAGTTGAATTAACTCGCCACAGACAAGGTCAAAGTTTATCCGAAATCTTTACGAAAAAATGTCCTCACTGTCAGGGAAGCGGTTACTTTATGCTTGATTTTAATTTTGCAACACCAACAGCAGAAGGTGAATATAGAGCAAAAGCTGCTAAATTGAAGTTACCTATGACAAACTTCAAAAAAGGTAACAAAAATGACAGCCAATCAAAACAAGAAGAAACAACAAACGAAATAGAAGTTAAGCCGCTTGAGAGTACTCCGGCAGCTGCAATTGAGGTTGAAAATCCATCAGTTGTTGCCACTGCACAGGATACGGATAAGAGAAATAATCGCAGACGTGGCGGAAGAAGAAATAAATTTGAAAAACCGCAAGGTGATAAAGTTGAAACTCCGCTTGTTGTAACTGAAGATGTTCAAACTGCTCAGACAATTCTTAAGCCTAATGAAGAAATCAAACCGGAGATATCAGAGGACGTTGAAATTCAAACTTCGGCATCTGAAGCTGCTGAAGAAGAAAAACCAACTAAGGCGAAGGGCGGGAGAAAAAGAACCTCAAGGAAAAAGACAGAAGTGGCTCCTAAAGAAGAAAATATAACAGAGGAAACTGAGGAAGCTAAAGTTGAACCGGTCGAAGAATCTGAAAAGGAAGAAAAACCTAAAAGAACTCGCAGACCTAATAGAGGTTCTTCTAAAAGAACTAGAACGAGAAAGACAAAAGACGAAGAAAATGAATAATAATTATAAAAAACAATATAACACTATACTTTCGTGCTTGCTGTTTATGGCAAGCACGGGTATTTGTTTTGCAGAACCTATTTCAGGCAGTGCGGTTATTCCGTTTAAAACCGTATTAATAAAATTTGGTATTACAATGGGCTCGGTGTTATTGTCGATAATTGTAATTTGGGCGGGACTTAAATCCTTTAAAGAGTATATAAATCAGCAACCCCAAAAACTTGATAAAAGCAGTTTATACGGGGATACCTTAGAAACACCCAAGAGTGTTGATGATGCTGTAATTTCTTTTATTGACAAAAATAGGTTGTAGTTGAGGTTTTAATATGAAAAAAATGAGTGCATACAGTTCAATTTCTATGTTGGTAATTCTTTTGTTTACCGGAATAATGTTTGCAGTTGTTATGGCTCCGGTTTTTTACGGTAATAGGTCTGCTGAAAATACCTATAATTCTTATGATAGAGAAAATATAAATGAGAGAATAAATAATCAGGTATCTGAAATTGAGAATGTCAGAGAAAATACCGAAAGAGAAATGATAAGATATAATCAGGAATATTAATGATGGATGAAAAATTTTACGATGAAGTAACGGATTTAATTAATAATAGGGAATTTGAAGCTGCAAAGCAGCGTTTGGCGGAAGTTGATACAACGGATGAACATAACTTAGAAGCAATTAAGCTCTTAGGGTTATGCAACATTAATCTTGACAACTTTGAAGAGGCTAAGAAAAATTTTGAAACAATTGTAAAATACAAACCTAATGATGCGACTTGTTGGTTTTATCTTGCCATGGCATATGATAATACTGATGATTACATTCCTGCTTTGCATGCGTATAAAGAAGTTATCAACCTCAGAGATAAAGAGATAGAAGCATACAAGGCTATTTGTGTGATTCACATAAAAAATAAAGAAGAAGAACTTGCTGTTGAATACGGTAAAAAGGCTCTTGAAATTGATGATAAGGATTTTTCCATATATTACATAATCGGTACGGCTTATATGTCGATGAGAAATTTTGAAAAGAGTGTTGAATATTTAGAAAAAGCTCTTGAGTTAAATCCTGAACATGCTCAAATTCATAACAATTTAGGTACGGCATATTTAACAACCGGAGATATGGAAAAAGCTTATGAGAATTTTTTCAAGGCAAGCGAGCTTGACCCTGATAATTCTCTGACGTATTTTAATATTGCATCAATCTTACAAATCCAAAACAAGCACGAGGAAGCTTGCAAATATTTTGAAAAGGCATACTTTATTGAGCCGAGTGATACTTATTTGACAGCGTTAGCGCTCTCGGAAGTGAAGTGTAAAAATTGGGAAAGCGCAATTAAGCATTATAAAATCCTTGCAACGCATCATCCTGAAAAGCAGACTTATCAGTATAATTTAGCGTGCTGTTATGAGCAAACAGGTGAATACAAATATGCCATAAATATTTTGGCAAGGCTTGTTGCCTTAAATCCAAAATCAGCATCAATGTCACGAAAATTAGCTAGCATTTTTGTAAAAACAAAGCAACCTCTGTTGGCAAAAGAAATATATGAGCGTATTATGCTTATGGGTAATGCAACTTATGATATTTGCTATGAGTTTGCTCATGTTTGTATCTTATTAAAAGATACTGACAAGGCGGAAAAAATACTTAAAAAGGTTATTCAATTGAAGCCTGATTATGCCGTTGCGCACAAGGATTTAGGTGTAATTTATTTGAGTAAAAGACTTTTAGATTATGCAAAAGATGAATTTGAACAAGCTATGAAATATGCTCCCGAAGACGATTCAATAATCAGCGAATATGCCAATTTCTTGCATTCAACTGCTGAATTTAAAAAATCCGATGAGTATTATGAAAAAGCGCTCGCCTTAAATCCTAAAGCATATACAACATACGCGTTTTCGGCATTAAATAAGATTTTTATTGAAGATTATGACAAAGCTTTGGAGCAGATAAAAATTGCAATAGGAAATACTGTACAAAACGGATTTTTCTTATATATTGCGGGTAAAATATATTTTCTAACGAAAAAATATGATGATGCGAAAATGTATCTTGTAAAATCCTATGAGATGGATCCGAATATAGAAACTAAAAATCTCCTTGGGATGACATATTTTGAATTGGGCGATTTTGAGCAAGCAAGAAATATTTTTCTTACTATGCATAAAGAAAATGAATACAATATAAATGTATTGTTTTGGCTTGCTAAATGTGAAAAGGGTCTTGGAGATAAAGAAAAGGCTTTAGAATATTTGGAAAAAACTGTGTTCATTTCACCTGAGTTTGAAGAGGCTCAGGAAATGATTAGAGAATTGTCCTAGACATATTTAAAAATAATAAATTTCCTTATCATAAAAATAAAATCAGGTAACTATATAGAAGTTACTACAAACTTAAATAAGTTGACTTTCTGGCAGGATTGTGGCAATTTTACGGCAAAATGTTTTGTATAATAGATGTAGAAATGCTGTAAAAATCACTAATTGATTTGCATGCATTGTATACATTTATAGTAGAATTCACTTAGGGTAGTACCACCAGCCTTTGCCCACACACGTATTTTACTAACTTGGTTGCTCGCAATAAACGGGACTACACAACCTGCTTGTCTTGCTCAACGCAAGCCAACCCGTTGTTCCGCCCTCTGCTCGCAATCCGCAAATCAATTGCTAGGAAGGATGGTAACGCTATGATTGACAAAATAATAATGCTACTCATAGCATTAACCATGCTCGTAGTAGCATTAAAAACTCATTCATAGGGTACTAAGTGAAGCCTCAGAGAAGTAACGTTTCTTTGGGGCTTCCCCCTATACAAAAATTATTTGCTATAACCCTTATTTTGTCAAGTGTTGGGGCATAAATTAGTTAAGATGTATTACTAAGGATTGCTTCTAACATACTCAGGTTTGAGGTTTACACCGTCATGAGATATGTAGAATACATTACCGTCTTTGTCAGTTACTTCATAACGACCCTTACCAATCGGTTTTGCTTGAACAGGTTTAAGGGTTATAAGTTGTATTGTTTGTACACAAACAAACTTAAAATATTATATTATTCATATCTCAAGGCATCTATAGGATTTAGTAAAGATGCTTTATACGCAGGGTAATACCCGAATAATACCCCGATTGCGCCTGAAAATCCCAAAGATAAGGCTATAGAAAATCCTGAAATGGCAATACTCATAGTTGAAAATATTTCTATTCCTTTTGAACATATTACTCCGAATACTACACCGATTATTCCGCCTATTATAGACAGTAAAAATGATTCAATTAAAAATTGTATTCTTATATCACTTGCTTTTGCGCCGATTGCCATTCTGATACCGATTTCTTTTGTTCTTTCGGTTACAGATACCAGCATAATATTCATAATCCCTATACCGCCTACAAGAAGGGAAACCGAAGCAATAGCGCCAAGCAAAATAGACATTGTTTTTGCTGATGATTTAATCGTTTCTTGCATTTCAGCTAAATTTCTTATCTCAAAATCGTTATCTTGCGTTTTTCCGATATGGTGACGTTGTTTTAAAATTTCTGTTATGTCTGCTTGAGTTGTATCGAGTATATCTGAATCTGCGGCTTTAACATTAATCATACTGACAGTTCCGGGAAATGCTGTTCCGAAAACCTTCTTTTGTGCGGTAGTAATCGGAATAAATACCAAATCATCCTGATCCATACCCATACCGCTTTGCCCTTTAGTTTTTAGTAGTCCGATTATTTTGAAAGGAACATTTCCAATACGCATGGTTTTGTTTATAGGATCAACGTCCCCAAATAATTCTGTTGCTACTGTATTACCGATAATTGCTACTTTTGAGCTGTTTTGATTATCTTCAGGAACAAAATTCCTTCCGCTTGAAATTTCATAGTTTCTGATAAACAAATAGGATGCTGTTGTTCCTCCAATTGTGGATGACCAGTTTTGATTTCCGTATGTAAGCTGTTTATTTTCCGATGAATACGGCGCAACAGCTAATATTCCTCGAGCATTTTTTTCAATTGCTTCTGCATCCTTTAGTGTTAATGTAGGTTTTGTTCCAAATCCCATACGTACCCCGCCGGAGTTTGCAGAAGCCGAACGAACCATCAAAAGATTTGACCCCATAGATTCCATGTCTTTTGCAATTTTTTTACTTGCGCCGGAACCTACCGCAAGCATTATTATAACCGCACTAACTCCGATAATAATACCTAAACTCGTGAGCATTGAGCGCATTTTATTTATTTTTAAAGATACTGTTGCCATTTTAAATATTGATTTGAAATCCAGCATTTTATGTTTCCCTTGTTCGGTGTTTCATCCACTCTTCTTTTGGCATATCAAGAACGATATTTCCATCTTTGAATTTAACAACACGTTTTGTATATTCTGCAATATCAGGTTCGTGAGTAACCAATACTATAGTTTTACCCATTTCTTCATTGAGCCTTACGAAAAACTCCATAACCTCAATACTCGTTTTTGTATCCAAATTCCCTGTAGGTTCATCGGCTAATATTAAAGGAGCATCGTTCACTAAGGCTCTTGCAATTGCTACACGCTGCTGCTGTCCTCCTGACATTTGATTTGGCATGTGATCTTCTCGGTTTTTTAGCCCTACAATATTTAATGCCCATTTGCCTCTTTCTATTCTTTCTCGTTCAGGTATTCCCTTATAAATCATCGGTAAACACACATTATCCAATGCCGATGTCCTTGAGATTAGATTAAAACCCTGAAAAATGAACCCTATTTTTTCACACCTTACCATAGCAAGGCTATTTGCATCTAAATGTAACATATCCTGTCCGTCAAGATAATATTCTCCTGATGTTGGTTTGTCCAACGTTCCAAGCATATTCATAAATGTAGATTTGCCGGAGCCTGAGGTTCCCATAATTGCGACAAACTCTCCCTGTTCAACAGAAAGTGAAACCCCGTTTAGAGCATTAAAACTCTCTTCGCCTGTTTGGTATGTTTTTATTGCATTTTTAACTTTGATTAAACTCATTTTGTTATCCTTAGAACATTCCCGGCGGTTTTCTTCTTGTTTGTTTGCTCTTGTCACGCTTAGCAACATTTGATGCTCCGATTATGACTTTATCCCCTTCTTTTAAAGCTTTTGAGGATACTTCTATCATGCTGTCATCACTTGCTCCTGTTGTAATATCAACTCGTTTAGGTTTTTTATTTGCTAAAATCCAAATCCCTTGAGTTTTGTATTTTTGTCCGTCAGTGACAGGAGTATATTTTAAAGCAACGGACGGTGCACAAAGTACATCTTCACTTTTGCTCGTTATAATAGAAACATTAGCCGTCATACCGGGCTTTAATTTCATATGTTCGTTATCTACTTCAACAATTACAGAATACGTTACAACATTTGAAACAGTTGTAGGTTCAAGTCTTACTTGAGTAACTTTACCTTCAAATACGCTATCCGGATACCCGTCAAGAGTATAAGTTACATCCTGCCCTTCTTTAACTTTTCCTATATCGGCTTCTGAGACATTTACTTCTATTTGCATTTTTGTTAAATCCTGAGCGATTGTAAAAAGTTCCGGCGCTTGGAAACTTGCTGCAACCGGTTGACCTAAGTCAATTTTTCTGGCGATTACTGTTCCGTCAACAGGTGCTATAATTTTTGTGTACCCTAAATTTGTAAGTGCTGTTTGATAAGTCGCTTGCTGTTGCGAAATTTTTGCTCTTGCAGCAGAAATTTGAGCCTGATTTGAAAGGTAATCACTTTCTGCCTGATCTAATTCACTTTTAGCTATAAAGTTTTTTGCGTATAGATTTTTATAACGATTATATGTCTTTCTCGACATTTCTGTAACGGCTTGTAACCTTGCTAAATCAGCTTGTGCTGAAGCAATTTGCGCTTGATTTTGTTGTACGGTGGCCTCAAAATTTGCAGGGTCAATCTGCGCGAGTAACTGTCCTTTTTTTACTTGAGAATTGTAATCAACATATATAGCTTTTATCAACCCTGACACGGTAGAACCTACACTCACTGTATTCACAGGATTAATTGTCCCTGAAGCTTCTACAACCTGAGTAATAGTACATGTTTTTAGTGCTTGTGTTTCATAGTGAACTTTGTGCTTTATTTTTGAATGCACAAATACTCCGCCTATTAATATGATAGCTGCCAATGCTATTACAAGATGTTTTTTTTGTATATTCATATTTTAGTCCTCAACCGTTATTGTTATTTCTTGCGGAATTGCAATTAGCCTTTCTAAATTGGCTCTTGCAACATTATAGTTGTATACTGCCTGAACATAGGAGTTTTGAGCAGTATTGTAATTTTGTTTTGCATCTTGAAGTTCTATGTAATCACCCAAACCAACAGCATATCTTCCGTCAGCTAATTCAAAATTTTCTCTTGTTTGACGAACCTTTACAGCCATCAGAGGAATTTCTTTCTCAAGCTGTACCATGTTTATATATGCATTTTGAACCTCAAAATAAATATTTTGCTTCAATAAATCTATATCATTTTTTGCTAATTCGACTTGCAATTTGCTGTTATCAATTTTAAATTTTTCCTGTGCAATATTTATGGATGTTTGCAAGCCAACACTTGCGTTGAAAGAATTTGTTCTACTGTGATCTCTGTATCCGTAACCAACAGTACCAACCAATTCAGGTAAATATTCTCTTTTTGTATAACTTAGTGCTTGCTCCATTGCTTTTAGGGTTGATTCATATGCTTTTAAATCAGGACGATTATCAACTGCAAGTTTTTCGCATTCTTCAAAACTATACTTGAATGGTGTAAATTTGTAGTCTTTTAATATTGCCAATTGTTCAACACCTGCGGTTAAAACAGCATCATTTACTTCTTTTGGCGGTTTGCTTAAATCTTTGTTATCTGAAATTTCTAAGTTTACGGGGATTTCGTTTACTGCATAATTAAACATCTCCGTATTTGCAATTTCATAAGCGGGAGTATTTGCAACATACATGGAATTATTTAGTTTTACAATAGCATTTTCATACATTTTTACAGCTTGAACGTATGAAATTTTAGAATCACTTAAGTATACTTCTGCATTGACAAGATCAATCTTTGAACGAATACCTTCTTCAAAATATGCTTTTGTTCTTTGATAGTTACGCTCATTTATTGAAACATTTGCGCGATTAACTTCCATTGTTGCTCTTGCTGCAAGTACACCATAATAGTTTACCTTTACATCAAAAATAGTATCTAAAACCGTATTGTCAAAATTATATGCTGAAGCGATTTTATTAAACTTCTGCATCTTAATACGAGAATTTGTTTTGCCAAAATTGAATAATAATTGATTTAAATTTGCGCTAAAATTGTAGTGATGATTGTTTATATCGGCATTTTTTGTATAAGTTCCTGTGTGATAATAGCCTGTTCCAAGATTAATAGTTGGGAAAAAATCAGTTTTAGCAAGACTTACATCATTTTTGGCGATTTTATAATTAAAAGCTGCTCGTTTTATGTTAGGACTATTCTCAATTGATATTCTTATACAATCAGACAGAGTTAATTTAGCGCCTTTATCAATCAATGCCGTATTGGACTCAAAGGCATACGAAATATCTATGGATAAAGCTAATGCTACCCCTACAACAATAGTCTTTATCAAATTTTTATTTATCAAATTTTTATCCTCGGTATTATTTTCTTCTTATTTAAGTAACGACAATATTATAATATTTGTTCATTTTTGTGGCAAAACGTAACAAAAATTTTAAATTCAAGCGTAAAAAATATATAAAAGGCAGATTAAAAATAAACCTGCCTTTTACAACTTATGTTATATTTATTCTATTAATTAATCAATATCCCAACTGTTTAGATATTTTTCTTGTTCTTCAGTTAAAGTATCAATTTTTATTCCCATAGACTCAAGTTTCAATTCTGCAATTCTTAAATCTACTTCATGAGGAAGAGTATACAATTTATTTTCTAACTTGCCTTGATTTTTAATAATAAATTCCATACCCAAAGCCTGATTTGCAAAGCTCATATCCATAACGCTTGCAGGATGTCCTTCTGCTGCAGATAAGTTGACCAATCTGCCTTGAGCCAACACGTATATAGATTTCCCGTTATTCAATTTATATTCTTCTAAATTAGGTCTGATTTGTCTGATTTCTGTTGTGTAAGCCTTCAAATCGCAAACATTAACTTCCCAATCAAAGTGCCCCGCGTTAGCAACAAAAGCACCGTCTTTCATTGATAATAAGTGAGGAATATCAATAACATGCTTATCCCCGGTAACAGTTAAGAATAAATCACCTTCTTTAGCTGCCTCAGCGATTGGCATAACTCTGTATCCTTCCATTGCAGCTTCAAGAGCTTTAAGAGGGTCAACTTCACAAACAATAACATTTGCACCCATAGCCTTTGCTCTCATTGCACAACCCTTACCGCACCATCCGTAACCGGAAATAACAACAGTTTTACCTGCAATAAGAATATTTGCCGCTCTTAAAATTCCGTCAATTGAACTTTGACCTGTACCATATCTGTTGTCATATAAGTGTTTTGTTAAGCTTGTATTTACTCCAACCGCAGGGAATCTCAATTGTCCTTCTTTTTCCATTGCTTGAAGTCTGATGATACCTGTTGTTGTTTCTTCTGTTGAACCTATAACGTTGTCTGCAATTTCAGGATGTTCAAGATGGATTGTTGAAACCAAATCACAACCGTCTTCAATAATTAAATCAGGATTATGATTAATAGCTTCTCTAATATGAGATTTATATTGCTCTACACTTTCTCCTGATATTGCGAATACAGGAATGTTATAATATTTAACCAGTGCAGCGGCAACGTCATCCTGTGTAGAAAGCGGATTTGATGCAACAAGAACGGCATCTGCGCCACCGGCTTGCATTGTTAAGCATAATGCTGCTGTTTCTTTTGTAACATGAGAGCATGCTGACAATTTCAAACCTTTAAAAGGCTTTTCTATTTCAAATCTTTGTTTAATTTTTCTAAGTACAGGCATATCCTTAAATGCCCATTCTATTTGGTTTTTACCTTGTTCCGCGAGACTGATGTCTTTGATGTCGCATTTTAATTCTGTCATTAGCATTAATTAATCTCCTATGCTTTGTACAAAATAATTGTACATTTAACAATAAATATTATAGAATTAAAAAACAAAATAGCAATCTTTTGTGCTATTAATGTAAACAGAGTTATATTTATGTAAAAATTTCTTAATAAAGGGATATTTATTAGCAAAAAATTAGCTTTAGAATCTTTATATTTTCAGTAACAAGGAGTTGTCGTGAAAGTCAATATCTACAACAAATTACAGATATCCAAAAATCCGAATTTTAACGGATTTGAGGTAAAAAAAGACGAATATGGTGAAAGAGTTTATTCTGTAAGTTACCCTTTTGATCCGCAAAAATACGAGTGTTACTTAGAAGCTTATCCTGCTGTTGCAAATAAATATACAGGGAATTATAATGCTGAAAATATAGGTTCAAAATACGTAAATATAGAAACCGGCGAGAATAATATAAAACTTCAACCGGGTGAAAATAGATTATATCTGGATTATCTTTTTGGAAGGGCAGAAAATTCTCCTTTTGCATATCATTTCAAACTTCAGCCGAAGGGAAAACCAAATGCAGTTCCAATATTTAAGGTAGATTCCGGAGATTTGGTCGATTTGAGAGAACAAACAGGCGATTGGGAAAAGATTTTTGATATAGTCATCCCACAGAGTAACAAATCCGGTAATGCAGCTGCTGCAACATTAATTTGTGCAGACAATTATGATGTAAGATATATTTATGATAAAGACGGCAATATTATAGATAACCCTGATGCACAAAAGGGGTTGAATACTTTTAAAAACTTCTCTAACCACATTGGCGGAACATTAGCCGGTGTTCATAAAGCGTTACAAGAAGGCAGGCTTGATCCTTATGGTAAAATTTTTCTTTTGCCGCATACTTCAGGAGATAGAACCAGTGCAGCCGGATATTGGATGGAAAGTGGTTTTCAATTTTCTTCTGCGGTTGATAGTCCTGAAACTTTTACACAATTCCAAAACGAGCTTTTTGCAAAAGGTAAAAATTTAGTTGCGGATTCTGCACTTACAAGTGAAGGTTTAGGTGGTATACATATTCAAAGTATATTACAGCACGGCGAGGAGGATGTTTTCTTTGATTGGTTTAAAGCTGCAAGTTTAAAAGATATGACTGCAAAAATCGGAGCTTTTGGTGTGAAAACAGAATATATACGTCACAAATTAATAAATGCACCTATGGAACCTGTTCAAGAAACAACAGGAAAAGTCCGTTTTGTAAAGAATGAACATTATGATAAAACTCAACCTACATACGTACAAGTTTATAATATTGATAATGCAACTCCGGAACAAATTGCAGATGCTGAATTGAAGATTGATAAATACGGTAATCCTAACGGTTCAAATCCGTTAAAATACGGTACCCATAACGATACGGTGGTTGCCTATTGTTATCCGATTAATTTTAAAACATATCAACATAACATTGAGGCATTTAATGAGCTAAATTCAAAAAGAATTAAAAAAGGTTTGCCGTTTATTTCAAAAGATTCTTATGAGGGAACAAGAATTCTTACAAAGTTTGAAAAATTCGAATTTGAAAATAAAATTGATGGCGGATTTTATACTTGGGATGCAAATGTAGATATACCAAAATTTGATTATGCAAATTCAAATGAAGATACTGAAGAAGCTATGCATTTGCCGCTTGATAAACGTCACGCATATTTTGCAATGAAGGAACAAAAGAGAAGTGAAGTTCTTGATTATGCCGTATCTTCTCTAAAATATTGGACAAGAAAAACAAATCAATCGTTGAATTTATACGTTGCACAAAATCTGAAACATTCTGACATAAAAAACATCGATGACGCATATAAATACATACTTGAACTAACAGATAAAAAAGTTTTACCGCAAAAAACAATATCAGAAGTTAACAAGCAAGTTGTAGAAAACGTAATGAACGGAGATTACCTGCTGCATGGTACCGAATCAAACGAAAACTTCCGCAATACTCTTCTTGACGGTTTGATGAAATATCCGCTTGAGAGTACGGAAGCGGGAAAAGATATTCTTGCTCTGTTTTCAACTCCGTATATTACAAATCGTGCTACGGCACCTGAATATGTCGGAAAATCCAGATTTGAATTACTGAAACAACGTGATCCTCACCTTACAGCACAATATGAAGACGTATATAATTTAACAACTAAGATGTATACGGGTGCAATGTATAGTTTTGCACGAGATATTATAAACGACGTAAATGATAGACTCCCTAAAGAATTGAAATTAAACAAGTCAGGGGATACTTCCGATTACGGTAAATATGTTCTCCCTATTATAACTCAAGAAATAGCAAAATATGCTGTAGTAAAAGGTCTGTTCCCTGATGTAAAATGCGAAATTAATACAAAACATGGCGGTATTAAATATGATTATTCCGCTCTAAGAAAAAAATCTCTTAAATCGCTTGGCATAATGCCATCTTCACAAAAAACAGAGGCAAAAGATTTAGTATTAAAACTTCGTGCAGGAATAAATAATATTTCAGACAAAGATAAAAAACAAATTGCAGATGCTGTATACAAAATGATTGAAGATACCGATTTGAACAGTTTTAGACTTGCTGAAATGATTGTTGACAGGACAAAATCCGGTATTGATTGGAGAATTGACGCGGCTAAAGACTTTTCAAATATGGACGGTTTGCGCAATGGAGCTGATACATTTGAAGATAATTGGGGTATTGTTACAAATATTTTAAAGAAAATGACAGACGGCATAAAATCAGAAAATCCGAATGCATATATTGTTGCAGAAATTACTGATGAAGTTGACTTATACAAAACGGGAGCCGGCGCAAACTCCGATAGATATACTTGGGAAAAGCAAGAAGATGACAAATTCCCATTCAAATACAATAACGATATTGTAAGGAAATTAATTAGAGAATCAGGACTTGATGCTGTCGCTAATTATTCATTCTATTTTACAAATGTTGCTGCAATATTTGGTAAGAAGGGTGATGACGGCGGTGATTGGACAGGCAATGCTGACAGAATGGATAATATTTTCAGGCTTCCTGATAAATATCATAAGAATGCAGAAGGATTTTTATATTCCGGACAATATGATTCAATCTTAAAATCATATACATTTGCGGACAACCATGACAAACCGAGAATTAATCATATTTTATCTTTGGATATGGGATTGTTTTATGCAAACTTAAGAAATAAAACAAGCGAACAAGAAAAAGATTACAGAAGAAGAGCTTTCAATGTTCTCCATCCGGAAAAAGAAACTCAGAATTATAATGAAGAAATTCATAATTACGATTTTTCATACGTAAGTCCTATGGCGGTTGCACGTGGAGAATCTTTGAATTTTGGTTTTTATAAAGCGTTAAGTAATCTTTCAAAAACCAGCGATGGTAGAGCTAGAGATATCGTTGATGCTTCAAAGAAAGATCAAATTGCTTATGAATTTAAAAAAATCGTAGCTGGTTTCGTATCAGGAAGATATAATAACCAAAATTTCGAACCTGACAACTTTGGGGTAGAAGAAGTTCACAAATTAATAAAGCTTGTAGTAGATGAGTATGGAAAAAAACATAAAGATTCCGACCCGTTAGCATTATCTGAAAATTCTCTTGAACAAGTATACAGAGAAACCTTTAAAGAAATTATGGACAGAGCAATGAGCAATTCTCTTGGAATATATAAATTCTTGGTGAATGCGCCGGGGATACCTACAATATATGCAGGTGATGAGTTAGGTTCTTCCGGTAACGACAGAAAAACAAAAAATGTTTTCTTAAAAAACCGTTCTGCTGTTCATCAGGATTGGGTAAATGAATTTCCTTTTATAAAACAGCGTAAAGAAGAAATAGAAGCAGTGTTAATGCTACGTTCAAGACCGGCGTTACATGCCCTAAATGACGGTGCGCCTTATTTATTAAAGAAACAAGGTACAAATCAAGGCTCTGTCTTGACTGCGCTTTTGAGATATGCTCCGGATGGAAATACGGTTGTATCATTATTTAATACTTCCGGTATTACCCATGATTACAGCCAATATACGTCTCCTGATAAAGCTCCGGTAACATTATCAGGTAATAAAATTGATTTGAGCCGTGAAGATGATTTTATCGGGTTGCATGGCGGATTACCTGCATTTTACAAAGATGGTTCGGAATCCGGTTTGGTCTTTGTAAATGCCTATAATCCTGAAGATAAATATTATTTATTCAAAGGAGATGACGCTGATAGTTACTATATTGCAAAAGATAGAGATTGCCGAGAACCGATAACTCTTACTGACAATACATTGACTTTATATTGTGCAAATGAGCGTCTGCAAGAAGAAGAGAGACAATTTATGGAGCGCGTAAAAAAAGCTAAAGAAAAACCGAATACATCTTTCTTAGGCAGAAAAATATATGAAAATAAACAATATACCGTTTCTCCTGTAAATTATGTAAAAAGGGAGCCTGCACTTGTCGGTTCAAAGTTTGCAATAGTAAGCAAATAGAGGCTTATAGAATTTTAAAAATTTCCCCCTATACAAAAAACAAAAAACATGATACACTATTCTCAGATGTAGTAGAAAATATTTTTGGAAATATATGCAATGATAACTGTTTGAATAGTAAAAATTTGAACAAAAGCTCGATAGGTTAAATGTATCGGGCACTGCGTATATTATAAAAAAATAGAAAAGGACAAGGTAAGCAATCCATGGTGAATATTGCACTAATTGTTGCGATTATTGCGGTAATAGCCTTAATCGCCGTGCTTTTTGTTCAGCACAACAAAGTGAAAACTGTCCTCTTTAACGCTGAAAAAGATAAGAAAGCTTTGGAGGAAAAAGAAAAAATTCTGTTTAAAGAAGCGAAAATTAAAGCTATAGAAGAGCTTCAAGATGACAGAGAAAAACTTAATGAAGAAGAAAGAGAAAGAAGGCAAGAACTTTCTAGACAAGAATCAAAACTTGCAAAACGTGAAGACATGCTTGAAGATAAAATTCAAGAGTACACGGAAAAGGATATTCAAGTTCAAAGAAAACTTGATGAGTTATTAGAAAAAGAAGATTATTTGGCAGAAATTGTTCAAAAACAAACTACCGAATTGGAAAGAATTGCAGGCATGTCTGCAGAAGATGCAAAAAACATGCTACTGGAGCAATTAAAGCATGACCTCGCTCAAGAGCAAATGACATTGATTCGTGAGAATGAGGCTAAAATAAAAGAAGTTTCTTTAGAAAAGGCAAAAGAAATTCTCTCAACAACAATGCAAAGATGCATGATAGAGCAAGTTGTTGAAACAACGGTTTCTGTTGTAGCTTTACCTAATGACGAAATGAAGGGTCGTATTATAGGACGTGAAGGAAGAAACATAAGAGCGTTAGAAACATTGACAGGTGTTGATTTAATTATTGATGATACTCCGGAAGCCGTTGTATTATCGAGTTTTGATCCTGTAAGGCGTGAAGTTGCAAAATTAGCGCTTGAAAAATTAATAGTTGACGGGCGTATTCATCCTGTAAGAATTGAGGAAATGGTTGAAAAAGCCAATGAAGAAATTGAAAAGAAAATTTGGACAGAAGGTGAAAATGCCGCTCTTGATATGGGCGTTATGGGTTTGAATAAGGAATTAATCAAAACTTTAGGTCGCTTGTATTACAGAACCAGTTACGGTCAAAATGTGTTAAAACATTCGCTTGAAGTAGGACATATCGCAGGAATGTTAGCTGCAGAATTAGGTGCTAATGTCGCGGTGGCAAAACGTGCAGGCTTATTGCACGATATAGGAAAAGCCGTTGACCAAACTCAAGAAGGTACCCATATTCAATTGGGTGTTGAAATTGCAACAAGATTCGGTGAAAAGCCTGAGGTTATTCATGCAATTGAGGCTCACCACGATGATGTTGTAGCTAATACAATCGAGGCCGTTTTAGTAAAAGTTGCGGATGCAATTTCGGCAGGCAGACCTGGTGCAAGACGTGATACTCTTGAAATTTACATTAAGAGATTACAAAAGATTGAAGAAATCGTAAACAGCTACGAAGGTATTAAACAATCCTTTGCGGTGCAGGCCGGCAGAGAAGTAAGAATAATTGTTCAGGCTGAAATGTTTGATGATTTGGCTTCTCAAAGATTGGCACGTGACGTGGCAAAGAGAATAGAGGACGAACTTGACTATCCTGGACAAATCAGAGTCACTGTAGTTAGAGAATTTCGTACAACTGAAATAGCTAAATAAATTAAGGTGATGGCATGTATATTGCCTAAAATTAACTTATGAGTAATATAAATACCTTAAAAATTTTATTTTTCGGAGATATGGTCGGCAGGCCGGGAAGGTTTGCCGTCCGTGATTTCCTGCAAAATCCGAACCAATTTGATAATAATATACCGGAGGATTATTTCAAAAATCATTTTGTTATAGCAAATGTTGAAAATGCATCCCATGGTTTTGGCCTTACGGAAAAGAATTATCATGATATATCCGAATATGGTGTTCACTGTATGACATCAGGAAATCATATTTGGGATAAGCGAGAAATTACAAACTACATCAATAATGCGGATAAACTTCTGCGTCCTATTAATTATCCGCATGCTGTATCGGGCTCAGGAGCAAAAATATTTGAATTTAACGGACTAAAAATTGCTGTAATTAATGCTCTTGGAAGAGTTTTTACAACGATTGTAGATTCTGAATGGGATATTGTTAAAGAAGAAATTGAACGGTTAAAAGAAATTACACCGATAATAATAATTGATTTTCATGCCGAGGCTACGGCTGAAAAAATATGTTTTGCAAAATATTGTTCAGAAATTGGCTGCTCTGCATTTTTTGGAACACATACACATGTGCAGACAGCAGATGAATGTATTATAAATAACAGAACGGGTTATATTACGGATGCCGGTTTTTGCGGTTCTTCGGATGGAGTTATCGGAATGGATTATAACACATCACTTACAAGGTTTTTAACAGGTATACCCGAACGTTATGATGTTGCTGACAGCAAGAATGCGCAAATTAATGCGGTTGAAGTGGAGATTAATCCTGATAACGGATATGCTGTTGCTATAAGAAGATTTTATTGTAGTAGAAAAGAAACAGAAGAGGAAAACAGCCAATGAAGTCAGATTTTCATATCCATACTATCTATTCTGACGGCGTATTTTCGCCCGAGAAGATAGTTGATACGGCAATTGATGTCGGCTTAGAGGTTATTGCACTTACCGACCACGACAACATCCTGTCCTACAAAGTTGCACAGGATTATATCAAACAAAATAATAAAAATTTGGAAGTTATCCAAGGTGTGGAAATTAATACCCTTTATAAAAATTATGAAGTTCATATTTTGGGTTATATGATGGATACCGAAGACAGTGATTTTAAAAAACTTCTAAAAACTCAGCAAAATGCCAGAATAGAGCAGGTAAATGAAATCATTGATTTGCTTGCTAAAAAGGAAGGTATAAAAATAAAATTTGAGGATATAAAAAAACAGGTTGCAGAAGGCGGGAGTATAGGTCGTCCGCATATAGCAAAAGCAATCACCAACGCTGGCGGAACCGCTAATGTAATAGAGGCATATGCAAAATATATTCATGCGGATTCTCCTGTATATGTGCCAAGAAAAACTGTATCACCACAAGATGCGGTCGAAATAATATATGATGCCGGAGGTATTCCGGTTATTGCGCATCCTCACGATATTGATATTGCAGAAGAGCTTATAAAAGAACTTATGACACATGGCTTAAGAGGAATAGAAGCTTATCATAGAAAACATTCTCCTGCTTGCGTAGAGTATTTTTCTTCTATGGCAGAAAATTTAGGCTTAATTGTTACCGGAGGATCAGACTTTCACGCTCCAAACATTATGAACGGGCAAATAATTTTGGGTAAAAATTTTGTTCCGGAATGGATATACGACAAGCTTATGGAAGAAAAGCGCCGTATAGATATGGCAGGTTAATATGAAGGTTCCAATGTGGCATGTCGAATATACGGGTACTTTACTGGTACTTTTTATGATAGGGTTGTTCATGATACCGACTTCGTTTGAGTCAACGGTTATGGCAAGCAATATCACAAAATGGAAGGATGTTTTTAAACGTCTTACGTATGCGCAAGATGTTATTTTAAAACAGGAACAGTCCCAAATTTTAACCAGTTTTAACAGAGCAAAAACTCCTGAAGAAAGAGAAGATATTGTAATAAAAATTATAAAACCGTATTTTCGTGTAAGCGACAAAAAGGTTTATAAAAAATATAAGGTTCGCTATATGAATAAAAAACCGGTGAACAGCGGGGATTTTTATTACATAGATGATTACTATTATGCAGGTAAAAGCCTGATTGTAGGGATTAAAAATATTCCTGCTGATGCAAAAGGAGAAGATTCATTCCTTATGACATTTGACATAAATGGCAGGAAACGTCCGAACAGATGGGGCATAGATATTTATGGCGTAAATGTATATGGAGATAAGGTTGAAGCTATCGGTAAAAACGATACTGTAGAAAAACAGTACGAAGACTGTTCAAAGGCTGGAACCGGTACAAGTTGTTCAAATTATTATTTAATCGGGGGAAATTTTGATGATTAAAAATATTTGTATATTTGCATCATCAAGTAATTATTTGGATGAAGAATTTTATAAGGAAGCTTCTGTTCTTGGAAAAATTCTTGCACAAAACGGATTTGGCTTAGTATACGGCGGCAGCCGTTTAGGAATAATGTGGGCTTGCGCCGGAATATTTAAAGAGAACAGCGGATATTTAACCGGAGTAATGCCTGAAAAATTAAATGATTGCGGAGTGTCAGCAAAAATTTGTGATGAGTTTTATTTAACCTCGGGTATGCGTGAAAGAAAAGCTAAAATGGACGAGTTATCAGATGCGGTTATAGCTTTGCCGGGGGGATTTGGAACTTTGGAAGAGGTATCTGAAATTATTGTACAAAAACAACTCTGTTACAATAACAAAGCAATTGTATTTTTAAATACAAACGGCTTTTATGATAACTTGATAAAATTTATGGATGAAATTATTGATAAGAATTTTGCGAATAAAGCATCAAGAAATTTATATTACGTGGCTCAAACACCTCAAGATGCGATTGAATATCTAAAAAAATATCAGCCTGAGGAAAGAACTTTTAATAAAGAAGTAATCTATAAAAGATAAAACTTTTTTAATAACTTTTTCTCATCAATTCAGATAATTTTATTTCTCCGGGACGGCTGACTACATTTTGTTCTCTTACGGATTGAGGTTCTCTGTTCTTAAATTGGGATAAACCTACTTTTTCATTACCGTTATCGGAAAAAGTGAATATGTCTTTTATAAATGCTACAATTGTGTTCATTTGTATCTCCTCAAATTTTGTTTACATACATAATACATTAAATCTCTGACAATTGCAAATTTCATTGAACTTTATGGTATATTTGTATTAGATTTTAAAAGGAATTTAAACTTGAATAACAGTTATTATGAAACCTTAGATGAAAATTTTAACGAGGCTTTGAGTTTGATAGAAAAACCTCTGTCACATAATGAGCTAATAGAGTTGCTCAGAGATGGAAATATTCCGCAAAAACAGCTGGCAGCTTTGCGACTTGAAACTCTTGCTTCTAAATATGATGCAGAGGTTCTTATAGGTAACCTTGTTGGACAGGATGGAAAAATCAGAGAAGCTGTTTCTCTAAAGATAAAAGAATTATCGTATAATGCAGATTGTATCAGTTATTTCCAAGCTCTGAATGCAAATAATATCGCTCAAATATTTCTTCTGGCAATTACGGATATCAACGGAAATATTTGCAGGAATATTATCGAAGTTTTAGGTATATTCAAAAATTGGGATATTTTTGTTGAATGTTTTACAGACAAATTGACAAATCTAATATTTGAACTGATAGACATAATAAAAGACTTTGATTTTCAAGATGGAAAATACAAGGTTAATAAAGAAGTTTTCAAATTGTATTGGTGTCTGGAAGCTTTAAATGTTTATTATAATAAAATACCTGTATTGACTTTGAAAAAAATCCTTTTACAAACGAAAAATATCGAAGAATATACTATTCGCGAAAAAACTGCTAAAATTTTATCAAACAAAATAAGTGATGAAACCCTTATGGCTGCGCGAGAAGAACTCAAAAATGACAAAAATTATTATGTGCGAAGATTTTAGAAATTAAAAAACCTCGGTTTGTTTACCGAGGTTTTTTTATTAAAACTGATCCATAATCTTATCAGCTTCCAGTCTGCGTTTTTCTCTTTCTCTTTGGACAGTATTGATAGTTTTTTCTTTTTTAATAGCTTCTTCCATATTTTCTTTAGTGAATTGAGCAGGGTCAATCCAATGCCAAAGACCTGTTCCAATAAGTATTATCAAAAACAAACAAGCTAATCTTACCATAAATCTCTCCTATCTAATGTTGAATGATTTTATTATAACATTTTTTTTTGCTTTTGCAAACTATGATATCTCTCTATACAATGCTTAATAATTTGAATATGTCGGCAAAATATAATATAATAACACCGTAAAAATGTATACAATGGAGGGAGAAACATTTATGAAAAAGTTTACTGCACCCAAAGCAATAATGGCGATACTTGCTGTTATTCTTATGGGGATTTCACCTGCTATGGCAAGTGAAGCGGATTTGGTTGTTCCCGATATTACCGGTGGTAATTTCAAATTACTCCTATGGGGTATTGCGATTTCGGTAGCCGGCTTAATTTTCGGGTTTATAGAATTTGCTCGCATTAAAAAATTAGAAGTACATAGTGCGATGGCAGAAGTTGGTAATACAATATTTGAAACATGTAAGACATATCTTGTTCAACAAGGTAAGTTCTTATTTATGCTTGAAGTTTTAATCGGGCTTTGTATTGCTTTTTATTTTGGATATTTACAGGGAATGCCTTTAAAAGAAGTCCTTATAATTTTGGGTTGGTCTGTAATAGGTATTTTAGGTTCATACGCAGTTGCTTGGTTTGGAATTAGAATGAATACTTTAGCAAATGCCAGAACTGCATTTGCTTCCCTTAAAGGTAATCCTTTAAATATTTTAAATATTCCTTTGAAAGCAGGAATGTCAATTGGGGTATGCTTAGTATCAGTTGAATTGATATTGATGCTTACTATTTTGTTATTTGTGCCGGGACATATTGCGGGCGCTTGTTTTATCGGTTTTGCTATTGGTGAATCTCTTGGCGCATCAGCTCTTCGTGTTGCAGGTGGTATTTTTACAAAAATTGCAGATATCGGGTCTGATTTAATGAAAATTCAATTCGGTATCAAAGAAGATGACCCTAGAAATCCGGGTGTTATTGCCGATTGTACAGGTGATAACGCAGGAGATTCTATCGGACCAACGGCAGATGGCTTTGAAACATATGGTGTAACAGGTGTTGCTCTTGTTTCATTTATATTGTTGGGCGTAAAACCTGAATACCAAGTACAATTACTTACTTGGATTTTTGTAATGAGATATTTAATGATTGTTACTTCAGTTGTTGCATACTGGTTCAATAATATTATAGATAAAGTTTATGCTGCTAAAGCAGTCAAGTTTGATTTTGAAAAACCTTTAACAAATCTTGTTTGGATAACATCTATATTATCTATCGGTATGACTTTTGGGGTTAGCCATTGGTTGCTAGCACCAATGGGTGGTAATTTGTGGCTGATATTGTCCGCAATTATTTCTTGCGGAACTTTGGGTGCGGCATTAATCCCTGAATTTACAAAGATATTCACTTCTCCAAAAGCATTGCATACAGAAGAAGTTGTAACGGCTTCAAAAGAAGGCGGGGCATCTTTGACAATTTTATCAGGTATTGTTGCCGGTAACTTCTCCGGATTTTGGATTGGCGCAGTTATTGTTGCATTAATGGCTTTGGCATATTTTGCAAGTATACATATTCCTGCCGATATAATGATATATTCATCCGTATTTGCGTTTGGGCTTGTGGCGTTCGGGTTCTTAGGAATGGGACCTGTAACAATTGCTGTTGACTCGTACGGTCCTGTTACTGATAATGCTCAATCAGTATATGAATTATCATTAATTGAAGAAATTCCAAATGTTGGTGAAGAAATTGAAAAAGAATACGGCTTCAAACCTGACTTTGAAAACGCAAAACAATATTTGGAAGAAAACGACGGTGCCGGTAATACCTTTAAAGCAACTTCAAAACCTGTGCTGATTGGTACAGCTGTTGTTGGTGCTACGACGATGATTTTCTCACTTATTTTGGTTATCCAAAATACGTTGGGAATTCAACCTGAAGCTGTATTGAATTTATTAAATCCGTATACATTGCTTGGATTGTTAACAGGCGGTGCGGTTATATATTGGTTTTCAGGTGCATCTATGCAGGCTGTTACAACAGGTGCTTATCGTGCAACAGAGTACATTAAAGATAATATTAAATTGGACGAAGATTCAAAATCAGCAAATCTTTCTAATTCAAAAGAAGTAGTAAAGATTTGTACTCAATATGCTCAAAAAGGTATGATAAATATCTTTATTTCATTATTTGCATTTGCATTAGCACTTGCTTGTTTATCAGCTCCGGTAATTTCAGAGAATGTTGAGTTTGCAAACAGACCGGTATCATTCTTTGTAAGTTACCTGATTGCAATTGCGGTGTTTGGTTTATTTCAGGCTGTGTTTATGGCAAATGCCGGCGGTTGTTGGGATAATGCTAAGAAAATAGTTGAAGTTGATATGAAAGAAAAGGGCACTCCTCTTCATGATGCAACGGTTGTTGGAGATACAGTTGGTGACCCGTTCAAAGATACTTCATCAGTTGCTATGAATCCGATAATTAAATTTACAACTTTATTTGGATTGTTAGCTATGGAAATTGCAATCAGTGAGGCATTTAGAAGTGTTGCTCCTATTGCGGGTGTCGTATTCTTAGTAATTGCATTATTCTTTGTATGGCGTTCTTTCTACGGAATGAGAATCCCGTCAAAGAAATAATTTAATTTCTTCATAATAAAATAACCCGTGATTAAAACCACGGGTTATTTTTTGTAAAATTTCAATTATCTGTAATTTGTGAATTGCAGTGGGTAATCATATTTTTCTTCATTTCCTCTGAGCATTTTTATTACTTCTTGCAGATTATCTTTATCTTTACCGGACACTCTGATTTGGTCACCTTGAATTGATGCTTGCACTTTAATTTTGGATTCTTTTATATCGCTGACAATTTTCTTTGCTAATTCTTGCGAAAGCCCTTTTTTAAGATTATATACCCGTCTTACTCTGCCACCTAAAGCATTTTCCATAGGTTGTGGATCTAAAATTCTGATATTCAAATTCCTTTTAACAAGCTTGCTTTGCAAAATATCGTATATATTGCGCAATTTCATTTCATCACTTGTTGTTATAGTTATACTTTTATCAGCCTCTAATTCTACTTCTGAATTTGAATCTTTCAAATCAAATCTTGTAGATACATCTCTTTTAACTTGATCAACAGCATTTACTAATTCCTGCTTATCAAATTCGGAAACTACATCAAAACTACACTCTTTAGCCATTATAAATTTCTCCTATAATAGTAAACCTCTCTCAAATATTTTATCATAAGCTAAAGATTTTTGAAACACTATTATTTAAACATTTTGTGTAAAGCCTTTCCGAGTTTACGGAATTTACCAAAGGTAAATGCTGTTAAAAGAATACCACCAATTCCAAGAAGAGTTTTTTTCAATGCACTCATATTCTTTTCTTTTTCTCTTGCAACACTTCCGTATACATCACAAGCTAAGCCTGGCGCCATTGTTACTCCGCCCAAATAATTTGTGTTCATGTACGGATTGTACAACCCGGGCATACCTAATCCCATTGCAACACCCATCGGTGATGTTGATGCACCGTTCAGCGGTTGATTCATTATTGATGATGCAAAAAGTTCGTCCATAACTTTACCTAACCATTACAATTTACCTACCTATATATATAAAGTCATGATTTACAAAGGAATTGCCATGTTTTGATAAATTGTTACGATTTGTAACTTTTTAGTTTTTATGGATTTTTGTATTAAATATAATTTCGTTACCATCATAGTCAATGGTTATTACATCATTCAAATTGAATTGTTTCTCAAGAATTTTCATAGAAAGAGGTATTTCTATTTTTTGACGGATAACTCTTCGCATAGGTCTTGCTCCGTATAGCGGCTCATAGCTTTCTTGTGCAATAAATTTCTTTGCCGCATTCGAAATTTCTAACGTCATTCCCTGCTCTTCTACACGTCTTTTAAGCGCTGCTATTTGTATTTCAACTATCTGAGAAAGGTTTTCTAATGTTAAAGGAGAAAACGTTATTATTTCATCTATTCTGTTAATAAATTCAGGCTTAAATTTTGATTTTAATAACTGATTCACTTTAGATGATTTCTCTTTTGTGGACAGATTTTCATCAAGTAATATATCACTGCCAAGATTACTTGTCATAATAATTACGGTGTTTTTGAAATCAACAAGCCGACCTTGTCCGTCAGTCAATCTGCCGTCATCAAATATTTGAAGCATTATGTTGAAAATATCAGGATGAGCTTTTTCAACTTCATCAAACAAAATAACGGAATATGGTTTTCTGCGAACAGCTTCTGTTAATTGCCCACCTTCTTCATATCCTACGTATCCTGCGGTTGTACCGGTTAATCTTGATACGGATTGTTTTTCCATAAATTCACTCATGTCTATTCTGATAAGGGCTTCTTCATCATTGAATAAAAATTCCGCAAGAGTTTTACCAAGTTCTGTTTTACCTACTCCTGTCGGACCTAAAAACAAAAATGACCCGATAGGGCGTTTAATATCCCTTAGTCCGGAGCGGGAAAGCCTTATTGCGTTTGAAATCTTACTTACTGCCTCGTCTTGTCCGATAAGACGCTTATGCATAAATTCTTCCATTCTAATAAGTTTATTAGATTCATTTTCAAGCAATCTTGTTGTCGGGATTCCTGTCCGTTTTGATACTATTTGAGAAATGTCATCACCGTCAAGATACTCTTTTAATATGTGTTTCTTTGACTTATCGTTTTGCAACTCTTTTAATTTCAGTTCAAGCTCTTTCATTTCTTTTAGTTTATCTTCCAAAATTGATGTTAATTTTCCATCTTTTTTTGCCTGTTCAATTTGTGTATTCATCAATTCCATTGCTTTTTTAACTTTTGTGGTGTTGTCAATCAGCTTCTTTTCCTGTTCCCATTGATATTTTAGCTTACCGATTTTAGCATCAAGATTATCAATTTTTTTCGCAATTTTAATTATTTTAGAATCGTTTGCGCCTTCTTCGTCAAGAGATTTTTTCTCGATTTCAAGCTGCAACTTTTCTCTTGAAAAATTATCTATTTCTTCAGGTATTGTGTCAATATTAATTCTAAGAGAACTTGCTGCCTCGTCAATCAAATCAATAGCTTTATCCGGAAGATACCTGTCGGAAATATATCTTGCAGAAAGCTTTACGGATTGAACAATAGCCTCGTCAAGAATTTTTATTCCGTGAAATACTTCATAATTATTTTTTAGACCTCTCAATATACTGATTGCAACATCTACTGATGGCTCATCAACGATGACAGGCTGAAATCTTCTGGCCATAGCTTTATCTTTTTCGATATACTTATTGTACTCATCCAAAGTAGTTGCGCCGATAATACGAACTGACCCTCTGGCAAGTATTGGTTTTAATATGTTTCCTGCATCAACTGAGCCTTCGGATGCTCCCATTCCCATAATTGTATGAAGCTCATCTATAAATAGCATCAAATCATCAGTTTTATCTTCAATTTCTTTTAATACTTTTTTAAGTCTGTCCTCAAATTCACCGCGATATGAGGCACCTGCTAATAATGCACCTAAATCAAGCGATAAAATTTTATCGTTCTTTAAGCTATCAGGTACATCCCCGCTTATTATACGTTGTGCAAGACCTTCAATAACGGCAGTTTTTCCTACTCCGGGTTCACCTACAATGACAGGATTATTTTTTGAGCGCCTGTTCAGAATTTGTATTACTCTACGAATTTCATCATCTCTTCCGATAACCGGATCCAGTTTATTTAGTGCTGCAATTTTGGTTAAATCGGTAGTATATTTTGATAATGCAGATTCTTCACTCTTTGCTTGAGTTTGTTCTCTTGCGTTTGTTTGAGTTTTATTTATATCCGGAATTTCTTCAATACTTGATTGATTGGTCTTTCTGTTAACGGCTTTGCCATCTACTACATCGATTACTTGAATATCACCTACAACCTTGAGCATTCTTGCATATAAATCAGACATTGTAATACTATATGCAGAGAATACAGATTTCATTACCCTATTACCGGATTTGAACAAGGCAAGAAATACATATTCAAGCCCTATTATGTCATCCTGTCGCGCAAGCCCTTCTTTTTCAGCATCTTCTATGACTTTTAAACTTGCGGCAGATAAGGGAACATTTTGTGTTTTGGCAAAGTGCCCCGAGCAGCGAGGAATACTGTCGTAAAAATCTCTTATTAAACGTGGATTATTCAATCCTATTTTTTCGAGTATAAATTTGGGTAAATCATTCTCATCCATAAAAAGAGCAAGCATAATATGTTCCGGTTCAACGTGCTTATATTCTCTTGCATATGCAATTGTTCTTGCAGAATGAATAATATACTGTAAATGTTCCGTTAGTTCCATAATCCCCTCGCATATTTTATTACTAATTATACCAAATTATATTCATTCGGGTAATGGGGAATTTTTATTATTATGATATTTTTACAGATGTGAGAGGTATATTTATAATGAAATTAAATGTATTTGCTTATATTTTTTTGCTTTTTGCCTATATATTTTTTGTAACTTGTGCAAGAGCAGAAAATATACATTTTAACAAAGATATTTACATACTTAAAACAATTAATCAATCTGTGGTTGAGAATCGTTTTGAAAATGAATATTATCCTCAAAACGATACCGCTGACAATTGGGGAAAACTTATTGGAATATACTATTATCCTGATATTAAGAATGTCCTAAACTTTGCACGTGACAAAGAAAAAAATATTGAGGAGCAAAATAATGTCGTACTATTAAAATTTATTGAAAATAAAAAACAAAATAAAGCTGTTTTAAGCTACTTAGTAACCGGTGAATGGAAAGACAGAATTTATTTTGAACATAATATATATAAATATGAACCGCACCCGAAAAAGGGAACAATGGTTTTAAGATATGCCAAACGATACTTCTTTGATAATAAAGAAGAAGTTATAAATATCGGGCATGAAATCAAAAATATTAATGATGATTTAATGGAGCAGATTATAATATCTCCAATTCCACCGATAGTTGAAGAATAAACTAATCTTGGGTATTCTCAAAAGCTTTTTGTTCGTGCTCTTGTATAATTTTGTCAATTTCATCGCGGGCTTCTAATTTCGAAGTTAATTCCTTTTTCTCTAGTCCGTATTTTTTACAAAGTTTGTC
The DNA here is from genome assembly GCA_002350725.1 of Cyanobacteria bacterium UBA2855. GTDB lineage: Bacteria > Cyanobacteriota > Vampirovibrionia > Gastranaerophilales > Gastranaerophilaceae > UBA1221. Next base: position 27,466 of record DEFJ01000002.1, on the reverse strand, counting down.
GTAATAATACAACTGTTTTTTTGTCGGTAATTCTTTGCTCATTTTTACTTCTTGCAGAAATTTACGTTTTTTCTTTTCAAATTCTTTTTGAGCCTTTATTATGGGTTCTTGTTTTTTCTTGTAGTCGTAATATTTTTTGCATTCTTTTATGTACGATTCGGTATCGGCAAGAAATTTGTTGTCACAGATTAAGTCCGCCAGAAATTCGAACCGTGAAGCATTAATTTCAAGATAATATTTTTCATCTTCTATAAATTTATCAATAATTTCATCGGTACTCATTTCGGGAGATTTTTTCACAAGTGCACGCAAAAAATTACACAACGCTGACTTTTGATTTTTTGTTAATGTCAGATAAATTTGTTTTTTAATCTCATACATATATCTAAATTCCTGTCAGGCTATTGAGGAAATCTTGGCGGCATTTGCGGTCTTGTCGGATTTATTTGTGGATTAGTTTGTAATCCGGCATTAGGTCTTGACATTCCGGACATACCCGGCATTGTAGGCTGTGGACGAGATGTCTGTCCCAGGTTCATTCCAGTTTCAGACATACCGCTTGGCTGTGGTGGAGTTTGTACTTGCTCGTTTGCAACAGTGTTTTCTTGCTCATTTAAAGAATTTTCGTTAATCGCATTTTCATCCTCTTCTATCGGAGTATTGATAGCATTGTAGCGTGTTTGATACATGTTTTCGCAAGCTGTTAAAAAGTCTTGTCTGTTCTCCTCAAGGAAATGTTGGGCAAGTATGTCAAGTAACTGTTGCGGAAACTTTGAATATGTTACCATATCCTCAAGAATATCATCAGTTAATTGAACTAAGTTTCTGTAATTCTTTATGTATACCGTTTTGATTTCATTGTTAATCAAATCCGTATTATTTAAAACATCCTCGGACAATTTCCAGGTTACATAATTATTCTCGTATAAAACTCCGGTATACTCTTTTAACATAAGTCTTATGATTAAATCCATGTCTGCCATGTTTTTAAATTTTTCATCAAAATAACCCTCTTGTGCCAATACTGATTTTTTAAAAAACATCGCCTGTCTTGCACAAGGCATAACCTGAAAAGCGTTATAAATAGAAGGTTCAAAAGGAAATACAAAGCCTTCCGGATGTATAACTGTCGATGCGCCATAAGAAAATGCCGCATCATAATTTTCCATAATTTCTACTATCTGAGAAATAGACATAATATTGTGAATAAAATCATCGCACCCTAAAAATGTTACATATTTACCGTTTGCATGCATTATGCCTTTGTTCATTGCTGCAAATTTGCCGCTGTCAAATTCGGAATAATACTGTAAATAACCTTTATTCTTATAATCCTGTAACAGTTGAACAGTACCGTCTTTTGAAGCTTTGTCAATTACGATATGTTCAATATTTGGATAATTTTGTTTATCTAATAGGCTGACTAATAAATTAAAATCATCCGTCAACTCGTTATCAACAATATTATATGTCGGTGTAATTACTGTAACTAAAGGCATATCAGGCATACGATTTCTCCTATTTAGAATAATATTAGCATAAAAAATTAAATGTTACAATTTGTAAAGTTTTTTTACGAAATATAACATGAGTTTGCAAACATGCGTTATAATGTATACGTGTTTAGGAGTTAAAAGAGAATATGAAAAGGGGGTTCTTATGAGTGAGAGGTCCTTATCAGTCAGTCCTGCAATTGAGCCGATTGCAGGTGGAGTTATTGGTTTAGGCATAGGCTATTCGTTAGCACCAAAAAAATATTCCTTAAGACAACTGCTATCAATGCCTGAAGATAAATTTGAGAAAGTATACTATAAAAATCTGGTTGAAAATATGCCGGATAAGAGTAAACAAGCTTTATCAGAAATTAAAATGGCAAGAATCCAATACACTCAATCAAAAAATTCTGTTGCAGAGCATGTTTCTGGTGCTGCAAAAGAATGGAGAGATAAATTTGAAAGAGTTGAGGTTGCAGATAAATTTATACACAATCGCGATGAAGCGAAGGCTAATTTGCAAAAAGCAATTAAAGAAACAAATTACATTGAATTAAACCAAAAATACAGAGCGGCAAAAGCTGCCCTAAAAAATGATCCGGATAATGTTGCGTTAAAACAAGCTCTGCTTGAGGCAAATACTAATTTAGCTACCGTAAAAGCCAGATTAGCTGCAAAGATGGATATATACAGAAGCAGTGTAAGAAATTTGGAAGCAGAAAGACTTATTCAAGTGAAAAATAATCCGGCAAAGAATGCAGATGTACGAAATGCGTATAAAGAATTTTTAGGAGCATTGGCTCAACGTAGAACGATATGCGCAAACAAGTTATTTGAACTTACAAATAATAATAATCTCAAAAAATGTTATGAATCTGTGAAAGATTACTTACCAAAAGCAAGAACAAAAGCTGCCGTAACAGGAGCTGTTATTCTTGGTTCAATGACAGCAGCAATGACATTTTTTATAAATTCGGCAACCAAAAAAGTTGCATAAATAGAGTATATTCAATAATTACTTGAATTTTCCACACTCCTCCCAAACAAATTTTAGGCAATACCTGAGTCGTCCTCTGCGACTCTTTTTTTTGCTTTAATTTAGGAAGTTATTCTTCATCAGTATCGTTTATATCAACATCAAAATCTATTTCAGGCTCACCTTTGCTTGCGTTTTCTTTCGCTTTATCAATTTCTTGCTGCCTTTTTTCAAGAAATTTTTGAAGTTTTAAATCGGCCTTTTCTTGTTTCTTTTGCGCTTTTACTTGTTGTTTTTGCTCTTTTACTTGTTGTTTCTTTTCGGCTTTTTCAGCTTTTATTCTGCGTTTTTCGTTTAATGCCTCTTGAAGTTCATTGTATTTTTCTATATTTTCGTTTCTTGAAGTCGTTCCCTTTAATTTATCCATCAATTTGTAATCTTCTTGCTCAAGCTTGTACTGTTTATCAACTTCCTTAAGCTCAGCTTTCATTTCCTTTTTCATTTCTTTAACTTCAGCTTTATCTTTTTGGCGAGCTTTTTTCTCAAGTGTTCTAACCAGCTGACGTTCATTTTTTTCTTGAGCTTTAACAAGCGGATTACTTATAACTCCGTTTTGGACAAGTTTAAAACCGTTTGCTGCAACTTCAATGCTACCGTTAGTCATTGATATTAGTCTTGATTGATTGCCCTTATAATCAACAGACCAAACTCCTAAAAATACAGGTTCTTCTCCTGTATAAGCATATGCGGTCAACATAATCCTGTTTGGATTCCCTTTACTAAACCCGAGTGGATACACATCCCACCTTTTATCTTTTAAATTTAAGCCTTTATATTCATTCCAATAATATATTATCGCCCCTCTGACTTCAACAATATCATATGACGTTTTGTTGTTAAAATCGTATACAATAATATTAGTTTTCCAAATACCGTCTTCCGAGCTGCCAATTTTTTCTTTTACAAGAAGTTTTGAGCCGTCAGCCGAAAAATCAACCGGAGTAAGGGTTCTAAAAGCTGAGCTGTTTGTTAGTTCTTTGTCTGTAGATAATATTGGTGTAGGATTACGATGAGCAATATTAGCTTTTAGTATTTTATTTATAGCGCTGTCATCCTGATTTTTTATAGGTACTTCAAATAAATCACAAGTTACAGCTCCGCGTTCAGGGTAGTAGTACACAGCAGGATATACTATTTTTGAAAAATCAGGAGCCGTTATCCCCGGGAGATTCAGCTGTCTTGTCTTAAACATATCCCTTTTTACAGACAAATCCGGAGTGCCGGGCGGGTCGTTGTAGCGAGCAAGTTTGTATATCGGATGAGGAACATATTGCATATCATAAGGCTTTTCAACTTGAGGGATTCCATAATCAAGGGTTGTTTTGTCTTTAGGTGCGGAGGCTTTTTCATACTCCTCTTCTGTCATAAATCCTGACGGATTTCTATCCATAATTTTGCGGTTGTATTCTTCTTTAATTCTATCGCGTTCAATGCGTTTTAAATATTGGGCTTCTCTGGTATGCATGTCTTTATTTTTTATTGATGGGAAAACGGATCGTCTTAAAGCTTCCCAATCAAGATGTTCTTTATCTTCAGCATAACAGGACGGAACAAATAAAGACAGCAATAATATAGCCGCAAAAATTTTGCGTTTCATCATTATACCAAACCTTCTTCTTTTGCAATAGCAGTAGCTTTTGACCGAGTTTTTACGTAAAGTTTTTGCAGAATGCTATGAACGTGAGTTTTTGTTGTTGAAATTGTTATGCACAGCTTGTCTGAAATTTCAGGATTAGTCATACCATCAACAATAAGAGCCAATACATCCATTTCCCGTTCAGTCAAATTAAACAAATTTTTTCCTAATTTATAGTTAATTTCGCCTTTTCTGCCTTCTTGAACATTTCCTCTTCTTATATTTGAAAGTACGACTTTTGCAATAGCCGGATCAAGCCAGCCGGTACCTTCGCTAACCGCTAAAACTGCCGCAATAGTTTGTTCTCTTGTTGCTCCTTTGGTGATATAACCGTCTGCTCCGGCGTGAAATGCATCAAAGATATCATTTTCATCCTCTCTGGAAGTGCACATCAAAACTTTTATATCAGGATTGTTATCTTTAATCTTTCTTGTGGCTTCTATACCATCTATTGTCGGTAAACCTATATCCATAACCACCAAATCCGGACGTAAAGAAAGAGCCTTTTCTACCCCTTCCATCCCATCATCTGCCATCCCTGTGATTTCTATATTCTCATTTTGTCCAAGAGCTACGGATAACGCAAGTCTTGCCATGTCTTGATCTTCAACAATTAGCACCTTAACCATTTACGACCTGTCTTTCCTCATTAAATACATTAGTTAGTAAGAATGTAAATTCACTACCTTTGTTCAATTTGCTATCAATCCAAATTTTCCCGCCGTGAGCTTCTACAATTTGTCTTGATAAGTATAATCCCAGTCCTGTTCCTGTAGAACGGCGTTTCGTTGTCCCTTGAGAGAACCTGTTGAATAATTTAGGGATATCTTCTGCCGGAATCCCGTTACCGTTATCGACTACAGAGAAAATAAAATCTCCGGATTGTGCCTTGGCAATAATTTCAACTTCCCCGCCTTTATTTGTATAATTTACTGCATTTCCGCACAAGTTTATCATTACTCGTTTGATTTCCGATTTATCTGCCGTTATTTCTAAATCCTCAGGAATATCTGTTGACAGCGTAAATTTAATATCCTTTTTATCAGCCAAAGGCTTTAATTCATCGTAGCAACGAGTAACTAATTCTCTTATCGGGAATGTTGTTTTACAAAGTTTCAATTTACCGCTGTCAAATCTGTAGACTTCAAGTAGGGCATTGACTAAACCAAGCAAATCTTCATTACTTTGGAGCATTGTTGATAACAATACCGCCTGTTTTTCTTCAACTTCACCCAAAGAACCGTCAAGGAAAAATTTCAATGTTTGAATTGCAGCAAGCAATGGTGTTCTTAAATCGTGTGTAAGAGTTGCAATAAAGTCGTCCCTTAATCTTTCGGTTTCTTTATGAGAACTGATATCTCTGATTACGCCTACATATTTTTCATTTTCTCCGTCAGGATTAATAGATGCAAAATGTATTTCTACAGGGGTTTCAGCTCCGCCCAATTTGTTTGTTATAATGCAATCTTTTACGAGAACATCGTTTGTATCTTTACTCAAACCAAAAATGCCGCCATCTTTGTTGTCAAAAGAGCGATTTCCCTGACGAGTCGTAATATATGCGATTTCTTGAAATTTTTTATTTATCAAAGATGCTTCACTCAATCCTGTCATATTTTCGCAAGCAGGGTTTACCTGAGATATAGTGCCGTCTTTATCTAAAATTAAAATACCGTCAGCGCAGTAATTAATAATTCCCGACAATTTATTATTAGCCAGTTGTAATTCCTGCGTTCGTTGAGCAACGAGCTTTTCCAAATCATTTGAATATATTTCAAGCTGTTTTTTAGCTTCTTCAAGTTCGCTAATTTTTTCTCGTAAACTTGATAATAAATGGCTTCTTTCTATTCCGTTGCGAACATTTATAAGTAAATCTTCATTATCCCAAGGCTTTTCAATATACTTGTATAACCCGATTTCATTAATTGCTTTTATTGCGTTTTCTTTATCCGCATAGCCGGTAAGCATTATCATACTAACTTCCGGATGCAATTTCTTGGCTTCGGTTAAAAACTGTAAACCGTTCATTTCAGGCATCATAAAATCTGAAACTATGATATCGGGTGTATTTGTTTTTAAAAACTCCACAGCTAACTTGGGGTCATTAAAGCACTCAATATTGTTATATCCCTCAACTTTTAGTAATGTTTTAAACGCTGAGGTAACTATTTTTTCATCGTCTACCAATACAATTAATGAACCATTCATAATACTATAATAAGATATTTCGCTATTTTAAACAAATACGTTACGATTTGTGAACAGTATTACTCTTCTGTATCTACTTGCGAAAATTGTTCCATTTCATTCATAACTGCATTTAAATCTGTTAAAAGAGTATTTCGGTTTTCTATTGCAAGGTTCAGATAGGACATGTAATCTTCAGAATTCCCGACGGCTTTTGCAATTTGCGCCGTGTAATAATATATTTGACCTGCGTTAGGGCAATTTTGGGCTGCGATAGTCATAACATTCTTCGCATCATCGTACAAATCCATTTTTGTGAGCAGTTTTGCGTAATTAAAATACGCACCCTCATCCTTTGGATTAAGAGCAATTGTCTGATCTAAATTCAAAGCAACTTGTTCATAATCTCCTTCTTCATATGCAATACTTGCAAGGTTATAATATGCCCAACTGTAGTCCGGTGAAATTTCCAGTACTCTTCTAAATTCGGCTTTTGCGGCTTCATAATCTTTTACTTCTACAAGGATATTACCTATATAAAAGTGTGCATACAAATCCTCGTCATTAATATCAATTGTATTTTGAAAATTCTCAATAGCTTTTGCTAAATCTCCTTTTTTTAAATAACAAATTCCAAGATTAAAGAAGGAATTTGAATCGTTTTCATCTCCCTCTAAAACCTTTTTAAAACACTCTATACTCAAATCAAATTCTTTTAATTCTATTAAAACAAGTCCTAAATTATATATTATGTCCATATTCTCAGGAGAAATTTTATTGGCGGTAATGTATGAGCTTTTTGCTTTGTCAAACAATTTTTGTTTTTCGTAAGCAACCCCAAGATTAAAATATAATTCAGCATCATCCGGGATTTTTTTTATAAGATACAAAAGATGCATCGATGCCTCTTTTGCAAATCCGGATTCAATCAAAATCAGGGCAAGTTCTCTCCTTGCCCTGAAATTTTCAGAATCCTCTCTTAATATAGCTTGTAATTCTTCAATCTGTTCCGATTTAGACATAACTTTGTTGTCTTACGACCCTTTATTCCTCATATATCCAACCGTTTGTTAAGTCAATCTTAACAGGTTTTAACACTTTCATATAAATAACATCTGTCGGTGTAGCTTCAAGCTTTTCACCCTTGAGTGTAGCTCTTACAAACTTCATAAACCAATTTCTGTCCTTGTGTAATTCTCCTGTAGCGCTAAAGGTTGTAGTCTGATCGTTGAAAGTTGTAATCAGTGAATTTTCCAGAGCCATTACTCCGTTACGAACAAACCATTTACCGCGTCTTACATCCAATAGTTGACCTTTGAAATTTGAATCTTTGTATACAAGAATATATTTGTCCTTTGTTGTGAAGTTGTAAGGAGCCGCAGCTGTATAAACATCTCCTGCATCAGAAGCTTGAGTTGAAATATATTTTGTTAATTTAATCGGAATAATTGCTCCTGCCGGTATTACACCGATGCTGCCCTGAACGGTTGCGCCTTCTACGACATAACCTTCTCCAGTTTTCTTTCTCATTGCTTCAGCTAACTTAGCATTTGGATTAAGTTTAGCCTGTTCTCTCATATTGTATAATATAGCTGCGACTTCAGCTCTTGTTGCCGGTCTTAGCGGTTCTAACAACGGCTTTTCATTATTAGGAGAAACTACTATCATACTTAAAATTTCTGACTTGCCGGCAGGAATTAAAAATTCTGTCGGAATTGTGTTGAAATCGGCATATTTTTTTGACAATACCTCTAATGCTTTTGCCGGACTAATTTCTTCTGTCGTAAGTGCGTTAACGGCAACGGTTGTCGCCTCTTCTCTTGAAACATTGTCATCAGGTCTGAATAAACCGCCATCTTCCGGCGCTGATATCAATTCAAAATATAATGCCTTTTGAATAGCTTGATATGCCCAATATTCAGAGGTTATATCCGTAAAAGTTACGGGTTGAGCGACTTTTGTGTGCTCTTGTCCCAAAGCTTTAATTGCCATTGAGGCAAATTCTGCTCTTGTCACATTTTCGTCAGGTTTGAATGTTCCGTCAGGATAGCCGACAATAACGCCTTCATCAGATAAGATATCTATTTGTTTTGCAGCCCAATGGTCAACAGAAACATCCGGAAATTGAAATGCCATAACCGGTGCTAATGTAAAAGCCAATGCGCATGTTGCAAGCATTACTTTAAACTTATTTTTCATCATTCCCTCTCCTATAATACTAAGATACAACCTATAATTTAATACTACTTAGAATATCATATTGTGGCAAGGTATTTAAAGAAATGTAAATTAAATATCAGCATAAAAGCCTTGCAGGATATCTGCAAGGCTTTTTATATGGTTTCGGTTTACATCATCCATAAAAAATTAATTTATTCGTTATAAATCACTTAATCTGCATATGGAACTTCATTGCTGTAACTTGAATCAAATGTAGGATGTTCTGTCAGTGCAGCATCCTGCCTTGCTGACTCTCCACCATCAAGCTCATCAATTTCAGAATTTATTTTACTAATTTTTTCTTGAAGTTTTGAAATCTCTTTTTCGTATTTTTCGATTTTCTTATCGTTATCGGTGTCGTTAATTTTATCTTGAAGTTTTGAAATTTTTTCTTCTAATTTTTCTATTTTGTTGTATTTTTCAGCCATTTTATCAATTTTTTTCATATCACGTCCGCTGGCTTCATACGCATCTCTCCAAACATCAAGATCATAATTTTTAGCTAAATCCTTGTTTGAATGCGTAAAAGGATTAAATGAAGCTCCTGTTGCTTTACCGTCAGCACCTGTCACAGCCTTTGGTGCATCATAGTGCATCCCGCCGTTTGGGTCTTTCCAACCGTACATTCTTTGTGCGTCTTGAAAATTCATAATGTAAACCATGATAATACTCCTTAATCTTGTATGTTGTATATATTATATATAAAAAATATATACTATTAAAATTGCTATAACTATCCGCTTTTATTATTATAACACATGTGTTTTCAGGCTTAAACCCTTGAATGACAAAGACAACAGCAATGTTTACAAAACTTAATATATGTCCGGTACGAAGCTTACTTCGGACTGTCCTATCGGCAATGTCGGGTAGATTTTGGTTTACCTTGCTCTACTTTATAGACACAAAAGCCAAAGATTTTCTCGCAATAGTAAATTTCGTAACGGTTTTATTGGCTATATTGCCTTATTAAATTTATATAAAGATACCTCACTCTGTGGTATACTTAAAATAAGGGGACAGAAGAAAAAGGAGAAAAGTATGATACCTATTATTGATTCAAAACGACAGTATGCAACTATTGGAGAAGAAGTTGAAAAAGCTGTGTGCGAAGTTCTTCGCTCAGGTTCTTATATTTTGGGACCAAACACAAAAGCTTTTGAAAAAGAAATGGCTGAATTTTTCGGCTGCGGTTATACAGTTGGTTTAAATTCAGGAACGGATGCTTTGCATCTTGCCTTGAGAGCATTGGATATTGGTGCAGGGGATGAAGTTATTACTGTTGCATTTACGTTTGTTGCAACAACTGAAGCTATCGGAATAGTAGGTGCAAAACCTGTATTTGTTGATATTGATGAAGATACTTTTAATATGGATGCATCAAAATTAGAAGCTGCAATTACACCTAAGACAAAGGCAATTATTCCTGTTCACTTGTACGGTCAACCTTGTGATATGGATGCAATTATGTCTGTTGCAAGAAAGCATAATTTACACGTAATTGAAGATTGTTGTCAGGCAGTCGGTGCATTATATAAAGGTAAAATGGTTGGTACATTCGGTGATTTCGGATGTTTGAGCTTCTACCCTACAAAGAATTTAGGCGGAATGGGCGATGGCGGTCTTATCATGACAAACAGCGAAAAACTTCGTGATAGAGTTGTAGCGTTGCGTAATCATGGCGGAGCTGTTCGTTATCATCACGATGAAATCGGTGTAAACAGCCGTTTAGACGAAATCCAATCTGCGATTTTGAGAGTAAAATTGCCTCACGTAAAGACTTGGAATGAGTTGAGAAGAAAACATGCACACTATTACAACGAATTATTCAAGGATTGTGCTGATATTCAAACTCCAAAAGAATTGGATGACACATATTGTGTATATCACCAATACACGGTAAAAGTTCCTAATCGTGATGAAGTTCATAAAATGCTTCAAGAACGTGGTATCGGCGCTATGTTATATTATCCGATTCCTTTGCACTTACAAAAAGTTCACGAATACCTTGGTGTAGGCAAGGGTTCACTTCCGATTTCAGAAAAGAACACAGAATTGGTAATATCATTGCCGATGTTCCCTGAATTAACAGAAGAAGAACAGAGAACTGTTGCGAGCACATTGATTGATTGTATTGAAAAATCCAAATCAGTTGCAAGTGTGTAATTGTAAGTAACAATAAGATTAAGCACCGCCTCTATTTTTATAGGCGGTGCTTTATTATTTTCCAAACAAAAATTAAACAAATAATTAATTTTTTATAGCAGATTTAACTCAGCAAGATTGCCGATTTTAAAAGGAGGTATATTAAGATTAGAACATTCAAAACAGGATGGAGTACCTACCGGCGGAGCGTCAGCACTACAAAATGTCCAAGATATGTACACCAGAAACATAAATCATGAAAAAGAACAAGCGGAAAAATATGCAGATACTATAAAACAAATTCCAAATGCAATTGGAGATTTTGTACAAAATTATAACGATATGAAAGAAGCAAATACTATTGGTGCAGATAAGTACTTTCACGCAAAAGCAAATACCGAAGCATCTCAAAGAGGATTTTTAGGAGAATTAACGGCTTCTGTCATCAGTAATTTAAGAGAAATAACAGATACATTTAAAAATACCTTATTTAAGGGTATGACATTAAAGGATAGTATAAAAGATTCAAAAGAAGATTTAAGAGCTAACCAATACGGAAGAATGCAAGGTAGAAATTATCCGAATAAAAATTCCAAAGATTTAGTTGATAAATATAGACCTAACGGTTTGCCACAAAAATATTAAAATTTTGTGTTAGAATATTGAAGTGATGATTATGAATAGATTTATATTTGTAACTTTTATAATACTAATAATACTAGTATTGTTATATGCTATAAAGTATTTTATAAATGATGCCGATTTTTGTCTTGATACAGGTTATTGTAAAGAAGGTATGTCTTTAAATACGGAATATGGGCAAATTGTAGTTAATCAAGAAAGCTGCATCAAACATAATGGGGAATGGATATTAAACAAAAAATATTGTAAATTTAAATAATAACCATTACCAAAGAAAAATAAAATGTTAGAGGGCGAACCTTCGGGAAATACTATATTCATTTAAGTCCTACTGAGGTTATTGGAACGGATTTTTTTTGGATTCTTCCTGTGTATTTTTTAATATACAAATTTTTTGGATTTCTTGCTAAGAAGTTTCCATTTCCGTTTAAAAAAATCGGATATTATACATCAATAGAGTTTCCAAAAGATTTGTATTCAAAAATAAAAGGTAAAATAAAAAATAATCCATAGCATGCGATTTTTCGCACCAAAAAATGCGGTGCGTTGACACGCACCATACTCCTCTGTCATTGCGAGCGACCAACGGGAGCGTGGCAATATATAATAACCTGTCATTGCGAGGAGCGTAAGCGACGTGGCAATCCAAAACGGCACACTGGATTGCCACGAAAATCAAAGATTTTCTCGCGATAACAAGATATAAGTTATGTGGGGTGCGATTTTTTGCACCAAAAAATGCGGTGCGTTGACACGCACTATACAAGACATTTTTGTTCGTGCAGTATAATGAACGCTACCTTAATTCGACTTCTATTTTTTCGCCATCTTTGATAAATATTTCTTTATCCAAAACTCCGTCTTTAAATAGTTCAATCTTCTTGGCTTTATGAGTTGCATAGCTGTTAGCGCCATATACTATCTGTTTTAGTTTGGTTGTTCCGGGTATAAAATCTATATCTTTAATTACAACATCGTTTTCATCTTTTTGGATTAAACTCATCAATTCACCTTTTTCGTTGTGGTAAAATTTAAGCTTTTCGTCAGATTTTGGCATTGAAAAGTGAATTGTGCCGTCTTCGTTATAAAAAGTTGTTATATTTGTATCTTTTGGTGTGTAATATTCAGGATTTCCATTTTTAGTAAAATCCATTTTTGATATTTCATGTTCAACATTATCTACATTTTTATATAACGTTGCATCATAAATTTTCCCGTCACTTCCGTAATATGCTACGATTTTTTTACCGCCAGGCATTTCAATTGTTTTAAAGGAGTTTGGGGTGCCAATCGGTTCAAACTTTGTATAGTCCAATCCGTCTGCTATAACTTTATCCAAAGGAGAAACTTCTATTTTAAGCAGGCTTTCATCAATTTTCGGAATTGTTCTATCCAATTGCGAATTAATTGCTTCCATTTCAGCTTTTGTAATTTTTATTTCTGTCGTAGCAGGAGAAATATTTTCTTCTGCTTTTGGCACAGAAGTTTCCGGATTAGGCGTGCTTTCTGCAACAGGTTTGCTACCGACTTTTTCGGTAACTAACTCTGAATCGTCCCATCCGTCTTTAAAGGTATGAATACCGTCGGTACTTTCTGTCGGTGGCGGGGTTTCTCCGCCGCCTTTTGGAGTTGGATTTGTGCCCGCAGGAAGTTCTGTATGAGGTTCAGGAGTTGTCGGTTTTACTTTTGGTTTGCCGCCAAGAAGTTTTTGCATACCTTCTCCAAAGTGTCCTCTTCGCCCTGCAACCCCTAAACCTATCAAAACAGCAGCTGCGCCAAGCCCGATTGACCAATTTCTTACGGTATGATTGTTTTCGTCTGTACTAATCTCTTTTGATTCAGTTGGTATTGTATTTTCTTTAACATTATTTGTTTGCTCTGCTTGAACAGGTGCTGTCACATTTTTATTTTGTTCCTGCAAAACAGGAGTATTAGCTAACAACGATGAAGTAAAATTTATTTTTTGAACACTCATATACTAACCTTTTAATTCTATATATATTAAAACGAAATACTCCAAAAAGTTGCGTTAAATAGAATAAAATAAAAACTCATCTTTACATATTTTAACTTATTTACACCTAATGGGTTTGGTTGTATTATGATAGATAGGTAAGATTAGTAGGATATAATATTTTCCGGAGGGAAAATTGGCTGATAAATATTATGTTAAGGGTGGAACCCCGTTAAAAGGTGAGGTAGAAATAGGTGGTGCTAAAAATTCAGTATTGAAGCTTATGGCAGCTGCAATATTGGCAAAGGGTGCTACGAAAATATATAATGTGCCGGATTTAACAGACGTTGAAATTATGCTCAGTGTTATTGAAGGTCTTGGTGCTAAAACAACTTATGATAAAAAAGAGAAATCAATTGTTATTGATGCTACAGATTTGACAAGTATTACCGCAAAATATGAATTGGTAAGCAAAATGAGAGCTTCATTTATTATTTTGGGGGCACTGATGTCAAGATGTAAGGAAGCGAGAGTTGCTCTTCCGGGCGGATGCGCAATCGGTGAAAGAAGAGTTGATTTTCACATTAGAGGTTTGGAAGCTCTTGGGGCAAAGATTAAAATTGAAAATGGATATGTTCACGCAAAGGCTTCAAAACTTGTTGGCGCTGATGTTTATTTAGATATTCCGTCGGTTGGCGCAACCGAAAACATTATGCTTGCCGCAATCTTAGCTTCAGGCTCTACAAGAATTCAGAATGCGGCACAAGAGCCTGAAATTGTTGATTTGGCAAACTTCTTGAACACTTTAGGCGCTGATGTTAACGGTGCAGGCACTTCGGAAATCGTGATTAACGGTGTAAAACCTGAAGATTTGCATCCGATTGAATATACAACTATTCCTGACAGAATTGAGGCCGGCACATTTATGTCCGCTATTATTGCTACCAGAGGTAAGGGTATAATCAAAAACGTATTTCCGGCTCATTTAACTTTCTTTACGGACAAGTTATTGAAAATGGGTGCTAATATTAAACTTTTAGAACCTACGGTTTTAGAGGTTAGCTGTAAAAACAGATTAAATTCTATAAATTTTGTGACCCAGCCTTATCCGGGCTTTCCTACGGATTTACAATCAATGGCTATGGTTTTATTGTCTACCGCAAACGGTGTTGGTATTATTACGGAAAGTTTATACGAAAACAGATTTATGCAAGTCCCTGAACTTCGTCGTATGGGTGCTGATATTCATCAGGACAGAAACCACGCAATTATTAAAGGTGTAAAAAAATTGACGGGTGCAGGTGTTTCTTCTTCTGATTTAAGAGCGGGTGCAGCTTTGGTTGTTGCAGCTTTGATGGCTGAGGGAACTTCTGAAATCGATAATTTACATCATATAGATAGAGGATACGAAAATTTTGAATCTAAGTTAAGATTGTTAGGAGGAAAGATTGAGAGAAGAGATGAAAGTATCGTTTCTCCCGACAACCTAACGGAGGGAATACATAATGAGTCCTACATATAAACGCTGGTATGATCATGATCCTTTATTGCTGGAAGTTATTGAACTATTAAGAAACTACCAGAATGAGTTGCATGCTCAGGCAGAGATTTTTCTTCATAAAATAGAAGAAAAAGTTTCAAAAGAAACTGTGGACAGATTTTATGCTCAAGTTAAACCGGTAAATGCAAATAATCGTTGGTATGATAAGGACCCGATTATTTCTAAAACCGTTGAAATTTTACGTATTGTTCCTCCTGAAGCTCAAAAAATTTGTGCACAAAATTTTATAAGGACTTTAAAAGAATTAGGTATAGAATACGTTAGTCCAAACGGCAATTCATAAAGTTTATAAAACCGGATAAAGTCCGGTTTTCGTATATTAATTGCAATACTTGTTTGATCTTATGTTGTGTCTTCGTCGCATTCAGCGAGCGAAGCCTCTTATATCGTGCCTTTGGCACTCGCATTGCTTATTCATCTGCTCGGCTTCCCGCCTCGCAAAAAATGGAACCGCTCACAAGTAAAACGA
>DEFJ01000002.1:0-11899 GCA_002350725.1 Cyanobacteria bacterium UBA2855 | reverse complement strand
CGCTCATTCCTCTGCTCGGCGGGTAAAAAAAAAGCTACACTCTTTCGTATAGCTTCACAATAATCTTGGGAGGAGATTTGGGGATAGTTGTACATGCATGATATGCTGAACATGAAATTCATGTTACATCATGTTTTAAAAATGTAATAAAAATTTACAATTAATTGATTTTGAAGTATCATAGTTGTATAGGAGAATGGCATGAAAATATTGATTATAAACGGCGTTAATATGAATATGTTGGGGGTTCGCGAACCTGAAAAATATGGTAACCTTACCCTTAAAGAATTAGAAAAAGATTTGTATTCTTTTTCATTTGAACTTGGTGTTGATATTGAAACTTTTCAAAGCAATTTCGAAGGTGAAATTGTAGAAAAAATTCAATCTGCTTATCAAAATTTTGACGGAATAGTTATAAATCCGGCTGCGTATACGCATACCAGTGTTGCTATTCGTGATGCTATTGCAGCTGTAAATATTCCGACAGTTGAAATTCATATGACAAATATTCATGCAAGAGAAGATTTTAGACATAAATCTTTAGTCGCGCCTGTTTGTATTGCTCAAATTAGCGGTTTTGGCGCTGATAGTTATAAATTGGGACTGAGAGGAATTGTTGAATATTTGAGAACCGATATTGCAGAATAAATTTTTTCTATATGTTTTCTGACATGTATACTTTTGCTATATCAATATCGTTTTGTGTAGTTATTTTTATATTCTTATAGCTGCCGTTTACAATATAAACATCTTCCCCCAAAGCTTCAACCATACCTGCGTCATCAGTGTATGCTTGCCCTATAAACTTTTTATGCGCTCGCATTATAATGTCATATTTAAACGCTTGAGGAGTTTGAGTATTGTATAATTTTGAACGGTCTATTGTTCTTATAATTTTGTCGTTAACAACTTCTTTTATTGTATCAACTGTTTTTGTCATAACAGAAACGGCATTTCTGTCTTTTACGGAATTAATACATAACTCTACTAAATCCACCGTAATCAAAGGTCTTGCGCCATCGTGGATTAATACGTAATCACATTCACAGTGATTTAATCCGTTATATACGGATTCTTGTCTTGTTTGACCGCCTTCTATAATTTCTACTTTTTTATAATCTTTAAATATCTCTTTGAAATCATTGATTATAGACGGGTTTGCGCATATTATTATTTTATCCGCGGAAGATTTTTCAAAAACGTCAACGGTATGTTTTATAACTTCTTTGCCGTTAATTATTTCTAATAATTTGTTTTTGTTACCGAATCTGGAAGATGTTCCTCCGGCTGTTATTATTGCATTAATTATCATTCTTACTCCTTAAAATGCTTATATAATTTACTTTCAATGTCGGTGCGAGATAATTTTTCGTATGTTCCGTCCGAATAGTTTAATTTTATTCCTGTACCTGCTTTCACTTCTCCTATTATTGTGAAATCTTTAGTATTATCTGTTGTTGCTACCAATCCATAGTCTTCACCGCCATATAAGACAAGATTTTTACTGTTAGGAATTTTTGATAATGATTTGTCTTTTGGAATTTTATCATAATCAATATCAAGCATAACGCCACTCATTTCCGCTATAGCAGATAATGCGTCAGCCAGCCCGTCAGAGGTGTCCATCATTGCATATTCGCTATTTGTGCTTTCTGCAATCTTTTTGGAAAATTCTATTTGAGGTTGCGGCAAATTATGTGCGTTTATAAATTTTTCTTTTTCTTCTTTCGTAAGGTTATCATATTTATTACCTGACAATATATTTAAACCTGCCGAGGATGAACCGTGCAATCCTGAAATAACAACTTTTTGTCCGACTTTTGCTCCGCTTCTGGAAGAAATTTTTCTTCCTATACTTGAACCTATTGCTGCTATTGATGTATATATTTTATCTGCACCTGTAATGTCACCGCCTACGATTTCTGCGCCAAAAGAGGCATCCTTTGCACCCATATAAAACTCTTCAATAAATTTATTGTCTGTTGTTTCCGGTAATGATAATGCAATTGTCAGATATTTAGGTTCAGCTCCGCTTGCGCAAATGTCTGAAATATTTACGGCTACAGACTTATATCCAAGTTGATATGCATTCATATAATCAAGTGAAAAATGTACATTTTCGACCAAACTATCCTGAGAAATTACAATCCCCAAATCTTCAAGGTATGCACAATCATCTCCTATGTATTTTGAACTTAGAGTATTTTTTATAATATTGATAAATTCTTTTTCTTTCATTACTCTATTTCGTTTTCAATTAGTGCTACAAACTCATCGACTAAATTGCTGTTCCATTTTGTGCCGGCGTCTTTTTTAATTACTTCAATTGCATCTTGAGGTGAAAGTTTTTCTCTGTATGCTCTATCTTCAAGTAGTGCGAAAAATGCATCTACAATTAATACTATTTGTGAAGTCATAGGGATATCATCTTTAGAAAGTTTTGCCGGATATCCTGTTCCGTCCCAATTTTCGTGGTGATATTCAACAATCGGAATTACATCTTGTATGTATGATATTGGAGTTAAAATTTCTTTAGCTGCAATTAGAGGATGTTCTTTAATTTGATTTTTTTCATCTTCTGTTAGCGGGGATTTCTTTTTAAATATATTTTGCGGCACTAAAAGATTCCCTATATCATATAAAAGCATAGCAATTTTTAAATTATCTATGTCTGATTTTGACAAATCAAATCTTTTGGCAAGAGCAACCGCTGTAAGAACTTTTAATTTTACATTACCTTGAGTGTGCATAGGGTTATATGTTTGAGTCAATAAATCCGCAACAGAATATAAGATTTCACTCTGAGGCGCTGATGACATAAGTTTTGCTGATAAATCCGATTTAAATTCTTCTGATAGCGGAATTTTTCTCTTGTTTAAAATGTCAAGAAATGCGCTGACGGCAAGCTCTTGCCATGATGTTTCATCCATAGGTTTGGCGAGTGTAACTTGATTTCTTCCATTATGTTTTGACATATACATTGCCTGATCTGTCAGTTCCATAACGTCTTCTATGCTATCGGAGTGCTCTAAAAAAGTTGCAACACCAATACTTGCTGTAATATGTCCGATTGTATCTATTTCTACTGATTCAATTGCCTTTCTGATACGTTCTGCCGCAATCATTGCTCCATTAGAGGATACTCCGGGAAGAATAACGTTAAATTCTTCTCCTCCCATTCTCGCTGCTGTATCAATTGACCTTGCGTTTGATTTTAAAACTTCTGCAATTGTTTTTATTGCCAAATCACCAAATTGGTGTCCGTATGTATCATTGATTTTCTTTAAAAAGTCTAAATCAAGACCTATAATACTAAACGGTTGATTTATACGTAGAGCTCTTGTTACTTCTTTTTTGAGGTATTCTTCAAAATATCTTCTGTTATATAGACCTGTTAATCCATCTGTTACAGCTTGTTCTTTAACTCGTTCAAACAGGTTAGCAATGGTAATTGCCAGCTCTATTTGCTGTGCGTACATTGCAAGAAAGTCTGTTTCTGATTTTGCAAGCTCTTCTCGAGAGGAAAATACCGCAAAAATTCCAAAAGGTTTTTTGAGTGCATATAGCGGAATTGAAATTATTGAACGGGTTGCTTTGTCACTCAAAATCTCATCAATAACTGATTTATCCAAATCAGGCATTATGGCTCTAAGGGATGCCCCTACATCTGTTGATTGAATTATTTCATGTTTTTCTAAGGTATTGTAAAATATTTCGTTTTCTGTGTATGCCAATCGACGAGCCTGAATAGGTGTTTTTAAAATATTGGATGCTCGTCTTATTGTAATATCATCGGCTTCTGCAATTACGGAAAGAAAAAAGCCTTCATCATCCTTTTCTTTTCTCATAATTGTACTGTGCAGGTACCCAAATTCTCCCTGAATACTGTTTACAACTGTTTCCAATACATTGCGAAGTGGCTTTGCGGAATTCATCATATCAAGAATGTTTTGCAAAGTAAGCATTCTTTTATTTGCAATGTTCAATTCCTTTGTTCGTTCTTTAATTTCTTGTTCAAGTTGAAGATTTCTCTCGTATATTTCAAGATACTCTTCTTTGCCGTGATATATATTATTCTCCACTTCGGAGATTTGTTTGCGTATTTCGTTGATTTTATCGAAAAAACCCATCAGATACCTTTTGTTTATAACATTACCGAAAAATTATACTATAACAATTTAAATTTGGCACTATGTTAAGCTATTTGTTAAAAAATATTTTTTCAGCATTTTTTGTAGTTGCTTTTGCAACTTCTTCAACTGTTATTCCTCTTAATTTCGCAATTTCTTCCGCTACATATTTTACGTATGCGGGTTGGTTTTCTTTTCCTCTATATGGAACAGGTGTAAGATACGGTGCATCTGTTTCCAAAACTAATCTTTCAAGAGGAACTTCTTTTGCGACTTCTTTTGTTTTTATGGCACTGTTAAAGGTAACAACTCCCCCAATTGCAAGATACCAACCTTCTTTTAGGCATTCCCTTGCAAATTCCACACTTCCGGAAAAACAGTGCATTACAACAGTTGATGTTTTATTGTATTCCTTTAGAATGTCAAAGCAATCTTTATGCGCATCTCTATCATGAACTGATATCGGTAAATGTAATTCGTTAGCTAATTTTATTTGTTTTATAAATATTTCTTTTTGAATGTCTTTATGTTTCTTATCCCAATAGTAATCTAAACCAATTTCGCCTATTGCAATAATTTTGTTGTTTGAATTTACGTTATTACGTATTTTATCAAGTATTTTATCATCCCAATTCTTTGCATCTTCCGGGTGAATACCAAGCATACCGTAGACGTTGTCATATTTTTTCACTAATTCCGGAATTTCATCAATATCGCAAGGCGCTGCTCCGGGAACAAGAATTTTTGTAACACCGTTATCTTCAGCATTCTTAACTGCCTCATCGGCGCTAATTTTTTCCAAACAGTTTATATGAGTGTGTGTATCTATAAGCATTTTGTTTCCTTGTTTCTTAAACTATATTAAAATTATACCATAGCTTAAAATTTATGATACAATCAAAGTTATGGAAGAGAAAGATTTGAAAATTTCAATTGCGCATTTATACCCGAAACTCTTAAATTTATATGGAGATATCGGAAATATCATAACTCTCAAAAAGCGTTGTGAGTGGAGAGGAATAACCGTAGATTTTGAAGACGTTAATATAGGGGATAAGATATCTGAGCATGATATATATTTTATAGGCGGCGGACAGGATAAGCAGCAAGAAGAAGTTGCCGGTGAATTATACCTGCAAAAAGATTTTCTAACCGAAGAACGGGAAAGAAATGCTGTATTTTTAGGAATTTGCGGCGGGTATCAGCTTATGGGACATTATTATCAACCGCACGACAAGGACAGACTTAACGGAATAAGCCTGATGGATGCTTATACTGTCGCAGGTAGTACGAGATTTATCGGTAATGTAACAGTAAAAACAAGTATTGTGAGTCCGGGATCTCTTGTCGGGTTTGAAAATCATAGCGGCTTGACCTATTTGCAAGGCGAAACTAAACCTTTGGGAATTGTTGAAGTAGGAAACGGTAACAACGGAAAAGATAAAACTGAGGGCGGACGTTATAAAAATGTTTTTGGTACGTACTTGCATGGTTCTTTTCTGCCCAAAAATCCTCATTTCGCAGATTATTTAATTGCATTGGCTTTGGAAAAAAGATATGGTGAAAAATTTGTTTTGTCTAAACTTGATGACAGAATAGAAGAAGATACACACTTGTCTTTAGTTGGTAAATCCTATTAGTGCTTATTATGTAAATTTCTTGAAAAACTCCAAAAAAGTATTATAATCAAAATTATGGCAGAGCTTAATATTGACACATCTAATATAGATACACTGAAAGAACTTGTTAAAAATAAATTGGGTAATACCGAATTATTTCAATTTAAAGGTACTGTATCAAAGCTTTTGGGTTTAACCGTTGAGGTTAAGCTTCCGGGATTGAAGGTTGGTGATTTATGTTTTATTGAAACAGCCGATGGCGGGAAAAAACCTGCGGAAGTGCAGGCATTTAAAGGCGAAGTCGCTCAATTACTTCTTTTACTTGATGCAAACGGTATCGGACAAGGAAGTACGGTAGTAAGTACGGGAAATCCTATTATTGTACCCGTCGGGGATTTTTTGCTGGGCAGATTGATTGATCCTATGGGTAACCCCTTAGATGGTAAACCTCTGGATACAACAGGGGCAAGTTGGCGCTCAATAGAGGGACCTCCGCCGGGACCGTTTGAAAGACCTATTATTACGGAAATATTCTCTACAGGGGTGCGTGCTATTGATGCTTGTATGACAATGGGTTGCGGTCAGCGTTTGGGGTTATTTGCGGGTTCAGGTGTCGGAAAAAGTACCCTGCTTGGTATGATTGCGAGAAATTCTGATGCGGATGTTAACGTAGTTGCTCTGATTGGAGAACGTGGAAGAGAGGTAAAAGAATTTATAGAAGATTCTCTTGGCGAAGAGGGTATGGCTAAGTCTGTACTTGTTTGTTCTACCGGAGATAAGCCTCCTCTTATTCGTCAAAAGGCGCTGTTAACCGCAACTGCTGTTTGTGAGTATTTTAGAGATCAAGGGAAAAAAGTTTTTCTTATGACGGATACTGTTACACGTTGCGCGATGGCGGGGCGTGAAGTAGGTTTGTCACTTGGGGAACCGCCTACAATGAAAGGTTATCCTCCGTCAATTTTTTCTTGGTTGCAGAAAGTTCTTGAAAGAGCAGGAAATAGTCCAAAGGGTTCTATCACGGCATTGTATACAGTGCTAATGGAAGGTGATGATATTTCCGATCCTATTGTGGATATTGTCAGAGGGATTGTTGACGGGCATATTTTTTTATCGAGAAAAGTTGCAGAAAGTAACCATTATCCCGCAATTGATGTCTTAGGAAGTATATCAAGGCTTATGTCTGCAATTGTTACTCCTGAACATAAAGAAGCTGCTGCAAAGATGAGAACAATTATGTCTATGTATAGAGAGAATAAGGATTTGATTGATGTCGGTATGTATCAACCGGGGTCAAATCCTAAATTAGATACTGCAATTCAAATGATGCCGCAGGTTAATGCTTTTTTGCAGCAGAGAACTTCCGATAGCGTAAGTATGGAAACTACAATACAGACATTAGTCGATATGATGAGAGATGTTGATATATAGTATTTCCTAATAACAAGTCGGCTTTTTGTTAGCGTATCAAATAATTATATTTTAAATAATGTAAATTTTTTATCTTGCATATTAAAGTTTTTTCGCATATTTACCGAAGTATATAATGTAGAAGTTTTTAAGGAGATATGCTGATGAATTACGAAACATTAGTTACAGAACACAAAAAAGAAGCTGATTATGAAGAATTACAGCGTGACTTGAATAAAGTTGAAGCATTTATTGATAAATGTCTGAAATTTGTTTGTGAATCAACCAGTGCAATGGCAGAAAGAGATTTCAACGTTTCGTCATTGTAAGTAACAAGTATTGCGGGGTGTCGGGAAGACACCCCGTATCGTGAGATTTAAGGTTTTCCATGCTATTATGTTTGTATGGAAAACTTTTTGTTGGAAATACGAAAATTTGTGCTCTCAAAGATATTGAGAAGAAAATATTACAGAACAGGTAAATGCAAGGCTTGCGGGAAATGTTGTACAAAAATTTACGTAAAACATTTTAAGCATGTCATACAAGACGAGGAAGAATTTAAAAAGCTTCAATATTTGCACAGATTTTATACGTATTTAAAAGTTATAGATAAGGATGAAACGGGGTTGGTATTTGAATGTCAAAATCTTGACCCCGAAACTCATAAATGTAAAATTCATAAATCTCGTCCCGGTATATGCCGCCGTTATCCGCAAGAGGAACTGTTTTCTATGGGGGGCGCATTGTCTGAAGATTGCGGATACAAAATGCTGCCAATTGTTCCGTTTGAAAAAGTCCTGAAAAAAATGTCAAAAAAACAAAAAATAACTCTATCTTTATTATTGCTATTTAGTTTATCTTTGCCTGTTTATTCATATAACGGTTTTTCAGAAAAATTCACCGATAAATTTCAAACTTGCAGCATGTACGCTGAAGAAAATTCCATTAACAATAAAGGTACGGTTTTTAATGATGTGAAATTTTTTGCACGAGAAAATTCAAATACTTGTTTTTATCATCAGGTTATATCCTCTATGCATGGAAATATTTCTCTGCAATGCAGGTTTAATGATGAGCAGCGCTATCAGTTGTATAAAACAATGAAAGAAAATAATCCTCCGTATTTGTATAGCAAAGAAGCAGAAGATTTGTGGAACAGCTTTGTAAATAATCCCGAAGTTTGTACTTTGGTTATTGATCCTATATGGACAAGAAAACCTCTTGTACCGGAAAAATATCTTCCTTGGCAATTACCAAAAGTAAATGAGGATAAGTCGGAACAAAGTGAAAATATTGATAAAAGCAACGATAAAACGTCTAATTAATTATTGAACAGAAATTTTTCTAATGATATAATTACTTTCAAAAAAGGAGAGCAAAATGGAAAAAGCTTGTATATTAAGTTTACAATATAATCCGATTTTGGGAAACAAAAAAGGTAATATAGAAAAAGTAACGGAAATAATTCATCAGTACAGTGACAGACAATTGGATTTGGTAGTGCTGCCGGAGTTTTTTTCTACGGGAATATGCGATGAGGCTTTTATAAATGCTCCCGAGGATGAAAAAGGCGGAAATACAATAATTGAAATGCGTGCCATTGCAAAAAGATATAAAACCAATATAATTGCCGGTACTGTTATCACAAAAGACGGAGGAAACAGATATAATACTTCTTTTGCAATAAACAGAGAAGGTAATGTAATTGCAGAGTACAAAAAAATTCATCTTTACAACTTTGCAGGCGGTAATGAGGATAAATATATTACTCCCGGTGATAAAATTGTAGTTGCGGATTTTGATTTTGCAAAAGTAGGAATGAGTATTTGTTTTGATATAAAATTTCCTTTGCATTATAACAAACTGATTAAATCCGGGGCAGAAATAATTGCTTCTCCTTCAGGTTGGATAACAATGAACGAATTTTCAGAGCAAATGAAATCCGATTTTATAAAAACGTGGCAGGCAATGAATATGACCAGAGCAAGCGAAACTTTAACATATTTTGTTACCTCAAACTTAGTCGGTTTGAACGGTAAAAATCTTTTTGCAATAGGTAATTCTATGATATGCGACCCTATGGGAACGGTTGTTGCCGGTGCTGATACATATGAGTCCGGGGTATATGCAGAACTTGATTTATCGATTGTAAGAGATTTTAAACGCTTATATCCGATTGCAGAAATGGATTAATTATAAAAAGAAACGGGAAATATATGAACGCTGAAATATATAAACTATCTGAATTAATTGATAAAGATTTAGCTGAAGACAATTTGTCAGAACAAGATAAGGATGAACTTGAGAAACAAATCAAACCTTTATTAAGTGAAAATTCAGTTGTGTTGGCTCAGGCAAACCCTATTTGCGGCAATTTAAAATATAACGCACAAAAGGCTAAGAAATGGATTGATTGGGCAAACAGACTTGGTGTTCAAGCAATAATTTTCCCTGAAGGCTTTTTAATGGGGATTCCGTTCGGGGATTATTTGGTAAAATTCCCTCATATTGTTGAAGATTGCAGGGAATGGCTTGAGGTTTTGGCGGAATACACTAAAAATACAAAAGTTATTATAGGTTTTGTTGAAAAAAATAATTCAAACAAAGGCAAACCATACTATAATTCTGTTGCAGTTTTATCAAACGGTCGTATTGAAAAAATCATAAGAAAAACTATTTCGTCTGATTATTTACAAATAAACACAGATAAATATTTCGAAAATGTTCCGGCAGATAAAAAAAATAATATTTTAGAAATTGATAATAAAAAGTCAGCTATCGTAATTGGTGAGTGTACCGATGTAGAACAAGTTCTTGATGCAGGAGAAGAATTTCAACTTGATTTTTTGATAAATTGTTCGGCTGATATTACAAGAACTGGTAAAGAATTTTTAAAACATAATATATTTTCTCAAATTTCAAAAAAATATTCTGCGGCTTTTGTATATGTAAATCAGGTCGGAGCATCTGATAGTTTATCATATGACGGGGCAAGCAGAGTTTATGATAAAAACGGGAATGTTATTTATAGAGCTAAATCATATGAAGAACAATTTTTTATAGTTGACCCAAGCGATAACTATGGTAAAATTTATCCTTTGCCAAACGGCATAGAATTGGCAAATGATTATTCAAAAACTTTCAGTCTTGATTATGAATTTGATTTAGAAAGAACGTATAAAACAATTATTCAATCAATAAGAGAGTATTTTAAGAAATCTGGTTTTAAACATGCCTGTCTTGGATTATCGGGCGGGTTGGATTCAACGGTTTGTGCTGTTTTACTTGCCGATGCGTTGGGGAAAGAAAATGTATTTGGTATTAGTATGCCGTCAAAATTAACCAGCTCGGAGAGTAAAAATGATGCAAAGGATTTGGCGGATAATTTAGGTATACATTTTTTGGAAATTCCGATAAAAGGTATTTTTGACGCTACAAGGGAAACTTTTGATACTTTGTTTTCTCAAATGGAAAGTAAATGGGATTTTCGCTACAAGCAATCTTATACAAATGATAATATTCAGGCAAGGGCAAGAGCGAATATCCTTTGGGGAATTTCAAACGAATTTGACAAATGTTTGACTATTGCGACATCTGATAAATCTGAGGCATATATGGGGTATGCAACAATAAACGGTGATATGTCAGGAGGTTTCGCACCTATTGCTGATGTTACCAAAACAAAGCTTTTTGCACTTGCAAAATGGTTAAACAAAAACAGAGAAATCAAGAACGCAATCCCTCAGTCAATTATAGAAAAGCGTCCGGGGGCAGAACTTGCAATAAATCCAAAAACCGGCAAACCACTTTTGGCGGAAGAGGCGCTTATGCCTTATGAATTTTTAGATGAAGTTATATGGCGGGTAGAAAATTTACATCAGACCATTAATGATATGCTTGACGTTGAATTTGTATATGAAAGAGAAAATTCTTTATCAAAAGAGCAAAAAACAGACTGGCTTGAAAAATTCTTTAGAAGAATGTCGTATTCTCAATACAAATGGACAATTATGGCGCCTGCACCGATTGTAGATGCTCATTCCATTAATAAAGCTGAATATTCTCAGCCAATAATTGCATCAGGCATTGATTACAAAAAAACATCCATAGAGTATAAAAAGCAAATATTAAATAATTAAAATCTCATAATTTGGACTTGCCAGTGTTTTGAGAGGGTGTCATATACTTCGTTTATGTTGCTGACTACTTCAAGCAAGATTATTCCGTTGTTTATACATTTGTATTCCCCAATGTTATG
Source organism: Cyanobacteria bacterium UBA2855 (assembly GCA_002350725.1). Taxonomy (GTDB): domain Bacteria; phylum Cyanobacteriota; class Vampirovibrionia; order Gastranaerophilales; family Gastranaerophilaceae; genus UBA1221. The sequence continues at coordinate 485 of DEFJ01000002.1, read as the reverse complement.
CAAGCCAATACGTGTTCTTATATTACAACCGCATTCGGTTACTATTTCCTGAAATTTTACGGCTTCTTCAACTCGATTATCCAAAAGTATTCCCATTATTGCACTCATAATTTCTCCTTTTTTCAAAAGGATAAAATATTATATAAAATATTTCATTATGCTAACCGGTTTCCATTGTGTTACTATTATAAAACAGCAAATTTCATAATTTGCGAATAAGTTTAAAAATAAATTTATACATAATATTTGTTATCGGTACGTTGTGAAGATAACTAATTTTATGTAACTATGTCTATTTCTTTTTCTTTTCTTGCGATGAAAATAAAAAGAAATAGACGAAAGAAAAAGAAAAAACGCAAAGGTACAGCGTCGCTGCGCGCCGCAAAGGCTTCACCGTTTGCAATAAATTGCAAACAACAAAAAATGCAAAAGCATTTTTTCTTTCAGCCTCGCTATTGTTTCCTTCGAAAACACGCTCGGCGTGT
>DEFJ01000023.1 GCA_002350725.1 Cyanobacteria bacterium UBA2855 | reverse complement strand
TTTAATTAGAAATTAGTATAAAACAACAAATAACAAATATTTAAAATTCAAGGAGGAAAAATATGTATAAAAAAATAGTTTGTTTGTTGTTATGTGTATTCTGCTTGATTTCAAGTTCTATATTTTCATCAAATGCCGCACAAGACATCAGTGATAAACCCATTGATATAAGTGCGAAAAGTAATGATGGTGGAGTACCTGCTTTTTCTAATATTTATCGAAAAAAATACAACACGACATCTGTATATTGCTATAACAAAGCTAGTTCAGGTGGTTCGGTTTTTTGTTGGGTACATAGAAAGAAATCAACAAGTAATGCTGATATTTCTACTAAAGGTTCACAAATTTGGCATACGGTTGATAGATATTATGGAAGCAAAGATTTAGGATATAATGGACCTCAAAAAAATGCCGTCACTATTCCTAAAGGGACATATCGTTACTTGAAAAACTATGTTCGTAAAGATAGCTATACTCACGCAGCGGTAGGTTTTATAATGAGCAAAGAGCATAAAGCCTATCATATGTTATGGAGTCCTGATAGCGTATAACATTTTTTGCTCGTATTATTAAGTTTGATGGTTCTCTAAATAAATCAATTTTATTTAGAGAACCGTATTTATTATGAATTAGAGGTAGAATACTGTGTCCAAAAAAATATATACAATATCAGTTTTAGTAATTTCATTTTTCTTAATAGTGTTATTAGTTATTGGATTCATAATAAAGTTAGGTTTAATTCCTACTAATAATGTGTATAACACAGATAGCTCAAGTAACGACCAGGACGGATTAAGTTATCCAACATTTGGTGCTTTTTTACAAAAGGATGCAAATACAATTCTCCAGTATTTTGATGAAAAATGTAGTGACAATGAATATTACGATATATATGTAAAATATAATTCCATTTCTACTTCAAAAAAAGTTTCAGGATTTGATGTATGCCAGGACTTATATGAAAAGAAGGATAAACATGGGGAAATTACTAATAATTATACCTATGCAGTTTGCGATGTTTCATTTTTAAATAAAAGTGATAAAGATTGTTATATTTATTTAAATTGTGTCAATTTGGCATTTGAAGATACCCACGAATACTTATATTCACCCAGATCTTTTAATTCAGGAGGAAAAAGTCAACCTGGTTCAAAAAGTTATTTTAGAGTTAAATTAAAGCAAGGGAAAGAAGAAAACTTCAAAATTGTCTTCATAGTGTCTGATAATGATTTAGCTCAGATAAAGAAACAATCACTGATTTTGGTAGCTCTTGCTTACATTCCACCGGACGCGAGTATTCCTATAATTTCAAAATAAGATAAGGAGAGAAAATGCTTAACTTAATAAAGACAGAAATAAAAAGAAATTTTACCGGTCGTTGGTTTTGGTTGTCAGTGATAATTTCAGGAGCATTAGTTATTTGGTATTCTATAGACCGAATACCTTTTTGCGTAAAATCTAATTTAATGATACTTGAAAATTCTTATCCCGACGATTTTTTGGAAATATCCTTCACAAATTGGATTGGAAGCCACAATATTTATCTACAGCAAAACATTTTTTATTTGATTATTCCTTTTTTAGCTACCATTCCTTTCGGAAAATCATTTTATGAAGATTTAAACCAAGGCCTAATAAAGAATATATGTATACGTACGCCTAAAAAAAACTATTTAATTTCAAAATATATTGTAGTTTTTTTGAGCGGCGGATGTGCTGTAGTTATACCAATGATTTTTAGTTTTATGATATCTTCTGCTTTTTTACCAACAATGTTGCCTGAAGTATCATATGTGTATACAAATATTTTCCCAATATATAAATGGTCAAATATATTTTTTGAAAATCCTTTTGTTTATACGATTTTATATGGCATTACTGTTTTTATTTTTTCTGGATTTTTTGCATGTATGTCTTTGCCGATTACTTACTTTTCCAGCAAAAGTTTTCTTCCAATCCTTTTTCCGTTTATCATTTATATAGTTTCTTCAATGTTTTTTGAATTAATTGATATGCCGGGATTTAGCTTAAGGCAAATACTAACAACAACTGGCGAACAAGGAACGACTATGACTGTAGTGTTATTGGCAATATCTCTAGGTGTGTTTTCTTTCATACCATTTTATTTTATTGGAGTAAACAATGATGTTTTGTAATAGTATAAAGAGGTATTTATTTCCAATTTTGTTGTTTGCCTTCTTTATATCATTTGCTGATTTCGTGTATTTTACTGTTATAAGAAATTTCATGATGTCAATATCATCAGAAGTATGTGTCGCTGATTTTTTGGAAGAATCTTGTGCCGGAAACTACATGAATCTTATAGTTATACCTATTTGTTCTGCTTTTATTACAGAATTATCTGATTTTCAGAAAAATACAATTAACTATTATTATCGTATGAAATCCAGAAAAATAATAGCTTTAAGGCAATTTGTCAGAGTGCTTTTGTTGTCTATTACAATATCTACTTTTTGGGTGTTAATATCAAGTATAATAGGAGGATTGTTTTCATCTGAATTGATCAATTGGAACAGCCGTACAAGTTATTCCTATCTAAGTAAGGGACTCATACTTGATTTCAATTTCTTTTATATTTTTGAATTGACTTTTTTTAAGATTTTATTGCCAATTTTGTTTTTCTCTCAGTTGGAATGTATTATTAATTTAGTAACCAAAAAGGTAATTTCTTTTTTTATCGTTGTATTACTGTCGGGGGTAAATGTGTTTGGTTATGTGAAATTTTATCTTGGTTTTATTTGTGATAATGCGATAAATCCCTCAAATTATTTAAGTATGACTGCTGCAATTTTATTATTCATCATTTTCCCACTACTAATAACACTTTCTCTTTATATTTTTGTAAAGCTTTTTGACAGAAAGGACTTTATATAAAATGAAAAATGGTTTTTCAGTTATAATAAAGCGCTTTATAGTGGAAGGAATAATAGAAAAATGGAAGCTTTTTCTATTCGTGATTTTATTATTTGTCTCTATTGATTTTATATTTGTAAAAAATGTATCAAATATTTTTAATGAAAGCGAACTAAACGTAAAAGTAGGAATTGCTGATATGTTTATGAATCTATTTCTTGGTAATCCACCTTTTTCTTCAGAGGAAAACCAAGGAATAAACATACAAATGATTTGGTTTGTTTTCCATTCTTTAATATTTTCTTTCGTAGCCTATTATGCGACCAACGATTTAAAAAACGGCTCATACATCTTTCTTATAAAAATAAAATCAAAAATAATGTGGTGGTTATGTCGGGTTTTATGGTGTGCTGTTTTTGTGTTGATATACTACTTTTTATTCTTTATTGTTTCTTGTGCTTTTGCTTGTTTGTTTGGCAGTATTTCCTTTACTCCTAATCAAAACATTGCCGGCGCTTTTTGGGAATTGGATTTAACAGGATTGTCAAATTATCAATTTTGGTTTAGTGTGTTTTTTTTACCACTGATTATTTCTATAGCAATATCAATTGTAGAGGTGACGATTTGTCTTGTGCTTAAACCAATTTTAAGTTTGATTATTGTAATTGGTTATATTATTGTATCCGAGTTTTATAGCGAGCCGTACTTGCTGTTCAATTATATAATGATTCTTCGTGACAATTTTATGGGAATAAAGAATATCAATAATGAAGCGGCATTTTTTATTGCTGTATCAATAATTGCATTTTGTTCAATTATAGGCAGTACTATTATTAAAAAGAAAGATATGATATGAGTTAGTAAAAGAGGTATTAGATATGAAAATTTGTATAGAGAATTTAACGAAGAAGATTTCAAAAAATGTAGTTTTAGATAATATCAATTTAGATTTATTCGGAGGAAATATATATGGTTTTGTTGGGAGAAATGGTTCAGGAAAAACAATGCTGATGAGAGCAATTTGTGGTTTAATTTTGCCAAGTCAGGGATGTGTGAAGATTGACGATAAAATTATAGGAAAGGATATGTCCTTTCCTCCAAATGCGGGAGTATTAATAGAATATCCAGGGTTTATTTCGTCTTATAGTGGTTTTAAAAATTTAAAAATAATATCAAGCATACAAAAGAAAATTTCAGATGAAGATATAAGAAAAGCGATGATTGAAGTTGGATTGAATCCCGATGAGAAAAAAAACTATAGAAAATATTCTTTAGGGATGAAGCAAAAATTAGGTATAGCAGCGGCAGTTATGGAAAACCCTAAGTTACTGATTCTAGATGAACCATTTAACGCTTTGGACGAGGAGTCAGTTAATAAGGTAAGAAACATAATATTAGAAAAAAGTAACGAGGACAATATAATTATTATCTCGTGTCATGATTATGAAGAGATAAATATGCTTTGTAATAAAATAATAAAACTTGATTCAGGCAAGGTTGTTAATATTCGTGAGAATTTTATAGAGGTATAGTTTGAGTATGCAAAAAGTAAAATTGATAGTTTTGATTTGTTCTGTTGCGGCACTTGTCGGTCTGTTTTGTACCAGCGTTGTTAGCGTCAACTTAAAATTTCCACAAAATATTAGAATAATATATGAACAAGAGGATGAATTTACATCGCAAAATGCACAATTTAAGATTATAGATGCTTCTTTTTTAGATGAGAATACTATTAGAGAAGATGAAGGACTAGTTAAAACAATTGACGAGTACTCGGATTTTTTAGATGATGGTCAACTGAATTTAGCAATAGTTAGACTACAAATCAATAATAATAGTAAAAAAACAATCAATCTTGATTTGACTTCATTTCATTTGGAATCCGGCTCCTTCTCATCACAATTTTTTTATCCTATTTCTTTGTATTACAGTGATTGTGGAATGTATTTAACTTTAAAGCCTCAAGAAATGAAAGAAATAACAGTGGGGGTTCCAATTTCTTCTGTTCATTTTTTAGATTATAATTCTAATGAAATAAAAAAAAGAAACTTTTACATAGTTAGTTCCTTGTATCCAAGAAAGACAATGGTAAAACTAAATTTTGATAATAAAAATTGATAGAATATTGCATTGATTAATATAAATTAACTATCACTTGATTTAAAGAATTATGCAAAATGTACAAGTATGAAAAAAATTTGGCACCTTTATAAGAAAAAAAAGAATTGAAAGAGGTGTTTCACTAAGAGCATTCTCAACAATGATAGAAATATCACCCGAATATCTTTCAAAAATTGAAAATAATTTAAGAGCAGCTCCCAAAGATATAGTAGTTGAAAGAATAGCCGATGTTCTTATCTTAAATAATGAAGAAAGAGAAACACTTTTTGATTTAGCAGCAGAATCAAAACCTTGCTTATCATTAGCGTCGGATTTAGTAAAATATGTAAAAGATAATAAAATGGTTTATAAAGCTTTAAGATTTGCTAAAAGAAAAGAATTGACAGATATTGATTGGCAAGAAATATTAGAGTATATTACTAAAACTTATTTATAAATACAAAAAGGAAATCTAAGTGTAATGCTTAGATTATCTTTTGAAATCATTGTGTACACTATGTACACATAAGGAAGATGTGTGGAGTGTTTGGTTAAAACAGAAGAAAAAATACTATATCAATTTGATATTCGATGTCCTTGTTGCAATAGGAAATTAATGGTATTGAACTTATCAAATTATAAAAAACCTATTGTTCACATCTTAAAAAAGGAAAACTTAGGAGTACATAATACGGAAACAAGGTGCTATATATGTAAATCATTTGTAGCAATTGATATAAAATATTAAACTAAGGACTTAGTACGAGCCTATAGCCG
>DEFJ01000022.1:4219-4341 GCA_002350725.1 Cyanobacteria bacterium UBA2855 | reverse complement strand
GCTTCCTCTGTGGGTACCGTCATCGTTCGTCCCCACTGACAGACCTTTACACCCCGAAGGGCTTCATCGGTCACGCGGCGTTGCTGCGTCAGGGTTTCCCCCATTGCGCAAAATTCCCTACT
>DEFJ01000022.1:0-3909 GCA_002350725.1 Cyanobacteria bacterium UBA2855 | reverse complement strand
AACTCTCCATTGTCAGAAAGTTTTATCTCTTCAATCTAATCTCTTAGATTGGCTCGATTCGTTTTTAGACTTACGTCTAGCTTTGTCTTTGGAATCAATTTGTTTGAATTAACAAGTATTGTTTCGTCATTCTTGTCCTTGTATTTTTATACTCAGACTTGCTATTCTCTTTTCAATGTTCGATTTCTTCTCGCTTAACCGATTCAGACATTCCATCTGATACCAACTGCTTTGCAGTTCACAGGTCATTCGACCTTCGGGGTTTAGCTTCCTTTCATAACTTGGCTTTTATATAAGCCGCATTATCAATTCTATTCAGTAAAATTTTCGTGTCAAGTCTTATTATTTGTAAATCTTAAAATTTCTTAACCATCACATTTAATAATATATATGACTCGCATGGGATATATTACTATTAAAAAATTTTTATGTCAATACCTTTTTAATTATTTATTATAAAAACATTAAATATGGAAAATGTCTAATATTTCATTTATTTGAATGACGTATTTATTTATCTTTAACAATATAATTATATATATCATATTAGAACAAGGAGGAATTTCATGAATAAATTTTCAAAGATTTTGCTTTCAATAGCTTTAATAGGTGCTTGCTCAAATTTTGCGTTTGCGGAAAGTTCGTTTACACCTTTAAGCTTTAGTGATTCAACATATAGCAGCTCAAGCAATAACACAGAAGTTATCGCCAGCTCAACTACTACACCTGCAATAACTAAAGCTAACGAAGTTATTTCAAATACAACCGGAAGCAAAAATATGCAAGGTGCAATTACACAATTGGACAATGCTCAAGTTGAAGTAAGAAATGAACTTTTAAAATTTAAGACAAAATACGCTGATGTTGATGCAAGATATAACAATATAAAAGAAGAACGCGCTAGTCTTAGAAAAGATATAAGAGCATGCGAAAAGAAAATTCGCCAACTTGACAACGCAAAAGAAAAAATCAGAAAAAATATGCAATAATACAACAAATATAAATTTCAAAAACGACCGCCATTAATATTATCGGCGGTCGTTTTGCACGCAAAATTTTTACTCAATAAAGATATGAGCACTTTTATTATTACATTTTTGATACGCCATAATTAGAATGCAAAGGACTTTTTAACCTTTATTTACCATACACAATTTTCTTATTGACACTACATTACCTTTTTATTGCATGCCCAATTACATAGATATTTTTTTGAATTCTATATCGTATTTGAGCAAATTACAGATCTCCAATAGTTCGTTCACACGCAATGTACCTTTAATAAGTTTTGCCGAAAGTGTCTGTTGGTAATACTTCCTTCCACCAGTAGAAAGCATTTCCGCGAGTTTAGTTAATGTTAAATTTTCCTTTAACAATAATGTTCTAACTATTTGATTTGCATTTTGAGTTTTCATGCTTACAATTATAACTGTTTTTTTAGTAAAAATAAGGAATATTTATATATACACTATAAATAATGTATACACAAGTTTTTTGATGTAGAATTGTGAACTTTTGTAAAGTGTGATATTCGCATTTTTTATTATTTTCAACAAATCTAAAAATAAACTACACCTTAGTTTTACACAAAAAAAAACAGGAAGTGATTTCATTCCCCCCCTGTTAAGATTTACACTAGCCGAAATATAAATAGCATGTATATTATAACATATTTATAGGTAAAAATCAAAAGATGCAGGTAAATCTTAATATATCTTATTAAATTTACCTGCAAATATATAAATTTATAAACAACTAAGATTGGAATAACTTAAATGTCTTATCTACATTCTTGGCAATCATGCTCTTGACTGTTTCAAATTCTGTCGTTAATGCGCTTAATTCAGCATCGATACGTTTATTTTCAATATCTATTTGTTGTTCTTTGAAATTAATCTTATTTTTCTTATATACATATTCTCTTTCTGCAACTGCTATTGAAGCGGAATCAGCTTCTTCCATTATATGACCGTCAGCAGATTGGACATATCTCATTTGGTAATAATAATTGTCTTTATCTTTTGATAATACAAATAATTGACCATTTTTAAGAGCATTATCCAAATATGATTTGTCGTCTATTTGTTGATTTTCGTAATAACCGTTAGCGCACAAGTTATTGAAAATTACACTGTAAAATTCAGATTCCCATAAACCGCTGTCCTCTTCGTTTACAACATTTACATCGTACATTATATAAGGATTATCAGTGATATATCTTGAAGCGTTAGCACTTTGTACAATTAAACAATTGTCCTGGAACGAATCCATCGCATTTACAAAATCCGTCAAAAATCCTTCTGTTAAGTTTGACAAGCTTATTGCCCATTCATTACCGGATTTAACCCAGCAGTTATAATTTTCTGCTGCGGCTATTGCATTTTCGGCCTGAGTTAAGGTATTTTGAGAGAAGAACATTGATATATCTCTATAATTTTTCTCTTCCGCATAACCTTCGTTATTTCTTAATCTTTCAACTGTATTAAGTAGTGCATTATAGAATGCATTCATATTTTCTGCCGTAGGATTACCCTTTATACTGTTCTGGTAAACTTTAGAATCCGGCATCAACAATCTGTACATACTTTTTACCAATTTATCGACATAGTTTAATATTGCCAATGTACTTGCTGCAGCAGGGTCACTTCCATCCTTAGCATGCTCTACTAATTTGTAATAATCATCTACATCATTCTTATCGTTAATAAATTCGTTATACCATTCATCAACATTCTTTGTAATCAAAGAATTTGCATTTAAATTTTTACCATTAGTTAAAGCATCGGTTATTACCTGCAACACCATTGTATAGTTTTGTTGACCGGTAACCAATAATGATACATCTTCATTCAACAAATCAGACAAAGTTACAGCATGCGAAGAATATTTTGCAACTCCTTCATTATCAAAGGTTGCATCATTACAATATGAACCGTTATATAATAAACAGGTAGTACCGTCTTTTTGGTTCCATGATTCACTCAATGAACATGACAAAGAACCGTCATTTGAGTCAACCCTCAAATCACCTCTTTCTTTATCGTATAACTCAGCTTCCCAAACACTCTGAATTCGATCATGTCTATCGAAGTCAAATACTAAATCTTTTGCAAGTTCCCATTCTTTTGAACCTGTTTCAAAGTATCCGGAAGCTGCATTATTAACAATATAGTCAACATAATTTAACATACTGTTAATAGACATTACATTGCCGACTTCTTTACCTTTTAATTCACCACCGACGCCTGCATCAACATAATAAGTATAAAATTTATTGCCGTTACCGTCATCTTGAAGCATTTTCTTTGCACTTGCTGATGATATTGCTCTGTTATTTTTTAGGTTTTCTATAAAATCAGTGAATGCTGAAGCTTTTGCTGTATCATAATTTGCATCGCCTTTATATACAACCGAACCGTTATATATTATACCGCCGTCATCGGTAAGCACAGAGCTTACGGCATTTACATAGTTTTTATTCAATGCAATCTTTCCATCTTGTCTTGACAATAAGGATGGAATATATCCGTTTAATTCGGAAGGAGACATCATTATATCTGCGGTGAGAGCATATCTGAAATCACCATCTTGAGTACTTGCATCCCAAATGAGTCTTGTAGCCTGCTGAGCATACTCATAATCCTGAGTTGCGGATTCTAACTCACGGCTTAAAGATAACTTCTGTTGGGCAAGTTCCATTGAGCGAAATTCGCAGTTTGCCTTTCTGGAAGTTATTGCTAGAAATCTGGCTTGTGTTGCCGCTAAACCCATTTGTTGTACGCGTTCCTTTCTTTTTATCTTAGTTGCATGTAGTCCTATTAATCTATAGTACGGCTTTACTTATTTAAAACTTTAAATTTAAGAAGTTAATTGTTAAGAAATATTTACATAAAATATGTTATCGGCACG
>DEFJ01000004.1 GCA_002350725.1 Cyanobacteria bacterium UBA2855 | reverse complement strand
TTCAATTACGCATTTGAACACGCATATTCATTTACAACTATGCCGGCAAGTGTAAGACAAGCAAAGATTAAAGGTAATGAGATTGCTTTATCTACCGATTTCAATAACAATATCGACCTAAATAAAGACTTAGAACTTGACCATACAAATAAAGCAATATGGGTAAAACCGTATACATCATTCGAGAAATTGAACTTACACGACGGACCTAAAGTCGATATGATATCATATGGGACAATAATCGGCGGTGATAGCGAATTTAGAAAACTGAGAAACGGCTGGACAAATGTCGGAACATTGTACATCGGTTATAACGGTTCATCAATCGACTATAACGACGTAGACATGACTACAAACGGCGGAATGCTTGGTGTAACCGAAACATTCTATAAGAACAATTTCTTTACCGCAATAACAGCCCAAGCAGGTGCAGGATTTGCACAAGCAAATACAATGTACGGTAAAGATGAAATGACAAGCATAATGGGCGGTATCGCAAGTAAGACCGGATATAACTTCGAATTTAAAGAAGGAAAATTTGTAATTCAGCCAAACTTGATGTTGAATTATTCAATGGTAAAAACTTTAGATTATACAAACGCAGCAGGAGTAAGAATAAATTCAGATCCTTTGCATACAATCCAAATAAATCCGACAATAAGATTTATAGCAAACTTGAACCACGGATGGCAACCGTACTTTAATGTCGGGATGGTATGGAATGTAATGAATAATTCACACGTAACGGCAAACGGAGTAAAACTTCCAAATACATATACAAAACCGTACGTAGAATACGGTGTTGGTGTACAAAAACACATTGGCGAAAAATTTAGCGGCTATGCTCAGGCAATGGTACGTAACGGCGGAAGAAACGGTGTTGCACTTACAGCCGGCTTCAGATGGGCATTAGGTTCTTCGAAAAAATCAGAAAAGAGCGTAGAGAAAACAAAATCAGAACAAAAAATAAGTTCATTGCCAAATAACAATTCCGGTGTAAATACAACTAAACAAAAGACTGTTATAAAATCTCTGAACAGTACAAAATCTCGCAATATTGCAAGATATATGGCGATGATTGAAGAATAATTAGTAACAATATTTAACATAGCTTGACAAAGCAGTGTGCTTGGGGTGTAATGACTATGTACACTTGTCGGAATTTTCGTGCTGAATTTTCAACAGGTTACAAATATGATAAAGCAGGAACGTAGGTGCTGCAGTATTTAAAAGGGTTTTAGATAAAGCTTGTATATTGCAGTTCGGCAGTTCCGGTCATAATCAGAATGCGTAAGGGTTTTAGATTATGGTCTTTATCAAGGTGGAACAAATTAAAAGGAGAAAAAAATGCCTACAATTAATCAGTTAGTACGTTCAGAACGTAAAAAACTAACAGACAAAACAAAATCTCCAGCTTTGATGAATTGTCCTCAAAGACGTGGAGTTTGTACAAGGGTTTACACTACAACCCCTAAAAAACCGAACTCAGCACTTAGAAAAGTAGCCAGAGTCAGATTGACAAACGGATTTGAAGTTACTTCATATATTCCGGGTATCGGTCACAACCTTCAGGAACACAGTGTTGTTCTTATTAGAGGCGGCAGGGTTAAAGACCTTCCGGGTGTTCGTTACCATATCGTTCGTGGTACCTTAGATACAGCAGGTGTTGCAAACAGAATGCAATCCCGTTCTAAATATGGTGCTAAAAGAGATAAAAAAGGAGGTAAGAAGTAATGTCAAGACGTTCTAAACCTGCGAAAAGAATACCTTTAGCAGATCCGGTATATAATAGTGTTGATATCTCAAAATTCATTAACAGAATTATGAGAAGAGGTAAAAAATCTTTAGCAGAAAAGATTTTTTATGCAACATTGACTAAAATTGAAGAAAGAACTAACGAAAAAGCTTTGGATATCTTCCAGAAAGCTATGTCTAATGCGACTCCTTTATTGGAAGTTAAAGCTCGTCGTATAGGTGGTTCTACTTATCAGGTACCTATTGAAGTTAAAGCAGACAGAGGTTTTGCTCTAGCTTCTTCTTGGTTGATTGAATCAGCTAAGAAACGCGGCGGCAAGTCATTTATCGATAAATTGACAAATGAAATTATCGATGCATCAAACGGTGTTGGTGCTGCTTGCAAAAAACGTGAAGATACCCATAAAATGGCTGAAGCAAATAAAGCTTTTGCTCATTACAGATACTAATTTAAAACTAAAAGACCTCCCTTTGTTAAGGGAGGTCTTTTTATGTGCGTTTATTAGATTTCAAAATCTTTTTCAGGAGTTGTTAAGAGTTTTATTCCGTAGAATTTTTGTAAAAATTTTTGTAACTGCGGATTTATGATATTTGGCAAGAATTGTCCGACTAATACATTTTTTGCGCCCGATTTTTTTAGATTAATTAAATCAGGCACATCTGAAATGTTACTTTTTGCATAAACAAAAAATAAATTCTCTGAGGAAATATTTATCTTGTTCAAAATATGTCTTAAGATTTCATTTCTTAGAGGTATATTATTAGAAATATTAATGTGTAAACTGTTTTTATCGTCTATATTAGGACTAAATTCTATTAAAAAGTCATTATCAGATAATATTTTTTTAATTCTCTTAATATTATTAGTGTTATCTTCTCCTATGTCTATAATTAATCGAATAATTTCTCCTGTGTTAAATTTAGAAGTTATTTCATTTAAATTTTCAATCAATATTTTTTGATTAAAGCCTATGAAAGAGTTATTTTTTTGTTGTCCCTTTGCAAAACCTTTTGCTTCTGTTGCGGAATTAATCAGTGGTGCGTAATCGTGATTTTTAATGCCGACTACACCTCTTGGGATGATATTAGATGTTGTAAATAATCTGCCTCTGTATAAATATTCGGTGTTTATATTAGAGTTTTCGGTTAATAAAATGGCTCCAGGAAATGTTGCAAAATCAAGTATGCATTTTTCATTACATGTTCCAAAGTGCCCCTTTAGATTTTTATATTCGGTAAAAGCGGCAAATGCGTGTGCAATAATTAAATCATCGTGGGTGTATATGTCAATATCCGTTTCTTTTGCAGCGTCTAGCAGAAGCTTCAAATCATATAAACTTGAGCCGGATACCAAGATTGCTTTACCTTTATCTGTTGAGTGAGAAACTTTATTATTCGATATTTCTCCAAATTTTTCTTTATATATAAGATATAACTTGTGTTTTAGGTTTTGGTCTAAAAGAGTTAAATCCGTCAGTATATTTTCATATTTACTTAAGGATATTTGTGTTCGGTTAAGGATATTCAATGCGTCTATTATTTTTTCGGCTGATAACTTATCTAAAATATCATATTCACATAGTTGAGAGAATTTAACTGATAAATTTATAATTAAAATAATTATTAAATCTATGTAATTTTTACGTTCAGAAATAATATTTTTGTTCCGTTGTTGTATGAATTTTTCTCCCAATAGAAGGATGTCGTTCAAGTTTAGGTCAGGTGTAAGCCTTAAAATTTCGGGTGTATCAATATCGTCTGAACCTTGTTCCCCAAGGTTTTCCAAATACATTTCTCTAATGTTTGTTAGTGTTGCATACGAAGCTTTAATTAGTCCGAGAACCTGCTCCTCAGGATATGCCGTTGTAGACACTGTATTTGCAATAATACCTATGATAATTTTTTCAGCTTCAATTGTATCAATGTCTGCGGATTTAAGTTTTCCAATATAAAAGGCACATTCTTTTAGTGCTACTCTTAAAACTTCTTGAATAGCGCTTAAACTTGGAGGGACCGAACATGCTCCTCTTGCGGAACATTCATCATATTCAAAATTGTTGAAATTATTATGCTGCACGGTAATTTTTCTCCACGTATTCTATAATTTTGTCAGATTCGTACATTTTTACATCTTTATCCGTATCATATAAAAACGGTACTTGAGACATGTGTCCTAGTCCAAGTAATCTTTCGTAGTTTTCTCGTAATGTGACATCCATAGGTTTGTATATAATCTTTTGATTATCAAAGTTACTTATAACCTTTTTGCAATACGGACAAGTTTCAGAATAATATAGTTCAAGCATTTTTGCCTCCTTTTCCTGTTTTATTATTTTTCAATAATGTTTTTTAAACATTCTCCTGACGACTAATCTTTTTAAAAAGAAATCCGCTTACTTAGAAGCGGATGATTAAGGATTATTAAGGTTATATGTGTGATTATTTTAAACTTTTGAATATCTTTGCAAATGTCTTATAGTGTCTGCTCTTCTTATAGCTTGCTGTATTCTTGGGTTTGTAACCTTGTAGTCAATACTTGGTTTTACAAGAAATTCTTTTCTGTAATTTTTATACATAGCTATTTCTCTATCTCTTATATTTTTTTGTACAGCTGCTCGTATTTTTTCTTTTGAGTCTACTTTCAAGGTTTTTGCTTTGACAAAAAGCAGGCATAGTATAAATAGTGCAAATATTGTCCAACCTATAGCTTTATGTGAAATGCCATCCGATACAACAATTGGTGCTGTCGCCGGACTATCAAACATAATGTTTGCTTTTGATATATTTTTTGCTTGAATTTGAATTTTAACTTCGTTATTCCCTATATTTTCAACAATTATTCCGTTTGCTGAGGATGTATTTCTATACATTGTTGAAATATCATCTGAAGCCGTTAACCCTTTAATATTGAGTACAATCTTATCGGAGCTTTCAACAGTTCTTTTTGCGGCGGCAATAGCATCTGTACGAAGTATCACGTTATAATTGTTGTTAGCGGAGCCTTCTAATATAACTGAATTAAGAAAGTTATCTGCGGCAAAGGAACTGCCTGCTGTCATTAACAAAATCGTGATAATCGTAAAAAATATTTTTTTCATCTCTCATTCCCTAATCTTTTTACACTATAAGCATATACGTTTACAAAAGGAATGACATCAATCGACAGGGTAGATTTTATCAATCTAAAGATTGAGATTTTTTGTTAAAAACCATGCCAGTCAAGGTGTGGCATGGCTTTTAAGTATATTATTGTGTTGCTATTACATTTTTTCAGGGGCAGTTACAGCCAGTATATCAAGAGCATTTTTTAATACTCTCTTAACCGCAAGAACAAGTGCCAGTCTTGATTTCATAAGCGATTTATCCTCACATATAACTCTGTTTGCATTATAGAATGAATGAAATTCTCCGGCTAATTCCTGAACATAGCGGCAAATAGTATAAACCTGACGTGTTTCGGCAGATGTTTTAATCATTGATTTGTATTCTTCAAGCTTCAAAATTAATTTCTTAGCCGTATCAACTGTCGGTAAAAGCATATCCGCTTTATAATTATTTATGAACTCATTTAATTCTGTTTCTGTCATAGGTGCTTTTGTAACATCTCCTGTTTGAGAATTAATTTTATCTTCAATGGCGTTTCTTAATATCGAGCATGCTCTTGCGTGTGCATATTGAACATAAAATACCGGATTTTCGTCGCTGTTTGTTTTTGCAAGTTCAATATCAAAGTCCAATGTCGTATCGATATTTCTCATACACATCCAAAAACGTGTTGCATCTACTCCGACTTCTTCGATTAAATCATCGAGGGTAACCATATTCTTTCTCTTACCCATTCTGACTTCATTTCCGTTGATTACAAGATTAACGAGCTGTCCTAAAAGTATTTCCAATTTTGAGGAATCGTATCCTAATGCTTCCATTGATGCCTTAACTCTTGCAACATATCCGTGGTGATCAGCGCCCCAAATATTAATCAATCTATCATACCCTCTGTCAACTTTGTCGATATGATATGCAATGTCTGCCGTAAGGTATGTATTAGAACCGTCTGCTTTTCTGATTACTCTATCCTTTTCGTCACCGTAGTCTGAAGAGCGGAACCAATCTGCACCGTCTTGTTGATATATTTTGCCGCTTGCTTTTAGCTTTTGAACGCATTCATCAACTTTTCCAGATTTATGTAAATCTAATTCCGAGTAAAAATTGTCAAAGTGCACTCTAAATGTTTTTAATAATTCTTGCTGGAGCTTTTCTTCATATTCTTTTGCATAATCACATAGTTCCTGCACATCGTCAGGTAATCCCTTATGTGTTTTAAGCCAATCTTTTGCTACAGGAATTAAATAATCTCCCGGATAATAATTTTTTCTTTCAATTTCATCTTCAGGAAAATCCACATCTTCTCCTAATTCCTGTCTAATTCTTATAGCAAGAGAATTGCCTAATTTTTTGATTTGAGAGCCTGCATCATTTATATAAAATTCTTGATAAACTTCGTGCCCGTACAGTTTTAACAGATTTGCCAATGCAGATCCCATAGCAGCCCATCTGCCGTGCCCTATATGAAACGGTCCTGTCGGATTTGCAGATATGTATTCAAGAATTATTTTTTCTGTTTTTACGTTTTCAGGTTTTCCGTAATTTTCTTTTTTATCGGAAATTTCTTTTATTGTGTCCATTAATAATTTATTACCGGTTTTAAAATTTATAAAACCTGCAATAACAGTATATTCGTTATCTTCCTTATCAACGTATTCGATAATAGTATTAGCAATCTGTGGAGGTGCCATCTTAGCAAATCTTGCCAAAGAAGATACATTTATGGCGAAATCTCCAAAGTCTGCATTCTTTGGACGCTCGGTTGATAATGAACCTTTTGTGTATTCTTTCATTTCTCCGAGCTTATTATCCTCAACAGCTTTTTCTATAGCTGTTTCTATCTTATTTAAAAAATAATCTTTAATCATAATACATTCTCCTGTAAAACCATTTTATCATGAATAAAGTTCTCCGCAAGGTAAATGTAATGCGGATGCCGTCTAAGTTTATATCTTTATTACAGGTAATTTTTTAATGATTCGTCAATCATTTTTGAAATTTGGTTTTTTAAATATTTTGGAGAGATTACAACGCAATTTGTATTATATTTAAATAATCTGTTTGCCAATTCTGCAAAATCTTCTCCTGAATTTACTATAGTGAGCCAACCATCAGAATCCATGCCTTCAGAATGCTCCCATTCTCTAAGTTTGTAACTTTTTGCAAGTCCGCCGCGAAGTTTGAATTTTACGGAAGTGCATTTTTTGTTCTTAATTTTTTGATTTTTAGCTATCAAACTAATACTCATTATAGCTTCTACCGGAATATCAAAGACTTGAGCATCTTTTGGACTGTATACACTGAAAAGTACGGAATTTTGCAGGTATTTAACTTCTATTGGCGAACATTCTATAACAACTTCCTGTTCCTCATGATTTATGTATTTTATGTGAAGCTTATTTTCTTCCTGACAGAATTTTTCACATTCTGCAATTTGTTTTTTATACTTCATAAAATAGAATGATAAATCGTAGTTTCTGGTGTTTCGTATTACTGTATCAAGTTGTTTTGTCTTATAATCATATCTTTTTTCAAGCTCGGCAATAAAGCTTAAAAGTTCTTTTTTAGTTTTTCCGTTTGCCATATATGCCATTGCAGATTTCATAAGAGCGACCGCTCTCAAGCCTGATTCGTCTAACGTGATGCTGAACGGCATTTTGTATAAATAATATACACCTTTTCTTTTTCTTACATCTATGCCAAAAATTTTAAGGGTATTCATATATTTATTAAGTACCACATTTGAAATCTGTGCAATTTTACCGTTTTCGTCCGCAAATAGTTTTATGACATCCTCAAACTTTGCATCACCTTCTGAAAACAATGAGATAAGTGCAAATATTCTAAGGCACGAATCGTTGTATTTTTCTCCTGTACCTTTAACCATTATTATACACCTCTCTCATTTCTTTTAGTGTGTTAATTATATCGTTACGAAAATCTTCCGGATATAAAACCGTACAAATACCTCCGTAATCCAATATTCTACGTTTCATCATAAACAAATTCGTTGTTTGAGCTTCAATAATTACGGAGTTTTCTTTTATCTCAACGATTTTTTCGTTTTCTGCCAGTTTAACGTTTGGTGTAAGTGTTCCTAATTCATAACCAACTGTAATAGGTTTTATTTCAATCGGAGTTTTGGTATCTTCCACAATATCTACAATATTAATAATTCTGGACACTAAATATGAAGTATCTTGTTTGTATTCCAGACTAATGCCGTATAGATAAATGTTGTTACGGTATATACCAAGCTTATCCGTAATGACGGTAATCTCTTTTTTGCCGGAATTAGGTGAGTTGTATAATATTTTTATTGTTTGCTTTTTGTTTACGCAGTTTGCTAATTTGTTCAATAATTTCATATTTGTTTTCTTAAATATAGATACTTTATTGAGGGCATCTGTAAACTCTTTATTATCAATTTTTTTAGCAAGATTGCGCATAAATTTTTCAAAGACGATTAAATCATTAATATCAAGCGTATTCTGCAATATTTTATATATTTTTATAACCCCTTTAATTTGTTTATCATTTACATTGAATTCATAAGGGTGTTTCGTTATGTAAAACTTTTTGCCTCCTGCTTTATTTGTTTTATGAATTTCGCATCCGATTTTCTTTAAAGATGTAATGTAAACACGAACCGTATCAACGGAAACTTTTTCTTTCAAGTGCGGATGATTTTGGAAATATTCAATAATTTCTTCGTACGACTTTGGAGATTCTAAAAGTAAAGCAAACAGTAGCAACGATTTAAAACCGGTGTACGAAATTAAATTATATGTAACAGTATTGGTTTTATTAAACTCTTTCATCTCATATTGAGATTACAATAAAAAACAAAAAAAATCTACTGTATGTTAAGTAAAATAGCATGCCATGCTTATTGATGATTTTTCTGAACAAAACAAATTGTCAATAAAATTTTTAGTTAAATTTTACGTAATTTCATTAAATTTTCTTCATTAAGATTTGCTAACACGAATTTTGATTTACGGCGACAGGGGGCATGGGCAATTGTAAAAAATAATTAATTTTTTTTTACTTGTAATGTATTTTGGTTAGTTCTAAATTAGATTTTGTTGAAGGGAATAAACTTTGACAGAGTGGCTACCAGACCACAGAGGTTATATAAGAATAATTGGGTTATTAAGATTAAGGAAGGACATAAAGAAAAAGAGGTGATGGCATAATAGTCCGATAGTGAGGATGATTAAGGTTAAAGTTAATTAAGGTTATAGGGACACAATATAAATTCAGAAGGAAGATTTGAGGTTAAAAAAGAGTTAGGGCTTGAAGATTAGGGGTATGTGTTTCTCTATATGAGGGAAAATGAATTAAAATCAATTTAGTAATTAGTCTTAGCGGAGATTTGGGGTCTAAAATAGTTGTAATAGGTATCCGAAAAAATAAGATAGTCATGGGTGAAGATTTAGAAACAAAAAAAGTAATAGGTTTGATGTCCGGAACATCGTGTGATAGCATAGATGCCGGACTTTGTGAAATTACACCTGATTTGAAATGCAAATTAATAAAGGGAATAAATTTTAAATACCCTGAACACATAAGGGCTAAAATATTTCAAATATTCAGGCAAGAATCCACTATTAAAGATCTTTGTCAAATGAATTTTGCTATTGGAGAATGTTTTGCAAATGCAGCGAATATTTTAATAGAAGAGTTTGGCAAGCCTGATTTAATAGCAAGTCATGGTCAGACAGTTTTTCATTCACCTCAAAAAGAAAAGTTGGATAATATAAGTCTTAGCAGTACATTACAAATCGGTGACGGTTCTGTAATTGCTCAAAAAACGGGTTGCTTAACAATATCAAATTTCCGTGAAGCAGATATTGCTGCCGGCGGTGAGGGTGCACCTTTAGTATGTTTTGCGGATGAAAAATGGTTCAAACCTACGGGGAAAAATATAGCCGTACAGAATATTGGCGGGATATCAAATGTAACTATGATATCTCATTCTCATCCTACGTTTGGTTTTGATACTGGTTTAGGCAATATAATGTTGGATTATTGCGTAAATAAATTTTTTGGAAAAACTTATGACAAGGATGGTGAAATCGCAAAATCAGGTGTCATTTGCGAAACGTGGCTGGACTGCCTTTTGCAGGATGATTATTATTTTCTTCCGCCTCCAAAGTCTACGGGAAGAGAATATTTTAGCCATCGTTATATAGAGAACGCATTGAAATTTGCCCCATCAGAACCAAGAGATATCATTGCTACGGTTACTGCTCTTACGGCTAAGTCCATAGCGCAAGCTTATGAAAGATTTATTTTACCGCAAATTGATATTGAAGAGGTTGTTATTGGTGGTGGCGGCGCATACAATCCCGTTATGATGAATTTATTAAAAACGTATTTACCTGACGGAATAATTCTTAAAACTCATGAAGATTATGGTATTTCAAATAATTTCAAAGAAGTCATGGCTTTTGCTTTGCTGGGATATTGTACATATTATGCTATTCCGAATAACTTACCTGAATGTACCGGAGCAAACCGCAGAGTAATTTTAGGTAAGATGGCTTATAGTAATTAAAATATTTTTATGTATAATTGTGTAAACTAATATTAAGTAAATCTGATATTTTTAACAAAATATTATTTTTACGTGTTTTGTTGAACGATGTCAGACACGATTTTATAAATAAAAAGGAGAAAAAATGATAGATAAAATTTCATTCGGTAATACCGCAAGATACGTGAATGAGGGTACAATATTTGCAAAAGAAGAAGCCGAAAAAGTTGCAGAAAAAGTAGCAAAATCTATAAAGAATAATGATACGCTAAAATTTTTGGACGAGGTGTTAACACCTGCATATAACGGCTTTAAGCGCCCTGATGCACCTATTGTAATCCCTAAATTGGTAGACGAAGCCGCTAAATCTTATGGAATTTCTCATGGAATCCCGCAAGAAAGCAAAACACTTGCAGTAGTTTAATTACAAAAGATTATTAATAGCTTTAGGAATGAACCTGAGCAGGTCGGAAGCAAGAACTCCGTATTCGCTCAGGTCATTTTTTGCAATATCACCGCACAAACCGTGCATGTACACCCCTAGCTTTGCCGCATAAAAAATATCACATTTTTGAGCAAGTAAACCGGCAATAATTCCGGCTAAAACATCTCCGCTGCCGGCTTTTGCAAGACAGGAATTTCCGGTATTGTTTACGTAAATTTCTGAATCTTTAGAGCAAACTACTGTATTATGACCTTTTAAAACCGTTACACAGCGGTATTTCTTAGAAATTTCTTTCGCATAATATTCAGGATTTTTTGTTATTTCACTCGTTTCAACATCTAACAATCTTGATGCTTCTTTCGGATGCGGAGTTAAAACAACATTTTTAGGTAATTTTATATTTGCTTGAGCAAGGATATTTAACCCGTCAGCATCAATTACAAGCGGCTTATCTTCTTTAATGTTATTTAAAAGTGTATTAAAAATTTTTTTAGTCTCGTCAGTTTGAGATAATCCGCAGCCAATGAGAACGACATCAGCTTTTTCAATTTGTTCAATAAGGCTTTCTATTGGTGCAAAAACTATATCCGGAGTTTGTGCTGATAGTGCATTAATTACTTGTTTTTCCGTACATAATACAAGGTATCCGCAACCTGTTCTAAGTGCAGCAATGCTTGATAAATACGGCGCACCTGTCATAAATTCCGAACCTGATACATTCAGCACTCTGCCGAACGTGCCTTTATGTGATATTTGTGGTCTTTCGGGCATTTTAAATTCCATTTTGTCTAATCGCCTCATAAGCTACAATTGCTACGGAATTTGAGAGATTTAAACTTCTTTGCCCTTCTTTCATCGGGATAGTGAGTGCGTTTTTATCCGTAACGTATTTTTCCGGTAAACCTCTTGTTTCGGGACCAAATACTATAAAATCTCCGTCTTTAAATTGCACTTCTGTATATAATCTTTTAGATTTTGTTGTTAAGTAGTAAAAAGTTGCATCAGGATTAGCCTTGTATAAATCATCCATCGAGTCAACTTTATGTAAATCGACGCTGTCCCAGTAATCAAGTCCTGCGCGTTTTGTGTACTTGCTTGACAGGGAAAACCCTAATTTCCCGACAAGATATAAGCTTGCGCCGGTGCAAGCGCATAACCTTGCGATATTCCCTGTATTTTGCGGTATCTCAGGCTCGTATAATGCGATATTTAACTTCATATTACTCAAACAACTTTCCGCTTTCGGCAACGACCGGAATCGCTCTTACTACACAAAAGATTATCGCAATCCACGCTAATATTTCTGCAATATGCCTTACACAATCCGCTGTTGTTACAGTTAGCGCAGGTATGTATGCTATAATCAACAACATAAATGCCGCAACTTTTGCCACTGCATAACTCGTTTTCATAAATTTCGATGCGCAAATAAACTTGCCCCATTCTGTTGTCTGCATTCCAAACGGGGTCATTCCCTTTGTTAATGCTACACTTCTTATTCCGTCGGTTAAAAATGCTCTTGATACACATATTATCGGGAAAATTATCGGCAGCCAGCCCAAAACCGCAAAGACAATCCAATATATTGCTTCAATAATTCTATCACCCATTATATCCAACACCGCACCTAATTGTGAAGCTTGCCCGTATTTTCTCGCTAAATACCCGTCAACCGCATCCATTGAGAATGCTATTGCCGTCAATATAAATGACAAGACGTAAAATTTGGTTGTGTGAACAAACAGTAATGCGATTGCCGCAAACGCTACAAAAACCCTCACTACTGATACTATATTTGCCGAATTTTTCTTTATGTCCATTTTAGTTTTTCCTTTATTTATCTAATCTGTCGGTGCGTTTACACGCACCCTACAAACTATGCCCCCCTGCGCATCTGCTATACGTTTATTTCTTTGTCCTTGATAATGCAAAATTAACTTCATCAAGGTTTTTACGTCTGTCTCCGAGCATGACTTTTTCTGCCTGTTCAAGAATTTTTGTAACCATAAACCCGTTATCCCCGTCAGAACGTGCTTTTTTACCTGTTTCACAACAGTTAATGAAGTGCTGACATTCAAGTTTTAGCGGCTCTATTTCAAGATAATCAAGTTTTATGTTTTGAGTAATATCTTTATTAAAGTTATCAAATACGACAAGTTTATTTTCAGGAACAGTGTCATCAAGTATCGCAGTAGCTTTCGTGCCTCTTACCAAAAGCTGAACATGCTTTCTTGGTGTAATCCAACTGTCGGAAATCTGTCCGACCATGCCGCCTTCAAACTCAATACTCAAATGTGTAATATCCATAATATCGTTTCTGTCGGAAGAACACCCAACCGCAGAAATGACTCTTACAGGATTTTTACCTGTTACATAACTCATCATTGATACGTCATGCGGTGCCAAATCCCACATTACGCTTCTGTCATTTTTAAAGAAGTTTATATTTAATCTGTCACTTTGTGCGTAAACTATATCGCCCAATTCACCTTCTTCAATAAGCATTTTTAGTCTGTTTACGGCAGGATGATATAGAAGTAAGTGTCCGACCATCAAAACTAAACCTTTAGAGTTTGCAACCTCTGTTAAATCTTTTGCTTCCTCTGCTACTGTTGATATAGGCTTTTCTACATACACATTTTTGCCGGCATCAAGCATGGCATGTACCATTTTGTAGTGTGTGTGGCTAGGTGTTACGACGGCAACGGCAGTAATTTCAGGATTGTTAATTATATCCTTAAAGTCAGCAGTAACCTTTACTCCCGGATATTGCTCCGTAACTTTTTTTCTGTTTTCTTCGTCAATGTCACATACAATCTCTAGTACACCAAGATTGTAGAAGTTTCTAACAATGTTTCTTCCCCATACACCGCAACCGATAACGGCAATTTTCTGCTCTGTCATTTTCTACCTATCCCTTAAATCACTATTATATAAATAAATATATTATATCTATTACTCTATTTATATAATACTTTACAAAAACAATATTGCAAATCTTTAAACTTGTGTAACATGTCTGTTTCAGTGTAAATTTTTTCTAAATATTTTTTATGTAACAAATAGTAAACTTTTTGCCAAAATCTCTAAAGTTTTGAAAACCCTTGCCGTATATAAATTTGAATGAAGTGTAATTAATCAGAGGAGAAATAAAATGTAAAAAGATGTGAAGAGATGTCAGAAAAATCAACAAAAGATATCTAATGTGCGGTATAATGTATATATAGATTTATACTTGCCTATAGAAAACGGTTTAACAAAACTTAATATTATTTTTCAACTATAGCAATTTTTTTCTTGTTTGGTTGTTAATAATATTATAGCAAAAAGTGAGGGATATACTATGACCAAAAAAACGAGTAAAAGAAAGTTGTCGATGCTGCTTATCGCCATCATGTTTGTGGCGTCTGCATCCATGACACAAACAGCGATTTCATCAGAAATCTCAGGTATAGTGCCAAATGGCAATACCTTTAATATTACACCGGAAAAATTTAACGGTGCATCAGGCTACAGATCCTACAATAATTTCAAACTTGATAACGGGGATGTAGCTAATTTAGATTTTGTAAATAATATCAACAGATTTGTCAACTTAGTTAACAACCAAGTTGAAATAAACGGTTTGGTAAATACCGTAAGAAATGGGGCTTTCCACAACGGAGAGGCCGTTTTTGTATCTCCGGGAGGTATGGTTGTCGGACCTCAAGGTATTTTAAATGTCGGTGCTTTATCTGTTTATACTCCGACACCTCAAGGCTTGAAACTTTTGAAAAATGGTATCAACAATGGCAACTTTGATTTGGAAGTTACAAACTTAGGTCAAAAACAAACCGTAGATGGCGTAACAGCATTAAGTTATCATGGTAATGCTCCTATTACCATAAATGGTCAAGTTATATCTCGTGGAAATATAAATTTGGTTGCAAATCAGTTTAATTTGGGTGCCAATGCGAAGATGGCAGCAGGTGTTGCTGATAACAACACGTTAGCTTCGTCTGCAAATGCGCTTAATTTATTCAATAACCTTGTTAATACAGGTTCAAATAAATCCGCAAATATTGAAATCCGTTCTTATGACAGAGCGAATATGGGTGCAAAAGTTGGCGGCATTGATTTAAAAGGTAATTTGATAAATAAAGGCAACGGCTCAATTCTTGTTGAAAACCGCGGTTCAAACGGTTTGACTACAAGTGGTACAATTTCTAATAACAACGGTCAAATTCAACTTGTAAATGCTAAAGGTGTAATGACTCTTGGCGGAAATGTAACCGGTCGTACAGGAACAGCAACTGATAGAGCAATTAATATCGTGAATGGTCCAAATGCAGGATTGTTGAATGTAACCGGTACTATTGACGGTACAAACGGTGTAAATATTTATAATAGAGCTGCTCAAGGTGCTAATATCGGTGGTACTGTCAGAAATAATAAAGATTTGACAAGCAACACAAGAGGTCTTGCTATTGCAAATGACAGAGGCACTTTGAATTTCACCGGTAAACTGGAAAATTATAATAATTCTACTCTTCAAATTACAAACAAAGGCAACAAGTTAGCAGTTAATAATATTGATTCTACAGGAAAAATCATAATTTCTAACGAAGGTGCTGACGGAATGGATTTGAACGGTACTATTAAGAATTCCGGTAACACAGCTATTACAAACTGGAACGGTAAAATGACCGTTAACGGTACTGTTCAAAATATTTCAGGAAAAATGAATTTGACAAATGAAGGAAATGGCGGTTTGTTACTTGCCAATAATTCAAAGATTGTCGGTTCAGGCGATGAAGTATTAATCCAAAACGTAGGCGCAGGTCAAGGACAATTCCAAGCTAAGGGTTCTATAAAGAATTCAGGCGCTACGTATTTACAGAATACAAAGAATGCAATGTCAATTGACGGTAGCATTGATAATAAAACCGGTGTTTTATATATTGGTAATACCGGTTCAGGTTTGACAATTGAAGAAGGTGCAAATATTTCAAACAATGCATCTATTCAAGTTCTTAACAAAGGTTCAAACGGCTTGACAATGAATGGTGCAATTGCTAATAAAAATGCAGGCACAGCATTAACTAACCGTGGTGGCTCATTTGTTGTAAACGGTACTATTTTGAACGATAAAGGTAATGTTAACCTTACAAATGTTGGTAACGGCGAAAAAGGTTTGACAATTGCTAATACGGCAAAGGTTGGCTCCACAAACGGTGATTTGTTGGTTCAAAATACCGGTAGTAACGGTTTGAATGTAAACGGTGAAATTGAAAATACCGGTAATGCTACTTTGTATAATAAAGCCGGTAATTTGAATATCAATGCAACCGCAAACGTTAAGAATACTGACGGTACATTGTATATATCAAATGCAGGTAAAGCATTAAATGTTACAGATGGTTCAGTTTCAGCACTTGGAAAAAATGCTAAGTTGAATATTCTAAACACCGGTGCTAACGGAATGAATCTTGACGGTATAATTGCTGCTGAAGGTAAAACTTTAGTAACAAATAAAGCCGGAGATATGAATGTGGATGGTATTATCGCAACTAAGGATAATTTGTTAGCATTCAGTAACCATGGTAACGGTGCATTAAATATTAAAGATGGAGCACAGGTTCTTCAAGGTGAAAAAGGTAATATTCATATCACAAATGCAGGTGCAGGCGGTATGAACGTTGATGGTACTGTTGATAACAGCGTTGGTCATATTCTTGTAACAAACAAAAAAGGTGACA
The DNA here is from genome assembly GCA_002350725.1 of Cyanobacteria bacterium UBA2855. Classification (GTDB taxonomy): domain Bacteria; phylum Cyanobacteriota; class Vampirovibrionia; order Gastranaerophilales; family Gastranaerophilaceae; genus UBA1221. Next base: position 3,078 of record DEFJ01000004.1, on the reverse strand, counting down.
TGAATATTAAAGGCGATGTTACAAACCGTGGCGGATTGTTAAATATCAATAATAGCGGCGACGGCGCTTTGAATGTTGCAGATGGAGCTATGGTTACCAACGAAGGTCTTGGCAGAACATACCTTACTAACAAAGGTGAAGGCGGTATGAATGTTGCCGGAGATGTTGTTGGCGGCGGTCATATTCTTGCTACAAACAGAGATGGCGGTATGAATATCTCATCTAAAGTTACTTCAACTAAGGATAATGTAGTTCTTACAAATACAGGTACTGAAGATATGGTTGTAAACGGTACTGTTAGAGGTAATAAGGTTACTGCATACTCTAAAGGTAACGATATCGTTCTTGGTAATACCGAAACTAAGCAGATTGCAATTAACGGCTTAAAGAAGGTATTTATAACAGCTGACGATGGAAGTATTAAGAATGCAGGTGTTGACACTCACGTAATTAAATCCGGCGGTAATTTATATATGGCTACAACCAACGGTTCAATCGGTGAAGATGTCAATACTGCCGGTGTTGACGTAAACTCCAGAGATCTTACAAAATCAGTTAATGTTTATGTAAACGGAAAAGTAAAAGCCTTTACTACTGATGAAAAACAACAGAGCGTTATCAATATCGCAAGTAAAGGTAAAGACTTGAAAGTTGACAGAATCAAGGCTGACGGTAAGGTTATCTTATTGACAGATAAGACAGTTGATGAAAACGGTGTTGAACATACAGGTTCAATCTTGAATGCAGCAACTGAATTGGATAAATATGCTAACGTTAAAGGTACTACGGTTCAAATGCTTTCAAGCGGTTCTGTTGGTGCTGATAATAAGGCTCTTCACTTCAGACAAACTGACGCAACTAAACAATCAAATGTTGTTGCAGTTAAAAATGTTAACCTCCACGCTCGTGGTGAAGCATCAGGTGAAGATGTTAACTTCGGTGTAATAAAATCTAAAGAAGGCTCAGTAACAGCCGATATGATTAGAAACGGTGTTGTTGAAAATGCTGTTGCACCAAAAGGAGTTAATATTACTACTCGTAAGAATGATGCTAACTTCCAGGTGAAGAACAAATCTAATAATCCGAATATTATCAGAGATTACTTTGATGGTAACAAGGATTAATAGTTAAAGACTTATATAGTCATAGCAATATAAGAGCAAGAGCGGATTAAATAATCCGCTCTTTGTTTATAAAAAGCTCTTGGAGTAATTCAAGAGCTTTAATGGTTAGTAATTGTCAACTTATGAGAAATATCTCTTTAAAAGACCGTCGAAGCCTTTACCGTGACGAGCTTCGTCTTTTGCCATTTCGTGAACAGTATCGTGAATTGCATCATAGCCTAATTCTTTTGCTCTCTTTGCAATAGCAAGCTTTCCTTCGCAAGCACCGTGTTCAGCTTGCGCTCTGAGTTCAAGATTTTTCTTTGTTGAGTCTGTAACTACTTCGCCGAGCAATTCAGCAAATTTAGATGCGTGTTCAGCTTCTTCAAAAGCATATCTTTTGTATGCTTCAGCAACTTCAGGATACCCTTCTCTTTCTGCAACTCTTGCCATTGCAAGGTACATTCCGACTTCAGTACACTCTCCGTTAAAGTTTGCTCTTAAGCCTTCCATAATTTCTTTGTCTTCAACTTTGCCGTCGCCTACACGATGTTCGCATGCGTATACTTTTTCTTCTCCGCCAACTTCAGTAAATGTAGTTGCGCCGCATAAAGGACATCTTTCAGGTTTGGTATCACTTGACCAACCGCACACTGTACATACGTACTTCATATTAACCACCTTTCATTTGTTACACAAATTTATTTTATCTAAAAGAATTCTTAAAGTAAATATGTTATAAAACCCCTTCTATAAGTTTTTCGGTTAAATCCATATCGAGTCCGATTATATTGTCAAGATTTCCGGTATAAGATTTTATGTACCCGTCAGGCATTTCTTGTATGCCGTAAGAACCGGCTTTATCAAGCGGTTGAAAATTTTCTATGTAAAAAGTAATTTGCTCATCTGTTAATTTTTCAAAAGTAACACGACTTGTTGATGCTGAAGTTTTAATTTTATTTGTTTCAGTGTTAACAACAGCAATACCGGTTACAACTATATGAGTGCGACCTGATAGCATCTTTAATGTTTTAAAAGCCTCTTCTTTATCTTTAGGTTTGCCTAAAATTTTGTCATCTACTACTACGACAGTATCTGCGCCAATTATAACAGACGGATCTTTTGTTAACGGTATTACGGCTAAGGCTTTGTTTGCTGCTAATCCTTCTATAAATTCATAAGAAAAATCCGTCATCGTATGATCTTCGATATACGGGGACGGAATAATTTCAAAATCATTGTACTTTGACTTTTTTAGGATATCTCGCCTCCTTGGAGAGGTCGATGCCAAAATAATTTTTCCCATCGCATAAATCCCCTTTTTCACCATTATAGCAAAAAAGAAGGATTTATAAAACTTTTATTGATATGCGTTTCTTGAGCGTACGTATTTTGCATTACGGGCATTCACGGCATAACATGCGATATTCAATCGTTGCTTGAGGTTCATCATGTTTCGATACATACCTGCATAATCATTCATTGCTGACATCATTTTTTCCGGATCTACCATTGATTCCATATCGTCATGATTATCAACTTTTTCTTCTGCGTATTTTTTGACCAGCAACTGGTCGATGTAGTCTTCTGCGCCAACTGACATGGTGACCTCCCTAGGTTTTCCTTGTTCCTTAACTGTGAGAAAGTATTATTTTGTACTGATATCCTAAAAATATTCCTTATACTATAATAAAGTATTTTTCAAAGGCAGAATTGCCTATTTTAGTAAAAATATGAAGAAATCTTAACATTGAATTTTATGTAAGTAAAATATATAGGTTAATAATAAACTAATTTACACATAATATTTGTTATCGGAATTAGCGATACAAATAATTTGTTTTTATGTGACATTCTTTCTTTTTGTTTCGAGGCAAAAAGAAAGAATGTCACCCAAGAAAGAAAAACACGCTTTTATAAATCAATGCCTTTGGCATTGAAAGAATTGCCTAAAAAGCAATTGTGCTACGCACCG
>DEFJ01000013.1:2528-3091 GCA_002350725.1 Cyanobacteria bacterium UBA2855 | reverse complement strand
AAACTAATGACCAAAAATCTTATCAACGGATTTTTGTGTTCATATAATTCTCGTTTTGCCATATATGCAACAGGAGCGTTTGCTACAACAGAAATTAATGGTGCATCTATATAAGATTGATGATTTGATGTATAAACATATCTTTTTTTTCTATCAATATTTTTCCAACCAACGATCTTTGCTGTGTACCATAAGAATGCCGCAGGCCACACTACAAACCATAAGAACAAAGTTATATAAATTGTTCTTATGATTCCGTAGTCTTTTGGATATCTTCTGTTATAATTACGCAATTTTTCTCCTTACCATTTTGAAATTGCCACGCCCATAACTGCAAGATTTGCCAATGTGCTAAATACACTCAAAATAGGTGTGTACCAATCATTCCCGGCAACTTTACGAGGAACAACAATTGTGTCTCCCGGTTCAATCTTGGTTAATAACCTTATTTTTTCAGCTCTGCCATTTACACCAACTTTGTATTTTCTGAAACGGCTTGCATTTGGGGTATAACCACCAACTTCTCTGATATATCTTCCTGCTCGTTTGCTTTTATACATAAA
>DEFJ01000013.1:263-2158 GCA_002350725.1 Cyanobacteria bacterium UBA2855 | reverse complement strand
GAAACTTTGACGTTTTTAATAAATTCATTGTCTCTTAAAGTTCTAAAGAATACTTTGTCATTAGGTAACAACTTTATTGATTTAATTCTGTTAGATGTAATCATAATGTCGTACAGATAATAAACCTGTGTCGTACCATCTTCACTTGTGATTTCGCACGCTATGTTTTCGGCAGATATAACTCTGCTATCGGTACGAGCATTACCAATTAAGGCTGTTGTTGTACCGTTCTGAGTTTTTAATGCCACATTTTGTACGTTTTCATCTTTTTTATCATTTTCTTGTTGCTCATTAATTTTTGAATCAACAAATTGCACTTCAGTTAAAACGTCATCTAAACGCATACCATCTGTGTAAACAATATGTTTTGGCATACTAATCGCACCATAAACATCTACGAACTGTGAGTTTGTATTTTTATAAATATTTATAACGTCTCTTGGTTGCAATATTGGATCATTCATTCCTGCAAAGAATTCTTTTAAGAAAATAGGAATAGTTTCAATTGTATTATCCTTACCTGATATTCTTCTAATTACAGCCTGAGTTATAAATGTTTCTTCTAATAATTCTTTCTCATCTTTTAAGACATCAGATAATCTCATTCCCGGCTTATAAGCATAAGTTGCAGGGTGTTTAATATTACCCTGAATAACAACAGTGTTTTCGGCAACATTGTATATATCACGAAATTCTACACTGTCCCCGTTTGTAAGTTTTGTTCTGCTTGCTTCTACCCAACTAACATTTTTTGCTGTTCTTTGAAGAGTTTTTGTATCCAAGCTAGTAAGAGTTACTTCTGTTGATTGTGTTCCCGGAAGCAATCCTCCTGCAAAATTTGCGATATCTTTTAATGATTCGTGATCTTTTATTTCGTATATACCCGGAGTTGCTACACCATTTTTAATTGCAATAACTTTGCCAATTCCACCAACAAAAATTTTGTCATTTGGTCTTAAGATAATATCATCATCATTCCCTGCAAAAAGCGTTTTATATAAATCGACTTCTCTTGTTTTCTTGCCTGATGTATAACTTATTTGTCTTAACGTACCTGTCTTTTTAACACCTCCGGCAGCACCTAATGCATCCATAATAGAGGAATTGTTATTAATAATGACTTTCCCCGGCTTGTTTACTTGTCCATATACAAAGACTGAAAAATCTTGCCCTGATGCTACATTAAGTTTAATTTTCAAACTTTTGTATTTTGCATTGGCTTTTTTGTTCATTAAAGTTTCAACTTCTTTAATTGTTTTATTTTCAGCTTTAACAACACCTATTCCCGGTATAAAAATATCACCTTTTGAGTCAACTTCAGCTTGCACTACAGGTTTTAATAAGTTAGAACCTGTTATTGCCATTACATCTACTGAATCACCGTACAAATTTGCACTAACCTTTTCACCTATGCTGAATCTATAACTGTCATCAAATTTTCCTGAAAGACTTGATGTTCCAACTACAGGTGCAACAAAATAATCATATCCGACTTGCATTAACGGTTTATACATATTTTCATTATTTTCATCATTGAATAAGTGTTCAATTTGACTTAAATAATTTAATTTAGATTTAGAATTTAAATTTTGATAATTATTTGCAAATGCATCATTCTTTTCTAAAGTTATAGCATCTTCATCATCTAAGTATTCTTCATCAAAGTAATATTCATCATAATATTTATTCTTTTGAAGATTTTTATTGTTTCCTGATTTGTAATTACTATTGGTTGAATTTCTTTGATTATTTGCAGTAATTTGTACTTTGTCGTTTGATTTTAAATTGCTTGTACTTCCAACTGCTAACACTGGTTCAAAAGTAAAAACTATCAACATTAATATGGTTAATATTTTTTTCATTTTGTTTCCTTACTCCTTCATATATTGATTTAC
>DEFJ01000013.1:0-140 GCA_002350725.1 Cyanobacteria bacterium UBA2855 | reverse complement strand
TTATTAACTGTTTCAATAAATACAGGATCGGATATGACATCTTTTAGAGGTCTTCCTTTAACATCAATAAATGGCTTTCTGTCATAACAACGTAGCATTTCACCATTTGAATAAATAACCGTTGCTATTCTAGGCCAATG
>DEFJ01000024.1:92040-155985 GCA_002350725.1 Cyanobacteria bacterium UBA2855 | reverse complement strand
GGTACCGGTATATACATTTATCAGGTGCAAATTATCTGATTTCGGATCAAATATATGTTCCGTTTCATCTATTTTTATAGGCTCATATTTAATAGTATCAGAAAGACCGTCAACTGAACCTATTACTGATAATTGTGTTTTATATGTTTCTGTCCATTTTTCAGTACCGTAGTTATCGTCCCATTTGATTGTCGGAGTTGTTAAATCTACAATACGTTCTTTATCATCAGAATATTCACCTTCAAATTGTGATTTTATTGCGGATATATCAAGTTTAGTATTAGCATTTGCACCAAATAATACTTGCACTGTAAAATTATTTGGTCTTGTAATACCTCCCTCATTCAAACCTGTAATCTTGACGGTTGCACTGTCTGACGTATCATTGGCTAAGGTAATTGTGTCAACGCTTGCACCACCTGATGAATATAAAATATCAAGAGAATAATTACCAACACCTTCCAATGCGCCTATATTATGATTTGTTATCGAACCTGAAGAAACAGTTATATTTCCGTTATTTCCGTTGAATATTCCTGCAATATTTGCGCCTGAATTTAATCTAAGAGCCGAATCAACATAAGTTGTTCCCGTTGCTCCTGATATTGCTTTATTCAAAGTTCCTGATAAATTCAATATGCCGCTATTTGTAATTGATCCATCCAATTTTTCGGCAGCACTTGTTAACGTACCGTTATTTGTTATAGCCGCAGTAATTATACCTGCACCGGTGTTTGTAAATTTCCCGTCATTTGTAAAGGTTGTAGATTGAAGATTACCGGTATTCGATAATACCTCGGTACCTGTATTATTAATAGTTTTTGCTACAATATTTGCACTATTAGACGTTACATTTTCGAAATTTACGGTACTGTTATCAACCGTAGTTGTAACAGCGTTGGCATTTTCCCCGCCTTTTAAAGTTAAAACTCCGTTATTAACAATCGAACTGTCAGTGTCATGCAAATCATTTGCATTAGCGGTCATATTGCCTGTATTTTTGATATTACCCGTTAAAATTGCACCCGAATTATTTACAAAAGTCGTTCCTGAATTATTTATTTCTTTTGCTGTGATATTTTTCTTATTTTGGGTAACTCCGGATAAATTAACAATTCCTTTTGTTGCATCGGTATTTTGGATAATATTATCATTTATTCCGCCTGTCAAGTTAAGAGTTCCGTCATTTGTTATTGTACCGCTTAAATTATTCGCCGCTGATGATAATGTCCCCTCATTTGAAATAGAGGTTGCTTTTATCAAAGCATTATTTGTAACATTACCCGAAGAAGTAATTTCAACATTATCCTGAGTTATTGCACCGCTATTGGTACTTGTACCTGTGAAAATAACCTTTGAATTTGTACCGTCAGTTTCTGATATTGAATTTGCATTATTTCCGCCAGTGAATGTCAAAGTTCCGTTATTTGTGATAGTATTTCCGGTTGTTGCAATTTTTTCTGCATTTGTTGTAAAACTTCCGTTATTAGTCAAGGTAAATTTGGATAATTGACCTTCGTTTGTAACAGTTCCGTTATTTATAATTTCTGCATTATTATTACCGTCTAAATTTATTGTATTTGCTATTGTATATATAGCATCTTCCAAAAATGTAAACTGTTTATGCTCTGACGTTTGCAAGTTCGTCCACGCTTTAAAGACTTCCTGCGCACCACGCAACATAATACTGTCATTTGTCGTATCTTTTGTATATAAGCCGTGTTCTTTAACAATTAAGTTACTTGAATCCATTACAGCTTTTGCAAAAGTAAGAATTTTTGAATCGTCATAATTTAATTGAGTATTATTGTTTTCTGCTTTAATTATTTGAATATAAACGGATTGATCATCCGGCATATCATCTGCTATCGCTTCCGATGAAAAAGTTATATATAATATAGTACCGAATGAATCTGCCCCTGTAATAAATTTATCAGTTTTTTGGGTACTTTGAGATAAAGACATATCGAGTTTATATCTGGCATTTGGATTTGATGTCAAAGTACCGATATAATAATCCTCATAAGTACCATTTTTAGTATTTAAACTACCTTTAAGAGCAGTAAGTGATGCGTTTGCAAAAGTATCGGTATTAAACTTCAATTCTGCACCAGCATCGTTGATTGTTGCATTTGCATTATCAACTGTACCGTTTATTGTGGTTTTGCCGTTCAATGTCAGGTCATAATTTTTGCTTGAAGCTATATTACCATTTAAAATAGTGTTATTTAACCCGATATCAGCACTTTCATTTGATACAGTTGCAACAGTTGTTGTTGCAGGAGTTTTGGTGCTATCCTGTACAGTTACATCCTTAAAGTTCAATGCAACAGCATCTGTTCCGACTTCAAAACCTGTTTTGCCGTTTAGGTTTATTATTTCTGCACTTCCGTTAGCAACACCGTTAATATTTACAATACCTTTTGTTGCACCTAAATTATCGCTCACATTATACGTATCACCGTCATTAGCGGCTGTAAAATTCTTTGTGGTAATATTTGTTGCTTGATTTACAAGCTTCAAAGTATCACCCATTGTCACACGTTCTGTTTCTTCAACATCTAATCTGTTAAAACCGAGAGAATCATTTTCCGTGGTTGTTTTTGCCAATCCCCATTTGCCGTATATATTATCCTTAATTATTGTTGTTTTATATTTGTCATATTCCCAATTGGTTGTTTCAACAATTACATCATCTACTCGTGATTTTTCTTCTGTTCTGAATAATTTTTTATTAGCCTCAAAAGTTGATTCTAATGCACTTGATATACCTAATTGTAATGAATCACTGTTTGAGGTAAGAATTTTTATTTTTGTTCCCAATTCTGATTCTGTAAAACTACCCCAAGATTTTGAACCAAGCAAATTTATATCGGATAAAATAATTTTTCCGCTGCCGCTTGAATAATTTGCAGTAATTGTATCGGTTGCAAGACTATCCAAATTCATATCGAAATTTAAATTCAAGTCACTTGTCAAAACAGTTGAACCAAGATTTTGATTATCTATATGGTCATTAATTGTATCCAACAAGCCACCGTTTGCATCGTTTGTCAAACTGGTCAAATTTAGTGTACCGTAGGTTGTGCTGCTGTCTGCTTGCTCTTTACTTCCAAGTTTTATTATTGCACCATTGTGCATCTCTAATTCACCACCAAGTTCACTGTTGAAGTGGTATTCTCCGTCTTTTACGGTAGAATCGTTATTGAGAACCAATGTACCCGTACCGGTAACTGCACCATCAAATGTAATGTTTTTCTCTGCGGCAGCATTAAGATTTATTGTGCCGGTGTTGTAGACATCGTTATAAACACTATTTACCTTATTGGAAGAAAATGCAACATTGTTATTACCAGCATTTATATTGACAGTTCCTGCATTTGTAAGAAATCCGCCATTATTTGTACCATCAGTAACAAAGCCACTTACAGATGCTATGTTGTTCATTGTCAAAGTTTGTCCGGAGCCAACGCTTATGCCGCCGTTGTTGCTGCCGGAAACAGACTTGCCATTGCCGTTGATTGTCAACTGTGTTCCCTGCAATTCTCCGAGGGATGTAATTGTAGAAGCACTTGGACCGTAGTTTGTTATATCTGTTGCAATATCTTCATTTGCATTCATATTATATGTTCTTGTATCTTCATAGAACCCATATTCATTGCGAGTCTGATCAACAAGATTTGAAGTCATATTTGCAAAAAGCAGATATCCGGTAGTTCCATCGTATTTAGCTTTGTATGTATTTGTAACACCTGTGCCGGAAGTTGCAGTAAGAATTGCAGAGCTCAAGTCATAATGTGATTTCAGTGTATCATTTGCTGCTTTTGCTCTTGTATATATAGTTTGAGAATCTTTATTTACAACAATTGAATCAACAATAAATTTATTTGCATTAATTTGAGTTGCGCTATAGTTATCTGCACGTTCGTCTTCATTAGCAACAGATAAATCTGCATCAATTTTTAAATATATATTACTGCCTAAAGTAACTTTTTTGAGAGAGTTCGCTTCAATATGACCATTTTGAGAATTGATTTCTCCGCCGTTTGCATCATTTGTCAAAGCATTCAAATCTAGGCTACCATATGTTTGCATGCCGGGAGTTGCAGATACAGTATAATCTGTTCCTCCATACTCTTTATTAGTCCCGTGATTATATGCCCCAAGCCAGATTTTAGCCCCTTTACGCAGAAATAAAGTATTACCTGATATTGTGTTGTGGAATATATAATTCCCATCTTGAGGTCCGGAATCAGGGTTTATATATATCTTTCCGTCTGAACCTGTAATTGTACCGGTAAAAGTAATTGAATGAGTATTTGAGTCATTCTTTTCTGCATTAAGGTTTATTATTCCTTTATTATATATATCATTATATCCGGTTGAATCTGTGTTACCAACAAATAGAATATCTCCATAATCATCTGCAATTAAATTGAGAGCCCTAGTCCCCGATTCGTTATATATAGCACCACCAAGACCACCTGCTTTGTTTGCCATAAAGTTTGCAGATACTCTGGTCATTGTACCTTTATTATAAATAGTTCCACCGTTAGCTGATGCGCTATTGTTTATAAAATCTCCATAAACGCCGTCAAAAGAAGAATTACTAGAATCGTTATTAATGGCACCTCCGTTACCGTTTGTTGCCTTGTTGCCTATAAAATCACCATATATTGTGCCATAATGTGATTCACTTTTCTTTGTCTGAGACTGAATAGCACCACCTTTATGAGCACTATTACCGATAAAATCCCCAGTGATAGAGCCGATATCTCCATCTTCTACACGGATAGCTCCGCCACCGTCATTACCTGCTTTATTAGCGATGAAATCACCGATAACGGTCCCCAATTTACCATTAATATCTATGGCGCCACCGCCCTTTCCGACATTATTTGCTATAAAGTTACCCTGTATAATTTTAATCTCTGGCACAGTCCCAGTGTCGTTCTTACTGGCAATAGCACCTCCCCAACCTAGAGAATCGTTACCGACAGCAGCACTGTTACCTATAAATTGGCCATGTATCATTCCGATTTTTCCGTTAATATTTCTAATAGCTCCGCCGGCTCTGCCCGCATTGTTTCCTATAAAATCACCAACTATTGCTTTGATATCCCCTTTATAGTTATTGATTGCACCACCACTTTTGGAAGCAGAATTGTTTATAAATGTTCCTGAAATAAAACCAAGTGTTCCTGGACTTTCATTATAAATAGCACCTCCGCCACTATTATCTCCTGTTACGGTGGATTTATTCCCAATAAAATCAGCATTGATATTTAGGCCGTTAGCTAATAAATTCTTAACCGCTCCACCATTATCGCTAGAAGTCAAACCGTAGAAATACTTGTTGGTTATATAATTGTTCTCTAATACCTCTCTTTCCGTTTGTCTTGTATAGTCATCAGGAACGGTATATGTATATTTATAGTATCGGGTTTCAGTTGAGAAATCTTTATAAGGCATATAAAAAGCAACCATACCGCTTACACTGTTCAAATCCCCGGTTTCAGGATATGGTTTTATGCTGCTTGCAATTGGAATATTGGCAGGAGAAACTGTTCCCCAATAATCCTTAGCCTCAGTAGAATCAGACTTTTCCCATTTTGTTGTATCAATATCATACATAAAATCTGTACGCAAATTTATATCATAATATTTAGTAGTGTATTCATTTGTATTATTATCGAATACTACTTTGTAATAGTTATAACCGACTGCAGGGTCGGGAGCTTCTGTATGATCCCAAATTGATTTTGGGAGAGCACTTATGCTGTAGCTGTAATAGTGACCATCTTTGCTAAATACGTAATTATCATCCGCTGTAACTTCCCTGATTGCTGTAGAACCTGTCGCTGCAAGGTTGATAATTGCATCATTTTTTGATTCCGTACCTTCTTTCGGTTTAAAGTAGAAAACCTGTCCGTTAATAACAACAACATAAGGATAATTAGTCTCGTCATAACCTGAAGAAATATCAGGGTTAGCACCAGCATCAGTATAATGATAATGAGATCCCTCTAAATATTCTTTGCTTGTTTTGTAAACCAAGTCTATTGTACCGCCGTTTGGTGTAAATTCCTTAGCATTAAGAATCAAATTACCGCTCAGGGAGTCGTAATCAATAGTTCGAACATCATAATGATCTTCAGTTGCGTAAGTGATATTTGTCGCAATATCAAAACCCGGTTTTAGAGCCATAGCAAATCTGAAAGAGTTTCTGGAAAGATTTATTATTTTTTGTTCTGAACCTGAACCGGAAAGTAAATTGAATCCCCCAAGCAATATTTGGCCATTTACTGCGGTTGTTGATTCAGCCGTAAACCAATCTGCTTTTTTCGCATCAGTTGCATCCATGTCAACATCTAATAAATGGTTTACAGATGCATTTTGTGTAACTTTACCAAAATCATGCCTGTCAACATGACCATTTCTGAGGTCAAGAGTAACCATCGCATGATCGCCATCTTTCACGGACTCGGAAGAATCGGGAGTGCCGGGATTGAATTCGACAAGTCTTAGTGCACCATAAGTTTGCATCCCGGGAGTTGTAGATACAGTATAACCATCTTCACCATACGCTTTACCTGTTTCATGGTTGTATGCACCAAGTCTGATTACAGCACCGTTACGCAGATTTAATTTCCCGCCCAGCTCGCTATTAAAATGATATTCTCCGCCCCTTTCGGATTCACCCCCGCCATTGAGAACTAATGTACCATCAACCTGATGATGATCATCATCCTGAGGATCATCATCAATATAATTAACAACACCGTCAAAAGTAATAGTTTGCCCTGTTTTTGCGTTAAGATTTATTGTGCCTGTGTTGTAAACATCACTATAAACACCGTTCACTTTGTTAGATGTGAATGTGATATTGTTGTTAAGTGCATTTATATTGACTTTTCCGGCATTGGTAAGAAATCCGCCACAATCAACAGGATTTGTATCAGTATCTGTAATAAAATTGCTAATCAAAGATACATCTTGTATTGTAAGAGTCTGTCCGGAAGCAACAGAAAGTCCGGCAAAACCACCGCCTGTAATGTTATAAGCCGCACCCTGAATTGTAAAGTTTCTGTTATCACCCGCTAATGCAGGCACATCTGCAGTAAAGCTGTAATTACCGGTAAGTGTATGAGTAGAAACGTTTTCGTTTTCAATATCACTAGCCAAATCAGCACTTGCAACATTTGTTGTAAATGCCAAACTCAACATCAGCGCAAATAAAAATTTTTTTGTTTTAGCAACTCTGATAGACATATCTTTTTCTCTTCCCGGAAATAACTACAAATAGGATTTTAATATAGCGATAAGTATATTTATCTTCGTATAATAAACCGTATTTCTACTTATATTATACACTAAAATTTCATAAAATCAAAAATTGTAATGAGTATAAAACAGAAAAATACAACAAAAAGCTTAGATTTATACACAATCAGGTGTCTAAGTAAAAAGTTTTCAAAAACAACACAAATTAATTATATTTTTTTATGTTTAATAATCAACTATACTGTTACAAATAATCATATAGGGTGTGTCTTTACAGATTTCAAGCTGTCTTTATGCGCATCGCCTGAAAATTCCCCGTTATATAATAATCTGACACCATTTTGTATTTGTGCTCGGGCAGCATCTGACAGCACAAGAGCCAAATTATCTTTACTACCCGTGTTATTCAATATTTGAAAACTAAAATTACCTGTTATATCATTAAATGTTTTCCCACCCGGTAAATTAAAGCTGTCAATAATAATATTGCCGTTGGATGCACTATTTACATTTGCACTAAAAGTATCACCCGTTGCACTTTTATTATCAGCCGAAATAAACAAGTCTAAATTGACGTGAATATCACTTCCGAGATTAACGTTACCTAAATTATTTGCATCGGCATGGTTATTAACAAAGTTTAAAGTTCCGCCATTTGTATCATTTGTGAAATTTGTTACATTTAAATTATAAAGGTTGAAACTCTATCACATACGTTTATACGGTTTTTATCGGAAAAATCAAAAATATTTTGCGACATATCACCATAACTGGCAAATATTATCATAAAAACAACATAGCTTAGGGTAAAAATCATATATAATGCTGTACTCAAAATTCTCTTCTTCAAAATGGATTCTTTGCGAGTAAATTATATATCACAATTTTACAATACTATCAATGTAATTATAACATATTTCGCATACAAAAACAATTTTACCCCTCCCCCTTAACATTTCTTAATATATGTACATATGGCTTTTGATTGGACTATTTAAGGATTTTACACCATTTTATAATTTCAATAAACTTAATATTAAATAAGAAATATACACTATTTTTAAAAAATGCCGTAATATATGAAAAGTTATTCTGCAAAATAGGAGAAAATTATGTTCAATTCGGTAAATAACCCCTTCAACAGACGCATTGAATCTTCTACATCATCCGATACCAACGGTAAACAACAAAGACAACAGGAACAAAAACAGCCTGAAAGAAATTTGTTGGATGAAGAAGAACAAGATGAAGTACAAATCGGCGGCAGACCAATTCTAACCGAAGATGACATTATGTACCTTGTCAAAGATTATATTGAAAAACTTAAAACAAAACATCCTGAAGATGAAAGTTATTCCCAAAAAGCAGACAAGTGGCTATCAAAATTTGATGTGAAGAAATTTATGAAACAAAATCCAAATATAACTATTTCGGATTTTAATATGATTATGTTTTCCGAAACAGATTCTCTAAGATAAACTAATTAAACAATTTTTCAAATTTTGGAGTCAATTTATCGGTAATTTCTTGATAATTCACGGAAACAGGTGTTGGTTTTGCTGTTTTTATTACTCTCAAAAACACTTCTGCATTTTTGGGAGATTTTCCGTCAAGAAAATATTTTGAATTTGCCGCATCCCGTCTTGCAGGAACAATTAAGCCGCTTAATGCAAGCTGTTCAATATTATCTTTAGAAGATAAGTATTCAACAAGTTTTATTGCTTCATTTTTGTGTTTTGAATTTTTTGAAATTGCCCATCCAGACGCATCAAGAGGAACAATACTGCCTGCTTTCCCTCTTGGAAAAGATGTTACATCCCACCTAAATTTTGCTTCCTCACGATACTTTGGAACAAGCCATCTGCCGGTTATGTGCATTCCTATACGTTGTTGCAAAAACATCTGTGCCATCGTTGCACTCGCACTCTCTCTTGCTAACGGTGCAACGTGATATTTTTTTCTTAAATCCGCATAAAAATTTAACCCTTTTTGTGAATTTTCATTATCAATAATTATCGTTTTTAAATCATCCTCTAAAATTCCGCCGCCCTCACTCATTAAAAACGGCAATACATACATTGGCTTTTCCTCAAAACTTACCCCAAAATTTCCGTCTTTTGATAATTTTTGTGCGATGTTCAAAAAATCCGTAAAAGTCCATTTTTCATTAGGATACTGAACATTATATTTGTCAAACAAATCCTTATTATAAAAAACAACAAGATTAGAAACATCACGCGGTATTGCATAAAGTTTCCCCTGAAAACTCAGCGCTTTTAAAATATTTTCATCATAAGAAGATATATCCGTTTTTCCCTCCAACGGCTCTAACACCCCTGCATTGGCATATATCGGCAGATACAAATTGTTTATAAAAATCACATCCGGTGGAGTATTTGAGGCAAATAACAAATGTATTTTTTGAAAATAATTTTGAGGTATATGCATAAAATCCACTTTTATCTCAGGATTTTGCTCCTCAAATTTTGATAAAAGAGGTTTTAAAATATCTGTTTCAGACTTAGAACCCCAACTTGCAAATTGAACTGTGGTACGATTATCCTGCGAAGTACAACCGCACAACAAAACTAATATTAACGTTATGACAAATATTTTGCCAAAAATTAATTTGCTAAGCTTCTCTCTCATACATTATGCCTATAGTTCAATAAGAACGGCCATTTTGTCACCTTGAATTTCAACAAGATATCTGTCTGAGCCTACTCTTACCATATAAACATTTTCGTTATCTTTTCTTACTTGCAGTTTTAAATTTTCCGCATCATTAAATTCTTTTAATGTTGTTATAGAATTTCCAACCCTACCTACGAGTGATGCGTGACCATTTTCATCTGCTATAATATAAAATCCGCTTTCTGAGTCTATATTATATCCTGTTTTTACGTTTTTATTTGATAAAATGTTAGATTTTTGCGCTGCAATTTTTCTTTCTATTTCTGCCTGAGGAGAAACATATACTGATGAAATTTTATCCAATCTGTCAGCAACTTTACTTGCAAGTGTTGCCGGAGCGGTAATTTTACTTGAAGAATCTATTGAATCAAAGAATTCATCAATTGTTGACATCGAATAACCGTTTGTATTTTGAATAGGAGAAGTCATATTAGATTTTGACATACGACTTGAGCTATATCCGCTTTTTGCAAGCAAATCTGCTGAACTTAAATTCCCATCAGAAAATTTTCTTGCCGGAGAATACAAGTTTGAATTTTCAAGATTTACATGCTTTGATTCTAATTTTCTGCCGGAACGAATAATCTCAGAACTGCGTTTCGGGAATGGAGCATTTCTTCTTGTTTGTTCTAACGCAATCTTATTTGCAAAAGTTGTAAGTTTGCGAGATTTTTTCATATCATCAGATATGCTTGTATCTTCACTATATACAACATTCAATGCTTGTGATTTCGAAATATCTTTTCTTAAATTTGTTCTTTCAACAGAAGGTGAAGCCTGCAATGTTCTTTCTAAAGAACTCTTTACGCTCTTAAGGCTTTGTTTATACCCTGATAAATTATTATTTCCATTTGATTTTGTATCTGCAACAACTTTTAATCTCGGAGCTTTATCCGAAGACAAGTTTTGATTTTTGACTTTTTTAATAGGCTGAACTTTTTCCGGAGAAGAATTTAGTGCCGGCTTGTTATAAGATTTAAATTTGGAATCTTTTTTAGGTTTAAGCACTGCATTACCGTTAGTGTTAGTAATATCTGAATAATCAACATCACCAATAGCATTACTGTCCTCAGCTCTTACAAATTCATATTCACCATTACCGACATGCCTTAAGATACCGTCAGAAGGATTAATCTCCTCTGTACAGCTAAGAAATTTTTGATATTTCTCTTGCCAATTAAGACTCTTATCTTCAGTAATACTGCTGTAATCTTCAACTACGACTTTTTTAGGTTGATATGTTAAATTTTCTTTAAAAGATTTCTTTAAAGATATAGATTTTTCTAATGAATTTTTAATTAACCTAAAGAATACAATCATGCCGGCAAATGCAGCAGCTAAAATAATGAATAATGTAAGCATATTGTTATCATTTCCTTTATTATTTGGGATGTTATTCGTTTGTTTATAATTTGTTTGATTGTTATTTACATTTGTTTCAGTTTGATTATTAGTTTGTTTATTTTCATTTATTATATCTTTTCTTAAATCGTTTAAAGTATTATCTTTTTTATACTGAACTTCTTCTGTCCCTTTATTAGAATTTTTAATTTGATTTTTTAAGTTGTCACTATTTGTTTTCTTTTCTGTTACTGTATTTTTTTCGGGCTGAGATTTTGTAACTGAAGATGCTGCCGGCACAAGTGCAATTGCACTTCTAACCTGCTCAATCACAGATTTAGGACGAATTTCTTCTTGTTTATTTGCTTTTTTATTTTCGATAGGTTTTGTAACCGGTTTTGTAGTATTTTCTGCGGTAAATACCATTGGTTCCGGTTTTTTAGTTTGAGGAACGGTAACCGTTTGAACCGGAGCTTTGTATGAAGTTTTTTGACTACTTGGGGTATATCCTCTTGTTTGGGCAATAAGGTTTTTATATGCTTTTTGTTCTTCCGTTAAAGGAGTACTCTTTTGAGCAGATGTTGAAATTGTCACCGGCTTTGTTGTTGTTACAGTAACTTTTGTGTAACCGTTAGAACCATCTTCTACGGATTTAACAGAAACATCCGATACTATATCTTGTATTGAGGAAATATCAACATTAGAAGCAGAAGAACCTGAAACATTCGGCATTAAAATAACATATTTATTATCTGCTTTTTTAGAAACCGCAATATTTTCATTATACGGATTGTCTGTATAAACCGTTACATTCAAACCGCTGTTAGATGTATTACTTCTTTTAATGTCAACTTTGTTCAGGGTATTTGCATTTGCAGCAAGTGAAATCATACTTAAACCGAGTAACAAACAAAATGCTATATTTTTATATTTTTTATTCATACTAAACCTTATTGATATTTTCCCACTATATATGTATATAATACCCTGACACAAAAAAAATTGCCATATTGTTAAAAAATTTATACTTTTATGTTAAGATATGTATATGAAAAGTGGTTTCACAGCAATAATAGGACGACCAAATGTCGGCAAATCTACTCTATTAAACCGGATTTTAGGGCAGAAAATTGTTATTGCTACAGATAAAGCTCAAACTACACGTAAAAGAATTAAAGGAATTTATACTACAGAAAAGGGACAAATTGTTTTTATTGATACCCCAGGAGTTCACAAACCGCTAAATAAGTTAGGCGAATTCCTTCTTGATGAAGCAAAAATCGCCGTTCCGGATGCGGATTTAATTCTGTTTCTTGTTGACGGTTCAGAACCCGCCGGCAAAGGAGATAAGTGGATTGCAAATAATATTCTTCAAACAGATATACCTGTCCTAATTGTTATGAACAAAGTTGATAAAGTTAAAAAATTAGGAAAAGTTGAAGAAAATTTATTGTCATACAAAACTCTTTTTGAAAAAAATTATCCTGTTGTAAAAATTTCGGCAAAAACCGGCAGAAACATTGATACACTTATAAAAAATATTTATAAAGAATTACCGAAAGGGGACTATCTCTATCCGGAAGATGTTGTAACAGAAGAAACAATGAGAGATGTAACGGAAGAAATTATTCGTGAAAAAATTCTGTTAAATACAAGTGACGAAATCCCACATTCCGTTGCTGTTAAAATCGAAAACTATTTTGAACAGGAAGATATTGATAAAATTCATGCAACAATATTCTGTGAACAAAAAAGTCAAAAAGGTATCCTTATTGGCAAAGGAGGTTCTCTACTTAAAAAAATAGGTACAGAAGCCAGATTAGAATTAGAACAAATTACCGAAAAAAAAGTATTTCTTGCTCTTGAAGTTAAAGTTGAAAAAGATTGGCGCAAAAAACAAAACGCTTTAAATAATTTTGGGTACAAAAGTGAAAAATAATATTTAAAGAAATTCAAAAAATACAGGAATCATAAATTCCGTTTTTTGTACCAATGCAATGAAATTTAATACAATAATTACAATATTAAATATTACAAGCGCTGTTCCAAATACCCAACCCAAAATCCAGCCGATTACAGGAACCGTAAAGGCTATTGTCACTAACAAAAGCAATAATTCAAAATTAAATAAGCCTTTTAAACAATCATATGTGCCTTCGCTAAGATATTTTTTTAAAAACATAATTGCAATAAACGCCGGTAAACAAAATGTAAATAATGATCCAATAAGTACCAAAATAAAAATTAGTTTGTCATTGTCATCTTTAAATTCAATATTGTACTTTTTCATATTACCCTCTGACTATTATATTTCTACAAAAACAGAATAACAAATTTATCTGTTGCTGTCAAAGAAATATAAACTTTTTTATTCCTCTTTAAGTGGAGTTAGCATTATATCGCCATTTGAATTTACAGTAACACTGTAATCTTTACCGTATTTACGCTGAGCATCTACTTTAATTTGTCTGATTTCTTCTTTTGAAATCGGTTCAGCAGTCTGATTTGCACCTATACTATCTCCTTGTTCTTTTGTTATAGATTTACGATTGTTGTATATAATTACTCTGCCATCATTACCGATAACGGCATTTTCTCCAAAATCATACTTATCCGCAATTTTTTTCATAATTTTGTCTACAGAACAAACACTTGCATCTCCAAAAAAATCAACAAACTTTTCTCGTGGTACTTTTAATGTTGAAGAAGAATCCCACGGATTTACAAGATATACAAATTCATCATCTGCACCTGTTACAGAATATGCATGAAAACGTTGTAGTTTATGAGTAAGTCCATCTTCATCTTTAACTTCAAAATCTGATTCTTCACCTTTCAAAAAATTCGAGCTTGCAACTGTCACTAAATATTTCCCGTTTGAAATATATTCATCTATAAATGATTCGGAAAATATCATTTTTTCGGAATAACCTGTTGCATTTAGTATTCCACCTCGTCCCAGTAATATTTCATATGCATAGTTTGGTATACCACCCTCAATATTATTATCTTCCATTTTAATTTTATGTATCAAACCGTTTATATTATATGGATTCTCGGTTAAATATTGCTTTACTGCCATTTCTAATGCTCTAACATCCATATCTCCTGACGCAAGTCGGTTTTCAAGTAATATTTCGTCTTTTGTAAAGGTATAAGATTTACCAACATTTACAAGATTTACAGTTACATTACCGTCTTTATCAACAGAAATCTGGTCATTTAAAAGTTTTGCAGTTTGAGGATTACTCATAATTGTTTTTACAGCAGCTAAAAACCAACAATCACCGGTTGTGCCCTGTCTAAAATCGCCGTCTATTTTACCGTTTGGAACACCGTTTATTTCTTCAAAGACTTTTTTATCAACTTCATTACGCTGAGTATCTTCCAATTGCTTCATCAACTTTTCAATTTTTCTTGAACTCATTGGGGTAAATCCATCTCGTTCATTATCTATCAACTCATAAAAAGTTTCTTTAAATCCGTCAATATTTCCAATATGTCCCTGGCGCGCCTCTATATATATATCAATTATTTTTTTAGATAATACCGCACGCTTTTCTGAAGGAAGTCCGCGCTCTGTCATAATATCACTAATTAGACTATTACCTGAGATATTTTTGTATTCTGCCATTACTTCTTCAATATTATATTTGGTTAATTCATCCAAATGCTTTTCAAAATTTTCACCCGTAGTATGTATTACCCCATATTTTTTAGCAGTGATATCTTCATACAATCTTTCGGGTAATACATCATGCCGTACACCATCTTCATTCATATATGCCGTAATTTTATCAAATTTACTATCATATAATACATACTTTAATTCCCGCCCTTCTTCATCGTAATATGTAATATTGGTCACATCTCTTGGGCGTTCAGAGTCAGCAAGAATAATATCCATTACGGGTTTTCCTGTTTTTTTATTTATTATTGTTGTCTGACAAGACATTGGATTTGTAATTTCATATTCTGCTGCAGGATATCTTTTTTCAAGAGCCTCTCTTGTATAAAGTGTTCTATCCAAATGTTCAGATGGAATTTTTTTCATTTCGTCTATGTCAATTTCTCCATCTTTTATCTGTTCTATTAAAGTTTTAAGTTCAAAATTTTCTGCAACCGAATTTTGGGCATCAGAATTAATTCCGTCGGCTTTATATAATAACCTTTGAAACAAATCGTACTCTTCTTCCGATAATTTACCGTCACCATTATCTATTAAGTTAAAAATTGTATTCAAATGTTCATTTTTAATGTTTTGTTTTGACCACTCTTTACCTATTATAGGTTCGAAGTTACCTATTTTTTTACCATTTTCAAATTGAAAATCCATACAAAAACCTTTTTGTTTACTTTCATATTTAATAACGGCTTGTCGCAAAAAAACTTTAGTAATGTAAAAATATTTTTACAAATATTTTTTAATAATAAACTCTTTTTAGATTTTACTATATATTGTCTTTAAAACATATAAATCGTTTTCACTTAACACTGAAATATTTTTTTGATGAGGTACATACATTATATCGCCAATATCTACACCATGTCCTAACCCCAAAGCATGTCCAAATTCGTGTAAAATTGCACAATATATGCTTAAGTCCGTAGTTTCTTTGCCGGAAAATTCGTTTGGTAAGCCTACCTCTATCGAAACTTTTTTTATTGACTTACCTATAACACTCAAATATTTACACATACCCTCATAAACTCTTCCTACTTTTACCCAATGAACTGTTATATCAGCCTGTTGAGGACTATTTAATATTTGAAAACAAACATTTATTCCGGATAACTTTAAAGTATTATTCCAATAAATTACAGCTTTTTCTATTTGAGAATACAAAAAATCTTTGTTAAAAACATTTGCACAGATAGGAGTTATATATATATTAACTGTCTGTTTATCCCAAAAGCACAACTGTCCGCGAATTTTTGAGTTTTCAATATATGTACTAATATTCTGTGAAATTGCCATAATATAGAATTATACTATATAAAAATAGTTTTTATTTTTTTACAGTAAAAAAAAGAGCCTAAAAGGCTCATTGGAATTAAGAATAGTTGGAAGTATGAAAAAGATTTTATTATATGATTATTAAATTCAATAAACCGAATAAAAACAATTACCTATTTGGGGAATTTTGAAAACAATCCTTTTTGTATTAAGTTTTGTAAAACATTATTCTGCTTTTATTTTAAGATTATTAAATGTCCTTTTGGCTATAAATTAAATTTTAATTTTTAATATATAAATTTTCTTTTTGCAATAATAACAAATATTTTACAGACATAAAAAGTTTATTTTTCTAAAAAAATTTTATCAAATTAAAAAAGAATACCCTTGAAGTTAATAATCCGTTATAGACAAAAAATATACAATATTTATATAAGATAAGGAGGGGAATAATTGAGTATTAACACTAGCAGAACTTCTCGTGTGCATACAATTGTAAACCTTAGCCCACGCGAGAATAAGATTTTGGAATATGCAGCTATGGGTTTAGATAATAAAGAAATCGGACAAAAATTATACATAAGTCATCATACTGTTAAAGCACATATGGCATCCGTAATGAGAAAACTTGATGCGAGTAATAGAACTAATGCAATTTATATTGCAATGAAACAACATCTTTTAAATTAGAAAAGATTATATACAAAAAACGGCATCTTTTCAGATACCGTTTTTATTTGTTTTGAAAAATTATCCTCTGATACCGAGTTTTTTAATCAGCGCTCTGTAACCTTCAAGGTTTCTATCCTTAAGGTAAGAGAGTAATCTTTTTCTTCTGCCTACCATCATGTAAAGACCTCTTTTTGTAGCAAAGTCTTTTTGGTTAGATTTCAGGTGTTCAGTTAATTCAGAAATTTTTGCACTTAACATTGCAATCTGAACTTCAGCAGAACCGGTATCTTTTTCGTTTGCACCATATTCTTTAATGATGTCTTGTTTGTTTTTCAAATTGATTGACATAATAATTTTTCCTTTATTTCGTATGAGTACATATTGGCGTAAGCACTCTACACGACCATCTTAATATGGTAAAAGAAAAATTGCAATACATGATTTAAAAATATGTTGCAGAAAAGTAAAACTAAGCTAACATCGCTTCTGCAAGAAGTTTTGGATGATTTTTAATTATTTGTTCCGCAAAAACCTTTGCGTCAATTTGGGTTATTACAATAGATAACAAATCTTGAGGTAATTTTTCAAGCATTTTAATTTTTTCATCTTCATCAATAACCTGCATTGCTTTTACAACTTCAGGTTGGAATTTGTAAGTTTTTATCATGCCTGTATATGCATGTGCATCAAATTTTTCATACATTTCATCATGCCCGTGTGCAATTTCTTTGGTTAATTTTTGTTTTGCAACAGGCTGCATAGCTTCTAATGCATCATTAAATTGTAATGGGTTCAAATTCCCGATTTTTTCCAATAATTCTTTTGAACTTACTTTGTCGGAATCTTCGCCGCTTACGGCTTCGTACATCTGTGCAAGATATTCTTGCGGAATTAGCTGTAAATTGTTCATAATTTTGGTTTTATCTAAATCAGGACTCGTTAAAAATTTATTCAATTCTTCTTCCGGCAAATATGCCATAATTTCTTCTTCCGAAAACATTTGGAATACTGTTTTTACAAGCTGATCAGGAGGTAATTCTTCCAACAAATCCAATAATTTTGTTAAATCAAAAAACTTTAAGCCTTCATTCAAATCTTCTTCTTCCATAAGAGGTAAAAATTCTCTTAATTGGTCGAGGTTCATTTCTTTTAAAAATTCCAGTTTATTTTCAGGATTTGCAAGCTTAAAAATCTTAACGAGCATCCTCGGAGAGGTAAAAATTTCACGAGCAAATGCAACTGCAGCCTGATTACCGGCTTCAGCTTCCGCTTCAACTATTTCCTCCATGGATTTTGAAGCATAAACATCTTTCATCTTCGTTTCAGAGATGTTAAGACGCTGCATTATTAAGGTTAAGTCGGATTCTATTACTATACTCATGCGTGAAAGACCTCTTATCAATTTTTACGGAATATTTTGATTAAAAGTTTAATTATTTTATGATTTTTGTAAACTTTATTTACAATTATTCGGCTACTTAAATGATGATTTTTAATAAATAAACATTATAATGTCAGTATGAGGAAGATTATTGCAATAGTACTTATATCTCTTTTTATGCCGTCAAGCTGCTTTGGGGCATTTTTCAAGAGTGACAGCAAAACCCCGAATGTAGAAACGTCAAAAGGATATGTTGGCACTCTGCCGGATTTAACAAAAGAACATGAACCGTCAGAATCAGCGGTTTCTCCTCCTATATTTGATAAAACTCAAGATTTCCACTCAGAAAATGCCGTAAAACCTATACCGCGAGATAATCCAACTTTCGTTAATATCATTTTAAAAACAGATAAAAAATCTCCGTACATTGAAGATATTCAAGAATTTATTGATATGCTTGAACAAATATATGACTCTATTGAATCCGGAGAAAGCGTTCAAAGGTTTGCCTCGCGTGTATATTATCTTAATATGAGCGCAGATTATTTGAAAGATAAATATGAAGGAAAACCCGAAAGCGGTTACACTTCTTTTAAACAAATTCAAAACGTAAGTACTCAAGCTCAAGAGGTTTCTTCTTTACGTTCCGATGCCGAAAAGTATAAAAGATATCTTGCATACTCTGATAGCGGCGCACAATACAGCAAAAATAATATAGATGTTAAATTATTCGATTTAAAATTATCCGTAGAAAAAACTATTAATATATTGAAAAACGCAAAATAAAATTTTTCGATTTGTAAAATTATGTAACAATATCAATTAAAACTCTAAAGTTTTTAATAAAAGTTCCGATTAAAGACTATGTAAATATAGTCTTTAAAGGAGTGTGTTATGAATGATAAGAGAGAATTTGATGCAGATGAAATAATGGTAGATTACGCAGAGATGACCAGTTTTGATTTTAATTCATTAAGCTACAAAGAAATGCAAGAATTGCACAGAATTACTGACAGTGAATATGATGAAAAACCGGTACCATTCAAGTATGGAAAATTTGATTTAGTAGATTTGTTCCATTCTTTTATTACACAAAGAGATTAAAAAATACGAGGGGCACGTTGATTATGGATATGAAAGAATTATTTGAAAACGGCTGTTTTACACCTGCTTGGACTGAACGCAGCGAAGAAATTGCCGAACCTATAAAAGAGGAGATTGTTCCTCAAAGAAAAGATGTAAAAGTTTTACTGGATGAACTTGCAGACATTAAAGATAATATGAATACCATCAAAGAAAAATTGTGGTACATCCACAGAGCACGAGAATATAATGAAGCAGGGTTCAGTAAAGAATAACCCCTGTTAAGATAACGACTACCGAGATTTGGAGAGATGGTTAAAACTATATAGTTAAATTAAATCGCTTGAAGTAATATCAGGCGATTTCTGTTATAAAAATATTATTTTGATAATATTTCTATCAATTCTTTTTTTGTCATTTGCGGACAAATTTCTTTTATACAGGTTATCTCAGAAGTATCTACCGTTTCATGAAAAATCTTTTCTAATAATTCTTTATTATAATCATATAAAATTGAACCATGTTGTAAAATATACCCCTGTTTTCGGCATTGAGCAGAACCTATCAGCTTTTTCCCCCCGTAACACAAGTCTGCACCGGTTGAAATAAGCATACAATAGTCAAATTTCGTATTTATTTTTTTTGAACCTCCAAAATCAAGTTTAATACCAATTTTAGCAAATTTATCAATCAATATTTGAGAAATTTCTATATACGATTTTATGACATTTTCACCATGCTTTAACGCTTCAAAAGGACAAACATAACTGTATGTTATTTCGTCATCATGAAGCAAAGCCCTGCCTCCCGTAAGCCTTCGGACTATATCAACACCGGTATCTTTCAGATACTTTTTATCAATAAACGCATCATCTTGGTTTTTACCCAACGAAACACATGCCGGCGACCAACCATATAACCTGAATATAGGTTCTTTTAGGTTTTCGTTTATTGCTTTTTCAAGCAAATCATTATCGATTTGCATATTTTCTGCACCGGTATAAACATTATAAGGTATAAATTTTACCATGTTTCACTCTCTGATTTTTCTCTTTTTGAAAGATTTTCTTCAAATTGTTTAAATACTTCATTACCTACAAATTGCTCCAATGCTGCACGTTTTGAATAAAAAGTTGCTCTTGCTTTCATTTGCTCGTCCAGTGCACTTCTATAATATGCATCTGTAATCATTACTATTTCTCTTGAAAGATTTTGAGCAGACTCATAATATAATTTTCTTTGTTGAGCTATTTTAATATACATCTCAAGCATTTTTTTTGAGGTCATATATTCATTATACAAATCCACCGTAAGCTGTTGTAAATCTTCAATTTTTCTGATTAATATAATCATATCGGCATCTGTTACTTTTGTATATTTGTAATTTAAAGCTTTTGTATCTTGTGACATTATACCGAATATATTACTACCCAACATCGAACCGGCCGCTATTAATGGATTTCCTACCCCCGCACCAACTAAAGTTGACATACTGGCAATGGACATCAATACTTTTTTGACTGATTTTTCATTCGGTTTATCCTCATCAGGATTAGATAATTTATACAACGCAAAGTTTATAGTATCACTCTTTGCTGCCGCGCCTTGCCAGAGAAGAGTCAAGTCCTCATACATATCTTTTTGGTCTAATTCTATTTCTTTTGAAATTTCTTTAGACATTCTTTTTATACTCAAATCAGCATAGGTTAAATCACTTGAATCTGCTGTTTTTTCATCGGTTGTAACCGTATCTTCCGTTACTGTTGTTTTTACTTCAACAAATCTCTGCTCCGGTTCATCCGTCAAACCAACCCTGTATGCCGGATCTTTTAAATTTGATTCTCTTATATCGTCCAATGTAACTTCTTCAGCAAAGACTTGCGGAATGCTTAAAATAGAAAAAAGTAATAAAATCAGAAATTTTCTTTTCATTTTACACCTCCTTCCGCTTTAAACAGTGCCGCATTATAGTTGTATTGATACATATTCAAATTATCAACAACTTTTTTTCCTGCCAAACGTTGAAGTTCAAGATGGTATTTTTTTGCCTGTTCAAGATAATACGCTTCTTCAATATGCATATTGTCATATAATGATGAAGAAATTGTTATCTCTAACAAATCATCTTCTTCCATAGCTTTTGAGAAATTTTTATTGTACAAAAGCAATTTTGAACGAGTTTCTTTTAACTGAGATAAAGAGCTTTTATAATTATAATATGCGGTTATAATTCTGTCTTGCAAGTTTTCAATAAGTCCGGCAAGTTCAATCATTTCCGTATCCGTCAAAGGAATTTCTTTAGGTACATTTTTTTTGTTAATTAAATTTTGTGCCAATCTGCCGGCAGCAAAAGATGCTGTTTGCGATAAATAATTTGCTCCCATTAAAGACGGTGCAAAAGATGCCCCTGCAACAAGCGCTGACATTGTTTTGGACATTAAAGAAGCATGTATCCTTCTTTGACTTTCCGGAGTTGCAAGTTTTTTCAAGGCAAAGCCTATAACCTGATTATTATCTACCGTTCCCTTCCAAAGTGCTTCTATATCCTCTAAATCTTTTTCTTTTTGCTTATTAACAATTTCTTGTAACGCTGTGTCATCATTAATAATTAATGATTCTTTTTTGTTTATTTCCGGCTTGGTAAGATCTAATGTCTGTGGCTTAACTCCCTCTAAAAATATTACATCTTCGGCCATTGACGGAATATTAAATAAACTGATTATAGCAAGTATTGATAAAATCTTTTTCATAATAAATATATACCACAACTCAAATAATAAATCCATGGATTGATACGATTATCCATCTACGGATTGTTCTATCGCAATGTGAAAAAAAGTACAATATAACTTGAAAAGAGGTTATTTTGGCAGATAATGGTGAAAAAACAAAATATATGTCACGCCCGAAATTAAAAGCGGTAAACAAGTTTTCTGTTCAGGCAGATAAGTTGCGTGAACAAAACATGCATAAAAATGCTGTTTCTATTTACCTTAACGCTATTTTAATCGACAGAAATGATGTTAATTCTTATTACGGACTTGGTTTATGCTACAAATCATTAGGAGAATACAAGAAAGCAATAAAAACTTTTGGCAAAGCCGTAAAACTGAAACCTGATTTTTATGATGCTTTCTATGAAATGGGTATTTGTCACCAATTGGAAGGTATTCCTTGCGGAGCTATAAAATGCTTTATTGATGCCATAAAAATTAATCCTGAAAATCCGAGCGCAATTTTACAACTTGGAGTTTCTCATGAGTTGTGCGAAGAAGAAGATATGGCGCTTATGATTTATCAAAAACTTATAGAAACAACTCCGAATTATACAAAAGCATACGAATATAAATCCAGATTATTGATGAAATTAGGCAGATTTTCCGAAGCCTGTTCAGTATTAATAAGCTTGATAAAATGTACACCAAATTACACCTCTGCATATCTAGGAATAGCAACCTGCCTTGAAAAATTGGGTAAAAAATCAGATGCGCAAAGATATTATCGTAAATTCATTCAACGCAACCCTCAATTAAATCAAGCTCGTTTTGCAAAAACAAGATTAGATAAATTAAAACAAAAAACCGAACAACGTAGTTATTTAAGCTTGGTATAAAAATATTTAGTTTTGTAAAATAAAGTGTATAATATACGCTTAATATTTTTTTCATGCTATTATATTATCAAAAGGAGAAAATCAATGTACATTAATCCCGTTACGCCACGCTTTACAGGTAATAGTGAAGTAATTTCAATATCTGTTAAAGAGAATACCCAAAAACCGTTTTTATACAATGACATTATTGCTATATTAAAAGAGAATTATTTTCCCCACACGATTAAAAATTCATTGTTCAACATAAATATAGAAGATGTAAATTTTCAGGCAGAAAAAATGAAATTATTGAAAGCAGAACTTGCAAAACGCGGTATAAAATTTATGAAAATTGCATAACATAGAAAGAGCACCTTATAAAGGTGCTCTTGATTTATTCTAACCCTTTCATATATACCGGTCCGGACATCATAAATACTCCGTCATTATGAACATCCATTCTGCGGTTATAAATTTCATGCTCTAAATGGTTACGTTTCTTAACTTCGTTGATATTTTCTTCTTTATACCGAGTTTCTTTTTTGAGTTGACCGTTTTTATCATATTCCTTTGTTACGGTTTCATCATCAAAACCATCACCATCATGGTCAATAAAAGTTTTAGATTCAGACTTGCCATCATTAGATTTGTAGAAATTTGTAACAGAATAAATATCTTCTTTGCCGTCACCGTTTACATCTTTAAATACGGCTTCTTTAAATAAACTTCCACTCTTGTCGTAGTGTCGTTCGATTTTAGAACCATCAGAATTAAAAATCGTTTCAATCTTACCTTCACGTTGCTTAAATTTTTCTACGCGTCTATTTGAACCTTGCGGTTCATGCGGATTAAAATTTACTTCTAATGACATATTAATACTCCTTTCTATATCATCCTCGTTAACAATAATAAAATAATATTTGATAACTGTTATATACATGTTATATAAGTATATTTTTAAACCAGAATTGCTTGTTTCAAAATTAAATTTTACATATCTTAACAGTTATTAACTATTATTTATACACTAATAGATATTAGAAATTTGCTAATACAAAACCTATAATGGTTAACATGGATAAAAATGCGGATTTAGAAAAACGTTTTGGGGCAAAACTTGCATACATAAGAAAGTCTAAAAAACTTTCACAAATGAAATTAGCCGAAATAGTTGATATGAATTTTAATTACATCGGACAAATAGAACGCGGTGAAGCTAACGTTACAATTAAGACTATGCACACCTTAGCAAACGCACTTGATATTGAACTTAGAGAATTATTTGATTTTTCTTTTTAAGAATTTTTACATAAACTTATTTTGTAAAGATACGTTGTCATACTCCTTGTAAAATTATTCGTATAACGGATGTTTTTTGCAAAGTTTCAATGAGCGTTCCCTCAAATTCTTTAGAGCAATTTCATTATCGGAAGCATAAATTGCACCTGCAATAATTTTTGCAACCTCTGTCATATCTTCTTCTTTAAACCCTCTTGTTGTAACAGCAGGCGTACCTAAACGAATACCGCTTGTAACAAACGGACTTTGAGGGTCGTTTGGAACGGTATTTTTATTTGCGGTAATACCGACAAGCTCTAATACATTTGCCATATCTTTACCTGTTTTACCGGTTTTTCTCAAATCTAAAGTCATTAAATGGTTTTCAGTCATTCCGCCTACAATATCCAAACCTTCGTCCATTAAACCTTGCGCCAATGCTTTTGCGTTTTTAATAATTTGAGCGGCATATTCTTTAAATTCAGGTTTTGATGCTTCCAATAAAGCTACAGCCTTGCCTGCAATTATATGTTCTAAAGGTCCTCCTTGCATCCCCGGGAAAACTGCTTTATCAATTTCTTTTGCCCATTCTTCTTTGCACATAATTATACCGCCTCTTGGACCTCTTAAAGATTTATGAGTAGTTGTTGTCACAAAATCGGCATAAGGCGCAGGAGACGGGTGAAGTCCTGTCGCAACTAATCCGGCAATATGCGCAATATCAGCTAACAATAATGCTCCAACTTCATCAGCAATTTCTCTGAATTTTTTGAAATCGATAATCTTAGAATAATTACTTGCCCCGCAAATAATTAGGCGTGGCTTATGTTCAATTGCCATTTTACGAACTTCTTCATAGTCAATTTCACCATATTCATTAATTCCGTAGCTTTTTACATCAAAATATAAACCTGAAAAATTGACAGGAGAACCATGAGAAAGGTGTCCGCCATTAGACAAATCCATACTTAAAACTCTGTCACCCGGCTTCATTGTTGCCATAAATACAGCCATATTAGCCTGTGCGCCACTGTGAGGTTGAACATTTGCGTGCTCCATTTGGAATAATTCGCAAGCTCTCTTTTGGCATATTTCTTCAATTACGTCTATGTGTTCACAGCCGTTATAATATCTTTTATGAGGTTTGCCTTCTGCATATTTGTTTGTCAAAACACTGCCGCAAGCCTCCATAACCGCTAAGGAAGTACAATTTTCACTCGCAATAAGCTCTATGGTTTCCTGTTGTCTTTTTAATTCAAGTTCAATTTGTTCTGCAACTTCAAAATCTGTTTTTTTTATATGTTCTATGTTCATAATTTTTGCACTCCCTCATCAATTATCATAATCCGTTAAAGGTTATTATACCCTTTTTTATAAAACAGGTAAAGATTGTAAAGATGTCATAATTCGCCCTGTTATACACTTGACATGGATAAAATTTAACCGTATTATTAAAGATGCCGTCAATTAGGGGTTAAATGAAAATATCTAATTAGGGCAGTGTATGTGTAATCATTAAATAAAGGAGAAAACTATGGAAAAATATGTATGCTCAGTATGTGGTTTTGAATATGATCCGGCAGAAAATGACGGAGTTGCATTTAATGATTTACCTGACGATTATGTATGCCCTCTTTGCGGTGTTGGCAAAGATATGTTTAATGAAGCATAATTTTTTATAATTGATGGATGTGATAGTTGGAATGAAATAATGACAATGATGGATGTCACGCTTCATTCATGGGGGAAATAATGATAAACAGAATAGTTTTAACACGTATTGAACCGTGTTTTAAGGCTGCAAAGCCTGCTTGCGGTGAATTATCAAGGGTAAAAAAAGATAATACCAACACTCAAATAAATATATCGCAGTCTTCCGGAACTGATACCTTTACTTCTTCAAAAGAAAATAAAGAGGTTAATTCTGAAAAATACGATAAAGATAAAATTAATAACGATAAAAGGAACGCTCAGTAAGCGTTCCTTTTTTATTTCATAAATTTATTATTCTATTTTACCTCTAGAATATTAATCCTGCAATCCTTGCATATGCTGCAACCTGTGTTGCAACTACTTTTATATTTTTTGCACTGTTACTCAATGTAACTGCGGTTTTTCTTATGTCGGAAATGTTATTAGCCAAAATAGTTGTATCTGAAGCATTTTGAGCAAGTGTTGTTCCGTATTTTGCATATTTCGTTGCTACTTCAATATATCTGTCCGCATCTTGTGACATTGTATTGAGTGTATTTACAAGATTTTTTTGTTCTGCCGCAGATAGATTTGTAATGACATTAATTGCTGAGGATTTATTATTTTCTAAGGCTATTGCATAAGCTGCCATTAAATCATTTAAAGCTGCACATTTTTTTGTTTCGGATAATTTTGAATTCATCATAATATCTGCTATTTGAGAACGAATTGCAACTGTTTGTTCTTGTTTTGATAACAAGGAAACAAGATTTATAAAAGTTGCCTGAAAATCAGTATCTGCTGATATTAAAGCCAAATCATTTAATTTTAGTGATTTTAATGTTTCTTCCGTAACTGCGGCTCTTCTTTTCATTTCCGCTTTAGATAATTTTTTAGCTTTTTTAGCTGCTTTTTTTTCTGCTCTTGCGGCTTTTGCAGCTGCTCTATTTGCTTTTGCCTGTTCTTTTTTTGCAGCTTTAATAGCTTTTTTCTCCGCTTTACGAGCTTCTTTTTCAGCTTGAGCTGCCGTTAATTGAGCAGATTGTACTTCTTGCTGATTTTGTTTGTCTAACCCTTTCCAATGAATAGGATTTAAATTCAATGCATTTGCGGATAATGGTAAAGAAAATAACAATATCGCTGATATTATAGCTAAAACTCTTTTCATTTTTCTCTCCTTTTTTATATATTTATGTTAAATTTTTGTATAATTCGTACGCTCTTATTACCTTTGAATTATTTTGAATTTGATAAATTCTTACCAAAGCCCACTCCGCAGTGGAGTTTAATTTTGATTTATCTATAAATCCCGCATCTGCCGAATTTATAAGAGCCTTATCTATTGTATGGTACAATTTGCCAAGGGTTCTGTTGTCCATACGATGAATAGGTCTTGAAAAATATCCTGCCAAACCTCCTGAATTTAAATCAAGAGTTTCATATAGTTTTCTCAAAGTATTTTGAACATCTGATAATTCATATTGAAGAAATGCTACAACTTGATCTTTTGTGCCATGCCTGTATACATATGCTTTTGCCGTTTCAATTCTATCTCTGTCCTGTCTGTTACGAATTTCAAAATTGGAATCTATAATTGAATTTATAAAACTTCTGATTTGTTTTTTATCGATATTCATTGTTTTGGCAAAAATAATATCGTCGCCCCTCTTTGTAAAAGAATTTTTTAACGGTTTAAATCTTATAAGAGGCCTATTTTCCATTATCTGCTGAAATTCTTCCTTTGATATATCTGTTTTCAAAACTTTTTTTATTTGCGTTTCATTTTTACGCAAATATTCGGCTTTCATATTATCCGTCAGCTTTTCCGAAGACAAAACTTTATGGATTTCGTACGCATTTACGGGTTTTATTGCATCAATCGCATCAATTTTTGACATAAGACCTCATGTTAACTTCCAAACCTTGTGTAGATTTTATCATTTTTTCACAGCTATGGCAATACAATTTCTATTTATTTTTATCCTTAAATAATGTTTTAATGTTAAGTTTTTTTACAATATTCAAAAACCATGCAATTCTTGCGTATCCCAAACGTTTATATAAATAAGATATAAACTGAGGAATTATTATGGCTGAAACCGGAAAAATCGCTTCATTACAACAATTTCAAAATGATCCCAAATTACAAGCTGAATTTGGGGGCGATTACGGACGTTATTTAGACAGTTTTTTACAAAAATTAAATAACAACGGCCTATTTAGCTTTGCACAACAAGGCTATACAACAGTTCCTGGATTAAATCAAGTAAGTCTGTTTTATAATTTTCAACCTCAAACAACCGGTGCAACCGATAAAATAAAACAACAAGAGGAAGAAAAACAAGCAAAAATTGATAAAAAACTTGAAACGATAAAAGACCCAAAAATAAGAGCTCAAGTCGCAGCTGAATTAACTTCAAAAAATCTTTCAGATGCGTTCTTTGAATTGTTGTTGGACAGATACGAAAAGAAAAAGGAAGAATTTGATGTACTCTGGGCAAAATATCAGGCAGCAAAAGGCGAAGCTGCCAATATGAAAAAAGTGTGTGAAAGATTGCTCAGAGAATATCAATCGAAACAAGATATTTCTATCCGTACAAATTATATAAATGCGGAACACAAATTCTCCGATGCTGACATGTGGGCTGATATATTTCTTTCTGAAGCCGGAGATGTTGCTCATAGAGCATAACCTCGTTTTGTAAAAATATGATAACCTGTCAAAACAAAATTATCGACTTTTGCAATTTTTATTTGTTGCAGATATTTTGGTTTGTGATTGAAAAAAATGTTTTGTGCCAATGCATCAGACAGTAATCGAGGTATTAATTTATATAAATAAACCCTCTAAAAGAATGATAAAAATTATTCTTATTTTTTGTATTATCTTAATATGTATGACTACGAAACAGAGATAGAAGATAAAGCTTTAAAATCTGTCGGGTTGGAATTGATGTTTATGACTCCCGAAAAATGCAACAGCGATGAAGGAATTACTGCTGTTGAATTGGCGAAACTTGTTGAGTTGCCGGTTGAAATTGTTAAAAAGAAATTAGTCATACTTAAAGACAGCGGCATTGTGAGAGTAAAAGGGATAAATCCAAAATATTGGAAATTTGATAATTATAATTTTCAACGTATGGATGAAGATGATGATGTATACAGGCTTTTGTGCAACTTTGATGATGTAGATTTTGACAGATTTTTTCAGTATTAAGATTTTTATAACAGCATATTAATACAGACTTAAAAACATGTTTTGTAAAGTTTTTTATTAAATTGCCCTAAAAACAATGTTTATGCTATAATATAGCCATATTATACCCGACATGGAGGATGGAAATTGAGTCAACAAAATATTTTTGGCGATGGAAAAATCGTCGACGTTAATATAAGAGAGGAAATGAAACGTTGCTATATTGATTACGCAATGAGTGTAATCGTAGGACGTGCTTTACCGGATGTTCGTGACGGTTTGAAACCGGTTCACAGAAGAATTTTGTACGCGATGAACGAATTAGGTATGACACCTGATAAACCGTTCAAGAAATGTGCTCGTATTGTTGGTGAAGTTCTTGGTAAATATCACCCGCATGGTGACAGTTCGGTATACGAAGCGCTTGTTCGTTTGGCTCAAGATTTTAATACAAGATATTTGGTTGTAGATGGTCACGGTAACTTTGGTTCTGTTGATGGTGACGGAGCTGCTGCAATGCGTTATACAGAAGCTCGTATGCACAAAATTACTCAATCTATGTTGGCTGATATCGATTGTGAAACTGTTGAATTTGAACCTAACTTTGACGGTTCATTACAAGAGCCTTCCGTTCTTCCTGTCAGACTTCCAATGTTATTATTAAACGGCTGCTCGGGTATTGCTGTTGGTATGGCTACAAATATTCCGCCTCATAACCTTGCAGAAGTTGTTGATGGAACAATTGCTTTAATTGATAATCCGCAAATTACCGTAACAGAATTAATGGAATATATTAAGGGTCCTGATTTTCCGACTGCTGCAACAATTGTTGGCTTGAACGATATCAAACAAGCTTATGAAACCGGTCGTGGTTCAATAAAAATGCAAGCTGTTGCAAATTTTGAAGAAATTGCAGGCGGTGGCGGCCGTCAAGCTCGTACGGCTATTGTTGTAACCGAAATTCCATATCAGGTTAATAAATCTGTTCTTATTGAAAAAATTGCAGAGCTTGTAAAAGATCAAAGAATTAACGGTATATCAGATATTCGTGATGAATCCGACAGAGAAGGTATGCGTATCGTTATTGAATTAAAACGTGATGCAAAACCTGATGTTGTTAAAAATAATTTGTTCAAATATACTCAATTATCTACAACTTTTGGTGTAAATATGCTTGCTCTTTGCGGCAAACAGCCTAGATTGTTGAATTTATACGAAGTATTGAACGAGTTTGTTGAACACAGAGTTGAAATTGTAACAAGAAGAACTATATTCTTCTTAAAGAAAGCAAAAGTCAGAGCTCACATTTTAGCAGGTTTGATTATTGCTTTGGGTTCAATTGATGAAGTTATTGAACTTATCAAAAAATCTAAAACGACAGATGATGCTCGTGACGGATTAATGAGCAGATTCGGTCTTGATGTTGATCAGGCTAATGCAATCTTAGAAATGCAATTAAGAAGATTAACAGGATTAGAACAAGATAAAGTTAAGGCTGAATATGATGAATTACTAAAGAAAATAGCAGAATATGAAGATATCCTTGCAAGTCGTCAAAAAATTCTCAACATAATTAAAACAGAACTTCTTGAAGACAAAGAAAAATATGGCGATGATAGAAAGACTCAAATTGTTCCGGAACAAGGCGAAGTAACAATTGAAGATTTAACACCGAATACTCCTATGGCTGTATTTATTACGCACCAAGGATATTTGAAGAGAATTTCACTTGATACATTTGAGCGTCAAAATCGTGCAACGAGAGGAAAATCCGGCATAAAAACTAAAGAGGATGATGATATTCAACATTTCTTCACGGCAATGATGCATGATAAAGTATTGTTCTTCTCTTCTAAGGGTACGGTATATAGCTTGAACGTATACGATTTCCCTGAAGGCGGTCGCCAGGCAAAAGGTTTACCGATAGTCAACGTTCTTCCGATTGAACAAGATGAACAAATAACCGCTGTTGTACCAGTAAGCCAGTTCTCGCACGAATTGAATTTAATAATGCTTACAAAGAAGGGTTATATCAAGAGAATTGAATTAGATAATTTCTCTAACATCAGAAGAAACGGTATTATAGCAATCGGACTTGAAGAAGGTGACAGCTTGAATTGGGTTAAACTTGCAACCGCACGTGATGAAATAATTATTGGTACATCTTGCGGTATGGCAATCAGATTCCCTATCCAAGATTTAAGACCATTAGGCAGAAGTGCAAGGGGTGTAACCTCTATGAAACTTCGTACCGGTGATGAAATTATCGGTTGCGATATTGTTCCAAGAGATTATGATGCAGATTTACTCGTTGTAACTTCTGACGGATTTGGAAAACGTACAAAACTTTCAGAATTTAGAAGTCAAAACAGAGGCGGATTAGGATTAATTGCAACTAAGTTCAAATCAACATCATCAAGATTGGTTGCATTAACTATCGTAAAAGACACTGATGATATTATGATGGTGACTGCAAACGGTGTTGTAACAAGACTTAATGCGGGTTCAATCTCTTGTCAGGGACGTCCTGCAACCGGAGTTAGAGCACAAAATCTCGTAGATAACGATTCTGTTGTATCAGTAAATAAAATTGTAAATCCTGATGCTGATGAAACTATTATCAAAGATAATATGAAAGCGGAAGCAGAAGAAAATGCAAACGCAGAACAAACAAATATGTTTGATACAGCATTGACAGATACAACTGAAAACATTGAAGAATAATCAATAGGGTACGATTTTTCGCACCAAAATACGGTGCATTGAAATGCACCCTACAGACTGTATTTTTTCAACAGGAATTAATGTGTTAGCAGACACGGATAAAGCTTTTGCAAGATTGGCTATGACAACTAAAGATGGGCTAAATTTTCCTGCTTCAATACGGGAAAGGTATTCCGGAGTGATATTTGCCATTTCGGCTAATTTTTCTTGAGATATATTTTTTCTTGCTCTTTCTATTCTTAAATTTTCCGCAAATAATTTTATAATTTTATCTCTGTTCATACAAACAGTGTAACTTATTTGACAAGAATTTCTAATGACTTATAATTAATAATATTGATTTATACTTCGGTATATCAGAACTATATATGTCAAGAAATATTCATAATAAATCCAAATAATCTTTGTAGAGAGCAACGGTAGGGTGTTGTGTAAACGCACCTGCTAAAACCCAAAAATCAGGAGAAAAGCATGGTAAGAAAAAGAGTAATAACATTAGGTCTAGTATTAGGACTAACGGTAAATCAAATAATGCTTTATCAGACAAGGACAGTAGCCGCAGATAATTATGCTGTACCCCAGTTTATAATGGACGATATACAAAAGAATACAGGAATAAATAGTAATAAGGCGATTAATAATTACGATGGTCAAACAAAACACCATCAACAAGTAGTAACAATAGATAAAAATTTGTGCAACCAACCCCAGCAAACACAATATTCAAAACAAGTATCTATAGAACAAAATGTATATCAAAAACCTGCAGAACCACAAAATAATAATTATTACCAATACCAACAGACAAATGTTTATGACCCAAACCGACCCGAGTGGAGTGAATTTTGTCCATACGGGTTAGAAAATGTAACGACGAAGGATGACTCTTTTCACTTGTGGGCTACAAATTCAAGATACGAGGCAGATAATAGAAATTATTGGGTAGATAGGCGAAAAGATTTTGAAAAAAATCTTGCACAATGCGATAGTGTACAAGACACAAATGCACGCTATGGCTGTTATACAAAACTAAGAGAACGGCAATATCGAATAACAGCAAATTATGTAGACCCATGGCAAAGAGCCGCAATAAGAGATGCAAAATTGCAAGCAGGTTTGCAGAACTTTAATGCATCATTGCAAAATCAACAATACATTAATGCAATAAAAAATCAAAATATAAATGTTAATCATAGTGGAACAATGAATCATAATATATATTATAGTGGTTGGTAGGTATATAACAAAAAATCAGGAACTTGAATGGAAAAGGTTTTAATAACATTAATATTAATTATCACAGGTGCGACCTCGGTACTTGCTTCCGATTGGCGGTGGATACCTGGCGGAGATTACATCGATTTAGAAAGCGTAACAAGGTATTACGGGAATGCTTTATACCCACATACGAATAGTTATACATATTGGTTAAAAAATTTTGATGATGGTTCGATATCTAGCAAGAGATATATTGATGAATCTAATAAATTATTAAGTTTAATAAAAAATCAAAATACTGAAAGTGTTTTTGAAATTAAAACTAAGGAAATTTTAGATTGCGAAAATAAAAAATTTACGCAACCTGCAAAATATTTTTATGACAAATATGGCAATGTTTTATATAGTTACAGTCTTAATGAGCATGAATTTAGATGGGGTGAAGTAGTTCCGGATTCAAATATAGATTTTACATATAAACTAATTTGTCAACCAAATAAACAATAATAGAGGTAAAAGCATAGAAGATAAAAATTATAAAATAATTGATTTTTGTATGAAATTTGATTTAGCAAATATAGCCTTGTAGGGTGCGTGTCAACGCACCAAACTTGCTAACCAATCAAGACAAAGTGTTGTAAAATTTTCTTTGTAATGCAGATACAAATCTTCTGCGTGACACCCGTTTTCATATATTTTTAATACTTTTGGGCATGTTGCTGCTTCATATAGTTTTTCGGTATGCCAAAAACATACGGTCGGGTCTTTTTTCCCCGCAACAAATAAAGTCGGTGTCTTTAAATTTTGAATTATATTAATTGGTTTTATTTTTTTTAATGGTATCGGATAAGGTCTTATTGAAAAAAATCTGCCTAATTCAAATTTTTTAAATGTTTCTCCCCAAGCTTCTTTTTTCCACATTTTATTTTCAATTTTATCAAAATCTGTCGGAACAGAAACGGCAATTACACTGTTTATAAAATTATTTTGAGAAGCATAAATAACTGTTACTGCCGCCCCCAAAGAAAAACCGACAAGATAAATCTTTTTATAATTTTTATTTTGCGCAAATTTTACGACACAATCCAAATCCATAATTTCTTTGGACGTAAAAGTAAACCATCCGCCGCTTTTTCCATGTCCTCTAAAATCAAGCGTAATAACGTCATATTTTGAGCAAAACATTTCCGAAATTTGAAGAAATGCGTTTGAATCTTTTGTCATACACCATCCGGGAGCAATAATAACAACCTCATCAAAACCATTAGCATAATAATTAATGGCTATATTGATATTGTCTTTTGTTATCACTTTTTGTCCTTTTGGTTTATTATAAATTTTCATACCATTTTAAAATCCTTAAATAAATTTATGTGTATTTGTTATAAGTATTATACTTTTTGTGCAAGTCTAAAACAATTAATTTACAATAAAATAAACCTTTTTGTCGCAAAATTACTTGACATAAGCCTTTAAAAACTCTAAAATAGCTGTATGGCAATAGTTTATTTAAGTTTAGGTTCTAATCAAGGAGACAGAATCGGTTACGTACAACAAGCAACCAGTTTGTTAAACTTAACCGAAAATATTACTGTTATAAGAACTTCCGCATTTTATGAAACCGAACCATGGAATATGACAACTGATAAATGGTTTGTAAATGCTGTAATTGAAATAAAAACCTCTTTATCTCCGGAAGATTTACTAGATGCATGTCAAAGAATTGAAAAACAACTTGGTAGAACACCTAAAGAAACAGCAGGATATGCCGACAGAACGATTGATATTGATATTTTATTTTATAACAAGGAAATTATTAGCGATGACAAGTTAATAATTCCGCATAAATATTTACACTTGAGAGCTTTTACTCTTGTTCCTCTGTTGGAATTAATTCCGGATTTTGAGCATCCGGTATTACATAAAACAATAAGTGAATTACATAATGATTTAGAAAATCCTGAAATGGTATTTTTATATGGCACAAGAGTCGACATCTAAAATTGCAATTATTGGCGGCGGTCCTGCGGGTTGCTTTTGTGCATTTAATTTACAGGATAAATTTGATGTAACCGTATTTGAATGCGGAAAAATACTTTCTACACTTTTGCCGACCGGAGGAGGTCGTTGTAATTTTGCACATTTTGAATTTGATAATAATGAATTAGTAAAAAATTATCCGCGTGGTGAAAAATTTTTGTATTCAATTTTTTCAAAATTTTCAACAGGCGATACTATTGCTTTTTTTGATTCTATCGGAGTAAAAAGTTATGTACAAGACGATATGAGGGTTTTTCCTCAATCAAATAGCGCTGTTGAAGTTAGAGAAAAAATTTTAAATGCTTTAAATAAAACAAAAATAAAAAAGGAACGAGTTTTACGCATAAATAAAAATCCGCTGACGGTTATAACGGATTGCGGAAGTTATACTTTTGATAAAATTGTAATTGCTGTTGGCGGACACAACAGTTATGATTGCGCAAAATTTTTGGGGCATAAAATTATTGAGCCCAAACCTGCTCTTACTGCTTTAAAAACAAAAGAAAATTTTAAAGAACTTAGCGGTGTAAGTATAAAAAATGTAAAATATTGTGATTTTTGTGACGACATTTTATTCACACACAATGGTATTTCCGGACCGCTTGTATATAAAATTTCCTCAATTAAAGCTCGAGATAAATTTCCTTATGTTCTTACTTTTGATTTAATTAAAAATATAGATTTACAGCAAGAATTAAATAACAATCCGCATAAAACTATTAAAAATCTGCTTGGAGAATTTCTTCCAAAATCCTTTTGTGAATATATTTTGGAAATTTGTAATATTGATAAAGAAACTAAATCACACTTGATAGATGGCAAAACAAGAGATAAAATTTTAGAAAAATTGCATAATTTTAAAATTACCATTCTTTCAACCGCAAAAGGTGGTGAAGTTGTAACCTCAGGTGGAGTCGATTTAAAAGAAATAAATCCTAAAACTATGGAATCAAAGCTTGTGGAAGGAGTTTATTTTTGCGGTGAAGTTTTAGATATTGACGGTTTTTGCGGCGGATACAATTTGCAAAATTGTTGGTCTACTGCATACGTTGCTGCCGAAGGAATTATTTTTTCATAATTATTTTAATTTTAAATAATTTACTTTTTCCCAGCTGATATCCAGATATTGAACTTTTGTATTAATTAATTTTATTTTCGGAAGAATGGATGGTATACGTTTTATTCTTTCAAATACACTTCCATCAGGTTTTCCCACACGTATTTTTGTTGTTTTTACTTTTGCATATATATCATTAGGATTACGTATATCTATATATTCCAAAGGTTCTTCTGCATATAACTCTATCTCTTCAGCTATTTTTTGGATTTTCTGAACCTTTGCTAAAGTCCATTTTGTATAACTGTCTTCACCACCATATTTTGTTATTACTTTTATTGTTTTTATATCCGAATTTAATGGCATAAATTCATGTCCGATAAGTACACCGTCTTCCGCAAAAGCACCGACAATAGGACTATTTTCATCTAATGCTATAGATAAAATAGGATTGCGCTCTTTTACTATAATCTGTAATCTTGCAGGAAATGCGTATCGGCGAATATAAACTTCTTTTATTGGTCTTAATTTTTTTATATCTTTTTCTATATCATCAGTTCTAAGCATATAAATCGGCTTATCAGGAACTTTATGAAGTTTTAAAAATGCAAGTATACGATTAGATTTTACAATTTTATTATTTTTTATAATTATATTATTATTTACCGCTGTAAAGGTATTTTTGGGCAAATACCATTGTGGCAATTTTGAAACATAACCTAAAATTACAAGTAAGAAAATTGTCATAAAAAAGCGAAAAGTTTTTCTTAACGCAGTTTGTTTACGACGACTACTGCGAACTTTTCTTGATTTGCGTACACGCTTTATAATTTTTGCGGTATCTACAACTTGTTCTTCTTTATTTTCTTCTTTGTATTCTTTTTCCATTTTACCTTATTTATTCAATCCGGCACTATTTAATATTAATAATACCAATTCATCATAATTTATTCCCATTGCAGCTGCTTGAGCCGGCAAATCACTGGTTTCTGTCATTCCGGGACTTGTATTTATTTCAAGAAAATATGGTTCATCATTCATTACCATAAAATCTACTCTTGAAACTCCTGAACATCCTGCTGTTTCATGTGCTTTT
Source organism: Cyanobacteria bacterium UBA2855 (assembly GCA_002350725.1). Classification (GTDB taxonomy): domain Bacteria; phylum Cyanobacteriota; class Vampirovibrionia; order Gastranaerophilales; family Gastranaerophilaceae; genus UBA1221. The sequence continues at coordinate 118,680 of DEFJ01000024.1, read as the reverse complement.
ACAGCTATTTCTTTTATATGTTTTGTTGCTTCCTCTGAAAGTGCTGTGGATGGAACTATAAAATCAGACATTCCTTTTGTATATTTAGCTTCATAGTCGTACCATTCATTTTTTGGTCTTATTTCAAGAATTTCTGTTGCAAAAGCTTTTCCGTCTTTTTCTAACACTCCGACTGTAATAAAAAATCCGTCAATAAATTCTTCTATTAAAACATCAGCATTAAATTTTGTAGCTTCATTATATGCAGGAACAAGCTCTTCTTTTGAATTTACTTTTGTCATACCAAAACTTGAACCTTCTGATACAGGCTTTGTAATTAAAGGATATCTTAAGTTTTCACAAGCTTTAACTACATCTTCTCCTTTTTTTACAAAAACTGATTTTATAAGCGGAATATCTTTACAAGTAGATAATACTCGTTTTGTATATTCTTTATTCATACAAATTGCACTTGCCATTACACCGCATCCGGCATAAGGTATTTTTAAAATTTCCAAAATACCCTGTATGCATCCATCTTCACCGTATTTGCCATGCAATGCATTAAAAGCATAATCGTATTTACCATCAGAAAGTTTTTGAGCAATATTTCTATCAACTTCAACAAGTTCTGCTTTGTTATAGCCCAATCTTTTTAAGGCTTCATAACAACCTTTACCGGAACGTTTTGAAACTTCTGCTTCTGATGACATGCCTCCGCATAATACAGCTATTTTTGCATTTTTATCTATTTTATATTCAATATTTTGCATATTTCTGCCTCTCTTATATTTTTGTTACCTAAATATCTTACCTCGGGTTTTAATTCAATTCCATATTTTTCTTTTACTGATGAAAACATTTTTAACATCAATTCTAAAACTTCTATTGATGTACCTTTTTGTTCAAGATTTACTATAAAATTTGCGTGATTTTCCCAGACTTTTACATTACCAACATAAAAATTTTTTGCACCAACTTCATCCAATAGTTTACCCGCAGAATTTCCTTCCGGATTTCTGAATACGCTGCCGCAATTTGGTATTGCAAGAGAAGGTTGATGGGATTTACGAAAAGCTAGATTTTCATTCATTTTATCTTGAATTTCTTCCGGTGTTTTTTTATTTAATTGAAATGTTGCTTCTAAAACATAAATTGGTTCCTTTTGACAAATTGATGTTCGATATGAAAATTCCATATCTTCTTTTGATAATTCAAAAACACCTTTTTCTTTTGAATAACATTTTACTTTGATTAAATTATCACTAATACATTGACCGTGAGCAGATGCGTTCATACAAATATTTCCGCCGATTGAACCGGGGAAACCTATCATAAATTCAAATCCGCTTAATCCTTCATCTCTTGCAATTAATGCTGCAACAGGTCCGTTACAACCGCATTCTATTGTAAAATCACCATCTTTTGGACTACAATTACTATTTCTCATACCTGAAGTAAAAATTATGCTGCCGTCGTAACCGTCAGAAGAAACTAATGTATTTGATAAATTTCCAAACACTCTTATATTATCTTCTTTTTGAATAATTTCTTCAAATTCGCAAACTGATTTTGGAAAATAAGCTTTTCTTATTTTTCCGCCTATTTTAAAACTTGTGAGATTTTTTACATCGAAATTTTCATTAACCTCAACGTGCAACTTCTATAACCTCATTATTTATTTTTAATAGTTCTTTATTTAACGAATTTATTGTTCCTGCACCTAACCCGATTACAACATCACCGCTTTTTAATGTTGGAAATAATTTTTTTGCAACCTCTTGCATAGAACCGGATATATGCTCGCACGGTATTGATAACTTTTCTGATAAAGCTTTTGTAAATTTTTCGGAATCTATTCCTTCTATAACATCTTCTGAAGCAGCATAAACATCTGTTACAACTACTCTATCTACATTATTAAATGAAGATAAAAAATCATTCCATAAATTTTTTAATCTGCTATATCTGTGCGGTTGAAAAACTGCTATTATATTTTTGTTTTTAAAACTGCAAGCAGATGATAAAGCAGCTTTTATTTCAGTCGGGTGGTGTGCATAATCATCGTATAATGATATACCTTTAAATTCACCCGCTTTTTGAAATCTTCTGCCCATTCCGGTAAATGTTGCAAAATGAGGCTTTATTTTTTCTATATCTACACCTGCTTGATGTAAACTTGCAAATACTGCAAGAGAATTATACACATTATGTTTGCCTTTTAGAATTATTTTCAAATCTGATAATAATTCATTTTTATAATATATATCAAAACTTGTATAATCTTCTTCAAATACAATATTTTTTGCAACATAATCCGCACCCTCAGTTAAACCAAAGGTCATTGTTTTATGCCCATGAAGTTTCATTGAATTTTTGCAATCATAATTGACTAAAACAATTCCGTTATCAGGCATTTTTGAAATAAATTTTTCAAATGTTTCTAAAATTGATTTCAACCCATCTTTATAAAAATCCAAATGATCTGCTTCAAGGTTATTTATCACACAAATATTTGGGACATATTTAACTATTGTTCCATCACTTTCATCAAGTTCTGCCGCAAAAAATTTGCCATTTTGACAATGAGCATTAGTGTCCAATTCCGGAATTATACCTCCTACAACATAAGATGGCTTAAATCCTGCTTTTTCAAGAACATATGAGCTTAAACCGCTTGTAGTTGTTTTTCCGTGAGTGCCTGAATAACCTAAGAAAAACTTTCCTTCACGAGATATTTCAGCTAACAAATCTGAACGATGATATATTGGTAAACCTAGCTCTTTTGCTCTTATTATTTCCGGATTAGTTTCTCTTATTGCTGTACTTGCTATAACTATAGCTTTATCAGGTACATTATCTGCACTATGACCAATAAAAACTTTTGCACCTAATTCTCTTACTTTTTGTACATATTTACTTTCGCAAACATCTGAACCTGAAACTTCACAGCCATTTTCCAGTAGATACTTTGCCAGACCGCTCATTCCAACTCCACCTATTGCTATAAAATGATATTTCTTCTTATTCAAAATTTATATTCCCTAGTCTTTTATTACATCATTTTTATTATATTACATAAATTCCATGAGGTATGTAATGTTATTAATTTTTTACAATATTATATTTTAATTAATTATTTTAAACTAATTCTTTTTGGTAATTGAAAAATTTTTTAAATAGAGTTAGAATGTAGAATATCAAAATGGTGTATTAAAATATAGTGCGAAGGAGTAGGTAATGGAAACAGTAACAAAAGCTACAATTTCTAAAAAATGCAAATCAAAATTCAATGATGAGTTTGAACAGTATTTGAAAAAACAATGCATGAAAACCACATTTAATGGTGTTGAATTAGAAACATTCTCTTGGTACAAAAAAGTTTTAGGTTTAGCGTAAACTAAATTTAAAATCTCAAAAATTGTATTTCGGAATACTTATGTTGAAAAACATTTATGTATGCCCGATTTAAAGGTCTGCCAAATTGCAGACCTTTTTTAATACTATTATTTCTATTTAAAAACTTTACTGTATATTTTACTTATGTTTTTTAAATAGTATTCTTTATTAAATATTTCTTTTATTTCTTCTTTTGATAATTTTGATGTTATATCACTATCTTTATAAAGATTTTCTATAAAGCTTCCTTTATTTTCAAAAGCATCCAGAGCATTTCTTTGAACTATTAGATATGCTTCTTCTCTTGTAAAACCTTTTTCAATTAATTCAAGCAAAACTTTCTGTGAAAAAACAATTCCGCCGAATTTCTCTGAATTATCCAACATGTTATCTTCGTGAACAACTAAATTTTGTAAAATATTATTAAATCTTGAAAGCATAAAATCAACTAATATAAAACTGTCAGGAAATATAATTCTTTCTGCAGAGCTGTGAGAAATATCTCTTTCATGCCATAATGAAATATTTTCCATCGCAGCAAGCGAATTTGCACGAACAACTCTCGCTAACCCGCACAGATTTTCACTCAACACAGGATTTTTCTTATGTGGCATTGCTGAAGAACCTTTTTGATTTTTACCAAAACCTTCTTCTACTTCTAATACTTCTGTTCTTTGTAAATGCCTGATTTCTGTTGCAAATTGTTCTATTACACTTGCAATTAAGGCTAAGCTTTGCATAATGTGTGCATGGTAATCTCTGGCAATTATTTGTGTTGAGATTGCGGCAGGTTTTAAATTTAAATTTTTACATGTTATTTCTTCTATTTCAGGAGAAATATTACTATACGTTCCAACAGGTCCTGAAACTTGACCTACTCTTATTTGTTCAAGTGCTTGCTCAAAATTTTCTTTTTGACGCCTTAAGATATCAAACCAATTACATAATTTAACTCCAAATGTCATTATTTCAGCATGGATTCCGTGTGATCTGCCGATACAAATTGTATCTTTATATTTTTGAGCTAAATATTTTAATGTTTTTAAAACATCATTTATATCATTTTTTATAATTTTTCCGCTGTCTTGTATTTGTAATGAAAAGGCTGTATCTATAACATCAGAACTGGTCATTCCAACATGTATGTATTTTGCATATTCACCAACATTTTCATTTACGTTTGTTAAAAATGCAATAACATCATGACGAACTTCTTTTTCAATTTCATCAATTCTTGATAAATCAAATTTTGCCAATTTTTTAAGATTAGAAATATCTTCTTTTGGAAAATCACCATGTTCTACATAAGCATCACAAACTGCTAATTCAACAGCAAGATAATAATTGAACTTTGATTGTAAAGTCCAAATTTTTGATATTTCCTCTCTTGAATATCTTTCTATCATGGGCATATTATAGCATAAAAAAGTAAACTCTTTTCATGTTCTGTATAATATTCTAAAAAATTTTTTTATTTTATTATTTATAATATAAATAATAATAAAAAATAATAATCATCATAAATTATTCATGTTTGTAGAAAAATCCGATTATAATGATTATAATAAAATTTTAGTTGTATAAAAAAATGTAGAAAACTTATAAATTTAAAATAAAAATATAAAAAAATTTTAATTTTAAAATAATTATAAAAAAAATGTAGAAAACAAAATTCGTTTTCTACACCATTTTTAGAATTTTCTACATGTTGGAAAAAGGAGTATATTTTACATCGTTTGTACGTTTGGTTTTCCTACAATATTAATTAAAACATCAATAACTTTTGGCATTTGGCATTTAAAGGAATAATTTCCGTTCTTTAGAGAACATTTTTTGCAATCGCAATTTATAGAATAGCATTCAATTGCCTGTTCAGTCCAAGTTTGAGTAATCGAATTTGACAATTCACCATCAGTTCCAGGTGTATAATAATCTATAATTCTATCATCTTCTCTCATACCCACCGCCGAAAACTTTATACCTAACCCACTATCATTATAATCTTTCAAAATTTTATTTTAATCCTTTATTTGGATGATATTTTTTGCTATTATAATTTTCAATGAATAAAATATTATCAAAACAAAAAACAGAATTATTAGCTCCTGCAAAAGATTTAGAAACAGGAATTGCTGCAATAAATTTTGGTGCAGATGCTGTTTATATAGGTGCAAATGCTTTTGGAGCAAGACATTCTGCGTGTAATAACTTAGAAGATATAAAAAAACTCGTAGATTATGCACATTTATTCAATGTAAAAATACACATAACAATAAATACAATATTAACAGATAATGAGTTAGTAGAGGCTGTAGATTTAATAAAAGAATTATATAATATAGGTGTGGATGCAATAATAGTTCAGGATATGGGCATAATAAATTATGCAATAAAAGGAAAACTTCCGCCTATTCCAATACATGCAAGTACACAATGTAATAACAGAACATTAGAAAAAGTAAAATTTTTAGAAAACATAGGTGTTTCAAGAGTAATCTTAGCAAGAGAACTTTCCAAAAAACAAATAGATGAAATTTGTCAAAATACGAATACAGAAATTGAAACTTTTATACATGGCGCACTTTGTGTAAGTTATAGCGGACAATGCTATCTAAGTTATGCAATTGGCGGACGCTCTGCAAATAGAGGTGAATGCGCCCAACCTTGCAGAAAAAAATATTCACTCATAGATGAAAATGGAAATTTTATCTCTAAAAATAAATCTTTGCTGTCTTTAAAAGATTTTAATGCATCCAAAAATTTGAATGATTTAGTAAAAAGCGGAGTAAAATCATTTAAAATAGAGGGCAGATTAAAAGATATAAACTATGTAAAAAATGTTGTATCATTTTATAGAAAACAGCTTGATAAAATATCATTAAAAACTTCGTCCGGTGATATTTTTACAGATTTTGAACCTGCAGTAGAAAAGAGTTTTAACAGAGGTTTTACAAGTTATTTTTTAGAAAATAGAGAAAAATGTTTTAATATAATTTCTCCAAAAAATAAAGGTTATAAAATTGGTACAGTAAAAAGTTCCGGATTGGGTTGGTTTGAATTAAATGAAAAATATGAAATAAACCCTCAAGACGGAATATGTTTTATTATTAACGATGAACAAGACGGATGTTTAGTAAATAAATTTGAAAATAATAAAATTTATTTGAACAAAAAAATAACAATTCCAAAAGGTACTGTAATATACAAAAATAACGATTCTAAGTTTGAAAGTATATTAAAAAATTCCAAAACAGTGAGAAAAATAAAAGTAAAATTTGAATTAAAAAATAATATTCTATCAGTTACAGACATAGATGGAAATAAATCAGAATTAGAAATAACAGAAACAGAAAACCCAAAAAATACAGAAAAAATGGTTGAAAATATCAAAAAACAACTTCAAAAAACGGGAGAAAGTATTTTTTATTCAGAGGAAATAAAAATAGAAGAAAGTAATATTCCGTTTATTCCTATATCAAAGATAAATGAATATCGCCGTCTAATATTAGAAAATTTAAAAAATGAAAGAATAAAAAATTATAAAAGGGAAATTCAAAAACCGTTAAAATATACAAAATACCTTAAAAATCAAGTAAACTATCATGAAAATATTCACAATCAAGAAGCGGAAGAATTTTATAATAATTGCGGTTGTGAAGTACTTGAAAGATCATTAGAAAGTACAAATTCATTTGGCGGAAAAGAATTAATGAGAACAAAGCATTGTCTAAAATATGCTTTTGATATGTGTAAATCGCCTAAAAAATTATTTTTAGTAGACGAAAAAGGTAAAAAATATCCGCTAAATTTCGATTGCAAAAATTGTGAAATGATAATTTGCGGAAGATAAAAAATTATTTATCAATACGTTTTTTATTGCTTTTTGAAATTATGAGTTTATCATTTTCAACAGTGTATTTAATTAAATCTGTTTCGGGATTCAATCCTAACAAGTCAATAATAGTGTTATTCATGTATATACACCATCCATTACCGGATCTAATTAATTTTCTGTCCATAAATACCTTTATAAATACAATGTTATTGACAGTATGATACGATATGTAATAAAATTTATCTATACTTACAATTACTATGTTGAAAACAATGTTATATGGAGTAAATTATGATAGATGAAAAACTTACGGAAAAAGAAATAGAAATAATAAAATATCTAATAAACGGTTATAGTAAAAAATCTATATCAAAAGAATTAAATGAATCTTATGTAAAAATTTTAAAGCAATCAAAAAATATTTGTAAAAAACTTAATGCAAAAAATTTACCAAATGCAGTATATATAGCGCTAAAAAATAAATACATAAAATAGGTAAAAAATTTTTCTTTTGAAAAATTTTTATAGTAAAATTTACCTATGAACAGAGTTGATTTTATAGATGCAAAAAGAATTGTAATAAAACTAGGAACAAATGTTTTGCGTGGTGATGACGGTTACGTTTCTTTGCCAAGAATATTTTCGTTTATTGAAGATATATCAAATCTTGTGCGCAACGGGAAAGAAGTTATTGTTATAACTTCCGGTGCCGTAGGTTTGGGTAAAAAACGTTTGGGATTAGACAGTACGGAAGGTACTGCCATAAAACAGGCATGTGCTGCAATAGGTCAAAGTAAGTTGATGTCAATTTATGAAGAAGGTTTCGAATCTTACGGATTAATCGCAGCTCAATTACTTTTAACTGAAGATGATTTTTCCGTCCGTTCAAAATACCTAAGCCTTAGAACAACAATGAATAAGTTGTTAGAATTAGGAACCGTTCCTATAATAAATCAAAATGATACCGTTTCAACAGTAGAAATTTCTCCGAGATATGCAGATATGCAAGTTGCATTTTCTGATAACGATAAATTATCTGCACTTGTTGCAAGCGAATTGGATGCTGATTTACTTATAATTTTATCGGATGTAGAAGGTTTATATAATAAAAACCCAAAAGAAAATTCTGATGCAAAAATTATAAGAGAAGTTAATGAAGTAACAGATGATATTTTTAATATGGGAACCGGTGCATCTGAAGGCGGTAGAGGCGGAATGAGAACAAAACTTGAAGCAGCCAGAATGGTTACAAGATTTGGTTGTAAAATGCTTGTAGCAAACGGTAAAATTCCTTACGTAATTAAAAAAATTTTTAGAGGTGAAGAACTTGGCACAATGTTTTTGCCTCAAACAGAAGGTTTATCAGATAAAAAACGCTGGATTGGTTATGCTACAAATATCGTGGGTAAAATAGTCGTAAATTCAGGCGCTAAAAAAGCTTTAACAGAAGAAGAAAAAAGTCTTTTACCAATTGGAGTGATTGAAATAATTAATGAGTTTACAAAAGGTGATGTAATATCAATATTAGATGAAAACGGAATTGAATTTGCAAGAGGTATTGTAAATTATGATTCCGAAGCTTGTAAAAAATTAGCAGGTTCGCATTCCGATAATATTCTGACAATTTTGGGTTATAAAAATTATGATGCGGTAATTACTCGCGACAATATAACAATATTATAGGTTATGATTATGGATTTTATAGATATAGCAAAAAAAGCAAAAGAAGCAAGTTTAGAGATTGCAGATTTATCTGAGGATATAAAAAATAAAGCGTTATCCGGTATTGCAGATAAAATAGTGGAAAATAAAGAAGAAATTTTTCTTGCAAATAAACAAGATTTGGAAGCTGCAAAAGAGTTAATAGAAAAAGGTGAAATATCTCAATCAACATACAATAGACTAAAACTTGATGAAAATAAACTTCGTGATATGGTAAAGGGGATTAGAGATATAGTAAATCTTCCTGACCCAATTAATAAAAAACTGCTTGTAAGAGAATTAGATAAAGATTTAACTTTATACAAAATATCTTGCCCAATAGGAGTTTTAGGAATAATTTTTGAAGCTCGTCCCGATGTAATAGCACAAATATCATCCCTTGCGCTAAAATCTTCCAATGCCGTAATTTTAAAAGGCGGAAAAGAATCAATAAATACAAACAAAAAAATAATGTCAGTTATACAATCTGCATTGGATGAAATAAAAGATTTTCCAAAAAATGTATTAAATCAAGTTTTTACACGTGATGATGTTGCAGAAATGTTAAAATGTGACGGTTATATCAATTTAATAATTCCAAGAGGCGGCAATAAACTTGTAAAATACATAAAAGAAAACACAAAAATTCCGGTACTTGGTCATGCAGATGGAATTTGTCATATTTATGTTGATGAAAATGCAGATTTAGGAATGGCACAAAAAATTATAACAGATGCAAAAACACAATATCCAAGTGCTTGCAATGCCGTTGAAACACTTCTTATTCATAAAAATTTTCAACAAACAGAACCGTTACTCGGAGCATTAGAATTGTCTGATATAAAGTTAGTATCAAATCCTGATAGTTGGTCATTTGAATACGGAGATAAAATATTAGCGTATAAATTTGTTGAAGATATTGATGAAGCAATAGAACATATAAATAAATACGGTTCGGGTCATACAGATGCAATAATTACAACAGACAAAGAAAAAGCTGAAAAATTTATGAATAAAGTTGATTCTGCAGGTGTGTATTGGAACACATCAACAAGATTTGCTGATGGTTTTAGATACGGATTTGGTGCCGAAGTCGGAATTTCTACAAATAAAACACACGCAAGAGGTCCTGTAGGGTTAGAAGGACTTACTATTTATAAATACAAATTAATCGGAAACGGACAAGTTGTAGGTGATTACGCATCAGGCTTAAAAGAATTTCATCATAGAAATTTATAATAATTTTAATTTGTTTATTATACTAAATTTTACCATTATATATTGCTTATACATGTTGGAAAAATGTTCAATATGAGTTATAATATATATATGTAGCACAGAAAGAAAGTTTTTATTATGAAATCGGTAAAAGAAATTTCTACGGAACACAAAATTTATGACAGATTAAAAAATTTTCCCAATTGTTTAAAGTTGACACAATATTTATTTGATGATGAAGAATTGCAAGAAATGCAGGATTATTCAAATAATGTGTCAATAAAACGTTTGGGATTCAATGACCATGGTCCTGTTCATATGCGTCAGGTTGTCAGTAACGCAATAAAAATGATGAAAATACTTCATGATTCCGGGATAAAAACCTCTCTTGAAAGAGAAGAAATAGGAGATTTTGAAGACAGTATGTGTGCCGTAATTCTTGCCGGTTTGATGCATGATTTGGGAATGTCTATCGGACGACAAGGACATGAAGAAATGTCGTCATTATTGGCTCAACCAATAATAAACAGAGCGTTAATGCATGTTTTTCCTGATAATCTTCACCGCAGAGTTGTAATAAGAGCTGTTGCAACAGAAGCAATTATCGGTCATATGTCATCAAGAAAAATTCATTCAATAGAGGCGGGAATAATATTGGTTGCTGACGGATGTGATATGACAAAAGGCAGAGCAAGAATACCTATGGCATTAAATAAAACTCCGAGAGTCGGAGATATTCATAAATATTCGGCAAGCGCAATTAATAGAATCGGCATTCACCATGGTGAAAGAAAACCTATAAAAATAGATATTGAAATGTCCGGTGATGTTGGATTTTTCCAAATAGAAGAAGTGCTTTTAACAAAAATTGAATCAAGTCCTGCAAAAGAATTTATAGAATTATATGCAGGTGTTGAAGGTCAAGAACGTAAATGCTATTTGTAAAAAATATTTGATATATCTATACATATTTAGTAATTTATCATGTATTTTTGCTTTTGTTCATGTAACATGTAATAAAGGGAGAAATTTGGCATGCCAACAAAAGAAAAAAATAAAGATATATCACATTTGTTACCGCAAAATATAGAAGCAGAAGAAGCTGTTCTCGGTGCAATTTTGGTAAACCCAAGAGTACTTACAAAAGTTGTTGAAATATTGAAACCCGAAAGCTTTTATAAACCGGCTCACAGATATGTTTACGAGGCAATGGTTCAATTATTTAATTCAAATGAAAAAATAGACCTTATTACTGTTTGTGATGTATTAAATTTCAATTCAAAATTAGAAGCAGTTGGCGGTAGATCATTTATTAATGATTTAAGTTACAATGCAATAACAACTGCCAATGTTGACTACTATGCCAAAATAATTCAAGAAAAAGCAATAAAACGTTCTTTAATAAATGCCGGTTCTGAGATTGTCGGCTTCGGTTATGATATGGAAACAGTTGATGCTTCACTTGAAAAATCCGAAAAGTTGATTTTTGATATTGCATCAAGAAAAGCAACGACAGATTTGATTCCCGTAAAAGATTTGGTACTTGAAACGTATGAGAAAATCGAATATCGTTATGAGCACAGAGGAGAGCTTTTTGGTATACCAACAGATTTTTATGATTTAGATAAATTATTAAACGGACTTCAAAGATCGGATTTGATAATACTTGCGGCGCGTCCTGCGATGGGAAAAACCGCATTTGCACTGAATATTGCACAAAATGTCGGGATAAAAGCAAAAGTTCCTGTTGCAATATTTTCTCTTGAAATGTCAAAACAACAGTTAGTACAAAGAATGCTTTGTTCTTTGGCTGAATTGGAAACAGAAAAGTTAAAAACAGGTAATATGCAAAATAAGGATTGGGAAAAACTTGCAGATGCTATGAACCAGTTTACTCAAGCCCCGATTTTTATTGATGATACGCCGGGATGTACATTGACGGACATAAGAGCAAAATGTCGTCGTTTAAAAATGGCTCAAAAAGATTTAGGTTTGGTTGTAATAGATTATCTTCAGTTAATGGAAAGCAGCAACAGTAAAGAAGACCGTTTCCAAGCAGTTTCAACAATTTCAAGAGGTATGAAAATGCTTGCAAAAGAATTGGATGTACCTGTAATTGCTCTTTCACAGTTATCACGTGCCGTTGAGTCGAGAACAGATAAGCGTCCGATGTTATCAGACTTGAGAGAATCAGGTTCAATTGAACAGGATGCTGATATTGTAATGTTTATATACAGGGATGAATATTACAGAAAAAATGAAGAAGGCGGCGAAGAAGAAGAAATTGCAAAAGCTGTTAATAAGGGTGAGTCTGAAATAATTATTGCAAAACACAGAAACGGACCTGTCGGAACCGTAAAACTCTTATTCCAGGGCAATATTACAAAATTCAAAAACCCGATAAAATCAGATGTATTCTAATTTTCGGACAAATTTTGACAAATTAAAACACACAAAATTATAAATTTTGGTTGCTAACAATTTCTTCTTGAGGCATTTCTTTTTTGAAATGGCATTTCATATTAGAACATTTTAATGTGGTACCGTTTTTGGTTACAACTTTACCTAATAAAGAACCGCATTCAGGACATTTTTCTCCCGTTGGTTCGTTCCACATTACGTAATCACATTGCGGATACTGATTACAACCGTAGAAAACAGTTCCTCTTTTTGATTTTCTTTCTACAATTTTGCCGTTACCGCATTTTGGACAAGTAACACCTGTAGATTTTACATACGGCTGACGATGTCCGCAATCAGGGTCTGTGCATTCCATATATTTTCCGTAAGGACCTGTTTTAAATACCATTTCCGAACCGCATTTCGGACATTTTTCTTCACAAATTTCTTCCTCTCCGTTTGAAGTCGGTTCTCCTTCATTCAGAGCATTCAATGACATTGTGGTTTGACAATCAGGATAGCCTGAACAACCTAAGAATTGCGTACCTTTTCGGCTTGTTCTTACTAACATAGGTTTTCCGCAATTCGGACATTTTATATTTGTTTCAATTTTTACACGTTCTGCAGTTTGCATTACACTGTTTACGTTTTCCATAAACGGAGTATAAAAATCTGCTAAAACCTTATTCCATACAGCTTTTTTGTCGGCTATTTCATCCAGTTTACTTTCCATGCTTGCGGTAAATTTATAATCCATAATTTTAGCAAACTGTGCGCAAAGCTGTTTTGAAACGGTTCTGCCTAAAAGTGTTGGGAAAAGAACTTTGTTTTTCTTTTCAACATATTTTCTTGTCTGAATTACCGTAATAATTGTTGCGTAAGTAGACGGACGACCAATACCTTGTTCTTCAAGAGCTTTAACTAAAGACGCTTCATTATATCTTGGAGGCGGTTGAGTAAAATGTTGTTTAGGGTCAACTTTTTTGCATTTAACTTTATCACCTTCATTTAAATCAGGAATTTTTGCTTCCTTTTCTTGTTCTTCTTCTTCCGCATCATTGTATACTTTTAAGAAACCGTCAAAAGTTACTTTGCTTGTACCGGCTTTGAGGGTATAATCTCCGGCCGTAATTTCAACGGTTTTATTAGCGACATCAGCATTTGCCATTTGAGAGGACATAAATTTTTCCCAAATAAGCTTATACAATTTATACTGATCATTGTCTAAAAATTTCTTTAAGCTGTCAGGTGTTCTGTCGGGATATGAAGGACGAATTGCTTCGTGCGCATCCTGAACATTTTGTTTACCTTTTGCATAAATATTCGGTTTATCAGGATAATATTTTTCACCGTAGTTGTTTAGAATATAATCTTTTGCCATAGCTTGTGCATCATCAGATACACGAACACTATCGGTTCTCATATAGGTAATTAAACCTACAGGATTTCCGTCAATCTCAATACCTTCATATAATTTTTGTGCAACCTGCATTGTTTTTTGAACTCCAAAACCAAGTTTAGAGCTTGCAGCACGTTGCATAGTTGAAGTTATAAACGGAGCTGTCGGTTTACGTTTTGTGGTTTTTTTCGTAACTTTTGTTACGTCCATATCTGTTGGATAATTAGTTAAGAAATCTACAATTTTTTGTGCTTCGTCTTTATTTTTTATTGTTTTCTCAACAGATTTTCCTTTAATTTTGGATAATTCAGCTTCAAATTCTTTACCATCTTTATCTAAAATAGTATGGATTGACCAGTATTCTTGCGGAACAAAAGCTTCGATTTCATCTTCTCTTTCGCAAATCATGCGCAAAGCAACAGATTGAACGCGTCCTGCGGATAAATTTCTGTTTCCGATTTGTTTCCACAAAACAGGACTTAATTTAAAACCTACAAGCTTATCCAAAATTTGTCTTGTTTGTTGAGCTTTTACCATATCCATATCAATAGAGCGCGGATTTTCAACTGAATATTTTACTGCTTTGGGTGTAATCTCATTAAACACAATACGGTAAATTTTTTCATCAGGAACCTTTAACACTTGTCTGACGTGCCATGCAATCGCTTCTCCCTCACGATCGGGGTCGGATGCAAGATATATTTTGTCACTCTTTTTTGCAAGCTCATTTAATTTGGTAACAACTTTTTGTTTACCGGCAATTATCTCAAACTTTGGTTCAAAATTATTGTTTACATCAAACCCTAAATTATCTGTTTTTGGGTCTTTCAGCGGTAAGTTTCTTATATGTCCGAAGCTTGCTTCTATTTGAAAATCATTACCTAAAATTTTTTTAATTGTTTTGGATTTTGCCGGAGACTCGACTATAACCAAGGATTTTTCTTTTGCCATTTATTTCCCTTTGAAAATGTATTTACGCATTTTATACTCTCAACAATATTACAGCAAAAAACCAATTAATGCTGACCTACATTAAGACTACCACAAGCAATATTTTCAAGCAAATTTTTAATATATATAATTAACAAAATAACAAAGTTTACACGTCAGCAACAGGCGGAATATCAATACGTTTTAATCGTTGTTCTATTCTTCTGTACCATTTAAGATGTTGTTTGAATAGAATTTTGTGATCATCTACTTCACCGTGTGAAATTTCTTCCATTTGTTTGTCACACACTGCAGTTAATTCTTTTTCAAGAATATGAGTTAATTCTTTTCTATCCATTTTAGCACCGGCCTCTGCTGTTAAAGCGTATGGTTTTCCAAACTCAATAACTACTTCAGGTCTGTTATCTCTAAAAAAACAATAATCAAAAGCAATTGGTACAAGGTTAACTTTTCCCATTCTTTTAGCTGCATTTTGAGCAATGTATGCCAAACCTGTTTGAAATTCAATCGGTCTAAAATGTGGTGGTCTGATAATTCCCTGAGGAAATATACATAAAATATTTTTCAAATCACAAACAACATCAACCGAATATTTTAGTGCTTTCATAGCAGATTGCGGTGATTTTTTGTTAACCGGATAACCGCCTCCTCTATGAAAAAGCGGAAATCTGTTCAATTCTTCAATCATCATACGAATTTCTTTATGAAAAATTCTGTGTACAATATTATAAAAGACTATTCCGTCCCACCAATTACCATGGGGTGCATATAAAATTGTCGGCACACCTTTTTCTACAGCAGTTTCATCACCTTTATAGCGGAACGCGTAAAATCTGTTTTGCAACATATTAAAGAAAAACATACTTGCAACCCAAAGCCAAAACTTGTTAGTTTTCGCCGGTCTGAATTTTTCATCCTTATTTCTTAATTTTGTCGGAGGTACATCCGAATATAATTTTTCTTCTTCTTTAACCATATTAATATTTTACCACCAAATATATTATCTTGAAGTCAGAAAACAATTCTTGTAAGAAATCTTAACCTCATATATATACTACAACAATACAGATTTATATGCAAGATTATCAAAAATCTTTAGCAATAGATATTAGAAAGCGTACGTATAACCTTTTCCCGTACACTTCTGTCTACTTCAAAAATTTCATCAATATCAGGATTTTTGATTAAATTGTGCTCATCAAGCATTCGCTTTGTAATTTCATAAATCTGATATAGTTTAATTTTTCCTTCAAGAAAAGCGAAAACAGCTTCTTCGTTGGCAGCGTTAATACAAGTTGTTGCGGTTCCGCCCATTTTTCCGGCTTTATATGCAAGTTTTACTGTAGGAAATTTTTCAAAATCCGGTTCTTCAAAATCCAATCTTGCAATTTCTGCAAAACTAAAACTCTTTGATTTTATCCCCTCAAATCTTTCAGGATAAGTTATTGCGTATTGAATAGGAATATGCATACTCGGCAACCCAATTTGCGCAATAACACTGCCATCAACATATTCAATAGCTGAATGTACAATACTTTGCGGATGAACAACAACTTGAATATCGTCATAATCAAAACCAAACAAGTGGTGAGCTTCAATAATTTCCAATCCTTTATTCATAAGAGTGGCACTATCAACAGTAATTTTTTTGCCCATATTCCATCTCGGATGTTTGAGTGTTTGTTCTACTGTTGCATTTTTCATTTCTTCAACAGATTTATGTAAAAACGGTCCGCCGCTTGCCGTAATAATTAATTTATCTACTTGAGAAATATCTTTTATACATTGGTGGATTGCACAATGTTCACTATCAACAGGAATAATATTAACTTGATGTTTGCGAGCGCTTTCCATAACTATATCGCCTGCCATTACAAGAGTTTCTTTGTTTGCAAGGGCAATATCAATACCATTTTCAATAGCTTTTAATGTTGGTTTAAGTCCAATTTTACCTGAACATGCAACAAGTATAATATCATTTTCTGTGTTTGATGCAATATCATCAAGGCTTTCCAATGTTTCTATACTGTCCACTTTAATCGGTTTTGCAGCATATATGTATTTCGGTTTGAATTTTTTTGCCTGTTGTTCAAGTAATTCTACATTCGAGCCGCCTGCGAGTGCAATAATTTCAAATCTGTCCTCAAGTTTTTCAATGACCTCTAATGCCTGAGTGCCGATAGAGCCGGTTGAACCTATGATACTTATTTTTCTCTTCTTTTCCATAATCAAATGATAACACAAAAAGAATAATTTTATAAACAGAGTTTTGAGTTATGTTTATAAGTACCATAATTATTCTTTACGGTTGCTTAATTCTAATAATGTTTCAATAATTTTTTCATTATATCTGTTATCTGTTGCACTAAACGGTAAGACAAGACCACCAAATTCTTTTTCAACACTTTTTATTACATTAAAAACTTTACTTTTTGGAACGTAATCTATTTTGGTTACAATAGTAATAATAGGTAAATTATAGGCTTGCACCCATTCTCGCATTTGAAAATCGTTTTTTTGAATTTCGTGTCGTCCGTCAATAAATTGAATTAGGGAACAAATTTCTGCTCTTTTCAAAAGATATTCTTCCAAATATTTTTGCCATTTATTTTGTGCGTCTTTTGAAACTTTGGCGTAACCGTATCCCGGCAAATCCGCAATCATAAATTTTTCAGAAAAATCAAAAAAATTGATTAAACGAGTTTTTCCCGGAGTATTAGATGTTTTTGCAAGTTTTTTATGATTTGCAATCCCATTAATAAAGGAAGATTTTCCAACATTAGAGCGACCTATCAAAGGAAACTCCGGCAGATTAAATGTCGGACACTGGGATAGTTTTTCTGCACTTATAATAAATTTTGCCTGTAAAAATTTGTTTGTCATAGCGCATATTATATCATGAAAAAATCTTCATAGCTCTTGGTAAAATTCCTAAACAATATGAAATAGTTATACCGTAATTTGTTATTGGTATTCCTGCTTTGGAAGCTAGTACAATTCTTGATAAAATCTCTCGTCTGTTTGTCATACATGCACCGCAATGAATTATCAACTTATACTCATCAATATTTGGAAAATCGTGTCCGGAGTAGTGTTCGATTATTAAATTTTTTCCTGTTTTTTTCTTTAGCAGGTTTGGAATTTTAACTTTACCGATATCATCTTCAATTGCATGGTGTGTGCAGCTTTCAAGGATTAATACTTTATCACCGTCATTTAAACTTTCAATAGCATTTGCACCTTGTTGAAAAGCTTTTAAATCCCCTTTTAGTCTTGCAAACAATATTGAAAAAGATGTGAGCGGAATATTCTCAGGTACAATTTCACTAACCTGTTTGAAAGCTTGAGAATCTGTAATTACTAATGCAGGCGGTTCTTTCAGATTTTCTATTGCTTGTTTTAATTCAGTTTCTTTAACAACATATGTCAAACAGTTATTATCCAATAAATCTCTTATAGTCTGTACTTGCGGAAGAATTAATCTGCCCTTAGGAGCTTCTTTGTCAATAGGAACGACTAAAATAACCGTACTTTTTGCGGAAATTAAATCTCCTAAAATTGTTGGGGTATTAATATATTCTTCCGGCAGAATTGTTACAAGTTCCGATTTGAATTTATAAATAAGTTCATTATCAGTTTTAGCGGAAGTAAAAATCACGTGAGGTGTAAGCGTGTACAAATCACTTATAACATCATCGGAAGGTTGTTTTTCATCACTTTTATTCACAAGAAAAATATATGGAATATTTAACTCATCAAATTTTTTAATCAAATCTCTTTCGCAATCATCAATTCCGTTGTAGTCACAAACAATAATGCCAATATCAGTACGATTAATGACTTTCAGTGTTTTTTCAATACGGTTTTCACCTAAAGAAGAGGTATCATTTAAGCCTGCCGTATCAAGTATTCTGACAGCGCCAATCGGTAATAATTCCATGGATTTTTCAACGACATCTGTTGTTGTTCCTGCTATATCAGAAACTATTGAAATATCTTGCCCTGTTATTTTATTTATTACAGAAGATTTTCCGACATTGGTTTTGCCGAAAAATGAGATATGTAGTCTGTCGGATTTTAATGTTTGCATTTCTACCTCTGTGTTCAAAAAAATTATATTCAATATATTCCTAATTTGCAATATAAATTTATTACCAAAATTTTTATTTGTAGTAGAATGAAATCAAAGGGGGATTTAATTATGTATCATGTTTATACAGAGAAAGATTACTCGGAATTTTCAAAAACTTTAGTCGGGGAATATACCGATTTAGAAGAGGCAATGACTGTTGCTCGTAAAAAAATCGAAAACAGACCTGATTTGAGATATATTGTTGAAGAAACTGACGGTCACGTAAATAATTACGGTGAACTTATTACTACAGTTATTGCAGAAAGCGATTAGTTTTTCAAAATTCTGTTGTTCATGATAGAATGAGTTTATGAAGTACAGAGAAAACGTAAGAAATTTTTGTATAATTGCCCATATTGACCATGGAAAATCTACCCTAGCCGACAGACTGTTAGAAAAAACAGGTACTGTTGCTCAACGTGATATGCAAAATCAGATAATGGATTCCATGGATATTGAGCGTGAACGCGGTATTACGATTAAATTAAACACTGCAAGAATGGAATATACCGCAAAAAACGGCAAAAAATACGAATTGAATTTAATTGATACTCCGGGACATGTAGATTTTTCTTATGAGGTTTCTCGTTCTCTTGCAGCTTGTGAGGGAGCGTTATTGATTGTTGACTCGACTCAAGGTGTTGAGGCGCAAACTCTTGCGAACGTTTATCTTGCCGCAGAACAAAATTTGGAAATTATTCCCGTAATTAACAAAATAGATTTACCATCAGCTGATGTTGAAAGAGTTAGAGAAGAAATAGAAGAAGTTCTAGGAATAGATGCTTCTTTGGCAATCCCTGTCAGTGCAAAAGCAGGTATTGGCATTGAAGAAGTATTAGAATCCATTGTAGATTTAATCCCTCCACCCGAAGATACCACAGAAAAACCTTTGAGAGCGCTGGTTTTTGACAGCGTATATGACCAATATTTAGGAACCCTTTGCTTTTTTAAGGTTGTTGACGGGTCAATAAAAGTTGGAGATAAAGTTAAATTTATGGCAACCGGTAAAGAAGTCGAGGTTGTTGAATTGGGATATCAAACACCGATGAGGGTATCCGTAAATGAATTAAAATGCGGAGATGTAGGATTTTTTGCAGGTTCAATAAAAGAGCTTACAAGATTTGTCGGAGATACTATTACAAATGCAGAAAACCCTGCACCGGAACCGTTACCAGGGTATAAAGAAGCTTTACCGATGGTATTTTCAGGACTTTATCCCGTAGATAACGATGATTATCAGGATTTAAAAGAAGCGTTAGAAAAATTAAAACTCAATGACAGTAGTATTACTTTTGAACCGGAAACTTCTTCTGCGTTAGGATTTGGTTTTAGATGCGGATTTTTAGGAATGCTGCATATGGAAATCGCTCAGGAAAGATTAGAAAGAGAATATGGACTTTCGATTGTTACCACGGCGCCTTCCGTAGTTTATAAGGTTTATAAAACAAACGGCGAAATGGTTGAAATTGACAACCCTGCAAATCTTCCGGGAGCTCAATATAGAGATTATATCGAAGAACCATACGTAAAAGTTTCCATTATTACTCCGAATGACTATGTTGGTACGTTAATGGATTTAGCTCAAACGAAACGTGGTATTTTTAAAAACATGTCATATATTGATAAAGTAAGGGCAGATTTAGAATACGAAATACCGTTATCGGAAGTTATTACGGATTTTTATGACCAATTAAAATCCCGCACAAAAGGTTATGCAAGTATGGATTATGAATTTTGTGATTACAAACGTTCAAAACTTGTAAAACTTGATGTTATGTTAGCGGGGGAAGTTGTGGATGCGTTATCTGTTATATGCCATGAAGACAGTGCTTTTTATATAGGACAAAAACTTACAACAAAATTAAAAGATATTATTCCGCGTCAATTGTTTGAAGTTCCTATACAAGCAGCTATTGGCGGAAGAATTATTGCAAGAACAAATATTAAAGCGATGCGCAAAAACGTTCTCGATAAATGTTACGGCGGCGATATTACACGTAAACGTAAGTTATTAGAAAAACAGAAAAAAGGTAAAAAACGTATGAAATCTGTTGGTCGTGTAGAAGTACCGCAGGAAGCATTTATGGCAGTATTAAGCCTTAATGAGGAATAAACCTGTGAAATTTAAGAATTTGCTGCACTATAAAATACATAGAATAATCGGATTATTATCAGTTATTCCGCTTGTGTGTTTTATATTAATCAATAATACAAAATTTCTTCAATTTATTTATAATCATATAATTGCAAAAAGTATTTTGTTAACTATGGGTTCTGCATATATAAGTTTATTACTTGTTTGTTTGGGTTTTGTCCTAAAATATATTATACCTTTTGCATACGTGTTAAATTTAGTATTTTTTATAAAAAGAAAAAATCCTGAAGTTGATTATACCGAAATGCAAATATTCGATTGGGTAGAGTATTTGATATTTCATGCATTAATACTTTGTGTAATATTTATGGCGCTTAATTTTTTACCTATTTATAAACATTTTTCGGTTTTTTAATAAAAGCAAGCAAAGGAATAAGCATAAAAGTTGCAAATGCAAACCAACGAAAAGTATCAATATATGCCCACAAGGTTGATTGCTGAATTAATTCTCGATAAATCTGTCCATGAGCCATAGCTTGTGCTGTTGCATAATCTGTGAATTGCGAAAATGTTTGAGCCATCATATTAATTTTTGCGTTAAAAAATTCATTTGTGTAATTAAGGTGATTTGTCATTAAGTGTTGATGTACTTGAGCAAAACGTGAAACCATAGTTGTTGAAATAGATGTTCCAATCGCACCGCCAATATTTTTTACAAGATTTTGCAGCCCTGAAGCGTTGGTCATTCCTTCGTTTGGAGTTGTAGATAATGAAAGCGGTATTAAAGGAGTTAACGCCAAGAATATTCCCATACCGTACAAAATATTTGGTAAAGCGATTGTTCCGAGATTAATTTGTAAACTTATCATTCCGAAAAATAAACTGCCCAAACCAAGAGCACCCAATCCAATCATTGCTACACGTCTATCTCCGATAAACCTTGATAAGACAAGGTATGTAATTAAACCTAAAATACTTCCGATACCTCTTGCTCCCATGGATAACCCGCTTAAATATGCAGTATATCCAAGTAAACGTTGTAACATTGACGGTAAAAGTGCTGCTGATGCTAAAAATACCCCCATCAAAATTACTTGTATAAAAGTTCCGAAAAAATATGTTTTGTCTTTTAATATACTTAAATCAATAAGTGCATCTTTATTTTTAAATTGAACAATAAAAAATCCAATCGCACTTATTACGGATATTACCGTAAGCTTGCAAATCCATGCCGAGCCAAACCAATCTTCATCATTACCTTTATCTAGTACAATCTGTAGTGTAACAAGCCAAATTACAAGAAAAACCAAACCCCACACATCAATATTAACTTTTTTTTGTTTTTTTGCATACGGAGGATCTTCCAGTAATCTGTGGCAAAGGTATACGCATAAAAATCCAAGCGAAATATTTATCAGATAAATCCAAGGCCAAGACCAATTTTCCGTAATCCATCCGCCCAATATCGGTCCTAACAATGGAGCAAAAACTATTGCTATTCCAAAAAGAGCCATGGATTTAGGGCGATCTTTTGGTTCAAAGTTTTCCATCATAATTGCTTGTCCAAGCGGCAATAATCCCCCTCCGCCAAGTCCCTGTATAAATCTTGCCAATACGATTTCAACCATAGAATGTGAAACAGCGCACATAAAAGAAGAAAAAGTAAATACAATTAAGCATAAAGTAAAATAATTTTTTCTGCCAAAAAGCTTAGACATAAATCCGACGAGTGGGATTGCAATTCCGCTTGCAATTAAGTAACTTGTCAAAACCCAAGTTGATTCGTTCAAACTAACGGACATAGAGCCTGCGATATATGTTAAAGCAACGTTTGAAATAGTTTCATCTAAAGCAAACATAAATATAGCAAGCATAATAGGTACAACAGATAACCATGGGTTAATTGAGGGGCGCCAAACTTCTTGTGTATCAGTAATCTCCATCTAAAAATATCCCTTATAAAAAATTCAAACTGAAAGATTATATCGGGAAAAATTTAAAATTTCAAAGTAATATTTACATACTGTAAATCATATTTCTTAATAATAGTGGAAAATATGGACAAACTATAAAAGTAAAAAATAAAAAATAAAAAGTACTTTACAAAAAAAAATCAGCATGTAGAATAAAGAAGTACCCCGAAAGGTGGTATGTGAAAAAAGAATAAAACCCTATGGGGGATTAGCTCAATTGGTAGAGCACCTGCTTTGCACGCAGGGGGTTAGGAGTTCGAGTCTCCTATTCTCCAAATTTTAATAAAAGAGCCGTAAAGGCTCTTTTTTAGTGCGTTTGTGGTATCTTATGTTTTGTAAAAAACACCTCAAAAATACCCATAAGGGGGCTGTACTGTATCAAGGATTTTGACATAAAGTATCGCGAGTTTGACATACAAGTCGGAAGTTCGATTAGTCACTATTTATTATCCCAAATTCGATCATATTTTAAAATTATGTAATTTATCATTGCAATTATAGTCATTAGTACAATTACATTCACAACATTCCATCTGTTTAGCAATAATGTGCATATGGCAGAAAGTAATAACGCTCCTGTTTTTTTTGAAGCATTGAGTAGTACAAGAGCATTTTGCTGCTCAATTTTATTATTGCTGTTTTCAAGACATATATTCTGGACAAGTGTAATAAACGGATCTCTGACAAAAGAAAGCAAAAGATATCCGCTACATAATAAAATACAGCATATAATTTTACAGTTGTGTATATTGTGTATCCAAGGTAGTATTTGCAAAAACAATCCGATTATCAGCAATTTAGAAAAAATAAAAGCCGAACGATTTCTTATTTTTTCATATATTTTTTTCATTATTAAATTAGAAAAAATCCTTATTAAATAGACAATCGCCGAGATTATGCCAAGCAATGATACAATAAATTCAGCATTATAGTTTGTTAATATTTCCTGAAAATTTATCCTCGCATAAGATAATCCTATCCCTGATAAGCTTGTAACTATTGCAAACGAAATAAAAATTAAAATACTGAAATAATTTGCTTTACGCGCATAATCTTTTGTAAAATATTGTATATTGTTTGTTGTATCTGTATTTTTTGAATTATAATCCTCTTTCGTTATTATAAATGAAATAAATACACCAAAAATGCTGAAAGCAATACAGGCAAGCATTGGCAAGTATGCATAAAAATAAAACAATCCTCCACAAATTAAAGATGTACACATAGTAACAAATGATGTAAAACTGTTGGCATCAGACTGATAAGATACATATTGCTCTTCTAAATTATCTTTCGACAGTTTATTCTTTAAAATAGCTGTTCCGATAGAATTTAGTGTATGTCCTACGCATTTTAAAAATCCCCCAAAAAGAACCCCTAAAAAATTTGGAGAAAATGTTATAAATATTGCAGAAAGCATAAATATAATACTTCCTATACGTACTGCAAAACGGTTTCCCATTTTATTAATCCATTTCAGCAGCGGATATTGAATGATAAGAGAGAATACAAGTGAAAGAAATACAAGCAATGAGATTTTGTCAGGTAAAATATTTTTCACTTTTGTTAAAAACATTACATCACATACAATGAAAAACAATAATTCTGTTTCAAGAGCTGTGTACCATAAATAATTACGATAAAATTTATCTTTATACTTTTGCATTAAATTATTCAACATAGGCTGCTTATTATATCCGCTTTAAAATTATTTAATTGTTCATAAAATGCAAGTGCTCTTTTCTTTGCCGTTTGCAATATTTCATTAGAAAATACATTTGCAAGTGCAACATCAGCAAGGCATATCCTTGCAGCATGGACTCCTTTTATGTATTCTTTTATATTTGCGATTTCATTATCTGTTTTGTTGTTGTAGTACATTTTGATAAAAAGATTATACAACTTTTCTGCACCCGTTTTATCTAAACCCAGATTTAAAATACACGCTTCATCAGAATCAAATGATGGTAAGAATACATAATGAGAATACATACATAAAATATCAAATACAGGGTGCCCTTTTGCACAAAACATCAAATCAATAAATTGTATTTTGTTGTCAGTTATAATTACATTGCCTGTGTGATAATCACCGTGTAAGAAATTTTTAGTATTAGGAATATTTTCAAAAATTTTTATAATTTTCGTTTTATCTTCATTGGAACAAAATGAAGAATTGAGCTGTTTTGCATACATTATTGAAGTCTGCTTAATATCAGGTATTCTTTCATCTTGCACCTGTGTTTGATGAAGTTTTTTTATGGCTTGAGTAAATTTTTCAATTAAAAATTTTTGTTTATCTGGATTGTTTTTTATGGCTTGTTCTATCGTTATGCCGTTTAATTTATCCATTATAATACCGTAATTATTATTTGATGAACGGACGATTTCATAAGCATAAGGGGTTGGAATGTCAAAAGAACTAACTGTATTTATTAAATCTAATTCTTTATTTATCTCATTAAAAGGAATTGACCTGTGATAAAGCTTCAAAATCTTGTTATCGCCAAAATTATAAATGTCAGATGTTCTTCCTTTTGCAATCAACTGCAAATTTGGTGAAGATATTTTTGTTAGGTTTTCCCAACTTCCTTCCGGAGGCAAAAGATTTTGCTTATCCAATTTATTGGTTTCAAGAAAAGGAAATTCTTCAAGATGTACATAGTTTGTTGGTATCATGTATTCAGGCAGCAGATTAAAAAGTTTTTCTCTCATACTAGCAGCATTAATTTTGATATTATCGGTGTAAAATACAATGATTGAAGAAATATCTTTATAAACAAACCCCTTTACTACAATATTTTTCAAATTACTTACTTTTTTAACGGCATCAGCAATATCGTTTGTATCAATTCTATATCCTCTGACTTTAAACATTTGATCTAAGCGTCCATGAACGATAAGATTTCCTTCATCATTTATTTCCCCTGCATCACTTGTATGAAAAATATTATCTTGTATTAATTTATTTGTCAGCTCAGGGTGATTAATGTAGCCTCTTACATAAGGGTTTTTATAGCATATTTCACCAATATTACCTTGCGGAACTTCTTTTCCTTCTTCATTCAGTATAAAAAGTTTAATGTCAGATTGTGATTTGCCGACAGGAAGCGGAGTTAGGGGATTAGTATATTCATACATTGCTAATAAACATCCTGATTCTGTTGAAGCATAGGCATTATAGCACTTAACATTCGGAAGATATAATCCGTCAGCAGGTTCGCTTGAGATTATACATTTTTTCCAAGGAATTTCCCATTCACTGTGTTTATATATAAAAGAAGGTGTTAAATAACCGCAATTTATATTGTTTTCTTTAATATATTTATTAAATTCTTCTTCATTTTCTGCGTATAAATAAGGCATTATAGCAATAGTATTGCCAAACGCACAAGAGAAAGCCATAATTATCGGAAGTGAGACAAAATTCATCGGGCTCATAACTAGAAATGTATCATCATTAGAAAATAAAGGTTTGCCGTTATATCGTGCTGATTTCCAAGCATTTTCCAATGAACCGTACTCATGCATAACCCCTTTTGGACTTCCTGTTGTACC
>DEFJ01000024.1:0-91899 GCA_002350725.1 Cyanobacteria bacterium UBA2855 | reverse complement strand
GTTAATACAAAAGCAGCTCCGGCACGAAGTGTACCAAGAATACAGGCATATAATTCTATTCCTCTTGGCAAATTATACATTACTACATCTTCTGCATCTATACCTTTTGATTTTAGCCATGCGTAGATTCTGCCTGACAACTCCCATAATTCTTTATTTGTAATTTTTATTTCAGATTTATGTATAACTGCCAACTGTTCAGGCTTTTTTTTGACGTGCTCTGCAAAAAGTTCTAAAATGGTCATATTAATACTTATTCTACACCTTTCCTTTTGTATGTGTCTAAATGATACAAAATGTATCAGTCCGACTTGAAACAATTATAACACAGAGTTAAGATGTGTATGACAATTTATTATTAGGTCGAGAGTTCCAATCTCTCAACACATACCATAAAATACATGTCCACTTTTTCGGGTACAGTTCATAAATGTTATTGTTTTGTATCAAGGATTTTTACATAAAGTATCGCGACTTTGACATTTTAGTCGGAAGTTTTTGAAAAATGTCGCAAAAATTTAAACGGTGTTTAAATGCCATTTAAAAAGTGTTTTATTAGTGTTCAAAAATTAAATTCTTTCTATATACCAGTTTGACATGCCAAAGTGATTAAAATTCCAATGGAGTTCAAAATAAAAATTAAACTCCAAAGAGTTATCATCTTTGAAGTTCCAAGAGTACTTATTTAATTGTGTTTTGCGGTAACTTTCAAACGCATCCTGAATTTCTTTTGCAAATTTTATTCTGAATTCAGAATACGGAATGTCCAACGTCTCTTTGGTTAATTTATTTTTCACCTTCATTTCGCTTCGCTCCATTACAGATACAGGCTCACAAGTTTCGGCTTCGCCTTAACTGTTCGCTTTGTAAAAATCATCTTCAAATCCTCTGATGTTATCAAGTTCGATATTGTATCGTTTGCCGGTTTTATCTACACAAGTGGCGAAATCAACGGTTTTATCGGCAAACCTGTTCTCCCATAAGCAAATCAGCAAACCAATTTCTTGTGTCTTTAAATTTAAAATCTTAGTTCCGTATAGTTTATAATCTTCTGTCATAGCAAAACTCCTTTCTGCTATGATATTAATCACTTGTGTCAGAGAAATTGTCAACTAAATACGTAGAAATCGTATCATATGGACACAAAATTTAAATGGCATTTAAACACGTTTTAAATACCATTTAAAAAACAAATTGAAAACTTTATTTTTTCTTACAGCACATCTTTAGGTTTTTGTTCTTCTTGTTTTTTGGGTTGACCGCCAAAGAGCCATTTTAAACCTAGCGTTCCGCCGACACCGTTACGTCCGCCGTTGCGGATTGCGACTTGAGCAAATGCCGTAAAGTTATCGCTAAACAGTTTTTGAATACCTAAACCGTAATGAACATAAGGTTTCATACTCAATTCAGGCAAAGTCGTATCTGCCGCTTTAAAATGTCCTGAATCCATTATGTTCCAATTCATACCGACAAAAGCGTACGGCTGCCAATGATTTTTTGTATTAAATGAAAATCTTATGTTCGGACTGATTTGTACTGCATGAAGTGGTGCTGTATCAATTTTCACCCCTGCACCGTTTTTGTAATCAAATGTATTTACAAACGTGTAGCTGACAAGCAAACTCGGTTGAATAATAAATTTGCCGTCTTTAAACTCGATATTGTAACCCGTTTTACTTGCAACACCGGTTGTAAGCATCGGGAAGTCCTCGTTACCGTACATTGTTTTTGCTTCGGTAACATTAGCTCCTACACCAGCCGTTAAACCTGTGAAGAAATTCCCTTTATACAATGTACCTGTAAAACCAAGCGTTCCGCCGTTTTGGTAAACACTGTTACCCGAATAGTGCTGATGTGCGCCTTGATATGAAATATACGGGCTAAATGTCCCATACATACCGTTACCAAAATTATGCATACCAAAATCACCGCCGATAAATGAGCCATAAGATAAGTTATGAACTTTCGGGCCGTGTTTTAGCCCGACACTATCGTAGCTTGTATATGGTCTAACCCAAATGCCATTTGTGTTCGTTTCGTTGCTTATGTAAGTTCCGCCTCTACCGTCAGATATTGCATATTTGTTTGCATTAAGTTCAGCTGCTCGCAAGTCTTTCGGTTTTAGCATATACATATCCATATGGTTAAATGCATTACCGTAGTTGTCCAACATGCCTGCATAACCGCCTAATTGAGCCGCAACAGGAGAAGCCATGATTGCAGGGTTTAAATCGTCGTATGCAGGTTGTGGCTGTGGATCATCACCACCGCCACCACCGGAGTTACTTCTTGTGAATTGAAATTCGCCGTTATTTTGGTTGTATTTCACACCGTATTTATAGATAGGAGAATACGCAACCTCAGAAACACTTGTTGTTACATTGTTTCTCAATTGTTCGTCCGCAAATTCAATATCTGTCCTGACTTCTTTTGCGTCAGACAGCAAGTTCATTTTGTTGACGTTGACTTTATGCTCGCCAAGGTTGTATGTGTTTGCACTAATTCTATCCATTGATTTGTTTGCCAAATCAACGTCAACACCAAGATTCATATTGTCATTTAGTGTTAAACTGTTCAATTGCATTGTGCCGACTGAATTGTTTATCATAGAAACATTTGATGCACTTGCAACTGTCAAGTTTTGACCGTTGAATACGTTGTCCGATTTCAGGTTTGCCGTTGTTCCGTCCATATTGATATCAAGGTCGGTAACGGATTTGTGAAATTCGACTTGACCTGCTTTGAGGTTAAGTTTTGAACCCGAAACGCCTTTTAATTTGTCTTTAAATGTAACGTCATAACCCTCGCCGTCAAGACCGTTCAAGGTTATTATAGAATTTTCATCAGTAACTTCGATACCGTTGCCATTGTTTTCAAAAAGCGATTTTCCGCTAATATTTACGGAGCCGGCTGTCGTAATTCCGCTTGCGTTGTTCTTTAATTCGGTGTTATTCATATTTATAACGGCATTTTGGTTTGTGCCGGATACGACAGAATTTGCACCCTGAATTTTTACGTTGTTAAGGTTCAGAGTCGTCGGATTACTCAATGCAAACATATTGTAGTTGTTGCCGTTAATGGTAGAACGGGTTTCGCCTGACTTAACCCCATTAACATTCATTGTACCTGCCGAACTTGTGCCAAGGTCGGACTTAACCTCATAGACATCATTTGCGGTATCAAAATTAAAATTCCTGTTTTCTTCTGTTTCAAGCTGATTTACAAGAGCCAAAGTGTCGCCCATAGAACCGCTAACCGTTTTTTCATCCCATTCGGTACTTGTAACTTTTAATTGCAAACTATCGTTTGTCGTGTTAGTAGTTGCAACGTCAATATTACCGTAGTTTGTGCCGTTTTGGGTGTATTTGTTAAAAGTCTGATTCCATTTTGCAGTCGGGGTAATCGTATCTTGTGAAGTCTTTGTAACTGTACCAAGTTTATGGTTTTCGCCTGCAATGCTTGAATCAACGGCAAGCTGAATATTATCGTCTTGAGCATTAAGGACTTGTACAGTAAATTCATCACTCGGGCTATCGCCGTTTACAAAATTGATTTCAGAAACGTTAACCGTACCGCTCGAACCTGTTCCGACAGTTAAAGTATCAGCACCCGAACCCGATGAATCAACCTCAAAAATCCAGTTTGCGGACTCGTCAGAGGTTAATTTTCCGATGTCGTAGTTTTCTACCTGACCTGTAACAAGGTCAACCGTGCCTGATGTAGCAGAAAACTCGGCATCTTTGAAGGTGTCTGTGTTAAATCCTAATTCACCACCACTGTGGGTTGCACTAGCATTGCCGACTCCGCCGTTGATTATTGTGTAGTCGGATGTGTCACCTGTAATGTTTAATGTATAGCCGTTTTCGCTTGCAATACTTCCGTTAAGGTCAGCGTTTTGTAAGTTCACAATGGCATTTTGGCTGTTGACAGTAATAAGAGTATCGTTACCCGTAAGCCTTGTATCGTTGACGTTTAAGGTTGTTTCATTATCCAACTCAAACCCCTTGTGTCCGTTGAGGTTAATCTCAGAACGGTTTGCCGTTCCCTCAGTAGTGTCAGAAACCCCGTTGATACTCAACTGACCTGCCGTCGTCTTGCCTAAATCCGATGAAACATTATATTTGTCATTCGCCGTATCAAACGTAAAACTTCTATCTTCAGTAGTCTCAAGCTGGTTAACAAGAGCCAACGTGTCGCCGAGGGAACCTGTTGGAATCTTTTCACCCTCTGTATGAATACCTGTAATTGTCATATTTAAGGTATCATTAGTAGTATTTGTTTTAGATAGGGTAAATTCAGTATTAACAATATTTGTCTGTTTATAATTATTAAATTCTTGGTTCCATTTGACATTTGGAGTAACTGTATCACTGCCGTTGATTGTTTGTTCTGCCGTTTTATCTATATCATCTGAAATAGCAAGTTGAATATTATCATTCGGAGCTTTTAAAACTTGAACGCTATAATCCTTTATATCACCAATATAATTTATATCTGAAATTGTAATAACACCACTTGGATAACTTCCGGAATACCTTGTAACAAAAGTATCGCTTTGGGGTGTTGATGTTAAGTCAATGTCAATAGCATATTTGGTATTATCACCTGATACTAATTTTGCAAAATCATATTCGCGTACATTATTATTTATTGTATTAATTAATATATTATCAGTAGTTATGCTTGCTACGTTTTTAAAATCGTTGTACAAATGTAATGTGCCTGTTCCATCACCGGTAAATTTTGCATTATAAGAGCTGGAACCATCAATATCATCATATAAGAATATTTCTCCGTTATTAATAGCTTTAAGCGTTAAAGTAGATAAATATGCACCATGTGGCGTAATATAAATGGCATTAGATGTTTTACTTGCTCCTGTGTAATTACCTTTGAACGTGGAAGTTCCATCGTCAGCGATTATATTCAAATCATTCTCTGTATATATGGCACCACCACCAATAGCATAGTTATCATAAAAATTTGAATTTATAATATTACTAATTGTTCCTTTGTTGTAAATAGCTCCGCCTTTTCCTCCGGAAGAACTTTGCAATGTATTGTGTAAATCTGAATAGTTACCAATAAAATTCCCTTGGATAGTATTTATAGAACCTGTATTGTGTATAGCACCACCTGAAGCTTTACCACCATATGTCGTCATGTTTGGGCCCTCAGATGCGTTATTACATATGAAATCTCCTGTAATCGATTTTATTGTTCCACCATTAACTATAGCATTATTGTTTGAAATAAAATCACTAGAAATATTATCAATTGTTCCACTATTAAATAATGTACTTACTCCAATATTACTGAATTGAGCGACATTTGACAAAAATAATCCAGAAATGTTATGAATTGTTCCTGAGTTATATATGGCACTACCATAACTAAATTCGTTACTTCCTTTTTCTACGGTATTATTTATAAAATTGGCACTTATATTGTTTATTATGGCATTATTTTCATTATAAATAGCACCACCAAGGCTGCCAGATGTATGTTTTGCACTGTTATCGACAAAATTTCCTATAATGTTACCAATTTTACCTCCATTGTATATTGCACCGCCTCGACCATTTCCATTTATACTGTTAAATTGATATACAGTTTCATTTCCCACAAAATCGGCTTTTATAGTTATAGAAGATGCATCTTTATTGTTAAATATTGCAGAATATGGGTATGTATTTGTAAAAACCCCACCATTTATGGCGGTTTCTAATAATTGATTATTATTTCTTGGTAACAAAGTAGCATCATTATTTATTGTGTATTGAAAATATTTTACTTCGCTATTAGGTAAATTTACTTGTACTGTGTTTTCTCCGGCAGCGGATACTTCTTGCCATGTTATATTATCGGAATTTAATGTCTCAGCCTCAATATTGGTTTTATAATAGTGATTAGTCAGATTTCCGCTCGAATCGTAACTTTGAGTAGTAAAATTATAATTATTCTCATCTCCTGAGGTTATAGAATAAGAGCTTTTAGGATAAACAACAGGAGGATTTGTATCAGGAATAGTAGCTCCTTCTTCATGCAATTTTGTCAGAGTAGGTACAGGAGCATAAATATCTTCGGCATTTGCTTTATTGCAGCCTAATCCAAGTATTGCCAATGGCAATAACAAAGAAACCTGTAGCCGTTTTCCTACGCTTAAAGCACTCTTTTTCATAATGTTTATCCTTCATGTTTATAACTTTCTACCAAGATTATTGTTTAGTTTATCAATGTTATTTGTAAATATATTACATTATAATGCGAAAAATTGCAAGTTTTATTACAAACAAATGTGTTTATGATTATTGGCAATCGATTAACATGTAAAGGGTAGGTATTTATGGAAATAAAAAAACGATTAGGAAAACGCATTCAAGAATTGCGCATCAAAAATAATCTTACACAATCTGAACTTGCGGAAAAGGTTGGAATTGCAACAAAATCGCAAAGTTGTATAGAAACTGGCAAGAACTACCCTACAGCCGAAAATATGGAAAAATATGCAAAAGCATTTAATGTAGACATATCCGAAATGCTTGAGATTTCACATATAAAACCTAAAGAAGAGCTTTTATCCGACCTAATCAAAATCCTAAAATCCGCCAACGACACCGACCTAACAACTATCTACAAAATCATCAAAGGCATCGTGCATTAATAGCATATTTTTTACCTAATAAGTTTGGTATTGTTTTATAATTATTAATATTATGACTATTTAGTATTTCTTTTAGACGTTCTTCTTCATATTTCTTTTCTGATAAAAATAATACATCAAAAGATTTTGCTCCAACTTTTTGTTGGCTATTTGCAAATTTAATTAAATTTTCATCTTTTTTAATCTTATCATCGATATTGTTGTTAAAATAAATATCCTCACAATATAAAAATACCAAATAATTTATAATTGATAATTGTTCATCAAGCGTTAGCGTATTTAGTGTAGTAAAGAAGTTATCGTACAATGAGTTTCCCAAATAATCAAATGCTATTATTATAGATTTTGTTTTTAATGGGAATATGCACAAAATGATATCATCTTTTGCATTTATATCACTAATGTCAAAGGTATTTGCAAGAGGTTCATCATTAAAATCGAATAAAATAATAAAATGAGACTGCAGTGCATATGGTACAACATAGTCTAATGTTTTAAAATATTGTATTTTAAATAATACCTCATCATTATTTATATTTTTTAAAACAAAATTTGCTTTTTTATTATTTGATTGATAATTGTAGTTACAAACATTTAGTTCGTATTCTAATTGCACAAGGCGTAAATAATCAGCATTTTGTTGAATATTATTTTTTGCATAATAACCTAATTTGAGTTCTTTCTGATGTTTATAAGAACGTGAAATATAACTTTTAAGAGCAATCTGCTTTAGAATATTTTGGCTCGGAATTTTATCATATGCATCAGGATTTTCATAATCTTTAAAAGTTTTTTTGTCACAATCTGTACAAATTTTATGAAAAGTTTGGGTATTATTAAGTCCAGAAATAGGTTTTGAAAATGGTGTTTTATTAAATATTTGAGTTGTTAATAACTCTCCATTTTTAGCAATATTTTTTAAAATAAATTGTGGGATTGTATGAGAATTACAGTATGGTTTATTTTGCTTTTTACATATAAAGCATCTGTTTTTCTTAGAAGAAGACTTATTTGATAGTACTTTAGAACAAATTTTATTTAATTCTATAAAATCTTCTTGAGTCAGTGGACCTAAACCATTTATATTTAACGTTTTAAAATATTTATTCATATATACCACTATTTTTTAATCCAATAAGTCCCAAGGAGTAATTATTCCAACAAGTTTACCTGTTTTTTTACCGTTATCGGTTAAAATACAAGCTTCTATTTTTACTTTTGAATTATTACTCCTAAAAAGTTCATAGACCTTGTATATATCCTCTTTTTCCCAAATAAATTCATATTTTATGTCTGGATTATTATCAAGCTTACAATAATCCAATATATCACAAACTTGTAATTCCCGAGGCAATGAGGCAATATCTTCACAGTTATCATTATAGTAATTAAATAACGTATAATAATTAATTATTCCAATAACTTGGTTTTTTGTATCTATAATTGGTACATTTGAATAATTTTTCTTTTTCATATGTGTCAATACATCACAAAAATTAATATCACAATTTACTGCATAAGGTCTTGAACATTTCTCATTCGCTTTCGGGGGATTTATTATTGATTCTGCATTAGTCTTAAAAATTTGTAACCCTTCTTCTGTTATATGAAATTCTTTTTCGCTATTTTTATGTGCAACAATATTTCTAAAACTATTATATTTTTTCCATGTATCAGGATTAAGTAATAAATATTTATCAATAAAAATCAAACTATAAAAATTTTCAGAATAATCTTTATTTCTTTTTCTGACAATTTCTTCTACATTTTTAAAAATATAAAAAAACTCATCATTTAATTTTTTATAATACTGCCAATCTTTTTCCACTTAAATACCCATATTGAACTAATTCTATATATACATCTAACACAATTTATTTTATAATACAAATTTTATTATATTAGCTTTACATAATATTATTCTTTTGGTGTTATCATGCAAAAGTAAACTTTTGCATTGTTAATAAGTGTTTACGATAAAAATACTCAAACCGTAATAAAAAATACAAATGAAATATTTAAAGATAGAATTAATAATGATTCTTTAGGTTTATACTTTTATGACGCAGATAGTGTACGACTGTGGACATAGCTAAATAAGCTATGTCCATTATATGATTAATTGAAACCGGTAAGAACTACCCTACAGCCGAAAATATGTAAAAGTACGCAAAAACATTTGATGTAGATATATCCGAAATGCTTGAAATTTCACACATAAAGCCTAAAGAAGAGCTTTTATCTGACCTAATCAAAATCCTAAAATCCGCCAATGACACCGATCTAACAACTATCTACAAAATCATCAAAGGCATCGTGCATTAATAGCATATTTTTTATCTAATAAGTTTGGGATTGACTTTTAGAAATTTGAAAATTGTAATATGAAAATTACTTAGTCTTTTTGTTTCTTTCAATTAACTTTAACCTAAGCATTATTATGTGTATACACATTAAAGTTAGCTTGAAAGCAAACAATAATTGCCAATTTTTTAAATATTCTCTACCATGTATACATTCATTTCTTATATTTAATGAATTACTATTATACATTACATTATATACAAACAATAACTCTCCCCCAACATCAAAACTTTTAAGGTTTTCATATATATCAGTTAATATTTCAATAAGAATGCTACTAGGATCCCTATACTTCATAAATTTTTTGTCATCTACACTATATGGGAGAATTCCTAATTCTAATGCTAATTCTCTGATTGCTATTTCAAGTATCGGAAACAGTTGTGTAACATGTGCAAGTTGTATGTTTTCATTATATTCGATTAAATCAATATTTGTATATTTTTTGATTTTTTCATATAATTCCTTTTCTAAATTAAATCTTGCAACACCAAAAGAAATATTTAATTTCCAATCTTTGTGTAATTTGGCAAGATAATATTCTTCTTTAAGATGGTTTAACAACCTATATCCTTTTTCTTTTTGGATGTTTGAAATTATATTTTTTAATAATGTGTCTATATCGTGATTTTCACAAATTTTCTCCGGGTGTTCTTCTATTGGGAAAAATTCATTAATTTCTACATTTTTAAACAAAGAAGATGATACATATTTTGCGGTTGTTATCATAGATTGATTAATAGAATCAATATCTACTGGCATGCACGTGTGAGCAAAAAGAAAAGGATTAGCTAAAACAACGTTATTAAATGCAATTATATCTTCTTTGCTAGTTTTTGTTTTAAAACTTTCGGATCTTAGTTGTGAATAAACTTTTTCATAATATTCATTTTGCCATAGTTGTTGAATATCAATTATCACTTGATTAATTAATCGTTTATCAATACCTGAATTGCTTAGTTTTATGCCGGCTAAAAATTTTATATAATTATAAAATAAACTTGCAGTTTGGATATCAATCTCTTGTATAAATTGTTCAAATAGACCTATTGAATTTATTAGGTAATTTTGATTAATGTACTTGGCAATATTGGTATTTTTGATATATCTATCAAAACTTGGATAATCCGAAATATTATCAAGTTGCTTATATTCATTTTCATAATAATTTTTCAAAATAGATTTCTGATTTTCTGAAATTGGGAAATGCGAATTTTTTAAAACTTCTATAATGCCGAAATCTTTTATTGTATGAATAAATTTGATTAAATTTTTGTATGAAATGTCTTTTACTATTTGGGTAAGTTTCTTTTCTTTAAATAAATATGAAATTATTTCATATGACGAACAATAAATATCATGTGTATTTTTGCACTTTGTTAAATATTTAGTCAGTAATTGACAGTGTATCAACATAACATTATTAGATATAGGTGTTTTATGCAATATATAAGAAATTGTTTCCAGTACAAATAAAATTGATTCATCGTTATTAAAATAATTTTTTATTTTGTTAATTACTTCAGGAGTCCAATCATGGTAGAATGGAGTTGGTTTACCATTAAATTCCATTAGAGGAATAATTTCTTGATTTTGAAATCGGATGTTTAACATATCCAAAATAAAATCTTCTTGCCAAGTAATTAGCTTTGGTTTTTGCAGTTTAACATGATTAAATGCATTTGCATTTAAAAATTTATTTTTATATTTTTTGAGGAAAGTCTTTTTTGCAGGATAAAAATTTTTATTAATGTTATCAAGTATATTTTTTTTGACAGATGTAAAACCATTAATCTTAATTTCTTTTTTTATATAATTTGTAATTTCGTTAGAATTTAACGATAAAGTATCAGTTTTAATTAATTCATAAAAATTTCTAAAAGAGGATATCCTTCTATCTATTACATATTGAAATCCATTATCTACATTTTCTAATTTTGTAAGCCAAATATTCAAAAATAAAATTTTTGAATACTGATATATTAATATATTCTTTAACTCTTTTAAACCATATTTATTACAGTAGAATTTAGCAATAATCCAGATCTCTTCTAATATCCTGTTTCTAAATAAGAAATTATTATCTGTTATCTCTATAATTCTAATAAAATTTCCATACAGTTTTTCATATTCAGTTCTATTTAAATATTCTTTATAAGTGCTGATATCCTCCCAATCGTAATTTTCTTCTACGTAATCAATAAACCATTGCCAATCTTGACTTTGCGAAAGTATACCTTCTTGATATCTAACTAGAACCTCATGTTCTATATAATTTCTCATTTTATCCTATATAATTTGTATAAAACTAGCTTTATTATAATTTTTAAATGAATATTTTGTACAAATTATATCATTAAATGCAACAATAATTTACATCTAAAATATGAATAATATATCTTTCAAAATCTTTGTTATAGCGTTCGCCGGTGATGAGTTTGGAAATATAACTTTCTGTTAGTTTAAGTCTTTTGGCAAGCATTTTTTGCGGCATATTTTTCTGCAACATTTTAAAACGTATCATTCTTTCCCTGCGGTACAGAAAATGGCTTCTGCCATCTTTCATATTATTCGGACTTTTTGACATTTTTTGTTCTAGTAGTTCAATTTGTTTTCTTAATTCTTTTTTCATGGGGTAACTCCTTTTGTAGAGATGATTTTGGTACTCACATTCTAACTCTCTTTTTGAGAAAAGCAACTCGGAAAATTTCGTGTCGGAATGATACAAAGTTAGTCGGAAACAGTTCCAATCTTCCGAGTTCGGAGCAATGAATGTTAGTACGATGAACAAAGAAAAATACATTACAATCAAAGAATTAGCAGAACTAAAAGGCTTAAGCACCCGAGCGGTGAGACTTTCAAAAGGCAGATATATTACCAGAGAAATCACAGTCAAAGGCGGAAAAAGTTTTGAAATTTTATTATCAAGCATAGAGCCGGAACTTCAGAAAAAGTATTACTCAAAATTTGTTCCAACTTGTAATGAAAAACTCCTTCCTGCACCAACGGATTTTCATAAACCTGATAAAGCAAAAATTATTGCACTGGCTCGGTTGGATTTATTGAAACTCTGGAAACAAGAGCGCAAAAATCAGCAGAATAAAACACAGTTTGATAATGATTTTTTAGGTGCATACAATGCACAAGTTTTGTATCCGGAGATTTATGCAAAACTCGGAAATGTTTCCATAGGCACACTCCAAAGGTGGAAACGGATTTTAGGGAATAGTAATAATTACGAGCTTTTAATCCCGAATTATCATTACGAAGATTATTCAAGAACCTGTCTGACAGAACACGAAAAGCAGATATTTCTGAAACTGCTTTTACACCCGAATAAATTTAGTATCGGAAAAGCCATATCTTTAACCCAATATGTCTTAAAAACTCAAGGGGCAGAATATATTCCGGCAGCTCCGACTTTTAGAAGATTTGCGAATTGTTATAAAGCAAATTATTTTGATAAATGGACACTTTTGCGTGACGGAGAAAAAGCGTTAAAAGAAGAAGTTATTCCGCATATTAAAAGAGATATTTCCAAGATTGAAGTCGGAGAAGTTTTAGTAGCTGATGGAAAAAGATTAAACTTCCAAGTAATTAATCCTTTCACGGGCAAACCCTGTAGAGCAACATTAATCGGATTTTTAGATTGGAAATCAACAGCATTGGTCGGGTATGAAATAATGATTGAAGAAAATACGCAAAATATTGCATCTGCTCTTCGTAATGCAATACTGAATTTAGGCAAAATTCCAAAGTTTGTGTATCTAGATAACGGTAGAGCCTTTAGGGGTAAATATTTTATGGGGAGTGCTAATTTCAATGAAATTGGACTGAAAGGAATTTATGAAAAGTTAGGTATAACAACAGTTTTTGCAAATCCTTACAATGCCAGAGCAAAAGTAATTGAGCGATTTTTTTTGGAAATGCAGGAAAGTTTTGAAAAGTTACTGCCGAGTTATATTGGAACAAATATTGAAAACAAACCGGCAAGATTAAGAAGAAACGAAAAATTCCATAGTGAAATACACCAGGAATTCATTCCAACTATTCAGCAAACAATACAAATGATAAACAGTTGGCTTGAGTATAAAAATTCTCTGCCATGTCCGAATGATAGGACAAACAGTATCAAAGAAATGTTGGATAGCATAGAAAAACAAGAAATAAATCCAAGAGAGTTAGACGATTTAATGCTAGCGCAGGAAATTAAAACTATCACAAGTCAGGGAATAAGATTTTTAAAATCAGATTACTATAATGACGCACTATATGGTTTAAGGCAGAAAGTAATAATAAAATACAGCCTGTTTGATTTAAGTTATATCAATGTTTATACAATTACCGGTAAATTTTTATGCAGGGCAGAAAGGATTACGCTAACTCATCCGCTTGCACATTATACCGGTGAAGTTAAGGATATTGAGGATTACAAGCAGAAAATCCAAAAGCAAAAACAACTTAAAAACAAGACAATAAAGGCTTGCAAGGAATTTTTGAATATTGAAGATTTGGAAATTCTTGAATGTGAGATGGATAGGACGGAAGATGCACCTTTACCTCTACCTATTATTCCTAAAATTGAAATTAAAAAAGAAAAGCAGAAAAAATATAACCCTGCTGTAAAACCGCTATTCAAAACAAGCAGAGAAAGATATGAGTATCTGATGGAACATGGCTGCACTTGTAATGATGATAGAATTTGGCTTACCTCATACAAAAAATCAAAGGAGTTCAAAGAATATGAAACCGATATTGCGGATTGCCGGCAGAGGGCTGAAGCGTCAGCGTGCCCGTTTATCGCCAGCAACCAAGAAAGGAATAAACTATGAAACCTAAATTTGTCTTAACTAAAAATGTTAAAGGTTTTATTAACCTTATCCATAACCTGAAAAACAAACCGGATAATATATCAAAAATAGGATTAGTTTATGGAAACGCAGGACTAGGCAAAACAAAGACCGCACTTTATTTATCTATACAATACGATGCCGTATATATCAGAGCAACAAACTCAATGAGTCCAAAATGGATGTTGGAAGAAATTGCAAAAGAGCTTGACGAAATACCAAGATTTTATACTGCGGATATTTTCAGACAATGCGTTAATGCTCTGAAAACAAATCCGCAGATGATTATAGTTGATGAAATTGATTACCTGTTAAAGGATTTCAGGACTATTGAAACATTGAGAGATTTACATGACGAAACAGGTGTTCCGATAATTTTGGG
Source organism: Cyanobacteria bacterium UBA2855 (assembly GCA_002350725.1). Classification (GTDB taxonomy): domain Bacteria; phylum Cyanobacteriota; class Vampirovibrionia; order Gastranaerophilales; family Gastranaerophilaceae; genus UBA1221. Next base: position 77,639 of record DEFJ01000024.1, on the reverse strand, counting down.
CGGAATGCAATTAGCAAAACACAAGCTTAAAAAGCATACGCACCTGTTTGACAGGATTTCAGAAATATATAAATTTAGCGAATTTGAATATGCTGATATCAGGCAGATTACAGAAGAAATCTCGGAAGTTGAGATTACAAAAGACGCGGCGCGTTTAATCTATAACAAAGCCAAAAGTTTCAGGCAAATTGTGAATACAATTGATACCTTTGAAAAAGTAGCGCAGGCAAATAGTTTAACTCAAATTGATGAACGTATAGCTAAGGAGATGCTCGGTGGATAAAATTTTAAAAGTTGCAAAAAGATTGAAAACATTTACTCTTGAAGATATTATCATGTTTTGTGAAATTGATACTGAAATCGCCAGAAAATTTTTGCAAGAGTCGGAAAGTATAAAACTCTGTGGAAATAAGTTTGAATACATTGAAACAGTAAAAGTTGAAGATAAATTTAAAATTATTGATAAAAATATCCCAAGTGAAAATTCCGATATTACAGTTGTTGCCGCTTGTGAAATGTTTTTAGAAATAAAACAGAAAACTATGACAGAAACATCATTTCAAACTTATAAAACTTTTGTCTACGCACAAATTATCCCATATTTTAAAAAGTTTCGTCTAAAGGACGTTACGGTTCAAGATGTTCAAGAATTTAAAACATGTATGCAAACAAATAAAATATCTGAACGACGAATAAAGAATATTCTTGCACTTTTAAATCAGATAATAAAACATTTTCAAAATGAGGGTTATATCGATAAAACCTGTGTTTTTGAAGTAAAAAGAATTGCTGATATTCCGAAAAGACAAATACAAATTCTGACTCCGGAACAAATATCACAACTTTTGGAAATTCTAAAAAAGAAATATCCATATATGCTTACAATCGTTCAAAATTTGATTACATTAAAACAGCCTTTGAACGCTATTTTAACAGGTAGTGAACAAGAAAAGAAACACTTAAAACGTAAAATCAGGAAAGATTTTTATAAAATTAAACAGGAACTTGGCCTTATTAATTATATGTTTGACGATTTGAGATTCTGTCAAAAATGTGCAAATTAGCTTCAAAAGTCGTGTAAAAAACGTGTAAAACATGATAAAAAGTCGTGTAAAAAATGTGCAGTTTGTGATATAATAGACTTATAAAGAGAGGATTAGGGCATGGAAAGATACGCTATAAAACAACTTATAGATTGGAAGAATAAAAAAAATCACAAGCCATTAATTATACAAGGGGCAAGACAAGTTGGTAAAACTTGGTTGATGCAAGAATTTGGCAAAAGATATTATAAACAAGTTGCTTATATTAACTTTGATCTTGACGAAAAAAGTAGAGAAATATTTGATACAGACTATGATACAAATCGCATGATTATGGATATCGGTCTTGCAACAAAGATAAAAATAAATCCTGAAGATACACTAATAATTCTTGATGAAATTCAAGAATGCCCAAGAGCATTAACCTCATTAAAATATTTTAGAGAAAATGCTCCTCAATACGATATTATTGTCGCTGGGAGTTTATTAGGTGTTGCCTGTCATGAAGGAACTGGATTTCCTGTTGGTAAAGTTTCTTTTATGAATCTTTACCCTTTAAGTTTTGAAGAGTTCCTATTAGCAATGGATGAAGAAAGATTTGTAGAATTATTAAACAATAAAGATTATAAAACTATAAAACTGTTCAATAATAAATATGCAAAACTATTAAAACAATATTGCTACGTAGGAGGTATGCCAGAAGTTGTTAGTGATTTTGTAGAGAACAAAGATTTTATGAGTGTAAGAGAACTACAAAATGAGATTCTAGCTGCTTATGAAGAAGATTTTACAAAGCACATTCCCGAAAATACTGTAGCTAAAATACGTTTATTGTGGAAATCAATCCCTGCACAATTGAGTAAAGAAAACAAGAAATTTATATATGGAGCCGTAAAGGAAGGTGCAAGAGCAAGAGATTTTGAAACTGCGTTATCTTGGTTGATCAATAGTGGCTTGATTTACAGAGTAAACAAAATAACAAAACCGGATTTACCAATTATTGCATATGAAGATTTTAGCGCATTTAAATTATTTGTTTTGGATGTTGGGTTATTAGGTGCAATGACTGGCTTGGAAGCAGAAACAATTATAGATGGGAATCGTATATTTGAAGAATTTAAAGGTGCTATTGCAGAACAATACGTTTTGCAACAATTTAAGACTATTAAAGATTTGCCAGTAATGTATTGGTCTAATGAAACAAGCAGAGCAGAAGTAGATTTTGTAATTCAACTAAAATCAAATGTTGTTCCTGTTGAAGTTAAAGCTGAAAAGAACTTACAGGCTAAAAGTTTAAAAGTTTATATGGAAAAATTTAAACCAAATTATGCAATAAGGACTTCAATGGCGGATTATAAAAAAACAGAAAATCTTATTGATTTACCACTGTACTGTATAGATGAATGTACTCAAGAGGATGTACTATGAAATTAAACAAAATAAATATTAAAAATTATCGTCAATTTTACAATACTAGCATTTATTTTGATGATATAATTACGATATTGGCTGGTCCTAATAACAGTGGTAAAACCTCTTTAGTTGAACTTTTTAGGAATCTTTTTGAACAAAATTTTTCTAATATAAATTTTTCTGATATCAATGTCCAAACTTATTATAAGCAAAAACTTGAGCTTACTGATAAAATTATTGAGATATACGAGAATAATGATAGCAAAAATATTTTTTCTGAAAAATTAGAAAATTTATTATTAAACTACTGCATTAACTCAATTGAAGTAGAATTACAAATTGATTATGAAGAGCAAGAAGATATTACAAATTTTGCTAATTATATGATGGAACTTGATATTGCAAACAAAAGTTTTTATTTTATTTACCGATACAAATTTAGTAGAAAGATATTTATAAAACAAATAGCTGAAAATTTTGAAAAATTTTCAAATGATTTATTTAATTATAATAACTTAGTATCTCAGTATAATTCAACAATTAACCAAGAAGAAAAAAATAAAATAGAAGAAAATCAACAATCTTTAAAAAATCGTATAATAGATAAATATTTTAACGATAGTTTTGAGAATAACTTCTATTTTTGCGATAAAGAATACAGTAATGAAATAGAAATGAATGATTCTGAATTTAAGAACTTATTTCATTTTATAAGAATAAATGCCGATAGAAATTTGTCAGATGAAAAATCAAATAATAAATACCAAATTAGCAAAGAATTAATAAGTATAATTTCAGAAAATGATACTTGGAAAAATTTAATAAAAAATATTCCTGAAAGTTTTTTAAAATTATTTCAAGAAACAAATATTGAAAATGAAATAAAGGAAAAATCGGTTGATTCATTAGCCCCAATAATGAAAGAATTAGAGCATTCGAAAGATTGCGATTTCGGAAAACTTTATTTTGAATTGAATATAACAGAAAATAATATAGGTAACTTTATTACAAGTTCAACTATTGCAAAATATAAACATAAAGAATATTCATTTGAAGAACACGCTCAAGGATTAGGCATAAGCAATCTGATATTTATCCATATCCAGTTAGAAAAATATATAAAAAATTATGATAACAAAAAAGTCAATTTCTTTGTCATAGAAGAACCAGAAGCACATATGCATCCGCAAATGCAGAGAGTATTGATTAAATACCTAAAACATTATTTTGATAATCAAAAAATTCAAGGATTAATAACAACACATTCAAACGAAATAATAAAAGTTAGCGAAATAAAAAAAGTAAGAGTTATTCGTATAGGTGTGACTTCATTATTGAATAACATTTTTGATTTAAATAAATTCATTAAAACTTTACCCGATAAAGATGAGATTCAATTTTATTCCTTATTATTCAGAATAAATTATTCGGATCTTATTTTTGCCAATAAAATTATCATGTATGAAGGTGATACTGAAAAAATGTTCTTAGAAAGAATCTTGAATCTTGAAAAATACATAAATTTAAATGAACAGTATATTTCATTCGTTCAGGTAGGTGGTGCATACTCGCATAAATATAAACCATTATTGGATTTTTTAGGAATAAAAACATTAATATTTACAGATATTGATTATAAAAAATCTTTTACAACAATTGATAAAATACTAGATTCGGAAATTACAAACGAGGGTCTGAAATTATATTATAACGAATCTAAAGGAGCATTGAAAGTTAAAAATTTATATGAATGGCAACAAGACAATCCTAATATCAGAATCTTTTATCAAACTCAAAAAGATGGTTATGGAAGAACTTTAGAAGAAGCTATTTTGAATAAATGCTTATCTATCAATATTGTAGATGTTAAGAGTAGAAGATATTGGAAAGTAATGAAAAAAAGAAAAAAGTTAAAATACTCTATTCCTCAACACGATACAACAAATAATGATGAAGTAAGTGATAATTTATCGTGTCGTGATATTGCAAAAGCAACAAGTGACAATAAAACAGATTTTATGTATTCAATTATTTTGCAAAATGATGATAAAGTGGCTAAATTTATTCCAAATTATATTGAGGAGGGGTTAGATTGGCTAATGCAGTAAACAACAATATGTTTTTAGTAAATGCTCCTGCTGGAAGCGGAAAAACAACTTTTATAAAGGATAAAATTAATGAAATTGTTGACAATGATAAAAATTGCAAAATACTATGTATTACATATACAAATAGAGCAACTGACGAATTAATATCAAAAATAAATTCAAAAAATGTAAAAATATCTACAATTCACTCTTTTGTATCCGAATTTTTAAACATCTATTTTTCGAATAAAAATATTATAGAACTGTATTTTGAAATATACAAAGATGATATTCTCAATAGAATTAATAATATATCAAATGATGAAAAAATTGAGATAGCAAATCAGAAATATAGGGAAGAACATGATGGAAATTTAAGTTTTGAATATTTAAAAAATAATACTGAAACAATTTCATATAATGAATTAGCTTTTAATTCTTTATATTATGGAGGATTATCACATGATGCACTACTTTTATTTGCAGAAATATTGATGGATAAATATCCAATAATCAAAAAACGACTAACAGCGTTGTACAAATATATTTTTATTGATGAATATCAAGATACATCCGCTAATATTTTAAGGTTTTTTTATAATTCCGTAAAAGATTCATCGACAATGTTATTTTTATGTGGTGATAAAATGCAACAAATATATAAAAGTTATGATGGTTCTTTTGAGGATTACTTATCATTATTTAATAGTGAAACTTATTCCTTGAAAATGAATTATCGTTCTTCTAAAAATATTGTTAAGATATTAAATAATATCTATAATGATTCTTTGTTTACTCAAAAATGTCCAGATGAAATAGACGATAGTAACGTTCCACAAATATATATTACAAATGACATAGGTACAGTGTTAAATAATATAGAAGTTCAATATCCCGAAATATTAAAGCTATATATTTATAACAAAGAACGATTTGAAAATATAGGAGCAAAAAATTTATATGAAAAAATATCCAATATGGAAAAATATTCATTTGGTAGAAAATATTCACCTGTTGATGTTTTGTTAAAAAATGATCTAGATAATCCCGATCCTTTATTTAAACTCCTTTTTGAAATACATAATTTTTTAAAAATATATAAATTAAAACAATACGGTTTACTTATTCAAAAAATCAATAATAAAAAACAAAAGATATATAATAAAGATTTATTAAAAATCAACAAACACGAAGATAAGAAACATTTCCGTAATTTGATAGAAGAGATCTACCGTAAATATAATGAAAATACTACGATTATAGATTTTTTGAAATTCTTAAATGATAAAAAATTTGTTCTAAATCAAATAATAGAGAATTATTTAGAAGATACTGATGAAAATGAATACTTTGATGTTTTAAACCAAAATTTGCAAGAATTTAGAAATATTTGTCAATATTTGGAAACCCCCAAGATATCAACACAACATGGTGTAAAAGGTGAAGGACATAATGAGGTCGTTTTTATTGCAGAAGATTCAGGAAATCCTTCGGTTAAAATGTATAAATTTTTTGAATTAATTTCTAAAAATAACATTTGCTATAGTGAATTTGAAAAATTTTACTATGATTATGTTAAAGATATAAAAAAATTTGAAAGTTCAATGCAAATAAATTTTTCAGAAGTCAAAAAGAATGAATATGAAAAATATAAGAATAGTTTTGAAGAACTAATAAAAAATTTGCAACTTAAGTACGACGGTAATATATATTACAATTTTTTCTTTCTAAATGCTCTAAACTTATATAATTCAAAACCAAACGTAACAAATTTTAAAGAATTAATTAAGATAAATACTGTCTTCGGTACGTTAACTGCTTATAAATTATTTTATGTTGGATGTTCACGAGCAAAAAAGATATTAAAAGTCATAGTTAATTATTCTCAAATAAATAAATTTCATAATGAATTTAAAACAAAAATGAATAATTTGGGTTTTCATGTAGTAGAATAATTGACTGAAAGCGATAGTTTTTGAAGCATATTTTTGTTTTTTTGTAATGTGTTTTGTGGGCTGGGCTTACTGTTATTCAAATTTGATAAACGCTTCCGGCTTAGTTCCGACTTAAATATAGGCATTTTAAATGGGACTTATGTGTCCTAATTTCGTCGTCGCTATGATATAGAGTATATTTGAATTGTAGCGATTTGTTCGGTTTTATACCGGACTTTTGGGTGACAGAAAGTGGACAAAAAGAGCAGTTTCGTTACGTTTGAGTCAATTCATATAAAATCGCTATTACCCCAACGTGTCGGCTAACAGAGGCTAATGAATTACAATTCAAATGTCCCAAATAAACCACAGGGGCGACTTCGGGGGCGAAAATTTTAAAGTATTGATATTATTGGATTTTAAGAATTATAGCAACTTTTGTTTACCTGAATATAATACTCTGGGTTAAGGGCTAAAGTCTTAATATATTGCACATTTTTGGCATTTTTATATAATAGAAACAGGTGAAGATATGAACAAAGAAGAAATAGTGCAAGAACTTGCGGCTAAAGTAAGAGTTACACAGGTTGATGCAAAGAAAATTATAAATGCTTTAATTGATACAATTGAAAAAACGGTTTCAAAAGGGGAAAAGGTTACTTTGCAAGGTTTTGGGGTTTTTAAACTTCAGCATCGTGCGTCCAGAACTGCAAGAATTATTAATGAAAACAAAGTTATTCGACTTCCTGAAACTACAATTCCTGTGTTTATACCAAGTAAAACCTTTAAATGTTATGTAGAAAATTATAAAAAAGATTCAATATATTGTTTTAGTAAAAAATATTCTTTTTGATATTACAACAAATAAGCAACTTGTAAAATTGTATTGCACAATACATTTATTTCTGTTATTGTAGGAAAAATTCAGGAGTATCTTTTATGTTTAAAAAATTTTTAGCAAGTTTGTTACTATTGTTTTTAATTAGTGGAGAAGGATTTTGCATAACAAGTTATGATAGGTATGGTAATCGTACAGGTTCTTATAAAACCAACTCAAGCGGTGTAACCACAAGTTATGACAAATATGGTAATAGAACCGGTTCTTATAGAACAAATTCAAGTGGTGTAACTACCAGTTATGATAAGTATGGAAATAGGACAGGCTCATATAAAACCAACTCAAGCGGTGTAACCACAAGCTATGACAAGTATGGAAATAGAACAGGCTCATATAAAACTAACTCTAGCGGTGTAACTACCAGTTATGACAAGTATGGTAATAGAACAGGTAGTTTTAAAACAGATTCATCAGGCAGAACTATTCAATATGACAAGTACGGAAATCGTATGGGAAGTTTTAAATAAAAAACAAAAAAATCAATAAAGAAAAAATTACCTTTTATAAGGTAATTTTTTTATTATACACAAAAATAAACTCCTGAAACTTCAACTACCCCAGTCAAAACGATGAAAGTGATTGGTGATTTTGGCACGGTATGATATGCTTGTAAAATCGTGTACTTAACAAGAACTATGTCTTTAATGACCTAAAATGACGTAGTGGAAAGTTATACTAAACTTAAAAGGAGGAAAATATGAGTGTGGAAAAATTATTGGATATGACGACAGCATTTATTCGTGAAAAAGTTTATTGGCGAGTTATTTTAAAGGACAAAAATATTGTCGGGAGTGAAAATAATATATGGGGATTTGGAATATATGATTCTCCAAATCCTGATATAAATGATAATCGTTATTATTTGGAACTAAATCATTATGGTATTGATAATAATAATAAAACATTGATAACACTTTTGATGAATCCGTCGGAAACTTTTCCTTGTGAAAACGATAATTCAAATATAGACGATACCATACTTAATGTTATGAAGATTGCAAAAGCACTCGGCATTATGTCTGTTATAGTATTAAACACTATCCCTATTATAAACAGTAAAAAAGAACTTGCTTTAAAGAGCTTGAATAAACAAAAGCAAAGATATAACGAAATGTTTGTTAATGGATTTTTAAAACATTGTGATAAAGAAAATACGATTTTCTTAGCTGCATGGGGGGCTGATAAAAATATCAACAGTTTTAACAAATACAGCCAAACAATAAACACATCTTTTAAGGATAAGATATATTCGTTTAGTATCAATAAAGATATGACCCCAACTCATCCAAGTGGTTTTAATAATGCTCAAATAAATGCTTTCCTTGAAAAGCCGGAACTAATTTCAATTAAGCAAATTAATGATGATTTGACAGTAATTATCTGATTCGTAGCTTGAAAGTCGTTGCACCCCAGACAAAACGATGAAAGTGAATGCGAAATTATTGCAAAAGATTTAAAATAAAAAATAAGTGATAAATGTGAAAGGTATAATAATGATTAAAAATTTTAAAAACAAAAATCAAAAACAAATTACAATAATTGGAATAGGAGGTGGAGGACAAAATATAGTAAACTATCTTCATAACAGAATGCATAATGTAAATTTAATTTCGATAAATTCTGATGAACAAATTTTACATTTGGCAAAAACTAAAGCAATCTTAGTTACTGATAATAATGTCACTATATTACCCCAAAATAAGGTTTTAGTGCTTCTAAAGTTCTTAACTGATAAAATTTTTGCAATAAAACAAAGTTTGGGTTGCGGAGGAAATGTAAACAGAGGTCGATATTTAGCGGAAAAACATATTGAAAAAATAGCTAAACTTTCAGGGTTTGCTGATTCTGATAAGGTCATTTTAATATCAACATTCGGTGGAGGTTTTGGTACCGGAGCTACTCCTGTTATTGCAAAATATTTAAAAACTTCAGGTCTAAAAAATTCTGCAATTGTCACAATTCCTTTTCCATTTGAAGGTCAAATTCGTATGAATGCCGGAAAAAGTGGTGTTAATGAATTGAAAAAATATGTTGAAGATTACGATATTATAAATAACGAACAATTTATGCAAGACAATGCTAATAACATTACAATAAAAGATTTATTCGATAATGTTGGTGAACTATTTTATACTCGAATATTGCTTAGAATTAGAGGTAGCTATGTATCTGACAGAAGATGAATTTAAAATTTTATGTGGGATAAAAATGGGATTAAATTCGAAAAAAATAAAAGAAAAATTCGGAATACAAATATACACAAACGACCCAAGAATCGGCTCCCTTTGCAAAAAGTACGGAGTAAAAGACAAATGGGAATTGATAGATGTTGCAAATATGAAAAAAGTTGAAGTGTTTTCACAAGATGAAATTCCATATTACACGTATGAAAAAGTTGATGGTAACAAAGAGGTTTATACCCTTGTTAATAAAATCAAAATAACGAAGCAGGATGTTCAAAGATTATCTGAATTTTTTGAAACAGCACCTGATAATTGTGAATACGAACTGATTTTTGACGAAGATTTTTTCAACATATACAAATTTTTAACCGTAAAAAATTTAGCAACTGGGGAAAAGTTTGAAATAAGCACCCTCGTTGATGGGCAAGATTATACAGGAAAGGAAAAATAAAATGGAAAAGAATGAAATTATATATACAGGTTTTATGGAATTAGATAAATTAACAGGTGGATTTAAAAGAGGCGAACTGATTTTAATTGCGGGACGTCCGGCAATGGGTAAAACATCATTTACACTTAATATAGTACAGCATGTTGGGATTAATGTAAAAGTTCCGATTGAAGTATTCTCTCTAGGGAAGTCAAAGGAACAACTTGTACAACATTTGATATGTTCCAATGCTGAAGTTGATTTTAAAAAGCTACGTTTCGGAAATATGCAGACAAAGGACTGGAAAAAACTGGTTAATACTGTGAGTGCATTACTAGAATCACCTATATACGTTGACGATACTCCCGGTATTACTGTTAAAGAAATTGAAGAAAAAATTAAAAAAGTTAAACCCAAAGTTGTTTTTATTGATTATTTTCAGTTAATTATGAGTAATCGAAAGCTGGATAGCATTGTTCAAATTGAAGAAATTGCGAAAGAATTAAAACGAATCATCAAAGAATATGACATTGTAATGTTGATAGCATTTCAATTATCCAGAACATTAGAATCAAGATGCGATAAAAGACCAATATTGTCAGACATAAGTTCTAGTGCAATTAAAAATTTATCTGATGTAATAATCTCTTTATACAGGGATGAATATTATGATTCATCAATCCCTGAAAAAAGCGGAACTGCAGAAATTATTGTTACTAAAAATTCCAATGGGAAAACCGGTACTATTAATCTTTTATTTGATAAAGAAAAAACAAAATTTATGAACATAGAAGAAAATGTTTTTATTTTTGACAATATTTTATCTATCAATATAAATTCTTTTACTGCAAAGCTGGGTGATTATTGGCTTGAATCCGATTTAAACGGTAATCTTTTATACAAAATTAAATGTCAAAATTTGCGTAGAATAAGTGATGACCTGCTAATAGCAAAAGCAAATAATAAAGAAGGTCTTATTGATAATGATTTTAATGTTATATCAGGATTTAAATACAGCGATTTCAAAACTCTTGATAAAAATTTTCAATATTTCAAATTCCGCAAAAATAAAAAATGGGGTGTAGTCGATAGGCAAGGAACTATAATTATTGAGCCAAAATATTCAAAATTGGAAAGAGCAGATAAGAACTTTAATTATATGTTTGTCAAAGTAAATGATAAGGAATACCTGATAGACAGGCATGAAAACATTATTGATGCAGAAACTGAAGATAAACTAATTTGCACGCCTGATTTTATAGAAAATATTGAACATAGCATAAATTCTAATTGGCGAATAGTTGAAATCAATGGCAAGTATGGCTTAGTTGATAAAGCCTTTAACCAGTTAAAAATAAACATAAACAATATTGCTAAAATTCTGGAAAAACAAATTAATTTTCAACAAAAATAATGAATTTGAATTTATAAAGTTGATATAGAAAAGGAGTAACGATATGGTAAAAAAGAGAAAAATTAAAATCTTCGGAGTTGGCGGCGGTGCGACAAATATTATCAACCGAATGATTAAAAACGGTCTGACAGGTGCTGAAATTTGGGTGCTGAATACAGATAAACAGATGCTCAAAATGGGACATACCGATAATATGATTTTGCTAGGTGTAAAAACTACTGAAGGACTTGGTACCGGTGGCAACTATAAGATTGGCGAATGTGCAGCAAAAGAATCTCAACAAGAAATAAAAAAAGCGTTAGAAGGTGCAGATATGGTATTTATCACCGCAGGTTTAGGTGGTGGTACAGGTACCGGAGCACCCCCTGTTATTGCTAAAGTTGCAAAAGAATTAGGAATTTTGACTATTGCATTAGTTACAAAACCTTTCTCTTGGGAAGGTAATAAAAGACAACTTACTGCCGAAAAAGGAATTGAAAAACTAAGAGAATGTGTTGATGCAATTATTGTTGTGCCGAACAATAAAATGTTAGATAGTGTTAAAAAACAGGCTTCTTTAACCGATGCTTTCAAGATTATAGATGAAGTTTTATTGCGTATTATTCAGTCTATATTGGATATAATTACAATTCCCGGTTTTATAAATATTGAAATTGCAGATATTGTAAATGCAATACAAGGCTTAGGTACAGCACTAATAGGCGTTGGTACTGCTCATGGAGATAATAGAGCTGTTAAAGCAGCTAAAGAAGCAATTAGATTAATTCCTATGGAAAATTCAAAAGGGGGTAATTGTTAATATTACAGGGAGTCCTGACATGAGTCTGCATGAAGTTGCTGATGCCGCTAACATTGTTCAAAATGCTGTTAAGGATGGTGTAGCCGTTATTCTCGGTGCAATAGTTAAGGAAGAAATCAAAGAAATAAAAGTTACGGTTATTGCTACAGGGTTTGGTATATAAATACCTTAATTTATATTCTTACATTCTCCAACTTACGTTACCATGCCTATTACAGGTGTGGTAATGTTTTTCATTAAATGTTAGGTTTATAAAATACGCACTGTTTAAGAGTTTCATCTTCAGTAATATTTTTCACATATAATGTCATATTTTTGCTATTTTGAATAACCTCTTTTTTATCTCCCATAAAGTTAATTTCATCCATAGCTGTTTCAAGGTTTCCTTTCGCAATATTAAAAGTTGATTGCATATTTTCTTTTACTGTTTCCTTAACTTCTTTCCATGTTTCTTTTGAATAAAGATAACACTCATCAGCTTCTCCGGTATTATCCATTTTTTTACCATTACACATAGGATAACTTTCAACCTTTATACCGTCATTACAGAATAATTCTCCTGTAGTTTCCTGAAAATCGCAATAAAAGGTCCAATTAGTGTTGTTTGTTGCAGAGTCAGACCAATTAATATCTAGTTTTAATTGATTTCCAATATCTTTTATAGATAAAGAAGCTCTTTGACTATATAAATCATCCCAATCACCTATGTAGTCAGCTTTTGTTACTGAATTTGAAGAATGGTTTTTATAATTGAACCAATTTATACCCAATTTTATAAGAACAAAATTAATTAATATTAGAACAATAACAAAAGTAATAATTTTTATACCATTAACATTTTGATACTTATGTGTTTCAGATTTTTTGTTTATGTTATTTAGAATTTCCTCACAATGCGGACACTTTATTTCTGTAGATAAAATGGTTTCTCCGCAGTATGGGCATTCAATAGTTTCAGGTTTATTGTTATTCGAATATTTATTTAAAAACTCTCCGCAATATTTACATTTTATCGCTGCCTCTTTTATTTCTTCACCACAAAAAGGGCATATTTTTGTTTTTCTTTCCATAAAATTTTACCTTTAGATTTTTAAATGTACTTTTTACAAGATTTTGAACCTAAAATGGGTAAAAACCATAATCTACATATCTTCCCATTTTATAGCATCTTCACCGAGAAAATCATTACAAGCTTTGAAATGATTAGGGACTTCATAGTAAAATCCTTTTTTTACAGCATTACCATTATTTGAAGGATGACTTGAAGATAAAACTAACAAATCTTTTCTAATTTTATCTATAATATCCACTTTAGGGTTGTCTTTGTCATCATAAATCGCATTATGAAATGAAGATTTGGCTTTTTCTCCCCAAAGAAAAACAACTAATTTTTTATTATTGCAAATTAATATATTTTCAATAATTTTGGCTATAAAACTTTTCCAAGCATTCAAATGTATTTTTTGAATTTCTTTATTCTCTTTTCGGGTTAATTTATAAGGCTTTGTTTTATCTCCATATGTTAATGCTGTATTTAACAGAAGAACTTTATTAGTTCTTGCCCAAGTGATTAAACTTTTGAGGTGATTTTTTACTCCTACTGCCTTATAAATATTCAGTAAAGAATCATCTATTTCTGTGTAATTGTCGTTTACAGAGAATGCCAAACCTTCTGCTTTACTTGATTCAGGATATGGGTCTTGACCAATAATTAAGACTTTTGTTTCTTCTATGGGAAACAAACTAAAAGCATTAAAAATAGATTTTTTTGCAGGACTTGTGCAAATGTCGATACAATTTTTTATCTTATTATTATTAAACAAATCTTCAAAATCTTCCTTTGACATCCATTTATCAACAAGAAAATTTCTACCTATATCAATTATTTTATTTACTTCTTGTTTATTCATAACAACCTCCGTTTATAATTTTTATTGATATTGAAATAATACTTTATTTTTATAAATGTCTTAATAAATTAAGTAACACTTCTTGGTAAGTGCAAGCTGTTGTTTCAACATAAACCCCGTCTTTTACAGTTTGTGCTGTATATGTAATATTACATTGATAATCTTGATTAGTTTGTGAATTTTTTACAATAACAGTGCCTTTACAGGAATATTTATCAAGCATTTCATCATAAGCAGTTGCAACAGGATATTCCAAAAAAACATCAGACACTGAATTGATATTTGATAGGTAATAAGGATTGTTTTCTTTAAAAATTTTGACAACTAGATTTTGTACAGAGTTACTGTCACATGCCAATTCTTCCCCAAATAAAAGTTCTTTGAAAAATTTAATAGTGTCATTTTTATTATTATTTGTTGTTTCATTAGTGTTTTCAGAACCGCCAAACAATATCCCAAGAGCTAGCCCTAAAAAAATTAAAATGACTACTGTCAAACATCCGGCAAAATTCCAAAAATTATTATTCTGGTTATAATCGTTTTGATTTTCATAATATTCTTGTTCTTCTGGCATTTCTTCACTTTTATTCAGCCAAGATTTACAACACTTGCATTTTTTAGCATTAATATTTATTTCTTCGCCGCAAAATGGGCAGTATTTTGTTTTTCGTTCCATGCATACTCCTTATTGCCAAGCATATTCTTTAACAGGATATTTAATAATTTTATTTTTTGCTAAATAGTTAAAAAGACCATTTAAATAATCAACTGCCTTGTCGTCATATTCTATTTCTGTTCCCATTCTTACAAGACCAATAACCTCATTATTATGTTTCAATTGATGTCCAATATAAGCTGTACCTAAACAACTATCTTGTTCTCCGATTTCAATTCTTAGTGAATTTTTTATGTAAAAAGAACCTTGAATTGTGCCTAAAATACCGCCTAGAATACCTGTAAAGTAATTATCTTTGAAACATTTATAGTAAATTTTTTTGTCTGTGATTAATAATTTTGTATATCCTAAAGACCAAAAACCTGATTCATACAACATTACAAGAGGAGTTTCTCTGCTGTCAATATAAACTCCATATTGGGTTAATTTTTCCCTTGAGATTTGATTATTAGTTAAAATACTTTGAGAATTATTGTCAGTGTAATTAATGTATTCAATTATTGCATCTTTTACATCTTTTTTAAAATTGGGTTCTAAATACTCATCACAATGAGGACATTTTGTATCAGTTGATAAAATTGTTTCTGCACAATAAGGGCATTCAATAGTTTCAGGATTGTTTGAAGTACTATCATTTAAAAATTCGCCACAATATCTACACTTTATTGCTACTTCTTTTATTTCTTCACCACAAAACGGACAAATTTTTGTTTTACTGTTCATAAACACCCCTAACAAAATAACTATTTACAATTTTTAAAGTTGTTTTTTAATATTTTATTGAACTTACAAGCCTATTATACACTTTTTAAAGATGTAAAGCAAATTATTTTACATTCTTTTACTACGTTATATTTGCAATGAAATTAACATATTATAGGATTGTGAGGACTGTATGAAAGATAATGCAGATATAAAAAAACTTTTAGGTAAACGGATAAAAGAACTTCGTGAAAGTAAAAATTTAACTCAGGAACAATTAGCTGAAAAAATCGGCATCGGACAGCGTAACCTGAGTAAAATTGAATGTGGAAACAATTTTGTAACTTCTGAAACCTTGTCAAAAATAATATCTGCACTTGATGTTGAGGCAAAAGACCTGTTTGATTTTAGTCATAAAAACGATAAAGAAATTTTAAAAAGGGAACTCTTTGAGGCTATAAAAGAGGAAAAAGTTGATGTAGAGCTTCTGTATCGGTTCTATAAGTCGGTAAAATAATGTTATAAACTGCTGAATATATTTTTGTATTAAAAAGAGTAATCTTGAGAAAAATTTTTTATATTCGTGTGTAATTAAGATTTGATTTTTTTAGATATTTAAAAATGTAATTTTATAAAATTTTTATAAATATTAATAATATCGCCTATTTTTTAAGGTTAAATATTTTTATAAAAATACAAATCTTAATTGTGATTTGTATTAAGAAATGTAAAATTTTTAAAAACGAGCTAATTCACTCATAGTCTTAGTATTGGTATGATTTATCAGAAAAATTTTTGTTACAAAACTTAATCAACTACGCAAAAAATGCGATTTTGCTCACGGGGAATTGCAAAAAAAACGTATCTATATATAGGGGGGTATTATCCTCCAGAATTTTAAAAAAAATACAAAGAAGAAGGAGAAAAAATGAAAAAAACGTTTCAAGTACCAAGGATGGTGCCAATTAAAAAAGCAGCTGAAACTGTTGCCCTAAGTTGTTATTATTTACGACAACTTATTAAAAGGCAAGACTGTGAAGTAAAATTCATAAAATCAGGTCGAAAAGTTTTGATTAACCTTGATTCATTAGTCGAATTTTTGAATACCGGAGAAAACACAGGAGTGACACAAAACGACGACATAAAAGAAAGGATAGGGTATAATGGCTAATCAAGAGAAATTTTTAATTCAATATGACAGAAAAATACGTAAACAAAAGCCTCATGGAAGTATTATAGGTCAAATTAAAAAGTGTGTACAAAGTAGTAAGCCCAAGTTTGTAACTTTGAAATATTTAAAATATGTCATTGAAAATGGCGTAACCTTTAGTCCAGGAATATTAGAAGGCGGTTTGAAAGCTGAAAATTGGGTTCGGCAGCAGCTTTTCTGTGTAGATATTGATAATGACGAGGACAACATCCCTGTAATGACAGTAGATGATGCAATGCAAGTATGTATAAAACACGGGATAAAACCGATATTATTCTATTACAGTTTTTCACATACACTTGAAAAACCTAAATTTCGCCTGATTTTTGCAATGGATGAAATTATTACAAATTCTTTAAAACGTGCATTCATAGCCGAAACACTTGTATCACTATTTCCACAGGCAGACAAATCTTGCATAAATGCAGACAGAATATTTTTTGGAACAGATAAGGAGGTAAAAATATATGAGTATTAATTTTGAAACAATAATAAACATTCATCAACCCCAAAATATAAACTGTACAGGTGATTTAAGTATTCTTATTCAAAGTTTTGATTTTGAAAATTATTTAAGAGAAGAACTGGGTAATAATATATTATCAGAAAATCAAAAGACAATTAAGTTTAAAAATTGTCCAATATGTGGTCATAACAATTGTTTTGTTTACTTCAAAAAAACAAAGAGTTTTTTTTGTTTTGGAAAACACGGCAACTTTGGGGGGACTATAATTGACTACCTGATGCGAACCAAAAATTTTGAGAAACCACAAGCGATTGAGTATTTGAAATACAATTTAAGCGGGATATCAAGACAAATTAATACAATTTTTGACAATATTTCAAAGCCAGAGATATTATCGGCACAAGAATTAATAAATTTAGATATTCCTGAACCTTATTGCAGTATTGAGAATTTAATATATCAAGGAATTACAATACTCGCAGCTCCGCCAAAACATGGTAAAAGTTGGATGGTTATGGATATATGCTTATCTGTAGCAAAAGGTGAAAACTTTTTGGGTTTTAAAACGCATCAAAGCGGAACTTTGTATTTAACTCCGGAAGACAGTAAAAATAGGGTTAAAAAGCGATTAAAAAATATTCTGTGCTGTCAAGAACCTCCAGAGGATTTTTATATCTGTACTGAAGCAATAACTTTAGAAAGCCATTTAATTACTATCTTAGAGAACTATCTGAAAGAAAATCCTAATATAAAGTTAATAGTTATTGATACTTTGCAAAAAATAAGAGGTAATCTTTGTAAAAACCAAAATGCATACGCAAAAGATTATTCAGACTTGAGTCAGCTTAAAATTTTTGCGGACAAGTATTCCATTTGCATTATTATTGTCCATCACCTAAGAAAAGAAGGAAAGAAAGAAGAAGATGTATTTAATCAAATTTCTGGTACTAACGGTATTTTTGGTTGTGCAGATACTGCTATAGTATTAAAAAATAAGAAAGATGAAAGTACTATGTATATTAGAGGCAGAGATGTGGAAGATGATGAATTAGCATTAACTTTTAATCCTCAAACACTCAAATGGGTTTTTCTTGGCAATCCTGACGAACAGGAAAAAAGGCGTATCCTAAAAAAATACAATGAGAATAATATTATTAGAATTATTCGGGAAATGTTAGATAAGGAAAAACACTGGGAAGGGACAATGAAAGAATTAAAAAAATTTCTCAAAGAAAAATACAAGTGTTATATACAAGAATCAGAATCCCAAATAGCCAAAATATTGAAGGAATATAAAGATTTAATGTTACAAGAAGACAAAATTGAATATATACCTTCTCCACGAAATGGAAGTAATGGAAAACGAATACATCGTTTTAAAACGGATTGTTTTTTCACTTTCGATGAAGAAATTGAAGATTTATTTGCTTAATTCCTGATATAAACGATACTACCGATACTACAAGTGTCTATATATGTATAGTATCGGTAGTATCACTAATACATGTGTTTAGATTAAATTTAAGAAAATGATTACGGATTTTAAAAAAACGGTGGATAATAAAAATTGAAAAAAGGTAATAGTAAATGGCACATTATGAGCATCGTTCAAAAAATACATACAGATTGGTAGTTGATACAGGTTTAGACTCGACTGGTAAAAGAGTACGAAAACGTAAAACAATTAAGCTTTGTGAAACTCTTACCCCTACCCAACGTGAGAAAGAGTTAAATCGTCAACTAATACTATTTGAAGAGGAAGTATTAGGTGGTAATTACTTAGATGGAAAAACACTAACTTTTGCTCAATTCTGTCAAAGATGGCTAAAAGATTATGCCGAAATAAATCTTAGTCCGGCAACTCTTGTTTCGTATAAGAAAAAACTGGAACAACGAATAATACCTGCACTTGGACATGTAATAATTAGCAAACTGCAACCGATACACCTTCTTAGTTTTTATAAAAATCTAAATGGAGATAGTATCAGGTTTGATGGAAAGTATACTCCTGCACCAAAATTATGTGAGTTTCTTTCTTTTTATACTCCTACTCAAATAGAAAAAACTGCAGGCATAAGTTTTAAAACTTCAAAAAGATTAAAAGCAGGTATGAAAGTAGATTACACTATTGCTCAAAAAATATGTAATGCGTACGACTTGAACCTTAAAAAAATGTTTTTTTGTGAAACAGACAAAAAACTTTCCGCAAAAACTATACATCTATATATGGGAGTGATTAGTACAATTCTTTCTACTGCCGTAAAATGGAATGTTATAAAAGATAATCCGTCAAATCGTATTGACATAAGGAGGGGACAAAAACCAAAAGCTAAATATTATGATGATGAACAAATATCTGTAATGTTAAATGTTTTAAACGAAGAACCCCTGATATATAAAGTTATGGTTTACCTTGCAATAGATACAGGCATGAGAAAGGGCGAACTTACGGGGTTAACTTGGGATGATATTGATTTTAATAAATCTGTAATAAGTATAAATAAACAACGTCATTATATTATGGGTTATGGGGTTTTAGAAGATAAACCAAAAACTGACGCAGGAATAAGGACAGTTACAGTGTCTAAAACTGTTATGCACATGTTAAAATTATACCGAAAACAACAGTTAAAGAATAAGTTGAAATTTGGAACTGCATATAAAAATGAACCTTATGTATTTCTGCATGATGATGGTACTGCAATAGCTCCTCATCGCCCTTACATATGGTTTACAAACTTTTTAGAAAAACATAATCTACCCAAAATAACGTTTCATCAACTTCGACATACTAATGCAAGCCTGTTAATTTCTTCCGGAGAAGATATAGTAACAGTAAGTAGTCGTTTAGGACACGCAGATAAAAATATTACCCTAAACACATACTCTCATATCATCAAATCAAAAGAGGCAAAAGTTGCCAACAAAATGGATGAGTTTTATGAAAGTTTAAAGGTTAGTAGTAAGGTTTAAACCATTTATTTGAATAATGGATGAATTGCAAATTGTAAATTTTCATCAAAATCTAATTCTGATAAAGTAGAACGATAAGGTGTAGAATAATCTATGGAATTTGTTTCTGTGTCCACTATACCAATAAATCCAATTGTAAATAGAATATTTAGTAAATCTTTTATACATTTCTCTCTACTTCTATCACCATCATATCTGGCTACTTTAGATAATTTATCTGCCATATAGTCACTATCGTATGCAATTGTTTCGATTTTTTTAAATTTTTCAGGTGTTATAAGTTCTTTATAATTAAAAGAAGAACCAAGTTCCTTTAAAATGTTATAATATGTATCTATGCTGTCATAAACATTTTCCCATTCATGTTTTAATGCATCATATCGTTCTCTTTTGAATATTTTTTCCGCATCTAAAACATTTTTTTCTGTAATATTATTTTCATTATCTGCTGCCTGAATACAATGATTCACAAAACTTATTGCATCACGAGGTCGCATCATAGTTCGACTAATAATATATTCTCCGGCATTCATACCTTTTACGTCAAAGTTAAAAATATCATCAAATCCAATAATTGTATTTTTCTTATATTTGTATTGAAATAAATATTGAATACGTTTATTTAAAAGTTCTTTTAACATTTTTTTTGTCCAGTTCAAATTAAGAGTAAAAGAAGTATCTTTTTCATTTTGTCGATTTGTTACTTCCCTAGTTTTTGCTAACAAATCTGCTCTCATTGCAATTAATATTTTAAATGTTGGTATATCAACAAATAATCGTATCGCATTTAATAAAGAGTCTATTAATTTATATTTTGTCTCATTATTTATCCAGTTTTCATCTAAATTATCAATAAAAACAACTATAGACCTTTGTTTGTTGGAAGAAAAATATTCTTTAAACAAAGTTATTATGTTTTTCAATTGTTTTATTTGTTTATTATTAATATACTGCGAGGCTTTAACTTCTATTTCTTGTTTAACATTAGAAGCTAATTTCCCTTGTATTTTTGCCAAATCGTCACCAAGTATTCCTGAAATTTGTTTCTCAATATCTTTAGTAATTTTTTCAGTACTTCCCTCATCAAAAAATATTCCCTCATACTCACTCATATATTTTTTCAGCTGGTTTATTCTACCCAAATCATCGATTTTTTCATTTAAAGTATCAATAAAGTTTTTACGATTGTACGCAAAATATCTCTTAATAATTTGAGAAAGTATTTCATGTAACCATAAAAATTTAAAAAATATATCTAAATTAATATCTTCATTAATTAATCTTGATACAGTAGGAACATTAGTAATATATTGCAAGGCAAATGTATCTGGTCTTATTTCGATATAGAAATCTACATCGTTTTTAATTTTATTAATTAGAGCTGTTTTACCAGAACCTGTTCTTCCTAGTAAAATCATTTTTTTATTATTAAAATCGCATAGCTCTTCATACTCAGGGGTTTCAAGAAAACAATTTTCCAAAAAATCCTGGTCACTTTCTGCACTTATTGTTCCTATATTCATGCTTCTTTTAAAAATTATCTCAGCCATACTTACTCCTTATTAAACAAATATATTTGTATACTAATATTAGCATAAATAATAAGTATTTATAAATAAAATTTATGCTATAATATTAACAATAAAAGGATATCACATGACAAATCTTGTAGAACAGTTAATTAGCAAAGCAGAAGAAGCATTTATTTTAGCAATTGAAATTTATAACAAACCAACCATAAAATATCGAGTTGAGGGATTTGCTTTTTTTATATGTAATGCTTGGGAGTTGATGTTAAAAGCTCATTTAATTAATACAAAGGGTGAAAATAGCATTTACTATAAAGATAACAAGGATAGAACTATAAATCTTGAAAATTGTATAAAACTTGTTTTTACGAATGATAAAGACCCCTTGAGGTTAAATCTTGAGAAAATTATTGAATTAAGAAATACAAGTACTCACTTTATTACCGAGGAATATGAAATGGTATATGTTCCATTATTTCAATCTTGTATTTTTAATTTTAATGAAAAAATGTTAAAATTTCATAATGTTGATATAACAGAATTAATATCAGTAAATTTTTTGAACTTAGTAGTAAAAGAGAAATTTTTTGATGAAAATGAGATTAAAGCAAAATATTCTGATCAAATTGCACACAAACTTATTGGTTTAAATGATAAGATTTCAAAAATTGCAGAGGAAAGTAATAATAATTTTGCGATACGTATAGAACATCACTATTACATAACTAAAGATAAAGAAAAAGCTACTGATACTGTAGCTATTGATAAAAATTCTAAAAATCTAGTTCAAATTATAAAAGAACTTAAAAATCCAAACGAAACACATAAATATACAGCTAAAAAAGTATGTACAGAAATTACAAGGCAGTTAAAAAGGCAAAATACTGTATTAAAACACAAAGGAGAAATAGTTGAAACTTTTAATTTTTACCATTTTAATTTATTTTGTAAATATTATGGGATAAAAGAAAATGAAAAATGGTGTTTTATATACAAAGCCAATTCAAGTCCGAGCTATTCCTATTCTTTGCAAGCAATAGAATTTATTTTGGATGAAATAAAAAAAGACCCAGAAAACATTTTAGATAATATTAAAAATTATATAAAAACAAAAAATAAGCTAACCCCAGGAGCAAAGGAATTCTAAGCATATAGCCTACTCTCATTCGAGAACCCAGCTTTCACCCTTCACGAGTTAGCTATTATATTATAACATATTTAATATTGAAATTCAACTACAAATTAATTTTTTAGGGGGCGGATGGGGGGCGAAAGTTACGTTATGTCCCCGAAAATTACTACAAATTACGTCAAGTAAATTCACAAGAAATTTAATGATATGATAAGTTTCGGTACAATACTAAAAGATAGAAAAAGTAGAAATATTTTTTCGAGTCTCCTATTCTCCAGATTTTAATAAAAGAGCCGTAAAGGCTCTTTTTTAATGCGTTTTGTATCAGCAATTTTGACATAAATTATCGCGATTTTGACAAAATGAACCGACGATACGAAGCAAGTCGTGTGAACTTGTCTGCCTTGTGCTGACATTTTAGTCGGAAGTTTTGAAAAATTTACTATAGAAAGTAGTACAAATTACAAATGGCAAACTATCTGTTGCTTTACACTAGTCGGAAGTTTTGGAAAAATTCGCAAATATTAATAACTTTAGCATTTTTATTTGTTCAGCTTTTTAACGGTATCAACATCAAGGTGAACAGAGTTAAATTCTCTTTCAATTTCTCCTGATAATTCTAATATGTCTTTTTCAGATACATCAAGATTTCCCCATTTTTCATTATCTATTTCTACTGTCATTGAACCTGATGCATCTTTAAATAAGTATTTATCGGAAGAAATTTTTTTAACAATATTACCTTCTACTGTTACATAAGAATCGTCTGGTCGTTTTAATGCTTCTGCGATAGAAGTTTTATCTGCGTGCCCGCTAAATCCTCCTGCAAAAACATTTGATATTCCAAATAACGATAACAAAGCAACCATAAATATTTTTTTCATATAAATTCTCCTATATTATATTTATCATACAATTATATTATATAAAATAATATAGGCATTAGACATTTTAATAATATTTAAGGTGATTTCATAATTACACAAAAAGACTTTATACTTTATTTCTGTTGAAAAAATTTATTAACTTATTTATTCCTCATTATCTTCGTCAGTTTTAATTTTATCTACAACCATTTTTGCCATTTCTTTAGCAATAATTCTTTGAGTTGCTTCCGGACAGTTTTGAAGCATATTCATTGCTGTTCTAACAGTAGAATCTATGTCATACCAACGACCTTTTCTGTTTTCATCAATTCCTGAACCTACTGCATTGATAATATCTTCAACCGCTTCAAATTGTTCATCCTCAATGTTGTGTTCAATGATGATTTTAATCAAATTCAATGCTACTTTAATCTGAGTTTCATCATTGCTGTGTTCAAGTGTTTCCATTGCTTGAGATAATACCGGATCTTTGTCATACCAACGTCTGTGCTGATTTGTGTACTGTTCTTTCATACTTCTTTCTCCTTATACTGATTACAAATTTTAATTAACCTTTTTTAAATGTTACTCCTTTTGTGCCTTTTGGATATTCCCAATTTAGAGAATGTTTTGCACATATAATACGGCAGGCTCCGCACTCTAAACAATTTTCGTATTTCACAAGAAGTTTATTTTCATTTTCTAACCATTCATACACTCCTGCAGGACACGCATTTATACAAGAACGGGTTTTACAACTTACACAATCTTCTTGTGTCGGTTTCAAATGAGAATTCTCATCCGGTGTGTATTTTAATGTGGAAAGTTTTTTATCTAAATTCATTTTACCAATATACTCCATATTAATTTTAATACGCTCCATCCGTCTGAAAATAATCCGCATAAGCCTCTTTCTTTTATAAAATCTTTTATAAAAGTTCTGTATAATTTCCTTTTAGGGATTCCGTTTACCGAGGTAAACATTTCAAAAAACGTATTGATTTTTTTGAAATAAAAATCCATAAACACTGATTTTTTATCATGCATTACATCCATTAAATTTCTGTATGTGTATAAATCTTTCATTATAAAAGATTTTTTTAATTCTTTATCATATTTTGAAAGAGTTTCTTTTGAAAAGTCATTTTGAGATAAAGCAAATATTGCCGTTTCTCCTGCAATTTTACCGCTAAGCATTGCAAGATTTGTTCCTTCCCAATGCATATTGTTAACCAGCATAGCTGCATCGCCAACCACCATAACTCCGGAACCTGAAAGTTTCGGCAATTTTTTATATCCGCCTTCAGGTATTAGATGAGCGGAATACTCTATAGTTTCTCCATCCTTAATTAAAGGTGCAAGTGTCGGATGACTTTTGATTTTATCAAGTAATTCATATGGCTTTATTCCCGTACCGTCAAGTTCATCTAATGTAATTCCTAATCCGATACTAATGCTGTCTTTGTTTGTGTATATAAAACCCAAACCAAGCTTAGCCAACATTGAACCCCCAAAGAGTTCATATATACAACCCTCATCATCATTTATTAAAAATCTGTCGTTAATGATGTTTTTATCAAGTTTTATGACTTCTTTAACGGATAAGGCGACATCTTTAGGTTTAATATCTTCTCTAAAGCCTATTTGTTTTGAAAGAAGTGAATTTACGCCGTCAGCTATGATTACAATATTAGCATAGTAATCTTCAAGTTCTGTCCTTATACCAACCACTTTTTCATCATCTATAAGTAATTCTTTTACAACAGTTTCTTCGACAATGACTGCACCTGCTTTTTCTGCTTCTTCAGCCATCCATCTGTCAAATTTCGCACGAATTACGCTGTAACTAACCGCATCTTTGGGATTGTTTCTATATGAAATTACTGTACTGTCATTTTCACCTAAAATCGCAAATTTATGTTCAATATTTTTTCTTTCAAGCGGTGCTGTTTGTTCAAAATCAGGAAAAATTTCTTTTGTGGCATCAGTATAAATTGCACCGCCAAATACATTTTTTGAGCCTGCAAAAGTCCCTCTTTCTATAACAATCGGTTTATAGCCAGCACGAGCAATGGTTACGGCAGCCGCAAGTCCTGCAGGACCTCCGCCGACTATTATAATATCAGTTTTGTTTGTTTCTTCGCTCATAAACTCCTTTATCTATTGACTAAAATTAATTCTGCGCATAGGTTTAATTCTACGTTGTATATTGAATTATACTATATTTTTTGTTCATTGTAAAATAGTTAATATGAATATAACTGCAGGCAAATTTAAAGGACAAAAAATTACCGCACCGGACGAGAAATTGACTCGCCCGACATTATCAAAAGTCAGAATGAGTGTTTTTAATACTCTGCAAGCTCTTATAGATTTTGATAACTCTAATTTTCTTGATATGTTTTCAGGCTCCGGAATAATGACTTTAGAGGCTATCTCTCGTGGTTTTTCAAAGGCTGTTGCAATTGAAAAAAATCCGAAAGTATTTGCTGTTATTAAAAGTAATTTTCAAAAATATTTAAAAACTGAAGATTATGACATTAAACTTATCAAAGGGGATAGTATAAAAGCGGTAAAAACATTAGATGAAGAATTTGATGTAATTTATATTGATCCGCCGTATTTTTCGGGAGTATATGAGCAAGCTTTAAATTCCGTAAAGAATTTATCACAAGGTATTGTAATTCTTGAGCATGTTACGGAGGTTGATTTTGACGGTTGGAGTATTATCAAACAAAAACAATACGGAGATAAAACTTTAACCTTCTTAAAATTACCGGATTAATCGAGAAATGCACCTATAGGATGTAGTTCTTCTTTTCTGTTTATAATTTCTTTTGATATCAGACAATTTTCTTTTAAATTAGCAAGTTTTGGCGTTTGGGTTTTATTAGAAATATTTAATTGTATTTCCGTTGGGAAAAACATAGCATAGTTCATGTGATAAACTTTTCCGTCAGTGTCGATTAATCTGTGAGATAATATTCTATGATATCTGCCTTCCTTAACTAAATTATCGTATACCATATTAACGTCATCATCATATAATTTTATATTATCTTTTATGCCAAAAGTTTCCATAAATTGTTTCATTCTGCCGGACGAATTTAATGCTGTACTAACTCTACTCATTTTCTGTGTTGCAATATCAACATAAAATTTTATATCTTCTTCATTTTTCACATATTTTTGTGTTTTGTTCAAATCGGCTTGATATAATTTTTCAAGTTTTGTAGATACCTCGTGTACCAGACCATACATTGCTGCAAAATCAAAATAATCAGCGTTTATTGAGTTTATACCAAAACTTCTTGACATAATACCAAATTTTTCAGATTTTAGAAGTGGAGTGAAAGTGTATATTGCATTAGCTATTCTGTCTGTAAATTTGTCTTTTAATCTCCGGAATTTTTCAATATCTCCATTTTTAAGAGCTTTTACCCCGGCAATATATGAGGCATTAAATGGATTAAATGATAAATTAAAGGCATTTAGTTTATCCATATTTTTCTGTTCTGAAAAATATTGTGCATACTGTTCGGCTCTTTCTTGCATAATTTTATTTTCCGGATTCCAACCTGATGTATCAAAACAAGACTTACGTCCCATTGATTCATATATCTCTGTTATAATATCTCTCATATCAAATAATTTGTTTCTTTTATTTTTTATTACAATATTCATACAATCAGCATCATAAAAAGCCTCTGTTGTAAGAAAAATGGGATCATTGTTTGTAGGAAGATTTTCCCCAAAAAGAGGTAAATTGCCTAAGCGTTTACGCAAGGTTTTAAATCCGCGAGTTATAGTTGTAAAATCTTCCCAAGACATTTCTCTGTTTGAGGGTTTTGCATCGGCATAACAATATCCGCACATGTTATTACAACCGCGTTTGACAGCTATAACATGGAGGTTTTCACTTAAATATTGAATATCCTTCATTGTTAAGCCCTTAAAAACTTTTATCCCATACTGTAACCCTTCTAATTTTTCCATACTTATATTCCTAAAGAAAAGGTTTTCAGGGTTATTTTGTTGCCTTATATAATTTATAAGACCGTTTGTGAATCTTTGTACTTTTAAATAATTGAAATACTCTTTTACGGATTGTATCGGGTTTGCGCAAAAACTCACATCGGAATTTGAACGGTGTTTGTTCAAATTCAAATCCAATGTGTCACAAACAGAATTCGTTTGATTATACTTATATCCCGATATATTAGCTGTTTGCGGGTTATATAAATTATTACAAGATAAAATTTCGACTTTCATAATCAATACAAAAGTCGAAAATATTATTTTTTGCTATAAAGAATATTGTTATTCTTCTGCCAATTTTTGACGAACTAACGTTTCAACTTCTTCAAGCACTTCAGGGTGTTCGGTTAAGTATTCTTTAGCCTTATCACGTCCCTGACCAAGTTTTTCGTCTTTAAAGCTAAACCAAGAGCCTGCCTTATTTACAATATTTAAGTTTACGGCAACGTCTAAGATATTTCCGATTTTACAAATACCTTTTCCAAAGATAATATCAAATTCAGCAGTTCTAAACGGAGGTGCAACTTTATTCTTAAGAACCCTTACTCTTACATGGTTACCGATTTCTTCTCCGTCACCTTTTAATCCTTCCGTGCGTCTGATTTCCAAACGAACACTTGCGTAATATTTAAGAGCATTACCGCCGGTTGTAGTTTCAGGATTACCGTACATAACACCGATTTTCATTCTCAACTGATTGATAAATATAACGGTTGTACTTGTTTTTCCGATAATACCGGTTAACTTTCTCAAAGCTTTACTCATCAAACGAGCCTGCAAACCCATTTGCTGATCTTCCATAGAGCCTTCGATTTCGGCTTTAGGAACTAATGCTGCTACTGAGTCAACAACAACTACATCAACTGCACCTGAACGAACTAATTCTTCTGTAATATCTAAAGCTTGTTCACCTGTATCAGGTTGGGAAATAAGTAAATCATCAACTTGTACCCCTAAATTTCTTGCATATTCAGGATCAAGTGCATGTTCAGCGTCAACGTATGCTGCAATACCGCCTCTTTTTTGGCATTCTGCAACAATATGTTGTGCAAGAGTTGTTTTACCTGAGCTTTCAGGTCCGTAAATCTCAATAATACGTCCGCGAGGAACACCGCCAATACCAAGAGCTATGTCTAACGCCAATGAACCTGTAGGGATTGCATCTACATTAACCGTAGCTTTATCCCCCAATTTCATTATTGCGCCTTTACCGAAATCTTTTTCTATTTTCTCAATAGCTAATTTTAACGCCTTACTTCTCTCATCGGCAACAGGAGCTGCCGCTGTTTCTTTATCTTTAACCGCCATAAACTGCTTTACCTCTTATTGATTCCATGCGTGTTGTTCTTTTTTTACGTAAAAACCTAATCCAACAGGTTTGTAGCTGTTAAGATTATTTTTCAATTGATAAACTTCCTTGTTTAATTCAACGATTTTTTGTCTTAAAGTTTCATTGTCGGTTTTACATCTGATTAATTCAACAACAACTTCATCCATACCTTCAAGTTTTTCATCAATAACTTTAGCGATTTTATCGCTAAGGTTTGATTCCATATTTTGTATTGATGATAAAATATTTTGAAAAGCAGTCGCTTGGATAGGATTAATACCTGTTCCGGAGGTTTTTGCACTAACTATCGGTGATGTAACCGTTTTAGCCGCAGTACCTTTAGCAGATTGAACTTTTCTTAAATTTTTAACTTCTTCATAAGAAAAATATGTCATGCCTTTGTTATTTTTTCTCGGCATAATAGAAGCTTTTTTGCAAAGTTCAATAATTTCCTTATTATCAGTATTTAAAATAGCTCTAACTTCCTGTGGAGTTAAGGTTCTCTCCTTTGTTGCAGTGTTTGTCATAATTAATAATCCCTCAAACTTTCCCACCACTATTTTATTTTATTTATAAAAAAATTACAATTTTTCATTACAATGTTGTAACATCACTTAATATTTAATACCCAAACGGGTTATATATTGTAGAAAATCCTGTATGTTATAAAATAAAAGTATGTTTGATAGAAAATTAAAAAAACTTGCAAAAATTTTAATAGATAAGAAAATGACTGTTGCAACGGCTGAATCCTGTACCGGAGGATTACTTAGCTCAATGTTTACTGATATTTCAGGAAGCTCTGAATTTGTGAAAGCAAATTTTGTAACATATGCAAATGAGGCGAAAGAAGAGTATCTTAACGTGTCTTCTGAAATTTTGCAGGAATTTGGTGCCGTGAGTCATGAATGTGCCTATGCGATGGCTAAAGGTTTACACAATAGAACAGGTTGTGAAATTGCAATTTGTACAACGGGTATTGCAGGACCAACAGGTGGTACAAAAGAAAAACCCGTTGGATTAGTGTTTGTATCCGTATATTATGATGAGAAAATATATGTAAGAGCTTTTAGATTACCTTCGTTTATTCCAAGAAAATTTATGAAATATTTATTTGCCCAAAAAGCTATAGAATATGCTTATTCTATTGTATTTACAAAGAATTAAATTAAGTCAAAATTAGCAATATGAACTTGTCACAAACTCAATAATATGTTATAATTCCCCTCATGGAGAGTAACTTAAGAAAAGAAATTTTTGATAAAGCATTTCAACTGCACTCGGCGGGAAAAATTTCTGAAGCTGAAGTTTTTTATAAAAAAATACTTGATGAAGATTCTAACGACAGCGAGGTTTTAAATCTTGTCGGAATGTGTGAATTACAGCAAAAAAACTATATAGAAGCGGAAAAATATGTTTTAAAAGCAATTGATATTCAAAAAGAGCAGTATTTTTACGAAACATTGGCGCACATATATTTTCAACAAAAAAATTACAAAAAGGAGCTTAAGGTAAGATTAAAGGAAGAAAAACTTTTCGGGCTAACAGGTGAATCTGCATTTGGAATTGGTTTAGCTTATAAAAATCTTTTGGATTTTGAAAATTCGGAAAAATACTACCTGAAAGCATTGGAATTTAATCCAAAATCTCGTGATATAAATTTTAATCTTGCTAATTTATATACATTGTTTCATATACCGGAAAAAGCAAAAGAATACTATTTAAAATGCTTGGAAATAAATCCTAATGACAGAGAATCAAAATATTTTCTTGCGCTAAATTATTTCAGGATGAAAGATTATGATGAAGGATTAAAATATTTTGAAGTTCGTCTATGTCGAGAAACTGCAATTGATACGGAAGAAATTACATACCCGAATTTAATTCCAAACAGACCAATTTGGCAGGGTGAAGATATTTCGGATAAAGTTCTTTATACATACTACGAAGCAGGTTTTGGAGATATGATAATGTTTGCTCGCTACATCCCTCTTATTCAAAAGCGTTGTAAAAAACTAATTATCAAACCTCAAGTACAATTGAGTCAGTTATTTAGAGAAAATTTTCCTGAAGTTGAGGTGATGGATTATTTTTATGACGAAAAGGACTTAAATTTTGATGTCCATATCCCATTTTTGAGTATACCGTATGTTATAGGTTTAAAAACCGCAGATATGTTTGTATCTCGTAAGCAATATTTGAAAGCGGACAACATAAAGGTTCAAGAATACAAACAAAAATATTTTAATAACGATAAATTTAAAATAGGTATAAAATGGCAAGGGAATACATACTACGAAACTGATCGAGTGATAAATGTAGATGCGTTTTCAGGCTTATTTAATATGAATAATGTTCAGGTATATTCTGCGCAGACTTTTGAGGGAGCAGAGGAATTTGAAAAACTTGCATCACGTTATAATATTGTTGATTTAAGTAAAAGTTTTAAGGATTTTTCATATACAGCTGCTGCCGTAGAAAATTTGGATTTAATTATTTGCAATGATACTTCTTTGGCGCATCTTGCCGGTGCAATGAATAAACCTTGTGTTGTGCTTTTGCCGTATAACTACAATTGGAGATGGCATACCGATTTGACTTATTGTGATTGGTATGAAAGCGTAAAACTATATCTTGCCGATAAAAACGAAAGTTGGAATTCCGTTATGGATAGAGTAATTGCCGATATTAATACTTAAATTTTTATGTTATTATCAAACTATGATAAATATTGATTTGGATGAATTTCGTAAAATAATGGCGACGGGAAAAGTTGTAGAAGAAGAAATGCTTAAAACTTTTCATTTATTATCCCAAGAAGCCTTAAAAATTACGATGGAAATAAACAACAAGTACCATACAGAAGAAGAAATTGTTGATTTATTTTCAAAGCTAACAGGCAGAAAAGTTGATAAAACATTTAGGCTTTTTCCGCCTTTCCATACGGATTGCGGTAAAAATATCGTTGTTGGTAAGAATGTTTTTATTAATGCGTGTTGTAAATTTCAGGATCAAGGCGGTATAACTATCGGAAATGGTGTTTTAATCGGGCATAATGTAACGCTTGCGACTTTAAATCACGATGAAAGACCGCAATTCAGACAAAATATTTTTCCAAAACCAATTACTATCGGGGATAACGTATGGGTAGGTTCTAATGCGACAATTTTGCAGGGTGTAACTGTTGGTGAGGGGGCAATTATAGGGGCAAATGCTGTTGTTACTAAAGATGTACCTGCCAATACTATAGTTGCAGGTGTACCTGCTAAAATAATCAGAAGAATAAAAGATTGTTAAATATATATAAGGGGTAATTTATATGAAAAAAGTTATGATAATCTCAACAAGTTTACGAAATAATGCAAATTCGGAAATTCTTGCACACGAAACAGAACGCGGTGCGCGTGATTCGGGTCACGAGGTTGAATTTGTAACATTAAAGGATAAAGAAATTAACTTTTGCAGAGGTTGTTTAGCATGTCAAAAACTCGGCAAATGCGTTATTGACGATGATGCCAATGAAATTACCTTAAAAATGAAAGATGCCGATGTAATTGTTTGGGCAACTCCGATTTATTACTATGAAATGTCAGGACAAATGAAAACACTTATAGACAG
This sequence comes from Cyanobacteria bacterium UBA2855, assembly GCA_002350725.1. Taxonomy (GTDB): domain Bacteria; phylum Cyanobacteriota; class Vampirovibrionia; order Gastranaerophilales; family Gastranaerophilaceae; genus UBA1221. The sequence goes on along the minus strand of DEFJ01000024.1, from coordinate 44,988 downwards.
AGCAAATTCTTTATTTGCTACCGGCAAAAATTTTTCAGAAACTTATGTGATTACAACATCTGCTGATTCATCAAAAGGTGTTATTCAAACGGTTTTAAACGGAATAAACGGATGGGTTGCTTGTTTTAGTGATTTAGAATTAAAAGGATACCTTGAAGCCGGCGGACTTGACAATTCTAATGATGTTTTGGGCAGAAAAGATTTGTTAGAGCAAGCATACAATATGGGTAAAAATATATAATACCTTTTTATTATCTGCAAAATCAAATATTATATGCTTATTTGTAAATATTCTCCTGTTAGCTAATGAGAAAAATATTATTGCGAGTTATAAAAATAATAAGAAATCAGTTACGGAGATAAATTATGGTATTGGATATTTTGATTTTTGAAACCAAATCTATGGAGAAAAAAATTTTAGAAAAGAAAAACATAGAAGGGTATAATCTGATTTATTACGAACAGGCGTTAAATGACGAATTTGTAAATACTATATCCGATGATATTTTGGAAAATTCAATAATTATAAGTGTTGGAAAAAATTCCTTTATTACAAAAAACATTTTGGATAAATTTAAAAATTTGCGAGTGATTTCTGTTAGAACTCCTAATTATGATAACATATCCCTAAATGAGTGTTGTGAAAAAAATATTGCTGTCGTAAATACTGTACACGACAATGGGCAAAGTGCCGCTCAGTACACGATAGGACTAATTATTGCGCTTGTGAGAAAAATTAAAACGGCATCGAGTGTTTCAAGATTTACCGAAGATTTCAATGAAAATTATATCGGAACAGATTTATCTAAAATTACGTTAGGACTTGTCGGAACAGATTTTGTCGGGATGAAAGTTTGCGAATATGCAAAAGTTTTTGGAATGAATATTATTGCAAGTGATTCAAAACCAAAACAGCAATTAAAAGATATGTATGGTGTTAAATATATGCCGCTTGATGAACTTGCAAGAAATTCAGATATTATTTCTGTTCACTTAAACTATACTCCGGAAAATTTCCATGTATTTGATGAACAATTTTTTGAGAATTGTAAGGATAATTTTTATTTTATAAGTATCGCGCAAGCTGAATTAATCGAATTTGATGCATTGGATAAATACTTATCAAATGGTAAGATAAAAGGTTTGGCATTGGATATTGTTCCTTGTGAGGACAGTTGTAAAAGTTGTAAACTATTGTCAGAACATATTATGACCAGATTGGAATGTTTTGAGCATACAAATTATATAGAAAAATTTAGACAATATCCGAATGTCATTATAACTCCTCGAATAGCCTCAATGACTAGTGAATATATTGATACAACGCTAAATCAAAATATAATCAATATTAAAGAAGCATTAAAAGGTGAAAAAATGTGCAGAATAGTATAGAATTTGCTATTAAATTTTATTTTTGTAGTATTCTTTTAATATGACAAAAGGGCAAATTTACAAGATACATTCGGATTTTTACTACGTCATGTCAGGCGGAGAAAATTTTGAATGCAAAGTAAGAGAAGTTCTTAAAAAACAAAAAGAAAAAATTCTTGTAGGAGATTTTGTCGAGTTTAATAACGGACATATTGAAAAAATTTACCCGAGAAAAAATTATATTGCTCGGCCAAGCGTTGCTAATATTGATCAAATAATTGTTGTTTCTGCTCTAAAGCAGCCGGATTTGAATTTACTTCAGCTTAACAGATATATCGCTCTTGCAAAATATTATAGTATTCCGACGGTTTTGTGTTTTAACAAAGAAGATTTGGAGTGTGAAGAAGATTTAATAACACGAATAATAGAAATATACAAACCGTTAGGCTTTAAGATAGTTTTTACATCCGCAACAGAACATCAGGGAATAAAGGCTTTTCAAGACTTATTAGAGGACAAAATCAGTGTCCTGTGCGGAAACTCCGGTGTCGGTAAATCCAGTTTAATTAATGCAATTAATCCGTCATTTAAATTGCGTACAAAAGCCGTTAGTGATAAATTGATGCACGGTACCCATACTACAAGGCACTGTGAAATTATAAAAATCAGTGAAACATCAAGCATAGTTGATACTCCCGGTTTTAGTAATGTTAAATTTGATTTTTTAATGCCGGCGGATGTAGATTTATTGTTTGAAGAATTTATTCCGCTAAGAGATGGTTGTAAATATAGTGATTGTTTACATATTAATGAGGACGGTTGTAATGTCTTAGAACATTTTGCAGATATTGACGATTCAAGATACGAAAGCTATTTGGAATTTGTTCAGGAAGCAAAAACGTACAAAGAAAAAGTTAAATACGAAGGCAGAAAAGTTGAAAACAACAAAAAATTTATTAACAACAAATCCGTTGCAAAAATCTCAGAAAGAAAACGTCTTAGTGCAAGGAATAATTTGAAACAAAGAGTTTATAAAGAAATTGATAACGAGGAAGAATAATGAACTTAAGTGAATACATTGAATTAATAAACAAAAAACTTGATGAGTATATGCCGGAAAATGATTTTCCGCAAGATATTTTTAAGGCAATGAAATATACAGTCACGTTACCGGGGAAAAGATTACGCCCGATAATGTGTTTGGAAAGCTGTCGTATGTTCGGCGGAAATATTGAAGATGCAATTCCGACGGCTTGCGCAATAGAAATGCTTCACGCTCAAACCCTTATACATGACGATTTACCGTGTATGGATAATGACGATTTTCGCCGCGGTAAACCGACAAATCATAAGGTTTTTGGAGAAGCCAATGCCGTGCTTGCCGGTGATGCTCTAATTTCATTCGCTCCTCAGGTAATTTTGAAAAATTCAAAAAATTTGGGTGCTGAAAAATTAGTTAAAATTATGGAAGAATATGTAAAATATGCAGGCGCATACGGGGTTATAGGAGGGCAGGTTGCAGATATTGAAGCTGAGAAAAATTGGAAAAATAATGCTTTTGGTATGAAACCTGAAGAACTTTTGGATTTTATCCATACTCATAAAACCGCCGATTTATTTAAGTTACCGCTTAGAACAGGTGCAATTATTGCAGGGGCAAAAGAAGATGATTTGGAAAAAATAACAGAATTTGCTCAAAAATTAGGGGTAGCTTTTCAAATTAGTGACGATATTTTGGACGAAATATCAACCTTTGAAGAAATGGGAAAAACAATCGGGAAAGATAAGGATGCTGATAAGCTGACATATGTTATGTTGTACGGATTAGAGGAGTCAAAATGTAAACTTGCTTGCCTTTTGAAAGAATGTTATGATATCATTGACAAGTCTGATATAAAATCGGATGTTTTGGTTGAGATAATATCCGGTATCAAGAAGAGAGCGAGAATTAAAGAATGATTACTTTATCAAATAACAGTTATGAAGTTTTAGCTACCGGTTTATTAGCAGCATTTTTTGCACAGGTTATAAAGTTTTGTATTTTTATAATTAAATCAAGAAAAATAAATTTTAAAATATTTACAACAACAGGAGGGATGCCAAGCGCACACTCTGCAGGTGTCATGGGTGTTGCGACATCCGTCGGATTAATTGCAGGTTGGGAATCCTTGTATTTTGCAATTTCATTTGCGCTTGCTCTTGTGACAATGTATGATGCTGCGGGAATCCGTCGTGCGGCAGGTAAAACGGCGGCTTGTCTTAACAGAATGATGGAAGATTTTTATAATAATGATGTTCAGGCTATTGGCGGCAAGTTAAAAGAATTACTTGGGCATACTCCGTTTGAAGTTGTTGTCGGAGCAACATTTGGAGTATTATTTGCGATATTTTTCCATAAATATTTGATATTACATAATATCGTAATCGGTTTGTTGTAATTTTTATTTAAAATCTATAACAACAATTTCCGGCGGACAGTTAAAACGTATCGGTAATATGCTTGTTCCAAGACCTTTGCTTGTGAAAAGCGTTTTGTTGTGTTCTTTAACTTCGCCGTACAAATATTTTTTACCATATTTAGACGGAATTATAAAATTCCCGCGTCCGGGAATATTTACTTGTCCGCCATGCAGGTGTCCTGCAAGAACAAGGGTAACATTTTCTGGTATTTGCGGAAATATATCGGGATTATGAGTTAATAATATAATATTTTTTCCTGCTCCCAAAAGTGCTTTTTCAACATTAGGATTGCCTGTTTGAATGTCTTCTACTCCTGCCACGGTAAATAGTCCAAAATCTTTATTAGCGTTTTCTAAAACCGTAATACCATTTTGTTCTAAATCTTTTATTATTTGATATTTGCCCTGCCAACCGTCATGATTACCCATTACTGCATATACGCCGTATTTTGATTTAAGGTTATTTAGTTCAGCCGCAATTTTATTCGACCTCATTGTCATTGTTGGTTTATGTCCGCTTACGTAATCTCCGCCCAAAAGTATTAAGTCAGGTTTTTGATTGTTTATTTCTGATATAATTTTGCTCAGTCTGCCTCTTTCGTATGGTTTAATGTGAAAATCCGAGGCAAATACAATTCGCATTCCTGAAAGGTCTTTGTTTTCAACGACATATTTTGTGATTTTCAGAATATATGGTTCAATAAAAATTGCCCATATGGCAAATATTATAAATAATAAAATTATTGCGTAAGAAAAAATTTTCATATGTATATTATATGACAAATATTTGTTGTACAATTCAGTTATGAAAAAAAATGTCGCTTTAATAGGAATGATGGGTTGTGGAAAAACAACAACCGCAAAAGAGTTGAGCAAAATTGCCAATGGATATTCGGCTATTGATTTGGATGAAGAAATTGAAAAATCAACCGGCAAAAAAATTTCCGAAATTTTTCTTAAATTTGGTGAACCACATTTTAGAATGCTTGAATCAGATAAAATAAAATTAGTCGTTAACAAAGATAAAATTATATTATCACTGGGCGGAGGTGCATTTGAAAGCGAAGAAAACCGCGAATTAATTTTGAAAAATTGTACGGTTATATATCTAAAGACCTCGGCAGATAAAATATATGAGAGAATAAAAAATGAAGTGCACAGACCTTTATTACGTAAAAATTTTTCAAAAAGCAGAATACAGGATATAATGAAACTCAGAGAAAAAAATTACGAAAAAGCGGACGTTACTGTTGTGACGGATAATAAATCTCCAAATGAAGTTGCGCAAGAAATTTTAAGGGTGATTGAATGATAGATATAGAAGTAAAAATTCCAACGCAGGAAAAAACCTATCCTATATTAATTGAACAAGATAAAATTGAGAACCTAAAATCAAAAATATTATCTCATATTCGCGGTCAAAAATACCTTGTTGTGATTTCACAAAAAGTGGATAAGCTGTACGGAAAAATTCTCGGGTTTGATAAGTCTGAAAAATTTGTTTTAAAAGACGGAGAGCAAGAGAAAAATATAAATAACTACAAAAAAATTACCGAACGAGCTTTAAAAATGCAGCTTACAAGAAAGGATGCCATTATTGCAATAGGCGGCGGTGTTGTTGGTGATATTGCGGGTTTTGTTGCCTCTACTTATATGCGAGGAATTGATTATATTCAAGTCCCGACTACCCTACTTGCCTGTGTTGACAGTTCTGTCGGCGGTAAAGTTGCAATAGATACTAAATACGGGAAAAATTTAATCGGCAGTTTTTATCAGCCGAAGGCTGTTTTAATAAATTTGAACTTCCTAAAAACTTTGGATATTAGACAATATAAAAGCGGATTAGGTGAAGTTGTTAAGTATGCTTTTATTGAAAACAGTTGTAATTCTGATGAAAATTTGAACTTTACTAATTTTTTACGAGATAACACTGAAAAAATTAATATACGTAATCTTCCGGTTTTGGAAAAATTGGTTGAGTGTTGTATAAAATTAAAAATTTCTGTGGTAGAGCAGGATGAAAAAGAAAACGGATTGAGAAAAATCCTTAATCTTGGACATACATACGGGCATGCCGTTGAAAAATTAACTAATTACAAAAAATATACCCATGGAGAGGCGGTTGTGAAGGGTTTAAAATTTGCTTTTGAACTCGCTTTGAAGCGTGATATGATTGACAAAAATTACAGATATTTTGCCGATGATATTTTAGAAAAGTTTAAATTTAAGAATATCCCTGATTTTCCGCCGGAAAAACTTTTAAAAGTAATGAAAATGGATAAAAAAGCGGATTTTGGTAAAATTACATTTATTCTTCCTTCAGCCTATTCAACGGTAACGGAAGTTGCAATAGACGAGAATGAAATATTTTAGAATTTATTTAGTGAATTACCTTGCACACTATGCTTTGTTTAGACTATCCTATCTATGCAACGGGTAGTTAAAAAACCTTTATTGAGCTTGGAATAGGTTGAGAGTCTTGAATTTGCATATCATCGTCTTTGATTAATTTTACCGGAGGCTGTTTTAGGCTATTCAAGCTATCCTTATTCTTTTTGATATTACTAAAATCTAAATATATAGCACCAACTTCTTTTTCTTCTGCTGTGTTGGCAGAATTATTTGTTTCAAAATTAACAGGTTTATCTTCTTTAGGGTTCTCCGGTTCTTGAGCTTTTTCTTTTTCTTCTGAAGTTATATCCGTGTAACCGTTCGGGTCTGTACCGGTTTTTAAGATGTTTTTATGCTCTACACCAACAGGGACTTCCTCTCTTATATTTCCGTCTTCTGCATTTAAAATCAGAGGTTTTAACATTGGAGTATTATCTTTTTTAATAGGTGCTGCATCAAACTTTTCAGGTACTACGTATGTTTTTATATCTTTGCTTCGTTCTTTTCCTTCATCATCGTGTATTACCGGCATTTCAGCATCAAGCTTTAACGGTACAATATCATTTTCATTTTCTTTTTCAGATGTTTCTGATTTGTTGTTTTCATCTGTTTCTGTTTTAGAAGTTTCTTCAACTTCAACTTTTATGTTGTTTTCTGTTTTTGTTGCGGAATTTTGTTCAACTTCTGTTTTAGAAGTTTCTTTAACTTCAACTTTATTGTTTTCATTTGTTTCTGTTTTTGGACTTTCTTTTACTTCGACTTCTGCTTTTGGGCGTAATTCGGTGATATCAGAATTAATTGCTTCTTCTGATAAAGCATAATTACAACATAACGTTAGTGCCAATCCTAAAAATAATATTCTCTTCATAATCTAATTATACAAAAAGTTTCCAAAAAATGGAAACTTTTCGTAAATATTTACAAAGTATAATAATTTTTAAATTATGTGCATATTATCAACTATTTCCTTACGTTGAACCCAAATTTCCATCCCCAACTCTTCGCCGGTTTTTGTTAACGCGTCTTTTATTTCTTTAAAAGAAAATTTTGATTTCTCGATATTTCCCAGCATAAACATGACGAAATGTCCTTGCATTAAAGTTTGCTTTATATCTTCAATATTAACTTCATATTTTGCTAAAACAGAGGTTACTGTTGCAACAATACCGACTTTATCTACACCTTGTACCGTAACTATAATTTGTTGTTCCGACATTATTTTTCCTCCTCAACACTAACAGGAACGGTTTTAAGCCAATCTCTGTTTATAAGTTTTCCTATTCTGTGTTTTCTGCAGTATTCAGCCAAATCTTTCTTTATTTCAGGTGCCAAAATATACATTGCTATTAAGTTCGGAATGGACATTCCAATCATCATTGCATCAGTTAGGTTAATTACTGAACTTACATTCATAACAGAACCTATAATTGTGAATGCCAAAAATATAAATTGGAAAATCAATGTTCTTTTCTTTCCTTCGCCAACAAGGAAATTCCATGCCTTTAAAGAGTAATATGCCCATGAAAGTATTGTGGTAACCGCAAAAAGTACCACAACTACTGCCAACACGTACGGAAACCAACTAAATACTGTTTTAAATCCGTTAGATGTTAATTGTATTCCGTTTACACCCTCAACACCGATATATGAATTTGTAATAATAATTATTGTTGCGGTTAATAAACAAATTAAACCTGTAAAAAGAGGCTCTGTTAAAGATACAAAACCAAGAGAAATCGGTTCTTTAGTTTGTGCGGTTGCATAAGCGATAGGCGCAGAGCCTGTACCTGCTTCATTTGTTTGAACCGAGCGTCTTAAACCTGCAATAATTACTCCAACAAATCCGCCATATGCCGCGCTCGGATGGAATGCCTCATGGCATATTACGGAAAATGCGTGATGTAAATTGTGATAATTAAAAGCTACGACAAATATCCCGCCCACAACATAAAGTACACACATAAACGGAATAACTTTTTCTGCAACTTTTGCAATTTGTTTTATCCCACCGATTATAATTATGCCTAAAACAATAGCAGTAATTAAGCCGACTAACCACATCTTATCGCCCATAAATCCTTCTGCACCGCCGGTTACGTTCACTATTTGCTGTGCTGTTTGATTTATTTGAATCATATTACCCCCGGCAAGACCTGCGCCGATACACAATATAGCAAAAATTACGGATAACGGTTGTCCTAACCATCTCATTTTCTTTCTTGTCAAACCGTGTGCCATATAATGCATCGGACCTCCGGAAATTGAACCGTCAAGGTTAAATCTTCTGTATTTTATTGCCAGAGCTGCCTCGACAAATTTCAGTGCCATACCTAATAATGCCCCGATAAACATCCAAAATACCGCACCGGGTCCGCCTATTGAGATAGAAATTGCAACACCTGCGATACTCCCTAGTCCGATTGTTCCTGATAATGCTGTCATCAAAGATTGTAGAGGAGAAACTTCTCCCCCGCCGTCGGAATTTTTTTGTGCCGGTGTGCTTAAAATTCTAAAGGATTCAGGTAATCCCCATACGGCAATACCTCTGAGATATAATGCAAAAAATACTCCTCCGAATAATATCCATAATATTACTAATGGAATTGATGTCCCGCCAATATTTATTGGGAAAAATATTATATCGGATACAAAATTTGATACCGGTGTTAAATGTTTATCTAAAAATGCATCTACGTTCATTGCACTTGCGCTTTGTACTGTCATCATTAAGGCAAAAAGTGCCGCTACAAATCTTCTCATTTAGTTTCCTTTCGGGTTTACGTATTTAAAATCTACAAAATATTTTAGCAAAAACAAAAATCTCATAAAAACAATGTAAACAAATTTTTACCATAAAAAACACAACACTAACTACTGATAGTGTTTTTTATGTGTAATTGTTCATTTCTTTTCCTTTGTTGCTGTGCAAAGGAAAAGAAACGAATCAAAGAAAAGGAAACAAGCTGTTTTACATCAATGCCTTTGGCATTGAAATAATTGCTTGAAAAGCAATTGTGCTGCGCACCGTTTTTTATTTTGCTTATGCAAAATAAAAAATCTTTATACCGTGCTAAAACAACGCACGGCGCTTGATACGCCGAGCGTGTTTTCGAAGAAAACGGTAGCGAGGCTAAACGAAAAAATGTCATAAGTAAATAAAAAACATTATCAGAAGAATACAAATATTATTTGAAATAGTATTCTATATCAGAATTAAAATCTAATTTTTTTGCATTTGATTTGAAAATTCCAAATCGTAATCCCATTTTTGCTAATCTGTATAATATGCTTACCCATAAAACTCCAAAACCATACTTGCAAGAACGGAAAAAGTTTATTGATGATGCTTCCTTAAAATATTTTGTTGGGCAAGATATTTCTCCTATATTGTAATCGTTATAAAACATTAGAGCAATTATTTCATTATCAAAAATAAAATCATCGTTGCAACTTGCAAGTGGTAATTCTTTTAAAACATTTGAAGTAAATCCTCTAAATCCGGTGTGATATTCGGATAATTTTTGTGATGTGAAAATATTCTCAAATGCAGTTAAAAACTTGTTTGCCCAAAATTTGTATAATGGCATACCACCCTTTAATGCAGAATTTCCAAGCATTCTTGATGCTAAAACCGCATCATATTCCTCAAATGCCATCATAGATACTATTGCCGGAATTAATTTTGGTGTATATTGATAATCCGGATGCAGCATTACAACAATGTCTGCCCCGGATTTCAATGCCGCTTTATAACAGGATTTTTGGTTACCGCCGTACCCTTTATTTTGCTTATGAACTATGGTTTTAATACCTAATTCTTTTGCTATTTCTCTTGTTTCGTCTTGAGAGTTGTCATCTACAAGAATAACTTCGTCAACAAAATCTTTATATATTTCGTCATAAGTCTGTCTTAAGGTCTTTGCCGCATTATATGCCGGCATTATTACGATAACTTTCTTCCCGTTAATCATTTATTCTTCTACCGCAGAAACTTCCTCTTCGGCTACGTCTGTTCTGATTGATGTTTTGTCAGAACCCAAAGATTTGTTTTTGAATTTGTTAACCTGTCTGCTCAACTTATCTGCAAGTAAATCAATACTTGCGTACATAGATTCAGCAGCTTCTTCACATCTTACAACACCTGTATTCATTTTGCAGCTTACTTCTGCAACATGCTTTCCGGATGCTGACGGGTTTTTGATAACAGACAAAACAACGTCAATTGCCTGAATTTGATCATAGTGGTTTGCTACTTTACCGATTTTTTCTTTTACGTAAGCTTTAATAGCATCAGTAATTTCAATGTTTCTACCGTTAACGTGAATGTGCATTTATACCTCCGTGTTTAAAATACTGCCTATACAGTATAACATAACTATTTATTTTTTTAAAGGGGTAAATTATATGGTGTATTAAAATATTCAAAACAAATTAAGCGAATACTCATGCATGTACGCACAAATATCCTCTTAAATTTTTATACCAAAACAAAAACTTAAGCTTCTTCCTCTTCTTCTGTCAAAAATTGTTGTAATTCTACGTTTGGAGTTCCTATTACTCTAACTAGCTCCAATACAGATGCTTTCATTTGACATTTTTGAGAAGATTCACTAAAGAAATCTTTATAATAGCAACCTTCACAGTTGCAACCTCTTTTATAACAATCTAACGCAGTAGCTGTCCATCTTCTTACTGCAACTGCTCTGCCCATATCCCTACTTCTAAACAATTATCCAATCTCCAAGTTATTAAAGTTCACTCTCATTGCATAAGACATCACGCAGAAAATTCTGCCTGAAACCTATCCCCCTTGAGCACCATGCCCTGTTCATATTTTTATGATATGTAAAGGTTTAAAATTTTTCAATAGCTGTACATGTGTTTGTTAACATTTGTAAAGTATCTGTAAAAGCACTAACTGTAAGGTCTATAGGCATTATAATACATGTTAAATCATGCTCTCTGTCATGGTTTTAGCTGATTTAAACCATGAAATCATGCGTGGCACATGGTTTTACATGTAATTGATTTCATATTAAGTTTTGTAAAAAATTCCAATAATAGTGTATAATTTCAGGTATGATTACCAAAATTGAAATTGATAAATTAGCTGAAAAATATGAAAAACCTGAATTTATATCTTCTGATCCTATTCAATTTCCGCACAAGTTTAAAGATAAAGCAGATATTGAAATCTCAGGATTTATATCTTCTTTAATTGCATATGGTTCAAGAAAAGTCTTTATAAAAAAACTTGAACAGCTTTTTAATATTGCCAATAACAAACCTCTAAATTTTGTACTAAATTATGAAGAGGGGATGATTAGAGATTTTAACTATCGTTTTGGAAAGCCTGAGGATTTTAATGAGATTTTTAAAATTATGAATATTTTGTATGCTCAGGATGGCGGACTTTCGGCGCTTTTTAGTTATGCATACAAACAAACCGGTACGCTGACGGATATAAAATTTTTTAAAATTATAACTGATTATTTTTATTCTAAAGTAGGAAACAATGCTAAACAGGGTTTTTACTTTATGATTCCTAATCCTGATAATGGCGGGGCAATGAAAAGAATGAATATGTTTTTAAGATGGATGGTAAGAAAGCCGCCTGTAGATTTTGGAATTTGGGATTTTATACCCCAATCAGAGCTGCTTATTCCGCTGGATGTGCATGTAGCAAGAGTTTCCAGAGAAATGGGTTTGCTAAAACGAAATTCTAATGATTTTAAAGCTGTTATAGAATTAACGGAAAATCTTAAAAAATTCAATCCTGATGATCCGATTAAGTATGATTTTGCGACATTTGGTTACGGGGTAAATGTTGTTGCTTCCGAAAAATAACTTAGCACGTATTACTATACAATATTGAAATTAATACCAAGACAACTGAGGGCATCTTCCGAGTTATTAGCAAAGAAATTATACCGTTTCATAATTTCCTGTGCGGTTAACTTAGGTGCAATTTGAGTCGCATCTTGAGTTGCGGATGCCATTTCGTTAACAAGCTGTTTTATTATTACATCACGGTCTATAGCTTTTCCGATATCATAACCACAGGCATCTGCAACGTTTTTCAAGCATCCGAGATTTGATATAATATATGTTTCTTCTGCCTTCATTTGGTTAATATGAGAGGCGTTCGGAATAATATTTTTCTTTTGCATAAAATTCAAACAAAAACTGTTAACTGTTGAGAATATTTTTACCGGATTATCTACATCTATTTTTGTATCAGGGTTGTATATTTCATATTTTAATGCTTTTGAAAGTTCCTTCTTTATAGCTTTAGGGTCGTTTTTGCCGAATTTTGCACCCTCAAGCATTGCTTCTGCTATCATATCAGTATTTCCTATCAGGTAATCTATGTGATTAAACAGATTTTTTATAGCTTGAGTTTGTTCGGTTTTGGTCGTATTACCATAGTCAATTATAGTAATTGGTTTTGAACCTGATTTAAGATTTTTTATTTGAGAAATATCGACGAGAATATTACCGCCGTGAGGGTCGGATTGTACAACTTTCATACCTTTTTTCGGTAGGGAGAACAGTTGTTCACAATATACTTGTACATAATTTTCAACAAAGTTTTTGAAATCCTGTTCTGTCAGATTAGCTTTTTTCCATTCTTCAACAAATTTGTCACTATCCAATTGTATACCTTTGGCTTTTTCCATGATAAATATTGATGCTTTAGAATCAATTACACCGACAGGGCTGAATTTTGAAGCTTGTTCTCCGATTTGAGCAGCAGATAATGCTTCTTCCGAGAGATTAATCTCGTTACCCCAAACTTTGTACATATTGTTTAATTGATTTATGTCATATTCTTTTCTTTCGTTAGAATGAATAGTTTGTTTTGAAGTGAACCAAGAGTAGTCAGGTTTTGCACGTTCTTCGACTTTTTGCATAACTTTTGCTTTGTCAGCCGCAATTTTATCCGTATCTAAGAAATGTTGTTTTACCAGTTTTATAACTACTTCTTTGCCATTTTTATCTTTTGCAAGGTAAGATTCTGCGATGGAACCAACGCCCAGCAGTTTTGTAATTTTATATTGCCCTGCATATTCCTTGTCAACCATTTCTTGAGCTTGATTAATGGTTCTGGAAGTCGGGCATTTACTTTTGATACGCTTAATGATTTCTTGCAAATCTTTAAAACCGTTTATATCCATGCCTTTTTCATCAAGTTTATCAAGGGATTCGTCTATTCCGTGATTTTTGAAAGAAAAATCTCCTTTTCTGCCGTTACCCCAAAATCCTGCGGCTTTACGCTCAGTATGTGCAACAATTAATTCGTCAATTTGTTTTATTAATTTCAATTGTTTATCATCAGGAATGTCAATTACTGTTTGCAAATATTTTGGTAAGAAAATATTTTCCTGTTCTATTTTTCGGAGTTTACCTTCAATATTTCCGTTTTGACCTTTTTCCAATAAAATTTTCAGAAAGTCTTCATCAAGTTTTGCAATTCCTGACGGGTCAAATTTTTCGCCGTTGAGAACAACGCTTAAGTCATATCCGATATCACGAGCCAGTTGTTGGAATTCTGTCAACTGACCTGCCGGCGGACGGTAATTTATAACGTGAGTTTTGTTAAGCTTTGCATTTTTAATTGCTTCGCTTATTTTTGATATATTCAAATGCCCTTTAGCTGCTGCTGCAGTAACTCCGGCAACACCCAATAAACCAATTCCGACAGTATCTTTTTGTTTTTCTAAAAAGTCGCCGATTGACGGAAGGGTTTCATCATCTTTTTTGTCCGTAACGTATCTTGCAAAAGCGTTAAGCGCAATACCGGCAGGTATTAACATCGGACTTGCTGCTGATAGTATACCCGATACCCCGTCTAAAGAGCCTGACACGATATTTGTTTTTGCGTTGTGTTCATTTTTTCGTATTTCTTTATCTTTTCCAAGATTATCAATGCTTTTTAGACCTGATTTAACGGCGATACCTGTTATAATTGCGGCTGCTGCGCTGATTGCCGTTGCAGCAGATTGATATTTAGGAGTAAAGACTTTTGTCAGTGTCTTTGCCCTTTTTGTGAAAAATCCGATGCCCATTGCTGATAATGTCGCAAGAGTATCAATTGTGATTTCGGATGAGTTTGCGTTTGCATTTCGATAACGCTCAATGTATGCTTTTGTGTCCTCTTTTGATATTTTTCCATTTTCAAATTTCTCAAGTTTTTTTAGTACCTTTTTATCGGATATCCCTAATGAAAATGTCTTGCCTAAAAAGTCATATAGATGTGCAACGAACCCTCGTTGCTTTTTGGATGAAATGTATAAATCTTTAATCTCTTCGTCTAAATTCACGGAAGGGGTATATGAAGCAGATTTATGCTTTCTACGCTTATCTGTTTCAATATCTGTTTTATTATTTAGAATTTTTATATCTGAAATTTTTTCGGACATATTTTCCCCTATATTGTTTATAAAATTATGGAATTGGAAAAATTGCCCATGAAAAATTCTTATTTTAAGATTTATTAAATATAAATAAAAATAATACGCAATTTTTATAAACTTTGAATTTTAATCTAAATATAGGTCAGTGTTCATGGAAAAAGTTACAAATATTCAAAATACGAATAATATAGTTTCGCACTCGCAAAACAGCACTCCGGTGATTGCTTTTAGAGGTGCTGATTATCCTGCGGACAGCGTTGAGATTTCAACAAATAATAAAAAGCCGAAGAAGAAATGTTGGCTAAATGTTGCCGGCATGTTGGCAGCGGCGGCTGCGGTCGTTGGAGGTGCAACATTTGGCGGAGTAAAAGTTTACGAAAAATATTTTCAAAAACTCGCGTCAGGTGTGAAACGCGGTGAAATTCGTGACGAATTATTTAATTTTATCAAGCGTACTGACCCTAATGGTGAATTGTTTAATGATAGAAACGGGATTATTACTATTAACAACGAATTAAGTGATGAAAATTTTGTAATCCTAAAACAATTATCAAAAATGAAATATGACCGTTCAATAGTATTCAGTGACGGAGATATAGCTTATGTAAAACGTTTTTCACTTAAAGATATGACCGAATTATTAAAAACGGCTACAAAAGATAATATTGAATATTTGGCTCAATTGGCAAAAAAATCTGAAAAATCCGCAATTGGCGGTTATGAACGAACATGGAATGCCGGAGAAATAATTCCGGTATTGCGCAGTATAAATGCTGATAATAAGGTTTTAGCAGAACAGCTTATTCAAAAAGCAGAGATTGATAACAATGGTAAATTAATCAGATGTTTGGAAAAAATAAATAAGGATAACGTTGAATACTATAAATTAGTTATGTCTACAAGACAAAATTCGGGATTAACAGAACTTGAATTTAATGATATGAATATGCTTGTAGAAAAAATTAAAGAATTTAAAAATCCTGAAAGTGCCAAATTGTTCTTGGATGTAAAAAAGGCTGACGGAACCGGCGAGTATTTGTATGCACCGTCAGATATCACCTCGCTGCTCAGCCAAATTAAAGATACGGATTTATCATTGTATAAAAAACTGCATGGACTTGATTCTGTTAAAAAAGCAAAAGGCAAAGAGATAATAAAACATATTATCCCAAATGTAACGGAAGAAAATTTACCTATTGTGGACAAAATACTTTCGGCGCAATATGAAGACGGATTTTTTAAAGGCACAAAAATGTTATTTGGTAATTGGGATAAAATGGGTAAAGTTCTTAAAAATACAAATTCTAAAAATATTGAATTTATAGACAAACTTATTGATTGTGCTGCTAAAAAAGATTCAAACATAGTGTGTTATATGAAAGATGGAAAGCTATATTCCGGTAATTTTGACGATGCAATAATAGGTATGTTGAAAGAATTTAAAATTCATCCTGAAAAATTTGAAAAGGCACAAGAAATACTAGATTTAGAGTTACAAGCAAATAAAAAGACTGTCGACATTGGTAAAATATGTGAGCAGCTCGGAATAATGCTGGAAAAGAGCAAATATTAGTTAATTGAAACAATGATAATTAAATAACAAGTGTTGGTTGAGGCTGTTTGGTATTATGTCTTGTCATTTGTTGTACTTTGTATTTTATAGTACGTTTTATTTCGTCGGCAACTGATAATCCCTCTTTAAATCCTTTATACATAGCATTTACCGGTTTTAGTATCGGAGAGGTTTTGTTTTCGTGAAATTCATAACTTTCCAGTTCATATATCGGTGAACCCGTTTTATTTTCTCCGATTTTTTTAAATATTGTTTTAAGCATTATTTCTTTATCATTTTTTGAACGTAAAAGAACGTTATGTGATGAAACGTAATCAAGTATATTATTTTTTACGGCTTTGCAAAGAGCTTTAATGTAGCTTTCATGTGCGTCAAGGCTGTTCCATGTAGGGTCGGCTTTTGCAATCCCTATTTGCTTAATCCCTTTTATATTCTCTGCAATTGGCACATCGGGTCCTGTTAATATATATCCTAACTTATTCCTTCTGTATACCGATCTAACTATTCCTAATTTTGCATAGTCACTATCAATTTTTTGTAATTCTTCCGCCAGCTTTTCATGAATATCGCTTTGCGGCTTGCGTTTTTGAACTTTTCTTGTAATTCCTGTGACGTTACGCAGCTGCTCAAGATATTTTTCATTAAGCCAGCCGACAATTTTGGAATTTAACGTTTTATAAAGCTTACTGTCTTTATATGGATTGACAAATACGTCTTCCAGTCCGTTTTCGCTTTTTAGGCAGATACTTACCCTGAAAGAATGTCCAAAATTCGGATTATAATTATTCCTTTGTACACTATCAATTTTCATAATAAAGACCTTATATTTTAAGAAAACTTATCTGCACATATTATAACCAAAAGCAAAAAATTTTTGCCAGTTTGTTCAATATTAGTAAAGTTTCTTAACAAAATATTTTTTATATTGTAAATTTCTTGCAAAAAAATATTCAACGGTTTATAATTGTCACATAAAAGTGTAATATACATTATAAATTAAATGAGGAAAAGAAGATGAGTACATTAGAAAAAGTTAAAAAAGTAGTTGTAGATCAATTAAGCGTTGATGAATCATTAGTTACTCCTGAAGCTAGCTTCACTGCTGACTTGGGTGCTGATTCATTAGATACAGTTGAATTAGTTATGGCATTTGAAGAAGAATTCGGTTGCGAAATTCCTGATGAAGATGCTGAAAAAATTCAAACAGTTCAAGACGCTGTAAACTATATCGATTCTCACAAGTAATTTACAGGTAGTTTATAGAGAACGAAAGATGTATTATAAGGGGGAATTTATTTTAAATTTCCCCTTACACATATTATTAGAGGGATATAAAAGGTAAAATATATGACAAAAAGAAGAGTAGTTATTACGGGGATGGGTGCTGTTACACCAATGGGTGTTGGTGTTGATAAATTTTGGAACAGCCTCGTAGAAGGAAAAAGCGGTATTGCTACATCAACTATTATTGATATATCAAAACATGATGTAAAAATATCAGGTGAAGTTAAAGATTTTAAGCCGGAAGAATATCTTGATCCAAAAGAAGCAAAAAGAATGGACAGATTTACCCAATTTGCAATGATTGCAGCAGAAGAAGCTTATAAAGATGCAAATTTAGAACAAATTAAGGATGAAGATCCTTACAGAATCGGCGTAATAGTCAGTGCAGCAGCAGGCGGTTTTAAAACTTTTGAAGATAACCATATAAGAATTATCGAAAAGGGACCTACAAAATGTTCTCCGTTTACAATTCCTATGTTGATTGTAAATATGCCGTCAGGCAGAATTTCAATGAAATACGGTTTTAAAGGTATAAATAAAGTTGTTGTATCAGCTTGTGCTACCGGTACTCACTCCGTTGGCGATGCTTTCCGCTCAATACAATATGGTGATGCTGATGTTATTCTTGCCGGCGGTTGTGAAGCTACAATTTGTGATGTCGGTGTTGGTGCATTTACTGTTGCCAGAACTTTATCAAAGAGAAATGATGAACCTCAAAAGGCATCTCGACCTTATGACAAAGACAGAGATGGATTTGTTATGGGTGAAGGTTCTGGTGTTCTTGTTCTTGAAGAATATGAGCATGCTAAAAAACGTGGTGTGCATATTTACGCGGAAATTGTTGGATACGGTCAAACCGGCGATGCATATGATATGGTTGCTCCGGATCCTCATGGTGCAGGTGCTGTAAAGGCTATGGAATTTGCACTAAAAGATGCCGGTATGAAGCCTGAAGAAATACAGTATATAAATACCCATGGTACAAGTACAGGTTTGGGCGATGTCGCTGAATCTCATGCTGTTGCAGAAGTTTTTGGTGACAGAAAGAAAAATCCGAATTTGCTTGTAAGTTCTACAAAGAGTATGCATGGTCATATGTTAGGTGCAACAGGTGCTGTTGAAGCTATAGCTTGTACTAAAGCTATTATGGAAAATATTGTTCCGCCTACTATAAATCTTGATAATCAAGATGAGGCAGTTGCTGATTTAGATTATGTACCGCATAAGGCAAGAAAAGCTGAAATTCACGCAGCTCTTTCAAACTCTTTCGGTTTTGGCGGTCAAAATGCCTCAATTATTTTGAAAGAAGTTAAGTAATTAACATATTTTAAATTTAATAAAGAAAACCCCCGTATAATTTTTATTCGGGGGTATTTTTATAAATTATATATTAGGGGAATTTTTTACATTTTAAATTCAGGAATTACCACTTTGTCATTTGCAATCAAGTATTTATTGCCTTTCCATTCTTCTTTATTACCATTGTATGTATGAACTTTACCCGGATTAGCTGCTTCAAATTGAGCTTTTGCCTTTTGAATATTTTCACGGGTTACTTCTATTCCTTGTTCTTTCAATAACTCTCTAATTAAAGTATTATAACCCTTACCTTGAGGAACTATTCGTTCTTTTTGATGTCCTGTTGGTGTTGTTGTAGGGTTACTTCCGTTATTGCCCGAAATATTTTGTATCATCTGAGAAGTTTGACCATCCGGCTGTGCAGGAGTAATGGTACCATTTTGTATCCCTTGAATTACTTGTGAAATTTGTTCATTCGATATTCCGCCGTTGTTTTGAGGTTGAACTTGTTGTGGGGCGTTATCAGGATTTTCTTGCGGCTTTTTAGCCTCGGCAATTGTTACTCTCAGTACGCTATTTTTAAATTCTTCACGTGACATGGTCACTTCTTTATCGGGATGCCAAGGATTTACAAGTGTAACAGTGTCTTTAGTAACAGATTTAATAGATAATTCGTGCCCCCCTACAGTGCCATCAGCATGTACTGTTCTAAATGATGCCATAGCAGCAAAATTGATTTTGCCGTCATTTGAGTCATTCATAACTTTATCAAGCATCTTATCTAAATCTGATTGTTGGTTTAATACGTTACCGTCTATTTCTGTGACAGCCTTTAATGTTGCTGTATTGTGTTTTTGCGGAAGAGGTGTTACAGTAATTTTTCCTTCCCATAAGTCTTCATAATTTAGCCCGTTTTTTGTGTTTGCCGCATAAACTTGAGAGGTTTGTCCGGTTAAAATAAACATTGCATCATGCGAATGTCCGCCGGCTAAAATGTTACTTTCATTTTGTCCTGTGATAAGTCCTGCCTGTCCGGCCTTTCCTTTTATATCTTCCGGTTCTAATCCGTTAGCGTTCAAAGTGTCCATTACTTCTTGACGATATTTTTCAAAAGCTGCCTCAAGAAGAATAACATCACCGTCGCCTAATGAATAGCGTTTACCTGCTTGTCGTAGTATTTCCTGAAGTTCGCTTTCGGTAAAAGTGTATGTTCCTGTAATAGCAATGGTATCATTCTTAATTCTATCATCAGTTTTCAAGCCCTCAGCTGCTAGTTTTGCGCCAGGCAATGTAACGGTATAAACTTTTTCGCCTTTATCGTTTGTTGATACTTTAATTAAATTTGACAAAATTTCTTGCCCGTATTCGGTTTGTCTTAGGGAATTAATTGTTGCCATTAAATAGCAATCCCCTTCTGATTTTTGAGCGGATTCTCCAAAATGTCCGTCTATTTCAGGTGAAATTTGTTTTGTAATTTTTCCGTTTTCATCGTAAAGTGTTTGAGATTTTATAATACCGTTATCATAAAATTCTGTTTGAGCTTTTACTTGTCCGTTTGGATAATATTGTGTTAGAGATTTCGTTTTGCCGTTCTCATAAAATTCGCTTTGAGAAGCTAGTTTTCCATCAGGATATTTTGCTTCTGTAGAAATCTTTTTGCCGTCTTGATATTTAACAGTGCCTGTTAATTCAAGTTTGTTATTTTTATCATATTTTTCGTAGTTTTGAGTATTTTCATCGGGATAATTGTATTTGAAAGTGTTTTTTATTTCACCATTTTTATCATAAGTCTTTTTTACGCTTACTTTTCCGTTTTTGTCGTACTCAGAGGTGTATATTAATTCACCTTTAGTATTGCGTAATTCGGAACTTTCAAGTTTACCTTTTTTGTTATATTTATATGTTTCTTCCGCTTTTTTAAAATATATACTTCCGTTCATAAACGGTTGTTTATATGCAATAGCCTTAGATTTCGGTGTTTTTTTCTCTACATCTTTTTCGTCTTCAAACGCGTATGTATATTGGATTTCTTTGCCGTCAACAGTTTGTTGTGTTACAAAATCCACAGTTCCGTCTACGTATTTGATTAACATTCCGTCCATTCCGTCGTATGTACTTTTTTCTTTTGATGCGACTTCTTTTTGTGGTTGGATATGTATTTCAACAGGTTTTCCGAGCAAATTTCCGATAACTGCTTGCTCTCCCGGTTTAATTTGAATAGTTTCTACTTTTGCTCCGCTCATAGCAGGATTTGCCTTTATGCTGTCAGCAATTTTTTGAAAATCAACCATGTAAAATCCTCTCGTAATACTTCACTTATATAAAATTAAAGTAATTAATAATTATATAATTGTTATATATAAGGTTACATGTTTACAAATATTTACAAAAAAGTTCATCCTACAAGTGTATGTTGAAAAAAATATTTTTGGGTGTATTATGTGAATATGAAGAAATTAATTATACAACTTTTAGCAATGACATTATTATTGACAGGTTCTGCTTATGCGTGGGGTGGAGTTCCTGCCGGAGCAGAAGACCTTTGGGATTCTTCGAAGAAAGATAATACCCAAATTGCGGCACAGCATATTTTAGTTCAAGATGCGGCAGATGCCGTAATGATTAAAAAAGAACTTGATAAAGGCGGAGATTTTAGTTATTACGCTCAAAAATACTCGATATGTCCATCTGGTAAAAACGGCGGGTTCTTAGGATATTTTGGCAGAGGACAGATGGTGCCTGAGTTTGAAAAAAAAGCTTTTTCAATGGAAGTCGGAGAAATTTCAAATCCTGTCCGTACAAATTTTGGCTGGCATATTATCAAAATTGTTGATAAACGATAATTTTAAAAATTTATACAATAAAAAACCCGAGGTTTAGTCCTCGGGTTTTTGTTTGTCTTGAAATAATTTTTATACGTTTGCAAGTTCTTTAGCTCTTTCAAGTTGTAAAGTTCTTGTTGTAATGTCACAAACGCTTGATGGTCCAAAGTATTGGATTGCACCCGGGAATAAATATCTGTCATTCATTGCCCAGTCTTCTCTGTTGTCGCTAAGTTGTTTGAAAACAGGTCCATCTAATTTAACAAGAGCTTTTTGAATAACAGGTTTCATTTCCCCGTGACGCTTTTCCATATTCATCATCATAGTAAGAGGAATACCGCCTGCAATCCATTCTGATGCAGGTTTTGTAAGATTTCTTACTGATGATAAATAACCTGTCAAACCGTTATTGATTAATGCAAATGCATTATACCCTAATGAATAACAATAATCAGCATCGAAGTTTGAAGGGAATGCACATCTGCCTTCATATCCGAAGAAGTGAGATTGTGCTGAAAATTTACCTACAAATTGTCCCTGTGATTTCATTTCATTTAATTTAGAAGAAATCATTTCAATTAACAATTTTTCAGTTTCAATCTTTGATACTTGAACATTTCCGTGAGGATCACGGTCTGCAAGCAATTGAGCCTTAATTCCCGCAGGAAGTGAGCTGAATGCTGATGCGTTAACATCATCCAATCTTCTTTCTACAATTGCAAATTTATCGTGCATACTTGTAGCTGCGATATAGCTTGAATCATTTTCAAGTTCTGCCATAATATCATTCAAGTTAGCAATCATAGTTTTCATTTCAGGTATAAATTCAATTAAACCTTCAGGAATAATTGCAATACCGAAATTTTTACCGTTTGCTGCACGTTTTGCAATAATATCAGCCATAGAATTTACAATTGAATCTAAAGACATTTGTTTAGCTTCAACTTCTTCAGAAATCAATGTAATGTTAGGCTGAGTTTGAAGTGCAGCTTCTAACGCCACGTGAGAAGCACTTCTTCCCATAATCTTAATGAAGTGCCAGTATTTTTTAGCTGAATTTGCGTCACGTTGAATGTTTCCGATAAGTTCAGCATAAGTTTTAGTTGCAGTATCAAAACCGAAAGAAATTTCGATTTGATCATTTTTTAAGTCACCGTCAATTGTTTTAGGGCAGCCGATAACTTGAATACCTGTATTATTTTTTACAAACCATTCTGCCAAAAGTGCAGCGTTTGTATTAGAGTCATCACCGCCGATGATAACCACGGCAGAAATATTCAAACTCTTACAAACTTTTAAAGATTCTTGGAATTGGTCTTCTGTTTCCAACTTAGTTCTGCCGGAACCGATAATATCAAAACCACCGGTATTTCTGTATTCATTAATATATTCGTCAGTAAATTCTATATATTTTCCGTCAATAATACCGCTTGGCCCGCCCAAGAAACCATATAATTTGTTATCAGGATTTGCGCTTTTCAAAGCATCATATAAGCCTGCAATAACGTTATGTCCGCCTGGTGCTTGACCACCTGATAAAATAACGCCGACATTTCTAACTTCTGAAACTTTTGATGAACCTGAATTACTAAATGTTACAACAGGTTTTCCATATGTATTTGCGAACAAAGCATTAATTTGTTCTTGATCACGAACAGATTGAGTTGCAGCGCCTTCAGTCATTTCTAAGGAATTAATACCTTGAGAAAGGCTTTTAGGTAACTTCGGCTGATATTTCAATCTTTCTTCTTGTAATGGTGAAAGTTTTGCCATATTTTCTCTTCCTTATATTAAATTGTACCTTTACGCTCTATATAGTAGCATAAACATAATTAAAAATATATTATTGTACCAATAGAGGTATAATTTTATTAAATCTGTATTGTTAAGATTTCTTAATGTTTTAGCAATAAAATTTATTGAAAATACTTTAATAAACATGTATAATACAATATGGATACGAAGGAGAATTGTTTTAAAATGAAAAAATTATCAATTATACTCGGACTATTAATATTTTCACAAGCAGCATTTGCCGGTGGAACCGTTCTTTTTATGAATGAAGGAATTGGAGTGGAAAATCCTTTACCTACAGAACAGATTGATCCGAATGCTACTTTGTATACACAAGATGGTGTATATGGCGGAGCAACAAAGAAAACCGTATACAAAAAAGGTAAATTCAGATGGGGCAGAGGTCCTAACTATAATGATCCAAATGTATATTGGAACTTTGGTAATATCAACTTTGGTTCAGGTTTTACCTCAGTTGGAAGTGGTGACAAAAAATATTAATACAGGATTAATTAATGAATTATCAATATGATTTATGCATTGTCGGCGGTGGTCCTGCGGGATATACCGCCGCATTACATGCAAGACGAAAAGGGCTTAGTGTAGTTTTATTTGAGAGAGCAGAAATTGGCGGTGTATGCTTGAATAGAGGTTGCATTCCGACAAAGGCAATAATGCACTCCGCAGAGATTTATGAAGAAATTAAATCGGCTGACAATCTTGGTATAAGTGTTCAAGGAGCGGATATAAATTTTAGTGCCGTTATAGAACGGAAAAATCAGGTTGTAGAAAAATTGCGTAAAGGTCTTGCATTGAGTTTAAAAAATAGTGGAGTTGTTGTTATTAATGCAGAGGCAAAAGTAAAAGATAAAAATACAATAATTGCAAATAATGAAGAGTATGTTTGCGCGAAACTGATTGTTGCAACCGGTTCTGAGCCGAGAACATTTAAAGGAATGGAATTTGACCACAAAAATATACTCAACTCTGATGATATATTGAATATGACTGATTTGCCTAAAAGCATTGCAATTGTCGGCTCCGGTGCTATTGGTGTTGAGTGGGCAAGAATATTTTCGGCATTCGGAGTTGAAGTTTCCATAATTGAATTGGCAGAAAATCTTATGCCGGTGGCTGATTTAGAGGTTTCCAAAAGGATTGAGAGGATTTTTAAGGCAAAAAAAATCAAAATTTATAAATCGGTGGGAGTAGAAAATATTCAAAGCGGAGATATTTGTAAAATCAATTTGAATAACGGTGAAACTTTGGAAGCGGAAAAGGTTCTTGTTGCTGTCGGAAGAAGAGTTCCGGAATTTAACAAAATTGATGGTGTTGAATATATCGGAGATGTGTGCTCTGAAATTCAACTTGCTCATTACGCTTCAAAACAGGCTATTGAAATTATCGATGGAATAAAATTTGATAAAACAATGGTACCATCGGTAGTGTACGGAAATCCTGAAATTGCTTGGTTTGGAAAAAGAGAACAAGATTTAGAGGATGGTAATTATCAAAAATCAAATATACTTGTATCAGCATTGGGTAAATCTCATTGTGACAATGCAACTGAAGGATTTATGAAAATATTATCGCAAAACGGTAAGATTGTCGGTGCGCACATAGTATCAAAAGAGGCTTCAGCTTTAATACAACAAATTATAATAGCTGCACAAAATAATATTTCGGCTGATAAATTAAAAGAAGTTTGTTTTGCGCATCCAACGTATTCCGAGGGAATTTTCGAAACACTATTTGGTTTATAAAGATTTATCTTGCAATACAAGCATTAAGATAATCTATAGTGCTTACCTTTTCTTCGTATAAGTATTTAATGAATTGGAGATAAGCTTCATCAAAAGAACTTATGGTCAGGTTGATTTCAAAACCGTCTGTACAAAAAGGTTCGTAATCGTATACAACATAACTGTTGTATTTACTTTTCCATTCTTTTTTTGTTATTCTGCTATAATTTTCTTCAATAATATTTTCCAGCCAATCTATAATTTCCTGATTTACGTTTTTTAATTCCAAATGGCTGTAACCGTAATCATACTTGTTATTATTTATATACATGACAAATATACTCCAATTAATCTATATATGAAAATTGTAAGTGTTCTTCACCTTCATATAATCCCCCCAAGGATTAATTTATAATTAGAAAATATGACAATTTTCCATGTATTATTATTTGGAGAAAAATTAAATAATTATATTAATTACATATAAAACCATAGCATTACTCTGAGGTATTTTGTTACAAATACCGCCATAAAGCTGAAAATTAAATCATAAATTATTTTAATACCGCTTTGTGCGTTAATCCAATTTAAAACAAAGTTAATTCCGGCGTGTTTTAAAATTGCCAATCCTGTCATATATAAAATTCCTATAATATGGATTGTTATAACACTCCAAAATACTGCTTTTGCGATATTTTTATATGTATATCCGTTTTTTAATATCGTACCTAAAATTATACCTGCAGGGACAAATGCCGCAAGATAACCGAAACTGTATTCTGTTACGTAATGAATTCCACCACCTAAAGCAAATACCGGTAAGAAAAATAAACCCGTAATCAAATACAAAATAATACTTATACTTCCAAATCTTCTGCCTAATAAACCGACAATAAACATAATTATAGGTATTTGCGGAATGTATTTTATGGTAAACATAAAATCATCTAATGTACAAGCATTACCGCTAAAGAGCTTTAGAGGAATAATCATATGTGTAATATTCAAACGTAAAAATGTTGCAACAATTATCAGAAAAGTACAAAAAACAATAAGAGCTGTACTTCCAATCCCAATATGCAGACCTTTTTTGACTTTTTTACCTCTAACTTTTCCTTTAGTTTTTACTTTAGAAAGGCGTTGTTTTATTTTTTGTTTGATTTTATATCTTATTGATTTTGGTCTGAAATCCTCTTGAGGATTGTTGTCTGAGTTTTCTATATTTTCTGTATTTTCTTTATGTTCTCTCATTAATCGTTATAACCTTTTTGAGATTTTCTATATTTTTATTATATATAGTTTTAAATTTATCGTAAAAAATGTTTTCTGTCCACATTATTAAAGCATCTTCATTATTATCTTGATAATACTGTTTTCTTGTTCCAAGAGATTTAAAACCGTATTTTTCATATAATTTGATGGCTTTTTCATTAGATTGTCTGACTTCCAGAGTAATATATTTAATACCATTATTACGACAATTTTCTATTGCGGTATATACAAGAGCTTCTCCTACTTTTTTTCTTCTGAAATCGGGTTTTACAGACACATTAGTAATATGTGCTTCTTCAAGAATTTGCCATGTTCCTATATAGCCGATTAAGTTGTTATCTGTACCAATTGCGCAAAAATAGTGTGCAAAATCGTTTGATAATTCATTAAAAAAAGATTCTCTCGACCAATGATGTTCTCCGTATGATTCTTTTTCTATTTCTACAACTGAATCAATATCCGGTACAACCATAGGTCTGACTGTAATAATCAAATTCTCATTATCCATAATGCGATATTAGCATAAATTGATTATAAAGTGAATATTAAATAAGTGTTAGATACACTGTTTTGAATGTATCTTGATTTAATATTTCTAGGTGGTATAATTGACATACACTCGGGGTTAAGATTTTTTATGATGAGTCATAATAAAAAATTATCGATTGCGTTCTACTGGCATATGCATCAGCCGGTATATCAGTTATCGCCGGACGGAGATTATTTGATGGCGTGGGTAAGGCTGCACGCTGTTAAAGATTATCTTGATATGATAACTATTACTGATAATTTTAAAAATATTAAAATGAATGTAAATCTTGTTCCGGTGTTATTGGATGCGTTTATAGACTATGGAGAAAATGGTGCTCACGACTTGCATTCCCGTTTAACTGTTACTCCGATTGAGGAATTAAATGACGAAGATAAAGAATTTATTCTAAATAATTTTTTTGATGCAAATTATAAAACAATGATTTATCCTTATCCCGAATACAACAGACTTTTTCAAAAGCGACAAACATTTAGAGAAGTAGACCCTTCTCAATTTACGGATCAGGAATATTCTGATTTAATGGCATTGTTTAATTTGGTTTGGTTTGATTCTGTATATCAAAAAGAATATCCTGCTCTTAGAAAATTGCTTAAAAAAGGTAAAAACTATACTTATGATGACAGATGCGTAATAATTGAACTTCAAAGAGATATAATAAGAAAAATTATTCCCGAATACAAAAAATATATAAGAAAAGGTAAAGTTGAGGTTACAACGAGTCCTTATTACCATCCTATTTTACCAATATTACTGGATATAAATTCCGCAAATATTTCAAATAAAGAGGGTTTACCATCCGCTTTGAATATGGAAAAAGATGCGGAGATGCAAATGCAAGACGCTCTTGATAGAATAGAAGAATTGTTGGGTGTCAGACCCAGAGGTGTTTGGCCTTCGGAGCATTGTGTAAGTCCTCAAGAACTGGATTTGTTTAAAAATCTTGGGTTAGATTGGACAATATCGGATGAGGGGATACTTGCCGAATCTATTAATTTTGAATTTATTCGTGATTTTAAAGGATATATGGAAGACCCATATCATCTTGTGAAATCATACGAATATAAAAACGGACTAAAGGTAATATTCAGAAATTCAATGATACCGAATTTGATAGGGTTTGAGTATCCGAATTTTGATGCTGAACTTGCTGCAAAAGATTTGTATGAACGTATAAAGGTAATGCAGAGCAAGTTGCTTTCCTCTCCGGATGAAAATCATTTGTTGACAATTGCTATGGATGGAGAAAATTGTTGGGAAAATTATCCGCATGACGGCAGTGATTTTTTAAATACTTTGTATAAACTTATTGATGAGGATGATTCTTTAGAAACCGTATTAATTAGTGATTATATCGACAGGGAAAAACATCATAAAAAATTAAATAAAATAAAATCCGGCTCTTGGATAAATCGTAATTTTAAATTATGGATTGATGAACCTGTAAAAAATCTTGCTTGGCACTATTTAAAACAAGTTAGAGATGATTTTGTTGAATTTGAAAAAAAATATCCAAATAACCCGTATATAGAAAATGCTCGAAAAGAAATATTTATTTGTGAGGGAAGTGATTGGTTTTGGTGGTATGGAGAACCTAATGATTCCGGTCGTGATAATATTTTCGATTATTTATTCAGAGAGCATCTTAAAAACGTATATATTTATCTTGGTTTGGATATTCCAAAATATCTTGATGAGCCTTTATTGTCTGCCACAAATAAACCGTCAAGATATCCTAAAGGGGAAATCAAACCTAAAATAGACGGCAGTGATAATGAAGATTCCTGGTTGAACGCCGGTTGTATAGATATTCCGGACGGTCCTGTTTTAAAAGAAAATAAATTTTTCAGCAGAATTTGTTTTGGATATGATAAAGAAAATTTTTACCTGAGATTTTATGTTAACAGTTATGTATTAGAAAACCCTGTTACAAAAGACAGGTCATATCAAATGTACATATATACACGTAATTCCTCAAAAAGAACATCATTATCCCCGATTAGATTGATTAATAAAACCGAAGATATATTACCTGTTACAAAACAAAAATTTCATAATGAAATTCAAGTAACAGTGCGACAAGGGGAATTGAGATATGTAAGAATAATCAAATCAATACCTAATAATTTGTGGGTACTTCAGTCTTCAAAAAATTTAAAATATGCTTTTGATAAGGTAATTGATTTACAAATACCGTTTGATTCGTTGGATATAAATTCTCAAGAAAATATGGAATTTGTCTTTGTTACTGCGGGGTTTGGGTTAAATGATATATTTATACCGAACGAAATGCTGCTTAACATAAAACGTGATTAATAAATCTGCAACAACATATCAAAATTTTTCAGTTAAAATTTTAAATTAGTCAAGATAAAAAACAGTAATTACTTTATGACTTTCTTCCGCAAATTTAACTGCTGTATGGAGAGTTTTACTTGTATGAGAAAGGAAACAAATCAATTGATTACATTCTTCAATAATTTCTCTGTTACAAACTCTTGAAGCATCAGCTAATGTCATCATAGCCCTGTCTGAATGTTCAACTATATTCGGAACACCAATCAATTGATCTTGAACGTCACTAGGCTGTTGACCAATTGTTTGAGGAAGAATGACACGTAATTTATCAGGATTAGCTTTCATTGCACCGCGAATTGCAGCTGCGTTAGTTCCTGATGACCCGCCGGAGGTTATTATAGTGTTACCCTGCATAACCAAAGCTGTGGCTAATGTTTCAATCATTTGTTGATGTGTGATAGGAAGATTACGACTTCCGATTATTGCAATTTTTTTTGCGGATTGTCTGATAGTTGCCAATTCTTGAGCAAGCTCATCAACTGTATGAGGAGAGTCAGCCGCAACAACATCCAAATCATCCATAGGAACCATTATTGACGGTTGATTTTCTTGTCCTTCATCTTTATCAGCAAGCATTGTAATATCGATTTTTTCTTCTATCATTTTTCCCACTTTCTAATTGCAATAATAATATTTTTCGATTATGCTGATTATAACACAAAACTTTAATTTTGGGAATAGGGTATATGGAAAATCTATTGGAAAATCTTAATAATGAACAGAAAGAGGCGGTTCAAACAACAAGGGGTCCTCTTTTGATACTTGCAGGTGCAGGCAGCGGAAAAACTAAGGTTCTTACATCTCGTATCGCATATCTGATACAAAACGGAGAAAAACCAAAAAATATTTTGGCAGTAACTTTTACTAATAAAGCAGCTAAAGAAATGAAAGTTCGTGTCGGAAATATTGTTGGTGAAAATATTATAAAATATATGTGGATAGGAACTTTTCACAGTATTTGCGGAAAAATTTTAAGAGAAAATATTGATAAATATAATTTTCAATCAGGTAAAAAATTAGACAAAAATTTTACCATATACGATGATGCAGATACGACTGCCGTAATCAAGCAAGCAATTAAAAAATTAAATATTGACGATAAAATATATCAACCCAAATTAGTGAAAGCTGTAATATCAAATGCAAAAAATAAAATGCAAGATGCGTACACTTTTGCAACATTTGCAAGGGATTTTAAGTCACAAAAAATCTCACAAATTTTCGAAGAATATGAAAATACTCTAAATAACAATAATGCAATAGATTTTGACGATATGCTTATGTTGACGGTAAAACTTTTAGAGCAGAATCCTGATGTCAGAGAATACTACTATGACCGATTTAAACATATTATGGTTGATGAATATCAGGATACAAACCTTGCTCAGTATAAGCTGGTAAATATGCTCTATACAAATTTAAATCCGGAAATTCCTCCGCAGCGCTCTTTGTGTGTTGTAGGTGATGTTGACCAGTCAATATACAGTTGGCGTGGTGCAGATTATACTATTATTATGAATTTTCAAAGAGATTTTAAAAATACAAAACTGATAAAACTTGAACAAAATTACCGTTCAACTGCTAATATCTTGAATGTTGCAAATGCGATTATTGAAAATAATACAGAGCGTGTTGACAAGGTTTTATATTCAAATAAAGGAGAAGGGGAGCTTATAGATTATTTTGAAGCACAAGATGATGCGGATGAAGCTAATTTTATAATAGGCAAAATAAAACAGGAAAGCGGTGGAAATTATAATCAGTATGCAATTTTATACAGAACAAATTCTCAATCCCGTGCGATAGAAGAAGCTTGTATGGCAGCAGGCATCCCGTATAGAATATATGGTGGGTTAAAGTTCTATGACCGTAAAGAAATTAAGGATATAATTGCCTATTTAAAATTGATATTTAATACGGACGATTCTCAGAGTATGAAACGTATTATAAATGTCCCAAAACGCGCAATTGGGGATACTACGGTTAAAAGATTGCAGCACTTTGCTGATATGAATGATATAAGTCTTTTTGAAGCTGCAAAGAGAATTGAAGAAGACTTGGAAATTCCGCCTCGTACAAGAGCAAAAATTACGGACTTTGTTGAATTAATTACAAAATTTCAAAATTCCGTAGGACTTCATAATTTAAGAGAATTTGTAACTTTGGTTATTGAAAAAACGGGATATTTAGCTGAGTTACAAGCTCAAAATACACCCGAAAGCGAAGCTGATATTGAGAACTTACAGCAACTTGTAAACGTTGCGGAAGAATTTGTTCCCGAGCAGGACGATAATATATTAGGTGAATTTTTGACTCAAGTTTCATTGGTTTCTGATATTGACAGTATGGATAATATAGCGAATAATGTTACGCTAATGACATTGCATGCGGCAAAAGGACTGGAATTTCCTACGGTATTTTTAGCTGGGTTGGATGAAGGTGTTTTTCCTCATCAAAGGACTTTAAATATACCGTCAGAATTAGAAGAAGAACGCCGATTGATGTACGTTGGTGTTACACGTGCAGAGGGAAAATTATACCTGACTTCTGCAAAACGCAGACAAATGTGGGGTGAATACAAATACTACAATACATCAAGGTTTATTGGAGAAATTCCGCCTGAATTACTGAATAAAATGGGTGAAGAAGAAAATTACTCAAGCGGCTCAACCTCAACATTCCGTGATGCAGTTTCGAGGGCAAAAGCAGGTAATTCAAGTTATTCCACATATTCATCAACAACTCAAACAGATAGTTATGGTTATGTTAAACCGTCGTCAGGATTTGGGAAAAACTTTGTTGCTCCGCAAAAGCGGTCTACAACCACAGTTACCAGAACTCCGGCAAGAACTATTCTTGTAAAATCCGAAAAAAATAAGAAAAAGGATGAAGAAAAAGTTAAAGAATTTTTCAAAGATAACGCAATAAAAAGAATGCTTGCAGAAAAGAAGAAATCAGACTTCGAGCGAGCACAAATGGAAGCAGAAAGAGATAGAAAAATCTCCGGAGACGATGAAGTATTCAATTTGTTTAGCGCAGGCGACAGAGTTTTTCACGACAAATTGGGTATAGGTCATATCCTTGAGGTTATACCAGTCGGAGAAAGCACAATGTATACAATTGACTTTGGAAAGCAGGGTAAAAAGGCTATGGATGCCTCTTACGCAAGACTTAAAAAATTCTAATATTGTTTATATTTTTTAAAAATTAATGATGTGTTAATTCCGCCGAAAGCAAAGTTATTGCTCATTATATGTTCAGTGTTCAAGATTCTTGGTTCTGTCATAATATAATCAAGGTCACCGCATCTTTCATCAATATTTTTAAGGTTTAAAGTCGGACAGAACCAATTATTATTCATCATTTCGATGCTTAAAATTGCCTCGATGGCACCGCATGCGCCTAGAGTGTGACCGGTATAGCTTTTTATTGTACTAATTGGAATTTTATTTCCAAAAACATTATAAGTTGCTTGAGATTCTGCAATATCGCCATTTATTGTGCCTGTCCCATGTGCATTTATGTAGCCGATATCTTTAGGAGATAAGTTTGCATTTCGTAAACACATTCTCATAACTTCTGCCATCATTTCCGAATTAGGATTTGTTATATGTGTTCCGTCAGTATTAGTTGCAAAACCTACAACTTCGGCATAAATATTTGCACCTCGATTTTTTGCATGTTCATATTCTTCTAATATCAATGTTCCTGCCCCATCTCCGAGGACAAGTCCGTCCCTGTCTTTATCAAACGGGGATGGTGTAAGGTTTGGGGTATCGTTTTTAACACTTGTTGCAAATAGTGTGTCAAATACTCCTATATTACTTGGATTGTGTTCTTCTGCTCCTCCTGCAATCATAACTGTTTGTAATCCTGATGCTATAGCTTCATAAGCGTTACCGATAGCCATAGAACCTGACGTGCAAGCTGTTGATGAGGTAATTAGTCGTCCATGTGTTTTGAAGAATAATGATATATTAACTGCAGCCGTGTGGGACATCATTTTTATATATGAACCTGAATTAAGATTTTTAACATCATGGTTTATACACATTGAATAAAAATCCATAAGAGCATCAATAGAACCACTGCAAGAACCATATGCAACACCGGTTTCACCATTTGTTATAATTTCATCATTTAGTAATCCCGCATCTTCAAGAGCTTGTCTTGCTGTTGCAACAGCCATTATTGCAACTTCTCCCATTGTACGAGTTGTTTTTCTTGTAAAATCAGGCGGCAATACAAAATCTTTTATCCTCGCATCTAGTCTTGTATGTAAACCTTTATATATTTCCAGATTTTCGTCATATTGAATGCAATTTTCAAGATTATGTAGCCTGTCAAAAGCTGATTTGACAGTTGAGCCTAACGGACTTGTCAAAGCCATGCCTGTTACAACAACCCGTTTAGCCATTAGCACATACCTCCGTTTACAGAAATTACTTGTCCCGTAATGTACGAAGCATCATCACTAAATAGGTAATTTATAGCACTTGCAACTTCTTTTGGAGTTCCCATTCTTTTCATCGGAATTGCTTCTTTTATAATTTCAAACGGCATATCACTTGTCATATCAGATTCAATAACACCCGGAGCTACACAGTTTACCGTAATATTTCTTTTTGCAACTTCTTTACTCAATGCTTTAACGGCACCTATGATACCGGCTTTTGAGGCACTGTAATTTATTTGACCTCGGTTACCTTCTAAGCCCGAAATTGAAGATAATGCAACAATTCTCCCTTTACGATTTTGTATCATTGGTAAAATTAAAGGTCGTAAAGTGTTATAAAATCCGTTTAGGTTGGTATTTATAACCTTATCCCATTCTTCATCTTCCATTGCCGGAAACGGATTATCAGCTGTTATACCTGCATTAACAACAACTCCGTAATAAACACCATTTTCTTCAATATCTTTTAATAGTACATTTTTTGTCTGCTCTCTATCGGATACATCGAATTGAAGAATACGAGTTTTTCTGCCTAATACTTCAATATTTTTTTGAACTTCTTTTGTTTTTTGCATATTTTTATTGCAATGTAAGACAATATCAAAACCGTTTTTTGCTAAATATATTGCGGTTTCTTTTCCTATACCTCTGCTTGAACCGGTAACTAAAACTGTTTTATCCATTAGGAATTTCCTCTACATTATCATTTTTGTCTTGATATACGTTGATAGTAGCACTTGCTACTTCATCGTTTTCTTCATTATAAATGAAACATTCAAAAGAGTATATTTCTGCAACAAATACCTCTTTTACCAAAATATAATACGTTTTACTTAATTCAAATGTTTTTATTGCATTATTGTACAATCTTGTTCCGAGTAAAAATCCAATTTTGGGTTCGGATAAATTTTTTCTGAAATAAGCATAACATCCTATAGTTTGTGCCATATACTCAATGCCGATTGCGCTATCGATACCATTTTGTGATTTATCAAAAAACAGACTATTTTCATTTATTGTTACAACAGCCTTTAGCCACTTTTCTTCCATTGAATAATCAACAATATCATCAATTAAAATCATTGGTTCTTTATGAGGTAATATTGTCGCTAAATATTTTTTGTTATTCATAGTTTTTCCCCATAATCATAATAGCATTTGTTCCTCCAAAGCCAAAAGAATTACACATACAAATATTACATTTTGGGTACTTATTATTTTTTGAAACTAAATTAACTTGAGGGAGGGTAGTATCATAGTCATTATCATAAATATGCGGATATAGTCTGCCGTCAAAATTTTCCAATAACTTACAGCATAAAGCTGTTTCAATTCCCGCAGCAGCACCAAGACAGTGCCCTGTTAATTGTTTTGTCGAGCTTACGGGTACGTTATTCGAGAAGATTTTGTTAATAGCTTTTGCTTCCATAAAATCATTTGCGATAGTTCCTGTACCGTGCATATTTATATAATCTATGTCTTTAGGATAAATATTTGCATCTTTTAAGGCTGATTTTATGGCATTAATTGCTTCTTTTGCCTCAGGATCGGGTGCTGTTGAATGGTATATATCCGAGCTTTCGCCTATACCCATAACTTTAATTCCTTTTTTATTATCGTCATTTTCAACTATGAATATGGCGCTTGCTTCTCCCAAATTCATTCCTGAACGATTTTTGCTAAAAGGAATTGACGGTTTATCGGATAATATTTCTAAGGAATTAAATCCGTAAATAGGAATTTTAGCAAGACTATCAACACAAGCGACAATAACGGCATCAGCAATTTTATTATTCAAAATATCTTTTGCCAAAGAAAAAGCTTTCAATCCGGAAGAGCAGGCAGTGGAAACGGTTGTGTAAAACCCGCTCAAATTAAGCTGTTGTTTTAAAAACAGAGCCGGGTTTCCTAACTCAAAATGTCTTGGATTTTTTGATTTTTCATATTCTTCCGAGCCGGAATTTGTACTTGCAACAACAATTCCTATCCTGTCTTTTGGATAATTTAAAGCTTCAATTTTATCAATTATAAGTTCTAAATTTTTAATTAATAACTGATTGCATCGTATATTGAAATCTATATTCTGTATGTTTGGCAACTTTGTTTTTACTATTCCGGCATGTACGTAATCATTTGGAATATAATCATAGAAATCATCAAAACAAGAATTATCACCGATTATAGCTTTATTATAAATTTCACCGATATTATTTCCTAAATTACAAAGAGCTTCATAACTCGTTATTATCAAAACTTTAACCCTCTTGATATTTATAATATAATATTAGCATGAAAGATGTTTTATTAGAATTTTATGTGAATAAGTTTAACTTTTTGACAGATTCAAATGAAATTAATATGGATTTTATACCGCAAATTTTGAGAAGAAGATTGAGTAATATTGATAAATGTGCTCTTTATATGTTAAATCAAACGTATTCTAATGATGTTCAAAATATAGTATTTTCTTCTCAATATGGAGAAGTTGAAAGATTGAATAAACTTATTGGTCAATATACAAAGGACAAAGAGGTTTCTCCAAATACATTTTCCGGTTCGGTT
Organism: Cyanobacteria bacterium UBA2855; assembly: GCA_002350725.1. Taxonomy (GTDB): domain Bacteria; phylum Cyanobacteriota; class Vampirovibrionia; order Gastranaerophilales; family Gastranaerophilaceae; genus UBA1221. Next base: position 8,638 of record DEFJ01000024.1, on the reverse strand, counting down.
CACAATTATTCGGAAGGATTTTTTTTACTAAATAAAAAAAATCCTGTGCCGTATACAGCAATTTCTGCCGGTGAAAATTCAATATCTATGGGATTTTTGACTGCAATTTTATCAAACTATAATAATATTCTTTTTTGTTATTCCGATTATTTCGATAATGAACATTCAAAAACGTTTGCGGTTAATTTAGCAAAAAAAAATACATCTCAAGCTATAAAATATCAAATTAAAATGAAACAAAATACTGCTATAGAAGATGAGTTTGACGGTTATGTGAAACTTTTTTGCGGCGATATTAAATCTCTTAATACCTCTACATATACTATTGAAAGGGTAGGCGATGATAAGAATTTATAGAGCAATTGCGGTTGTTTTTTTAACATCGTTATTCGGTATCGGGGCATTATTTGTAAGATATTGCATTTTTCCTTTCCAAAAAACAAGAATACAGAACTATGAAACCTTACACAAATCTTGGAAATTTTTTATAAATATATTGGAAAAAACAAAAATTATAAAGTTGGAAATTGATAATAAGGATAAAATTGGGTCAATTAGAAATTCGATAATTGTATCTACACATCCGAGTTTGATTGATATAGTAATTTTAATGTCAATAATTCCTCAAGCAACATGTTTTGTTGCCGATAAATTGGCTCGTAATCCGTTTTTTAAAGGTATGGTGGATTTGTTATTTATACTTGATGTTCAATCAATTGATGAGTGGTTGGAAAACACAATTAAGAAAATAGATAGCGGGTTAAATGTAGTAATTTTTCCGATGGGGACCAGACACAGGGAAAATGAAACACCAAAAATCAGACGGGGAACCGCTTTAATTGCACAAAAATCTCATAGAGATATTGTTATGCTTAATTTAAAAAGTGATTCTGATTTTTTACAGATTAATCAACCAATATATGATGCCGGCGACAAAACGGTAAAATATAATCTGAGTTATATAGGAAAAATTGATACAAAAGAATTTTTAAAAAAATATCCCGATGAGGTGACTTTTAAAACAGAAGTTACAAAGCAAATATCAACAAGTTTATACAAAAAGCAGAATTAAAATTTTATGCTATAATGTTTACATGGAATTAGAGCAGCAAATTAAACGATTGATTATAAAATCTTTAGAGTTAGAGGATATTTCTGTTGAAGATATAGCTGATGAAGAACCTTTATTCGGAGAAGGTTTAGGACTTGATTCTATTGATGCTTTAGAGCTTGGAATGGCACTAAAAAAAATGTATAATTTGACACTCGGTAAAAATAAAGAAGAAAATAAAAAACTCTTTTATTCGGTTAAAACAATCTCAGATTTTGTAAGGGCACAACAAAATGGATAAAAAATTTTCAAGAGAAGAAATTTATAATAAAGTATGCAAAATATTAGAAGAAGAGTTTGAAATTGACACGTCTTTATTAGATAAAAATGCAAATCTGTTTACTGATTTGGATTTAGATAGTATAGATGCGGTTGATTTGGCTGTAAGATTACAACAATTTACAGATAAAAGAATTTCTCCGGAAGAATTTAAGCAGATAAAAACATTAAATGATGTTGTAGAAGCAATTTATAACCTTTTATAAGGAATATGTAATATGGGTAAGATTAAACATTTTACACCGGTTTTAATCTCTTTATGTATTATTTTTTTATTTTATGTTAAGCGAATTGTCTTTTTAAAATTTTACCCTCCGATTTGTAACTCAATTATTTTTATAGTCTTTTTTAGTTCTCTTTTTACAAAAGAAACTGTCATTCAAAAAATTGCAAGAATGTGCAAAGACAAATTAGAAAAACCTGCTTTGATTTATACAAGAAATTTAACTTATGTTTGGTGTGTTTTTACATTTGTTAATTTACTGATTTCTATATGGACAATCTTTTTGCCGGACAAAATTTGGCTACTTTATAACGGGTGTATTTCATATATTTTGGTCGGATTGTTGTTTGGGATAGAATATATTGTAAGAATTATTTTGCGTAGAAGGAAGCTTATTTAATGTTGGAGGTTTTTACTACAAATGAATATGACAGCAAAATAGCCGTTACTGACGGAATAAATAATTATACTTTTTACGACTTAAAGAGATTGATTGCTGCTGAAATAAATTTTTTGAAAAATAAAAAAGATAATGTAGTAATTATTGAGGGAGACAATTTTTCCTTTATAATACAATTTTGGGCTGCTCTTTTTTGCTCTAAAAAAGTTTACCTGATTACGGATAAAAACAGATTAAAAAATTTAGATTTTGAATATGATGTGCTTGAAGGATATGTAAAAGAGCCATCTGAATTTTTAAATTATGATATTGATATATTAAGTCCTTTAGTTAATTTTTACACGTCAGGTTCTTCAGGAACTCCAAAATTGATAAAAAAATCTTTGAACAACTTAATTGTTGAAGCAAAAGATGCCGGAAAAGAATTAAAATTAAGCCAGAAAAACTATACAGTAATGTCTTCTACTACAATGTGTCATCTTTTTGGGATTACAATGCATTTGTTTGTGCCCTTATGCAACGGGTTAGTAATTAGTACAAAAAATATTTCATATCCTGAAGATATTGATGTTGAAAATGCTATTCTTATTTCAACTCCGACATTTTTGTGTGCTTTACCAAAATTTGATAGTTCTTTAAAAATCCCGCCAAAATATATTATTACTGCCGGTTCAAAATTAAATAAAGAATTATACGAATACTTCGAAAAACAATCCGATATAATAGAAATATACGGCAGTACGGAAACAGGAATAATTGCACACAAAATCAAATATGAGGATGATTTTGTGTTGTTCAATAATGTTAATATACAAGTAAATGGTGGTAAAGCTGAAGTGCAATCCGAATATATTTATGAGAAAAAAATAGTTTTGAATGATGATATCGAAATAAATAATCGTTATTTAAAATTAAACAACCGAACAGACAGATTATACAAAATATACGAAAAACGTGTAGATGCTGAAGAAATTGAATATCACTTAAAATTAAATAAATTTGTAAATGATTGTTATATCACAAAATCCGGAGAAAAATTAGTGTGTCTTTGTGCGCTATCTAAACTCGGACAAGAATTTTTGCTAAGTAATAATATTTCTGCGCTTACCAAAAATTTGAAACGACATTTGTATGAGGTTTCGGAAATTGTTCCGCAAAAATGGAAATTTATAGATGAAATACCCATGACAAAAGCCGGAAAGATAAATAAAAATATTGTTGAACATATATTTAATATAAATTTGTCATTACCGGTTATTCTTGATAGAAAGTTAAGTGAAAACAGTATTACATATAGAATATTTTTTTATCATCAATGTAATTTTTTCAATGGACATTTTCCTGAATATAAACTTGTTCCGGGGGTAATACAATTATACTTAGCAAAAGAATTTGCAAATATTCATTTTGATTTGTCTTTGGGGCAAGGTCAATGGAAGAGAATTAAATTTTCGAATATTATTGAGCCTGACAGCATTATAAATTTGAAGCTTGAGCGTGATGAAAAACAAGTATCTTATGAATTTTTTTCAGAAACACAAAAGTATGCCTCAGGGACATTTTTGTGCGAAAATATATTTGAAGGGTGTTGTAAATGAGTTTGTATCAATCAGAGTATGAAGTAAAAATTTCTTTTGAAGATTTAGATCCGATAAATGTAGTTTGGCACGGAAATTATATGCGTTATATGGAACAAGCACGCTGTGATATGTTTGATAAAATTAATTATACATATAAGGATATGAAAGAGGATGGAATAGCTTATCCTATTGCAAAAATGAACGTAAAATATATAAAGCCTGCCGAATTTAGAGATATTTTAACGATTAAACTTGATGTAATTTCTATTGAGCCGACATTAGATATTAAATATACGATTTTCAACAAAAATACAGGTGATAAAATTTTTGAAGCGACTACTATGCAAATCGGAATAAATATAGAAACAAAAGAAAGCATATATTCTCCGCCCAAAAGATTTGTAGAAGCCATTAAAGAGGTGTCTAATGAAAAAATTTAGTTTTATTATCTTATTATTTTTTATAATATCTTGTCCGGTGTTGGCTGATGTATATAAGTTTCCGTCAAATTTTGAAAGTATTTCAAAGCAAATACCAAAAATTCACAGTATAAAATGTAAATTTAAACAAGAAAAACATTTACAAAATATTTCTAAACCTCTTATATCATCGGGTGATTTTGAATTTGTTGAAAATAAAGGGGTGTATTTTCACACATTATATCCCTTTGAATCAACCGTTGATTATACAAACAAAAATTACAAACAAATAAACGATATTATAAACGCAATATCAGCTAAAAAATATTCAAGACTTGAAAGAGAATTTTATTTCTTTTATGAAGGAAATATAAATAAATGGACTCTTGGGATGAAACCGAAGAAAAATTCAAATGCATATAATTATATTTCATCAATTACTCTTAATGGAGCTGATTATATAAACAAAATTATTATCAAGCAAACAAACGGAAATATGACGACATTATGGTTTACAAAATAAGAATATTTATTTTACTTATAATTATTATTCTTTTATGTTTTTTAGGTTTTACGCATAAAGGTTATATTGAAACCAATCTGTTAAAAACTCTTTTGCCCCAAAAAGTAATAAATTCAACTGATATTGTTTCTATTGCAAATAAATCTTCTTCTGTAATAAAAGTTATATTTGAAAATGATAATCAGGAAGATTTAGATAAATTAAAACATGATTTTATAAAACAAATTGACACGGATTATTTTGAAATAACTACCCCTGATGTATCAAAGATATTAAATAAATACCTGCTGCAACCGACAAATTTTTTATCTAAAGAAACAAAAATCCTTTTAAAGGGTAAAAAATATGATGAAATTTATGCAAAAAGCATTGAAAAGTTGTACAATCCAACAGGTATACAATTAACAACGCTGGATAAAGACCCGTATTTATTGTTGGATGATTTTATACTTTCAAACAGAAAAATTTCAGACAAAATTGATTATCTTGATGGCAAATATTATGATTATATGAGTATAAAATTTAAAAAAAATGAAGCTTTATCTCCTGATATAAGTAATAAAAAGATTAGGGAGTTAATAAATTTCCAAAGATATCTTTCAGATAACCATTCAAAAATATATCTTGCAGGAGCCCCTATTCACTCCTATTATACAAGTACAAGGTCTGTGACTGATATTAATATTATTTGTATCTTGTCAACTTTAATTATTATATTTTTAACTTTAAAATATTTCAGAGATTTAAAATTACTGTTACCAATGGCATTGAGTATAATTTTTGGGATGTTGTTAGGATTCGTTACTACAAAATTGTGGTTTGAAAATTTTCAAGTTATAACAATGGTATTTTCAACTACATTGATTGGTATAGGTATAGATTATTCGTATCATTATTTTTTTGCGGATAAAGTTGATAGCAAGTTCATCAAAAATCTTTCATTTAGTTTCATAACTACTGTTGTCCCTTTTGCATTATTGTATTTTACCGGAATTGAACTGTTAGAGCAAGTTGCAGTATTTACAATTTTCGGACTTTTAGGGATATATTTGATTGTTTTGTTTATTTATCCATGCTTTAATGCTGTAAAACCTGTTAAAAACTACGAACCACAAACAAATATCTATAAAATTTGTCTGTTTATAATATTTATATTAAGTATGGCGGGGTTTGCGAGATTACATTTTAATGATAATTTGACAGCTTTGTATACTCCGACAAGAGATCTTCTTAAAGCAGAGAATTTATATAATAAAATTTCCGGCGAAGAGGCTTATTCTCAGATAATTACGGTAAAGGCGGATAATATAAATAAAATTATAGAAACAGAAGAAAAAATAACTAAAGAGCTTGATGCAAATAATATTGAATATATTTCTCTTTCAAAAATTTTTCCATCGGTAAAAACACAATATGAAAATTATAATCTTGTAAAAAATCTGTATCATAATAACCTGAATAATTATTCGGATATTCTTTCTGCTAATCAAATCCGCAAATTAAAAACCGCTAAATTTGTTCCGATAAAATTTGATAACATGTACTTAAATGATTTAATGCTCAATGAAAAAACTTCCTTGATAGTTGTTTTTGGAAATAAAAAATTAAATTTAAATGAAAAAAATGTGGGCGTAATTAATTTACAATCGGATATAAGATATTATATGACTCATTATCGACATATACTTATGGGATTATTTCCTGTTGTTCTTATATTATTGTATATGTTATTAGCCTGTTTATACAATTATAGAAAAGCTTTTATTACAATTTTACCATCAATAGGCGGTATTGTAGCTGCAATTTTAATGACTGCACTAATATATGGAGAATTAAATTTATTTAGTGTAATTACTATATTTTTAGTTCTTGGTTTTACGATAGATTATTCTATATTTAGAATTAACTCTGAAGAAAATACTGAAAGTGCAGTTTTTGTATCTTGCGTGACTACTTCTTTTTCGTTTTTAATGTTGGCGTTATGCGGGTTCAAATTATTAAGTTCAATGGCTCTAATTTTATTTTTTGGTATAACTACATCATACATAATAGGTTATTTGCTAATAAAAAAATACTTTAACCCGTTATTAATGGAAAATCAAAATCATGAGTATGCTAAATGGTTTCAAGTTGAAGAGCAATCAGCAGGTAAAAAACGATTATACTTATCTTGGTTTTTATTTAAGATTTTTGGTAAGAATATTTTGTATGTAATTGCATTTTTTATGTCTGTATTTACTTTTATATTTGCATCTAAAATCAGAAAATATTCGGAAAAATATTTAAAAACGGTAGAAGAATATACAGGATTAAAATCAAATTTGTTGAATAAATTCAAACATATACTTTCATATGCAAATTCTCTTGTAGATAAAATGCTTGTGTATAGCGGGAATTTTAATGAAAGTGACATTATTTTTGACAATGATGCCGATAAAAAAACATTGTTTGAAGATATTGAAAAAAAGTGTGGAGTATTTTTTATTTGTAACCATATTGGCAATATTGAAATATTACAAACACTACTGCTAAATCAACAGAAAACCCCAAATTTTAAAGTAAATATTTTTATGAGTAACCGACAAAGTCAGATTTTTAATGATTTTTTGAAAACTTTAAAAATTAATTTTCCGGTAAATATTTTTCAAGTTGAAGAAATCGATTTAAATACAGGAATAGAATTAAAAGAAAACCTTAATAAAGGCGATATGGTATTTATTGCCGGTGATAGACTTGCCCAAAATAATGATGCGAGAAGTGTAACGGTAAAATTTTTATCTCGTGATATAAAATTGCCGCAGGGAGCATTTAAGCTGGCTAAATTGATGGAAGTACCAACATATTTTATTTCTGCAATAAAAATAGGTAACAAGTATCATGTAATTCTAGAAAAACAACAAAATCTTTCAGAAAAAGAGCTGGTAAAGTCGTATGTAAAATTTATGGAACGGACTATTAAGATTAACCCTTTTCAATTCTTTCATTTTTACGATTTTTTCAACTGATTTATGATTTTACAGATGACTCACTTAGATATTTAAGCACTTTTCTAAGAGCATTGCCCCTGTGGGAAACTTCATTTTTTTCATTTTCCGATAATTCAGCCATAGTAAGACCATTCTTGCCATCTACCAAAAATATCGGATCATATCCAAACCCGCCTGTTCCGGCTTGAGTTTTAGCGATTTTGCCATGGCATTCTCCTCTATCGGCAAATAATACATTTCCGTCTTTATCTGTGAGTGTCATAGCACATACAAATTTTGCTCTGCGATTTTCAAACGGTGCAACTGCCGCAAGTAATTTATCAATACGTTTTTGTGGCGTTTCGGCATATCGGGCAGAATATATCCCGGGTTCTCCGTTTAAAACCTCTACGCACAAACCGGAATCATCCGCCAACGAAATCATACCAGAAATTTTGCTTGCTTCTTGCGCTTTAATTAACGAATTTTCTTCAAATGTAGTTCCTGTTTCATCAGGGTCAAAACCCTCAGGCGGTAAAATAAATTCTACATCCTTAATACCGTACGCTTTGACTATCCCGTTTAATTCTTTTACTTTATGAGGATTTGATGTCCCAAAAACTATTTGCATAAAATACTCCTATTTACCGTATCTGCGCTGACGAGAATGAAATTCCTCTATTGCATCAGAAAGAGCCTGTTTATCAAAATCCGGCCAAAGCATTTTTGTTACATAGAACTCTGAATACGCAATCTGCCATAACAAATAATTTGAAACTCTCATATCTCCGCCGGTTCTAATTAATAAATCAGGGTCCGGAATATTTTTTGTGTACAAAGCTTGGGAAATAGTGTCAACAGAAATATCCTCAGGTGATAAACTGCCGTTTTTTACACACGATACAATATCTTTTACCGCATGTAATATTTCATCTCTTGCTCCGTAATTAAAAGCTATTTGTAATCTTACGCCGCTATTATTTTTTGTAACCTCAACAGAATGACTTAGAATTTCTTGCAACTTAGGACTTAACTTTGTTAAATCTCCAAGGAAATTAATAACGACATTGTTTTCGTGCATTTCCTGTAATTCATTTTTTAAAGTCTGACCCAATAAATCCATCAAAAAATCAACTT
>DEFJ01000006.1 GCA_002350725.1 Cyanobacteria bacterium UBA2855 | reverse complement strand
GGAAGCCGAGCAGAGGAATGAGCAATGCGAGTGCCAAAGGCACAATACAAGATGCTTCGCTCACTGAATGCGACGAATATTTTCACATGACAATTACTTGTGAGCGGTTCCGTTTTCTGCGAGGCGGGAAGCCGAGCAGAGGAATAAGCAGTGCCAAAGGCACGATATAAGATGCTTCGCTCGCTGAATGCGACGAATATTTTCACATGACAATTAATTGTGAGCGGTTCCGCTTTTTGTGAGCTGATATTTATATGCTATAAAAACATTTGGCTAACGAAAATGCGGAATAGCTATTCCGCACATATTTATATATAATGAGGATTAAAGTTTTCTATACTTCGGCTATTATTCGTGATTGCAATCTTGAGGAACGATTTTCCGCAAGAATATTTTTTAATTTTACAATAGCTTGAGCATGGAGCTGACAAACTCTTGATTCTGAAACGTCAATTGTTGCCCCGATATCTTTTAATGTCATATTTTCCTGATAATACAGAACCATTATAATACGTTCACGTTCAGGTAATTTTTTCAACGCACGTTCCAATTCTTTTTTTGTACTATCTTCTTCGGCTTGTTCCTGAGGATTAAGTTTCTTTGTATCTTGAATTGTATCAATAATTTCAACGCTGTCCTCACTTGAGCCCTTTTTCTCATAAATAGAAGTAACCGTAGTATCCTCGGACATTATTTGATTTACTTTATCTACATCCATATCCAAGAAGTTGGCAATTTCTGTTGTAGTAGGAGTTCTGCCTAATTCTTGTTTTAAAGTTTCTTCAGCCCTCTTTATTTCTTTAATTTTTTGTCGCACACTACGAGGCAAGAAATCTTCTTCTCTAATTTTATCAATAATTGCGCCACGAATTCTTATTAAGGCATAAGTTTCAAAACGAGTATTTTTTTTAACAGTATAACGTTCAATAGCACTAATTAAACCCTCAATACCATAACCGGCAATATCTTCAACTGAAATTGTTGCAGGTAAAGTCACTCTGACTCTTCCTACAACAAATCTTACGAGATAAATGTATTGAACGATAAGGGTATCCCTTAATTTCTTATTTGTTCTATCATTCAGATAAGACATCCATAAAGACTCTAATTCTTCTGTCGAGAGTCTTTTTATATTATTGTATGAAGTAAAATCAAATAACTGATCCATTATCCACCCAAGATTGTCTTTCCATATTTTATTCTATACAATTACTAAATATAGTCATCATTTAAAAAGAGGAAAATTGTCATGGGTGGTCATGTGTTGGGATGAGAGAATACGCAAAATCCGGCTAATGATTACATTTTTGGCAGCTGCCACAACTATTAGAACAAGATTTATTTTTACTATTAGAAGGAATTAAATCTTGAAAATCAAAGGTCTTGCCGGAAGATACTTTATCAATAACTATCGGGTATATCAAATTTACCAAATTATCCACATTTTTTTGATATTCATCAAAGTGCATCAAATTTGAAATTAAAAGAGGATACTGAGCTACAATAGTTTTATGTTGCGTATCATTTTGCACAAAGATAGTTATACCACTAACTTTAACTCCTGATTTGTAAGCATCGGCAACAGGATTTACAGATTCAGAAAAAGCCGGATATAAAGCTTTAAACAAGAAAAGTAAGTTTGAATTACCGGACAGAGTTTCAATATCCGAAAAGAAAAAGCTATCAAAAGCACAAATATCAAATTTATTAGAACGGATATAATCAAAAATTTCCTCTTTTGAAAGACATTTTGACGTGAGATTTTTAAAGGTCAAAAGCGAATTATCAGTAATAAGTTTTTTGTTTTCAAACAAACAAGTAAGCTTTACATCACCAATTGAATAAAAGTAACTTGCAACAGATTTAAAAAAATCGAGATTATCATAGCTTATTAAACAAATTTTTCTCACATATCCCCCAATCGAGCAATAGCAACATCACCTGAAGTCATTCTAACATAACAAAACAAAATTTCTACACCAAACAGATGATATATTTATAAAAAATTAAAGATTATAAAATCCTGAGCGAATAATGATATATAGACATATATATGGAGCAAAAAATGGCAGAACAAACATTGGTACAACCGACGCTGATAAAAGAAATCGGGGAAAAGGAAAATCAAGCTAAAAGAGCGTTAGAGCAAGCAAGATTATACCATGAAAGGTATTTAATCCGAAAGGATAATACAGATTTACAGGATGCAATCAATAACTATATTGATGCGGTTAAATATGATCCGACAATTCCTGAGACGTATTACAGATTAGCTTCTTTAATGTGGGAACAAGGGCAAATAAGTACTAATACAGCAATAGACCAATGTAAAACCGCAGTATCATTAGCTCCGAACAACATGAATGCTCACATGTATACGGGCTTTTTCATGCAGATGGCAGAAAATTATTCAGACGCAATCAATGAATTTAAGTCAGCAATAAGCAAAGGTAAATTAAAATCAGCCAGACCAAGATTGGTTCTTTCACAAGCTATACTGCAAAAGATTAATAGTGAAAAAGGTAGTTTTGGGGACTATGTAAGCTTTTTATATTATTTTCTTTCCGGAAGCATAATGCTTGCATGGGATAAGCCGCTTTTGAACATGATGTATAAAAAAATGAGCGATGATATATCTGTATTTACCTATAATACCGTCGGGAATTTTCTTGAAAAATTCAACATGCCGAAAAAAGCGGAAAGCATATATAAACAAGCGATATTAGGAACAAAGCACGCACAACTTTATTATAACAAAATTGGGGATTTAGCACTAAAAAATGATGAAATAGATTTATGTTTAGATTGTTACAAAAAGGTATTAGAAGCAAATCCGCTAAACAGGGATGTATTAGTGAAACTGGTAACGGTATTACAAAGTTATTATCCTGAAAACACAGCAGAAACAATCGAATGCTATGAAAAATTATTAGAATTTGATATTGATACAGCAGCAATATACTATGAACTGGGACATCTGTATTTGAGAAAAGAAGATAAAATAAATTCAATAAGCGCATTTAAGCTTGCGCTAGAAAGAGATACAGAAAACCCATATTACAACAATTCACTTGCATTTTCATATGCGAAAGCAGAATTATATGACGATGCAATAGAACATTATCAAAAGGCAATTGCACTCAATCCGGACAACGAATGGACATCAATCGTATGTCAAGCATTGGGCGCAATATATGCAGAAGTCCAAGGCAATATTGAAGCAGCAGTCGCAACATACCAAGCAGGATTAATTCTTGATCCTAAAAATTATGACTTGTACATAGCATTAGGTGATACATACATGGCTGTATACGATTTGGACAATGCAATAAAAGCGTATTGTGATGCAATAATGGCAGACCCTGAGAATTATAGAGGATATTCAAAGGCAGGCATAGCATTATATGAAAAAGATTTTGTAGAAGAAGCACTTGTTTCGTACCATAAATCGATAGAGCTCAATCCTGAAAATGCCTTTGCTCAAAACAATCTTGGAATTGTATATATGGATGGGTTACTAGATGCAGAAGAAGCTTTAGAATATTTTGAAGAAGCAATAAATATTGACCCTACATATACGTTAGCATACTTTAATGCCGGCAGAGCAAGCCAAAAAATGGGATTTACAAATGATGCCGCAAATTACTATCAAATGGCACTGGATTTGAACAAAGAAACAGAAGAACTTGATGAAGAAGACATCATGGAACATTTGAGAAGTTTATTTGAAGTAGAATAAAACATTTCTTTACTAAAGATATTATTTATGATAGGATAAAAGTGAAGACAGATGTCGACGTGACGGAATCGGTATACGTGCACGTTTGAGGGGCGTGTGGGGAAACCCGTGCGGGTTCAAGTCCCGCCGTCGACATTATTATTCGAAGTAAAAATGTTTGTAAGAGGGACGCAGAACCCCACCGAACAGAGTTCGGTCAGGGTTCAAGCGAGGAGTGAGCAGAGTGCGAAGGCTTGAGTGCGGAATAATTGAAAATTATGTAGCAATCAACCGTAGACACGTTTAATGCGAACGACTCAAGACTGTCCCGCCGTCGACATTATTATTCGAAGTAAAAATGTCTGTGAGAGGGACGCAGAACCCCACCGAACAGAGTTCGGTCAGGGTTCAAGCGAGGAGTGAGCAGAGTGCGAAGGCTTGATTGCGGAATAATTGAAAATTATGTAGCAATCAACCGTAGACACGTTTAATGCGAGCGACTCAAGACTGTCCCGCCGTCGACATTATTATTCGAAGTATAAAAGATTTTACCAAATTTACAATTCTATAAAATAATTATCCTACTTTTACATAAAAATTTATTATATCCAATCAGATATATATCATATATAACCATATAGAGAAAAACTTAAATTTAAAATTATATATACAAGAAAATCAATGTAAAAACCCACTGGATAAAGGATTCAGCTACAAAAGAACAACTTGACAAATCCCTTGATATAGTATAATTAGAGTACGGATGGGGAATAAAGAATAGTCATAGTAATCCATGTGTATAAAATATTAAATTTTGTTAAAACTTTGATGATTTTTTTCGCATAAAAAGACAATTTTTTTATTTCCAAAACCTTTAAATATATGGAAGGTTTTCTGGAGTAGAACATGAATAGTAACAAAATTCAAAGCAGTTTGTATGTTGCGCCAAAATTCGGGGCAGTACAAAATCGTAAAGGCTATAATTCTCGTACACAAAATAATGGGAATTATGGTTCAAACTATTCTTCAAATGTTGCCTTTACCGGCGGCGCTAATTTATCCAACAAAGGTTGGTTTTTCTTAAGAAACCTCTCTGAAAAAATGAAAGAAGCCAGCGAAATTACAAACGCATTGATTGCCGCTATCGGAACAGGTATTATTGCTCCGTTAATCATTATGGTTAGTCCGGGCAAAGGCGACAAGGAAGATAATGACAAGAAATTTTTCCAGGCAATACGTCAACCTCTTTCTGCAGGTTTGGCTCTTTCTTTCCAAGTCCCAATGACTTTGGCAATAAACAAATATATCAATAAGTTAGCCTACGAAAAGAAAATTCCGCTGTTTAACGATGACGTTATCGGCTCTTTAATCCCTGATAAAAAATTCCTCAAAAAGCAAATTACCCCTCAAGAAATTCAAGAATGGGAAAGTAAGTTTGAAGAAGTCCGTCCTAACGGCACAACATTAAAACAGGAACTTGAAGAACAAATCAGAAACAAATACAGCGAAGTCGGTCTTGAAGTAAAAGACGATAAATTGGCAAAAGAAGTTGCGAAAGATAAACAAAAATTTTTAAAAGATAAAATTGTTGAAGAAAAACGTAAACAATTATTAGATGCTAAATATGAAGAATTAAAAGGTAAAAACTTTAATATTAAAGACAAAGATTTAGTAACCGAAGAGTACAGAAATCTAGCAATAGAACGAGATAAAGAAGGTTTTGCCGCTATAGAAAAAGGGAAAAAACTTTCTCTATGGGACAGAACAACAAGACTCATGGGCTTCAGCACTAAGAAGGTAAAAGAACTTGAAGAAGCTCAAAAAGAATGGGCGACAAATCAAGGGCTTGAAATTCTTAAGAAAGAAGAACCTGAACTCTTTGCTGCCGACGATTTTAAGGCAAGAATAAAGAAATATATCGAAACCCAGGATGTTAAAGCTCAAAAATTATTTGGCAATAAAAAATTCTGGTTATCATTGTTAGTAAACTTGTTTATGGTAACAGCAAGCTGCTATGCTCTAAACTGGTCACATCCGAGATTAAAAGAATTAATAGATAAATTTGATAAAAACAATACAACCGAACAGCCGGCACCGGAAGTGCAGAAAGCTGAGGTGAAATAATGAGTTTATGGAATACAATGGTAAACTTATCACCTACGGGTAAAATTGCAACTTCATTAATTTTGAAGGATGCTGTCGGATGTTACTTATATGTAAGTCAGGCAAGAAGCAACAAAAAAATGACCCCTCAACAAAGAGCAGATGTTGCTAACTACGACCTTGCAAACGGTGTTATTAATATTGGATTACAACTGTTAGCGGTTAAACCTATCGAAAAATTGATGAAAAAATTCGTTGATACAAAGATTTCAAAACACTTCTTTGCAAAACTCGACGAAAGACTTGCAGACAAGAATAATAACAAAGCAGTTATGAAACTGTTAAAAAACAAAGCTGCATTAACTGAAGGTACGGTTGCGCTGTTATCCGTAATTATTTGTCAATACTTTATCAAACGTTGCGTATCTCCGTTCTTCTCAGTACCTGCGGGCGACAAATCTAAAGAATGGGGATTAATTCGACCTAAATTGTACAACGGTGAAACCTTCGTAAAAGGCGCAAAACCTGAAGAAGAACCTAAAAAATTAGATGTAAATGACACGGAATTTACCGTACAACAACAAGCAAAACCCAATAACGGAACAACAAACTTATTAGCCCAAAAGAAGGAAATGCTTGAAACACAAAAAACAGAAGAAAATTAATATATAAAAAGCCTCTCTTAAAAGAGAGGCTTTTTATTTTTGTATTACGTAAATTACCTTAAATATCTGAGATATAAGTAAATTGAACTTAAAGTCAACGCAACAACGGTAACTATTGCACCGTATTTCAAAAATCTCATGAATGAAATCGCATGTCCTTTTGATGCAGCCGTTTCGCTGACTAAAACATTTGCCGCAGCACCGATAATTGTGAAGTTACCGCCTAAGCATGCACCTAAAGCCAATGCCCACCACATAGGATTGTGACCGGCACCGTGGTAAGGTATAGTATGCTGAACCTGATCGATAAGCGGAGCCATTGTTGCCGTATACGGAATATTATCAATTATACCCGATAAAATACCTGACCCCCACAAAATAAGCATGGTAGCCAAATTCAAACTTCCATGAGTAAGCTCAATCATTTTATTTGCCAAATATGCAATACCGCCATTTGCCTCAAAACCACCGATTATAATAAATAATCCGATAAAGAAGAAAATGGTTAACCACTCAACATCCTTATAAATTTCTTTTGGTTTTTCAAACAACAGCAGTGCACTGGCACCGGCAACAGCAAAGACATAAGCGGGAACTCCCGTCATATCATGAGTCATAAATCCTAATATAACAAAGAACAAAACAATTAAAGAACGAATCATCAAATTCTTGTCAGTGATGGTTTTTGAATTATCAAGATTTGCAATATGTTCCATTTTTTCAGGAGTAGATTTTAGTTGTTTTCTAAACATTAAAATCAAAATTCCGATTGCAGATAAGAAAATAATTGCGACAATCAAAGACAATTCCTGTAAAAATGCCATAAAGCTTAAACCTGCTTTAGCGCCAATAATTATATTTGGCGGGTCACCAATTAAAGTTGCAGTTCCGCCAATATTAGAAGCAAGAACCTCTGTAATCAAAAACGGTATCGGGTCCATATCGAATTCTTTGGCGATAACAAAAGTTACCGGCATAATAAGAACGACAGTAGTTACGTTATCTAAAAAAGCAGATGCAACAGCAGTAAATGCTGCAAGAGCGAACAAGACCATCTTAGGATGACCTTTAGTTAATTTCAAAAGATATATCGCAATCCACTTAAACACACCGCTTTTACTTGCAATATGAACAATTATCATCATACCTATAAGCAAAAATATAACGTCAAACGCAATATATTCAAATACAGATTTTACATATGTATTAGTCGTCGGATCGACATAACCCTTAAACGGAAGCAAACCCAACAACATTGTTAAAGAAGCACCAACAAGTGCAACTACGGACTTTGGTATTTTTTCTGTTGCGATAAAAACGTAAGCTATAAGCAAAATCGCACCGGAAATAACCATTCCGTGGGTAGATACTAAACTACTTAACATGTTTTCCTCCTTAGCTCTTAATCTTAATAAGTGTAATTTTAACACAAACATAAACTAAGAAGAATTTTCAAAATTATTTATGCTATAATCGGCATATGAATTTATTGGAAGAATTTGATACAATAACTGCAATTGCAACCCCGCTCGGTACCGGCGGAGTAGGCGTTATTCGTATATCAGGCGACAAGAGTTTTGACGTTATCGCGAAAATTTTCACAAAACAAAATCTTGAGCCGGGAAAAATCTCTCACGGCTGGATTACAGATGAAGGGAAAAAAATCGACGAGGTTATTGTGCTTCCGTTCAAAAAGCCACACAGCTACACGGGTGAGGATGTTATTGAAATCCACTGCCACGGAGGAGTAAATGTTGTAAGGAACATTCTTGACATCACTCTCAAAAATGGTGCAAGAATGGCAGAAAGAGGAGAATTTACAAAACGAGCATTTTTAAACCACAAATTAGATTTATCACAGGCTGAAGCTGTTGCAGATTTAATTCACGCAAAAACAAAGAACTTTGCAATTCAATCTGCCAAAAACTTATCAGGAGTTTTGGGGCAAAAAATATCGGAAATAAAGAGTAAATTATTTGAAGTCTTATCAAGAATAGTCGCAGGAATTGATTTTCCCGAAGATGTTGCAGAACCTGAGTATTCATACTTATTGGATGAATTTACATCGGCAAAGAAAGAAATTGATAAGATTCTGACTTGTGTAAAAACTTCTGACGTATTACGTCAGGGAGTAAAAGTAGCAATAGTTGGAAAACCAAATGTGGGCAAATCATCACTTTTCAACACGTTTTTGAACATGGAAAGAGCTATCGTAACGGATATTGCAGGTACGACTCGTGACGTTATAAAAGAAAATTTGGATTGGGATGTGCCTATTACAATTATAGATACGGCAGGAATCCGCGGAGGAAATGAAGTTGGTAAAGTTGAAGAAATAGGAATTGAATATTCAAAACAATCTGCATTAGATGCCGATTTAGTTCTATTTTTATTTGACATATCATCACAGTTTGAAAAGGAAGATGCTGAAATATATGATTTAATAAAAGATAAAAAACACATAATAGTTGCTAACAAATGTGACCTTGGAACAAAAGCAAGCATATCTCTACCGTTTAATATTAATAATGCAATAAAAATTTCAACTATTTCGGAATTTGGAATAGAAGACTTAAAGGAAAAAATAAAAAATACAGTTGCGAATTTCGCGACGGAAGAAACCGAATTCATAACAAACAAAAGACAGCAGGAATGTCTTTACAGATGTAAGGAAAGTCTAATTCGAGCAATAGAAGCCGCAGAATTAAATGAGCTGCAAGATTTAATCTCTATTGACGTTAAAGCAGCACTAATAGCACTTGATGAAATCACGGGTGAAGTAATTACTGATGAGATTTTGGAAAATATATTCTCGCATTTCTGTATCGGAAAATAAAAAGAAAAAACCTGATGATTATACATCAGGTTCTCTCCTCTTTGTTTCATTTTCTATCGTTACACTTCAACGAAAAGTCTTCTTCCTACGATATTTTGCTTCCCGTTATAATATCCTGCAAAATACCCGCCCTTTACAGGTTTATTCTTTGCATAAGTACCGCTTTCATACTGATACCCGTTATAATTCACAAATGGGTTATTTCCATACGGATTTGACGGCTTACTAATAACCGGCGTTGCTGTTTGCACACTTGCCGGAGAAAACATCTGAGTTAATAAACTAACAACACTTGCCATAACGATACCTCTACTTGCTACAATATATTTTTAATGACAAAAATTTTTATGTCATATATATTTTATTTAATATTAAATTATGTAAACTTCCATCATCCGATATGTTGATTTTTATAAAATATGAAATTTATTAATTTAATTTAAAATTTAGAAGTTAATCACATAACATGATAAAATTATATAGAAAAATAAGAGGAGAAATATGATTACATTAGCAATTTTATTAACGCTGATATTAGTTTTTGTTTTTATATTAGGAACAGTAATAGGAAGCTTTTTGAATGTGGTTATACTAAGAGCCTTTAGCGGAGAATCTATAGTCCTTCCGCCGTCAAAATGTCCGAACTGTGGGAATAAACTAAAATGGTGGCATAACATCCCAATTCTTTCATATATCATTTTAAAAGGTAAATGCGGTTTTTGCCACGAAAAAATTAGTATACAGTATCCGATAATAGAATTTATTACAGGATGTTTATTCGTTGCTGTGTTTTGCAAATACGGATTATATCCGCATACATTATTTGGGTTTGCTGTAGCATCTATTTTGCTTGTACTAACTGTTACAGACATAAAAAAGCAAATCGTATTTGATTCGCATACATATTTTTTGATTGCGCTAGGCTTAATATACAATCTGTTACTGACAGGCTTTGATGTATATGACAAAATAGATTCCATATCAGGTTTTCATCTGACCGCACAATGGGCTTTTTCAACGCCAATAACAGAATCGCTTTTAGGGCTAATATTAGGTGCAATTATTATGGAAATCGCTGCAAGATTAGGATATCTAATAGCCGGCAGCAGAGCCTTTGGGGAAGGAGATACATATATCGCTGCAGGACTCGGTGCCGTTTTTGGATGGCAGAATATTATTTTAATTATTATTGCTGCCGTAATTTTGCAAATAACTTTTACTCTGCCAATATTTATAAAAAAGCAATTTGAATTAAGAAATTGGCAAGCTCCTATTTCTTTACTTTGTTTCCTCTTATATGCAGGAATATTTTTTATCGCCCAACACAAAAACTTAATACCAACAAAAATGATATATTTGATATGTGCAATAATTCCGTTGTTGGCATTTGGTACAATAGCCTGCTATTATACTCTTAAAGGTATAAAAAACGAAGAGAACAGAACCTACCTTCCATTTGGTCCTGCATTAGCAATTTCCGGAATAATACTACTGCTTGCGAACAACATCACCTTTACAATTTAGGCTATACAGGTTTAAAAAATTTTTATTTTGTGATAATATCCATGTTAGTTTACAGTTGATTGGAGAGATACGGAATGATTACAATAAAAGATGTTGAACACGTTGCAAAACTAGCGAGATTAGAATTAACAGAAGAAGAAAAAGAACTTTATACAAAACAACTCGGAGATGTATTAAAATACGTTGATCAAATGAATGAAGTTGATACATCAAATGTTAAACCTATGACACAAGTTATAGATTTTGTGAACGTAATGAGAGAAGACAAAGTTGTTTACGAACAAACAAAAGAAGAATTAATGGCAAACGCGCCTGAAGAAGAAAACGGCTTCTTTAAAGTCCCAAAAATCGGATAATTCAATAAATTATTAGTATATTATGTTTGATATGTTGGAGTAAATAATGACAAAATATATTTTTATAACAGGCGGCGTAGTTAGTTCTCTTGGAAAAGGTATCGTTGCGGCATCTTTAGGTAAACTACTAAGAGCAAGAGGATTTTCTGTAATTAACCAAAAATTTGATCCTTATATTAATGTTGACCCGGGGACAATGAGTCCGTTTCAGCATGGCGAAGTTTTTGTAACTGATGACGGAGCTGAAACAGATTTAGATTTAGGGCACTACGAAAGATTTACCGATACAAATCTTGGCAAGTACAACAACGTAACATCAGGCAGCGTTTACCAACACGTTATTGAAAAAGAAAGACGTGGTGACTACCTGGGAGCTACAGTTCAGGTAATTCCGCATATCACAAACGAAATAAAATCAAGAATTCTTGGGGCTACAAAACAATTTTCTCCGGATTTTCAGCTTATTGAAATTGGCGGAACAATCGGGGACATTGAGAGCTTACCATTTATAGAAGCTATAAGACAGTTTAAAGCTGAGGTCGGAATAGGAAATGCCGTATCAATCCATTGTACATTGCTCCCATATCTGCCCACATCGGGAGAATTAAAGACTAAACCGTCACAACATAGCGTAAATGTGCTAAGAAGTTATGGTATACAACCGGAAATTCTTGTATGCCGTACGTCAAGAGCTATTCCAAAAACAGAGAAAGAAAAACTTGCACTATTTTGTTCTGTATCAAAAGAAGCTGTGCTTGAATGCAGAGATATGAAAAGTATTTATGAAGTACCATTAGCAATGGAAGAACAAAATATGGCAGGAGTTGTCTTAAAAGCATTGCAAGTACCGGATAAAGAACCGGATTTAAGAAATTGGAAAAAACTTGTGGAGCATATAAAAAATCCAAAAGGAACTATTACCGTTGCTATTGCAGGGAAATATACTAAATTGTCAGATGCATACATTTCGGTTGTAGAATCTCTAAAACATGCCGGATATGAAAACGATGTAAAAATAGAAATTAAATGGATTAATTCAGAAGATTGTATTGATTTCAAAAATTGCAAGGAATTATTGAAAGATGCACAGGCAGTAGTCGTTCCCGGCGGTTTTGGAGTAAGAGGGATTGAAGGGAAACTCAATGTCATAAGGTACGCAAGGGAACATGATCTGCCGTTTTTAGGGTTATGCTTAGGTATGCAGTGTGCAGTAATAGAATACGCAAGAAACGTATTAGGCTTAAAAGATGCTAATTCTAAAGAATTTGATGAACATCCGACCCACCCTGTAATAGATTTAATGCTTGAACAAAAGAATGTACAAGGGTACGGAGGTACAATGAGATTAGGAGCTTATGATTGTGTACTAAAGAAAGGTTCAATAGCCCACAAAGCATATGGTAAAGATGTTATCTCAGAAAGACACCGACACAGATATGAAGTTAACAATGAATATATCAAACAACTGAGCGATGCAGGATTAGTTTTCTCCGGAATGTCACCGGATGGGATGCTGGCTGAAATAGTAGAGCTTCCGAAACTCAAATGGTTTGTAGCCTCTCAATTCCATCCCGAATTCAAATCCAGACCGGAAAGACCTCATCCGCTATTTAAAGGTTTAATAAAAGCAGCATTGAAAGTGAGAATATAGTATGAATAACAAAAAAACACAAATGAGAAATTTTGCATTAAGTAACAAAAAAAATTTTTACATTCACCATATCTCAGGAGCAATTGCAGATTTAGCAACAGCATTTGTAGCTTTTTTATGTATAACGCCAATTTTTATATATTTTGACGGATTTGAATTTACACCTGTTTTGCTATTGGGTTTAGCCGCAGTTATCGGTAGTACAATGTTTATAATTCACGGGTACAAAAAAGCAAAAACTGTTAGATTTTGGCAAGCTTCCGGTACAATATTAGCGTGGTATATTATTTCCCTAATTTTGCATGCCTTTAAATATTAATATTTGTAAAAATTTTATTTAAAACCCTAAACTTTCATAAAAATATGCCGATTATAAGGGTGTATATAAAACAAATGAAAGAGCAGGGATAGACAGTGACAGAAACAGGAGCATCATTTAACAGACCATACAAACCGTTTGGCTTCAATATTAAAGTACCCGAAATCGGGGAACACACTATGAAGTTGGCTGAAGGAACAATATCAAATATTGTCGCATCTCCTGTTGAACCTTTATTTAACTTCTTGGAAGAAAACGAAGAAGTCTTTAACGGAAACATTAACTTTGAATTAAATAAGATGTTTGCTCAAAACTTTACAATCGGCTCTGCTATGAGATTGGAGGATGAAAAAGTAAATGGTATGCCTCCTCAATTTGATATGCATTTTTAATAGAATATTATAATTTCTTATTTTTATTTGATTTTTGTTTTAGCTTTAATTTTCGAGCTTGTCTTCGTTCGGCTTTTGTCGGAGTTATACCTGTTTGAGAATATTGAGGTTTATTTTTTTTGCCACGCTTATTCATTACAGATAAATCTGCATCTAAAATCCCGCATGATTGCTTATTGTAAGTCTTATTCAGCTGGGTAATATAACTTTTTTCCACAATATTTTGCAAATGCAATTCACATAACCTTTTCATAAAACGTCTATAATTAAAAGGCATATTTGGGTTATCTTCAATCTGCTTAAGAATAGGATTATTTCCCCTGCCGTTGTTACAAGCAGCACACTCAAGACTTAAATTTTTAGGTTCGGTTGCGCCACGTTTAGATTGAGCCACAACATGCTCTACTGTTGCAAGAGAATTATTTAGCATTCGTGTTGCAATTTTGTAATCAGGATTTGCACCTTTGTAATCACGTTTTGCATATTTTACAATAAACGCATCCACATTATTATCTGCTTTTGACAGTTTATAAGCTTCTTTTAATATTGCCATTTGTGTCGGAGTATAAACCTTCCAAAGAGATATTGCCACCTTCAATTTGGTCTCAATAAAATCAATAAGGTTCTTTTCAAAATTTTCTTCAATACGACTATGCTTGCTAAGAAATTCTTTTTCAAATTTTTCTCTCAGTCTATTTTTTTCAGACTCGGGAATAAGAGTATTTTTCAATTTATATATAAATATTTGCCTGCTGAATCTTGAGGTTTCACGAGGATCTAAAATTCTGTCAAAGGAATCATTAAGTAAATCTTGAACATTCAATCGCATTTCTTTAGGCAAATTTCTGCTTAAAAGTCCGATATTTGAAAATGTTTTTGATTGCTGTTGAACAATTCTTTTTTCAGCTCTGGGTAAACGACGCTTAAGCATATCAAACAAAGTTCTATTCTCGTGATACACATTATCTTGTTTCATCATCTTAAATATTTCTCTCTCAACAGGATGAAGATATTTACTATATTCCTCAATACATTTCAATATATCTGAAGGATTTTTACTTTGAAGGAGTTTTTGATCAAATGCAAGCGATTTTTCGGTATCAAACATAAGTCCGCCGCATACGGGACAAGGGACATCATGCTTTGCAAGACGCAAAACATTGTATCTTAAAACATCTATTGCTTTTGTTCTTTTAATCAGGTCTTCCATTGTGGGCGTTACGATACTTGGGATTTTTTTCCCTGTAAAAGTTACGGTATCCTTATCTAAGTGAGATGCTAATTTCAAATTAGACATTTTAGGATTGCAGAATTGAACACCGACTACATTTTGTCGGATACGAGTATTATTAAAATTTAAGAAATCACTGAATATTTTCATTATTTACTTCTTTAACGCTGATATATCGACTTTTATATGACCTTGTTCCGCAAGCGTATTTGCTTGACCTTCAATATCTGACGAGCTTATTAAATTTTCTTCTTTTGATATTTTTATAACATCATTAAAATATACTTGAGGATTTTTTTTGTTCCATTGTCTAAAATAGACATATTGAGGCATAGAACCCCTTTCAAAATTATCCGCATTACATGCCAGTACACAATTTGTCAGAGCATCACTACCACCGCTTGTTCTTGTTTTTTGATGTTCTATTGTTGTAAGAGATGGCTTTAATAATTGAAAGCCAATGGTATCGGAATTAGAGTATCTGTGCTTTACAACAAAAGAGCTCATACTCCGATTAGAGCTTGGAAGTCTTCTTGATATTGCAAGCATGTTATAATAAACCGGATTCGGTCTTAATTCGGCAAGTTCAACATTTGCCAAATCTCTTAAAAATTCTTTATTTGAAAACGGTATAACAACAGGTTTTCCTTCCATCATTCTTTTGGAAGTATTACAAAGATTAACTATATCTTGTCTGTCAAGACGTTCTCCGATTTTTTGAACTCTATATATAACATATTCACTAAATTCTTTTGCAGTATGAAGTTTGTCTATATTACTGTGAGTTATCTGCAAACCAACATCGCGAGGAATAATATTATCAAAATTTTTAAAATCTTCACCGTACATAGGGGTTGTAATTCTCAACAAATATTCTTTCAACTCCGGATTCGGAATTGACTGAATCATTTTATTCATCTTATAAGCATAGTTTTCTGCATTAAAATCTTCTTGATAGGGAATTTCATACAGACGTTTATGCTGTTTTTTCATAAATTTACGAAAACGCACTTGCATATCAGGAGGGAGATTTTTGGACTCATCAATTAACAACTTGAAAATTTTTGACTGAGTTTTTACCAACCTTTTTATGGAGTTTTGATACAGAAAATGAACAATATCTTCAAGATGGGTCTGCGGACTTTTCTGCGCATACTTTACAATTTGATCAAATACCAGCTGCTGACCACGTTTCATATATTCTCTATATGGCATTGTTTCTGCAACATAATCTTTGATAGAACCACTAAATACCCCGCGCCTCAACATATCCTGAAGTGTACCTGCATATATCATTGGCTTTTTACAATATATACAGTGTATTACGTGATCTTCCGTAAGTTTTCTAAATTGTTTATGAGTTGATACAGGTTGTTTCATTCCAAAGGCAATAGTATCAGCGAGAAAAATATCTCTACTTAAACTTGCACCCTTGAGATTTTGATATCTGAAAAAAGCTGCATTTTCGCCACTTTTCTGGCGGAAAATATTTGTATTATATAATACAGTATTAACTCCCGATACTCGCATACGCATATAAATCTCATAATAAAAAATTTTTGCTGACATGTAACAAGATATTAAGTATAAATAATATGATTTTTTATATTTCTTTATACGATATAAAGATTATGTAAGGAAATCCGATATTAAGCAAATTTTGCATTATAATGTATACATAGATTAGAATATTGGAGATTTAAAGATGGAAACAGTTAATGAAATTCTTACAAAATTAGAAAATGCAGATAATACGACTAAAAATGAATTAGAAAACACATTAGTCAATTGCGGTTCCGCAATTGTTCCTCAATTGGTTGATCAATTGCAAGT
The DNA here is from genome assembly GCA_002350725.1 of Cyanobacteria bacterium UBA2855. GTDB lineage: Bacteria > Cyanobacteriota > Vampirovibrionia > Gastranaerophilales > Gastranaerophilaceae > UBA1221. Next base: position 27,020 of record DEFJ01000006.1, on the reverse strand, counting down.
TGTAAGAGGTATCAAAAGAGGTGTTGTTGCTATGACATTAATCAGAATTGGTAACGCATCAATTAAATATCTTGAAAGAGCCGCTCACGATAATAAAGATTTTGAATGGGTTGCAGAATATCTTATCAGAGAAATTAAAGGTGAAATGGCAGCTTAATTTATATGCAATAAATAAGTTTTTTAACTCCAAACATATATGTTTGGAGTTTTTTATAGTAATTATTTATTGTATAATTTACCTATGAAAAAGTTTTATCCGTTTTTATTTTTTATAACAATATTAATGCTTGTTTTTATGATAAGTGCAAATGTCCAAATCTTCGACTATGATTTATGGGCAAGATTAATTGCCGGAATGGGTGTCATAGATGGGCATACCGTATTAAAAACTGACTTTTTATCATACACCCCAACTCATACTTGGTGGGACCATGAGTATGGTTCAGGCGTTATTTTTTACTTCTTCTTGAAACATTTCGGAGGATATAGTTTAATCTTTCTTCAAACAGTAATTTTCTTTTTAATAATATTTTTCACAACCAGAATTATAAAACTAAGACATGACAAGAGTTTTTATAATATGCTATTTTGGATTTTACCAATAATTGCGCTACAAGCAAATTTCGGGAGTCCTATAAGATGTCATCTGTTTAGTTTTTTATTCTTCACAATTTTCTTGTACATATTAGAAAAAGTAAGACAAGGAAGTTTGAAACTCCTATACTTGCTACCAATATTAACTATAATATGGAATAATCTGCATGGCGGCGTTGTTGCCGGACTTGGTTTAATTGGAATGTACGCTATATCCGAAATATTGGATAAAAAGCCGGTAAAACATTATCTTTATGCAGGCATTTTGTCCTGCGCGGCTCTATTAATAAACCCTTGGGGTTTTGATTACATAAAATTTTTACTTATGGCAAACACGATGAAACGTCCTGACATAACGGAATGGTGGGGTATTTTTTCTAAGCCGCACTTGTATAACCAAATTCCTTTCAAAATATTTATGATTTTAATTATAGGACTTGAAGGATATAAGATATATACCCACAAAATGTCTACTCAAATCTCATTGTGGAAAGATTTAGACAAAGCTAAATTTATCGTTATACTTACAACATTATTTCTCGCTATACAACATATCAAGCTTTTACCATTTTTTGTTATTACAGCAACAGCGTTCTGCTATGAGGATTTTGCTGACTATATAGAAAACAAATTACCAAAATATACGGAAAAATTAACACTTATCCTAATAATTTTAATTTCATTAATCGGATTATCAATGAAAAAGTATGAATTACCACTGGGAGCAAGCCAATACCCGCATAGAGAAGTAGAATTTATAAAGATTAATGATATAAAAGGGAATATCCTTGTCAATTTTGGATTAGGAAGTTTTGTTTCATATAAAACTTATCCTCACAACAAAATATTTATGGATGGAAGATATGAAGAAGTATACTATGATGAAATGGTTCCTTTATTAAAGAAATTTTATCTTCTAAATCCTGATTGGGATGAAGTTTTGAAAAAATATCCGCCCGACATTATGATTATAGAAAAATACTATCCGGTCTATGAAAAACTGAATGAATTACCTAAATGGACAAATGTGTTCGATACAGAAAATTTTGGAGTTTTCATAAAGACAGAAAACAGAAAAAAAACTTATACCCTACCTGATAACACATTAGAATATTATAAAAATACTCTATTTGATACATCAATCAAATTTTAACTGGGTGTATAATGAAGTTTATGGATAATGTTAATTTAAAATACACAATTTTATTTGGTGGCGGCGCAATTCGAGGGGTTGCATATAGTGGAGCCTTGAAAGCTATAGAAGAACTCGATATAAAATATGATACACTTGCAGGGTCTTCTGTCGGAGCAGTGTTTGCAGCCCTTGTTGCAGTTGGATATAATTCAGAAGAAATAAAAAATATTTTGCTAAAAGTAAATTATGATTTATTCAGAGATATTCAAATAGGTATAGGCTCACAATTTGCACTGAGTAAAGGGGAAGTATTTTTAGATTGGCTTAGGGAACTAATAGAAAAGAAATTTTATGGTGATAATTATAAAAAAGGAAGGAATAAAGCTGTAACTTTTGGGGACATTGAAAAAAATCTTGTAATAATTACTACTGACTTATCAAATTTTGAATGTAAAGAATTTTCAAAAGTTGAAACTCCTGATTTTGAAATAGCAAAGGCTGTACGCATATCAAGCGGAATGCCCGGATTAATGAAACCGGTTGAATACAACAATAGAGTCCTTGTTGATGGAGATTTACAAAAGAGCGCACCTATGTGGAGTCTATCTCCTAACTTACAAAAAGAAGGAGAAAGAATAGTTGAATTTAGGTTAGAAGGTGACTTTCAAGGTAATGATCATAATGCAATAGAATTTGCTAACGCAATATACAGCTATGCAACAAGCACCGGAACAAAATTCCTGACAAAAATATATGGCTGCCGAGACAATTACGATTACATAACCATTGACACCGGAGATCTAAATATTGTCGATTTTAATGTTTCGGAAGAAAAAAGATTGCAACTTGTTGAAAGCGGGTACAACCAAACTTATGATTATTTTAAAAATAAACTTTTTGAAAAAAAACAAATGCTTTTAAAAATATACACTGAAATTTCCCAACATCTTGATATGTGTGAATTTCAAATAAGAAAAGGAAATACATATCAAGCAAAATGTGAATTAGGTGAACTTTACATGAATTTATGTGAGAATATTACTTTAATAAATTCTACTGATAACAAAAATATTAACAAATTCAAAAACGCATTTTTAGATAACTATAAAACTCCAGCCTTATTTGGCAAAGCAAAATTAAACAACGAAAAACTGGTAACAGCAGAATTAATAAACTGCAAACAAACAATTACATCCCGCATAAACGAATATATCAAATATATTGAAACATTTAGTAAATAAATATTCATTAAGATGGGAATAAATTCAATTGAGGAGTTTGAACATCCGGTATATCGGAGGATTTTCGCCTTGCAGAAACATTTACCGATAAATCCTTTTGCATTCTTGTCATCAAATCCTGAGATCGCTTTACAACCGCGCGAGGTAGTCCCGCCATCTTGGCAACTTGAATACCATAGCTCTTACTTGCTCCACCTTGAACAATTTTTCTTAAAAATAAAATTTCGCCATCCTTTTCAGAAACCGTAATTCTATAATTTTTTATCTGAGGATAAGTTTTTGTCATAACATTCAATTCGTGATAGTGAGTAGCAAAAATACACCTTGCACATATCTTAGTAGCAATATATTCAGCAACAGCCCAAGCAATTGCGACACCGTCATATGTGCTTGTACCTCTGCCTATTTCATCCAGCAAAATAAAACTCTTATCAGTCGCCGAATTTAAAATATATGAGGTTTCAACCATCTCTACCATAAATGTGGATTGTCCTAATGTTAAATCATCAGACGCTCCTACTCTTGTAAAAATTTTGTCAACAATCCCTAACTTTACATAATCCGCAGGCACCCAAGAACCGATTTGAGCCAACAAAACTATTAGAGCATTCTGACGCATATATGTAGACTTACCCGCCATATTAGGTCCTGTTAAAATCATAAACTGCGTTGCATCAACAGATTTACTTTTCAGTTCTAAATCATTAGACACGTATTCCCCCAACGGCAATATTTTTTCTAAAACCGGGTGTCTGCCGTTTTTTACGATAAAATCATCAGACTCATCTATTTCCGGGCAACAATAGTCATTTTCGACCGCAACTTCCGCCAACGACGAATATACATCCGCCCTTGCTACACACTCTGCAATTTCTCTTATTTTTGAAACAAACTCTTTTGAATATTCTCTAAAATCATTAAACAATTTATACTCTAACTCAGAAGATTTAAATTTTGCAGACAAAACATCATCTTCATGTTTTTTTAACTCCTCTGTTATAAATCTTTCACCATTAGTTAATGTTTGTTTTCTTATATAATTTTCAGGTACAAGATTTTTGTATGAATTTGTAACTTCAATATAATAACCAAATACTTTATTATATGAAACTCTTAAATTCTTAATTCCTGTTTTTTCTCTTTCTTCTTCTTCAAAATTCTTTAACCAGTTTTCTCCACCTGTAAGCAACTCTCTATAATAATCCAAATCTGTACTGACACCATCTTTCAATATGCCGCCATCTTTGATTAACATTGGAGGATTATCCGAAATAGTCCTGTTAATTAATCCTGCAAACTCAATGATTTCATCACTATAATCTTCTATTTTAGCAAACGGATTATTCTCTAAAGATTTAGAAGTATCAAGCAAAGCCGGCAAAACAGACAAAGACTCGGCCAAGCTCAAGAAATCTCTCGGGGATGCTGAACTATTACTCATTCGGGTTGCTAATCGCTGAATATCATATATTTTTTCGAGCTCATCAATTAAGCTTTTTCTTGTATCGCTTTTTTGGACAAGTTCACTAACTATATTCTGTCTTGCTTTGATTGCATTAACATCCTTTAACGGTTGACAAATCCAATTTTTTAAAAGCCTTGCGCCCATATTCGTCTTAGTTTTATCAATTGTCCACAGTAAAGAGCCGTACTTACTCTTTTCCCGCAATGTTTCAGTCAATTCAAGATTTTTTCTTGTCGCACCATCTAAAATCATATACTCAGAAAGTTCATAAGTTTCTATGCGCTCAAATTTTGGGACATTATCTTTTAATGTTTCCCAGATATAAGCTAACAAAGCTCCACCTGCTCTAAAACCTGTTTTATATTTTGAAAACCCGAAAGACTCCAAAGTATCAGCTTCAAATACCGCCTTTAGGTTATTTTGTGCAAAATTCAGTTCAAAAACATTTGCCGGTATTTTTGAACAATTATAAAGTTTCTGAATATCTTCGGGTAAATCAATTTTTTGCTCCGGTACAATCTGAAAAGGCTGCAATTTTTGATTTACGGCAGGCGCAACAATTTCTACAGGCTGAATTCTTGCTAATTCTGACATAACCAAATTAATAGGAGCCTGAGTAACTTTAAACTCACCTGTTGATATATCCGCATAAGAAAAACCATACAAATCTGCTTTTTCATCCTTTACCAAAGCACATATATAGTTGTTTGAATTTTGCTTTAAAAAATCACTCTCTGTCAACGTACCTGCGGTAATAATTCTTGTAACTCCCCTTTTTACAAGACCTTTTGCAAATTTTGGGTCTTCTAATTGATCACAAATCGCTATTTTATAATTTTTATCAACCAGTTTTTCTAAATATCCGTTTATAGCTTTTGCAGGAATCCCTGCCAGCGGAATCCTGCCATATTCAGCGCCCGCATCACGACCGGTAAGTGTAAGCTCTAATTCCTTTGAAAGAAGAACTGCATCTTCAAAAAAAGTTTCGTAAAAATCCCCTAATCGATACATTAAAACCGCATCCGGATTTTCTCTTTTTACAGTTAAATACTGCTGCATAACCGGCGTAAGTTTTTCTATATCCAGGTCCTTTGTATTTATATTATTGATTTCGTTTTTTGTCATAGCTATAATTAGATTATAGCATGAACCGAGGATTTTAGATATGGGATGCATAAAAAAAATATTTAAAGCAATATTTATAGCTTTGGCAATAATAGGTTTTATCTCCATAGGCGGCAAAGATTGGATTACGGATACTTTAATTCCGTTTTTTACAAATAAACAACAATCAACATTAGAAAAAGCGCAGAAAGTTGGAGATTTTTCTCAAATTAACGAAGAATTTACCATTGAAAAAGCCTCCGGCATGTTTGGATACAATGGGGTACTTGCTGAGCACAAAGCCTCCGGACAAAAAATGATTGTAGTTGATGATCATAAAAAACCTATTTTTACGAAAGAAGACATCTCTTCAGGCAACATTGAAAATAAATTAAAATCAAGCTTAGGTAAAATTAAATACCAATCAATTGGTTTGGAAAATTTTGAAGTTACTAAACACGGTACAATGTATACCTATGGAAAAAACGTTCCATACGCCCGATTTAACGCAAAAATTTCACGATTTCCTGTAGGCTCAATGAGTGGAATTATTGCTATTGCATCAACAAAAGCCGGTGAAAACAGGATATTGGTATCAATTAATGAAAAGTCAAAATATTCTCAGCTGCTCAGTGATGAATTTTTTAAAAAAATAAAATAATTTACGCATTATTGGTTAAAAATACGGTTAGCTGACTTCTTGCAGAATACCGGTTGACTTAAATTTCTTGGCAGAATGCATATTTATATACGATTTCAAAATTTCAAAGCAAACCAAACAGACTTTTTCGCTTGATTTTTTCTCATAATCAGACTTCTCATCAAACTCAGTATTAGCTAACACTGATAAAAAATTTCTGAGTTTATAATGCATTAATGTTTTTATACCATGCTTTTCATTACAGGTTTTACATATCACGCCGCCTATTTGAGAAGAAAAATACATATTCTCACCCTCAATAGGTTTATGACAACACAAACACTTATCTAATTCCAATGAAAAACCGGACAGGCGCATCATTTTTAATTGAAATTTCAAAACAGTATTAAGAATTTCAACCTTACTCGCAGAATTTGAAATTGTACTCAAAGTTTCATACAACAAATCAAAAATAGCAGAAGAACACGGATCATCTTCAACCCCAAAATTATTCACAACCTCGGAAACATACATAGAATAAAAAATTTTATCCATATCCTGACGGGTTCTGTTAAAAGTATTTATCGCTTCAGCCTGAGAAATAGTATTTAAGTTTCTACCCTCATACAACATGAGCCTATTTGCAACAAGCAAATCCATTCTTGCACCAAGCTTGCTTTTAGGTTTTTTTACACCCTTCGCAACGCCTTTTATAAGTCCTTTGTCACGAGAATACATAACAATAATTTTATCAGACTCGCTAAGACTATAAGATTTTAAATTTATTGCATCAGTAACAAAAGCTGCCTTACTCATTAAAAGTCATCGTCCATAGAGCCTTGAGATCCGCTGTAAACACCTTTTATCATTTGTGAAAGCTCTGTTTTGTCATCAGAAAATTCCATAGCGACTTCTTCCGTAATAAAGCCATTAATGAATAAATTATACAAAGACATATTCATTGTAATCATAGAGTTGAAAGCACCCTTTTTAACCAAATCATAAATACCATCCAACTCATCTTTTAGTATAAATTCCCTTACGGTAGGAGTAACAACCAAAACTTCACAAGCAGGTCGGCGGCCTCCATTTTCTTTTAACGGCACTAATTTCTGAGAAACAGTACCTCTTACTAAAGTTGCTAATTGATTTCTTACCATATCTCTATCTGAAGGATCATACATATTTATAATACGATTAATAGTTTGAACAGCATCGTTAGTATGAATTGTCGCGAAAACCAAATGTCCGGTTTCCGCAGCTTTTAGAGCAGCAGAAATAGTCTCTCTATCTCTAATTTCGCCGATGAAAACAACATCCGGATCTTGTCTTAATGCATATCTTACACCATCAGGGAAAGATAATGTATCTAACAAAATTTGACGTTGAGAAATAATACATTTCTTGTTATTAAAAATAAATTCTATCGGATCTTCAATAGTGATGATATGCTTAGCATAATTTGTATTAATATAATCTATTAAAGATGCCATAGTAGTGGATTTGCCGGCGCCGGTAGGTCCCGTTACAAGTACTAATCCGTGATTAAGTTTTGCAAACTGTTCTATAGATGAAGGTAGATTTAACTCATTAATTTTCGGAACATAGTATGGAATTAAACGAATAACCAATTTGCTTTTACCTAATTGTCTTGAAAGATTAACACGGAAACGAGAAACACCCGGAATTTCATAAGCAAAATCCAAATCGTAAACATTATCCATATTATCTCGTGCGACACGAGGGAGAAGTGCATCATAGGCTCTATCTAAATCGTCATCAGTCAGAACTGGCATATTAATCTTCAAGATTCGACCATCTTTTCTTACTGTAGGGTGTTCCCCAACAGCAAGGTGAACGTCGGATGCCCCAATTGCAACTGCTTTTCGCAAAAAATCTTCAATATCGAAATCCATAACTATCCTATCTTTGTATCTCTCATCTTACATTGTTTAATATAGCATATTCATTTACATTTGACAAGTTTTTTAAAATTTTCATATAAATAGAGTATTAGGTTATATCAAATATTACGAATTCTTAACATTAAAGATAAATTTGTCAATTATTTTTGCATGAAATACTTTATATATATGTAAGGGATTTAAAAGATTTAACAATTGGGAAAAAGATAAATTTAAACAACATAATATTTAGTTGAACGAAAGCGAAAGATTTTATATCAGACTTTATACTCTCTCTCTCTTAATATCCTCGTGTTTATTTAATGTTGCCATATTTTGGCAACTTTTTTTTGCTTGTTAGGAATAAACTGAATATACAAAATTACGCAGACAACGTAAATATTTCGTAAATTTCTTCATCGGTAAGTTCTGTAATAATCTTTTCACCTTCGTATATTGCCATATCAGCAAGTTCTTTTTTAGATTTTAGCATTTCATCAATTTTTTCTTCAAAGGTACCAAGAGTAATCATTCTGTGCACCATAACATTCTTATCCTGACCTATACGATAAGTACGGTCAGTTGCCTGATCTTCAACCGCAGGATTCCACCATAAATCATAATGGATAACATTTGTAGCACTTGTAAGATTTAATCCTGTACCTCCGGCTTTCAAGGACAAAATCATAACCTTGGTATTATCATCATTTTGGAATTTATCAATTAACTCTTCACGTTGAGGAACCGTCAATGAGCCATGGAAGAACAACGGCTCAGTATTACATTCTTGAGCTATAACTTTGCATAATATGTCGCCCATCTCTTTATATTGAGTAAATATAAGAGATTTTTCACCTGCATCAAGAATACTTTCCAATGTAGAAATACATTTATCCAATTTCCCGGACATTTCCCTTGTCATATCCCCTGATTTTAGGAATTGATAAGGATGATTACATATCTGTTTTAATGCTGTAATAAGCTTAAATATGTTACCTCGCCTGTTTATACCGGAGAATGCACTAATTTTCTCCATCATTTCGTTCAATGTCTTTTCATACAATACAGCCTGAGTTTTTGACAGATAACAGTATTCGTTAAGTACCATTTTTTCAGGTAAATCCGAAATAACATTTTTATCGGTTTTTAAACGTCTTAATACAAACGGAGATACAGACATTTTCAATTTAGCAGCCCTGGAATGTTCTTTAAAACGTTCAATAGGAATTGCATAACTCTTTTGAAATTCTCTCAAGCTACCCAAATAGCCTTGATTTATAAAGTCAAAAATACTCCACAGCTCTGTTAATCTGTTTTCAACAGGAGTACCTGTCATTGCAACTTTAGTATCGGCTTTTAAAGTTTTAATAGCAAGAGTTTGGGCGGTATCCGGGTTCTTTATATTTTGAGCTTCATCAACAATAACCATTCCCCACTGATGTTTCTTTAGTTCTTCTACGTCTATTCTCATAATTGCATACGTGGTAAGGATAACGTCATGTTCTATATCAAGTTTTCTTTCTGTTCCATGATAAACAACCGCATCAAGACTAGGCGCAAACATCTGTAATTCTTTCATCCAGTTACCCATAAGAGTCGTAGGACATATTACCAAAACAGGTTTTTTAAGTTTATCTTCTTCTTTTAATTTTAAGATTAAACTAATTATTTGAATGGTTTTACCTAATCCCATATCATCTGCCATACAAACGCCAAAACCCTTTGTAACATTTGTCCATAGCCACTTCAATCCCGTCTGCTGATATGGTCTTAATTCTCCTGTAAGACTTTCCGGAGGCGTGACTTCTACCGGTTTTGTAAAATCTTTAATGACTCTTGCATACGCATCATCATAATCAAATTCGTACTGAGCAAGTTGACCGGACATTGACGCATGAATAAGCTCCATTCTTGAAAGGGATTTGAAATTAGCCTTTGCTATTTGTTCAAAAATCTTTTTACTTTCTTCCTTATCAATTAGCACATACTTATTTTTATATTTAATTAATCCGTTATTTTCTTCTACCAGCTTATTAAATTCCTCGACAGAAATTTTCTCATTACCTATAGCTATTTCATATGAGAAATCCAAAATATCATCAAGTGCCAGTTTACCCGATGTATTACTGTTGAATAAGTCTGCTAAATCCGCAGAACGGGAAGCTTTCACTTTTGCATTTATAGATGCCCTCGGTACAACAATATTTACCAACTCGTTTGGCAAAATAACTTCAATTTGAGCCTTTTGTAAATAATATGCTGTTTGAGTAATTATTTTGTATACTTCATTCAAATTCAAATCGAGAGAGAGTTTTTCTTCGTCTTCAAATAATTCTTCTAATTCAGGGAAGTATTTTATAGAATAATTTAATTGTTTTTCGACTATTTTAGCAATATCGGAAGAATCAGCATCAAAAACTTTTTCTTCATGGTACAAATCATCAATTAAAACACTTTCGCCAGTTTTACGATTTTTAATATAAACTTTTAATCTAAACAGCTCATCTTCTAACTTATCAATTTTAAAGAACGGAATTACATCATATTTACCCAGATACAGCTCATCAAACCACTGAGAAAAATTCTCCGCAATAGAAATACCTCGCATGTTCGAGCGCTGTTCCAAATCTTTTATCATATATGTTCCGGATTTTACATCCTTGAACTTATACGCTTTTATCCCTAAAAATTTGTATATCAGGTAATTCATATAATTATGGACAAAGTCTTTTACAAAATTCTTTGGTTGTTCACCCTTAATGAAAAGATTTTTAGGAACATTCTCTTCAAACATATTAATAATTCTTGCAACTTGGCTATTCGGAATAATCGGTTCATAAACTATTTTAAAAGTTGAGCCGTTGTCTTTTACCGTCGGGATAAAGTATAATTTTTCAATTAACTTCATTACGAAATGCGCCAGAGTATTCATATAAATAAATGTCGGCGTAACCGCATCCATATCAACAATTTCACCAAACCCACCAAAATAATCCATTACCAAATCCAAATTCATCATATAGCCGACGTATTCGTCTAAAACCTGAGAACGAAAACGAAATAACGAACCTTTTGATTTTAGGTAATACTCGAAATTATTTGTCGGAGTAATAAAAAAGGATAATTTGCCACCCTCATTAACCAAAAAGAAATCAGTATTTCTTGCCGGCGAATGAGGGCTCAAGAAAACATCTTTAAATTCATCTTCTATTGTTTGATAAATCAAGCTCAATGTATATCTGAAATCTTTATTTTTAAACCCTTCGGGATTTTCAGAAAGGTTAAAAAACAATTCATCAACATTATTCTTTTTTACAGATAAATCGTAACTTAAAGATGTGTTATTATTTGTCATTTATTATTATCCTTTAATTTATTTAATCAAAGATTCCGCAGTCATTTCTTTTGGTTGATTTATACCCAAAAGTTGAAGAACTGTCGGAGCAATATTGCATAAAGCACCATCATCCTTCAATTGGATATCAGCCGGAGCGTTTATCAACACAAACGGAACAATATTAGTTGTATGTGCGGTTTGCGGCTTACCGGTTTGAGCATTTACCATAACCTCAGCATTACCATGATCGGCTGTCAACAACATTATTACATCATTCTCTTTACAAGCCGATGCGATTTTACCTACACAATCATCAACGGTTTTACACGCCTTAGTTGCCGCTTCAACTACACCTGTATGTCCAACCATATCAGGATTTGCAAAATTTACTAATATGAATTGATATTCAGGATTTCTAACAGCCTTTAATACATTCTCACAAACTTCAGGAGCACTCATTTCAGGCTGCAAATCATATGTCGGAACCTTCGGAGATGGCACCAAAACTCTTGTTTCGTGAGGCTGAGGTTCATCAATACCCCCGTTAAAGAAGAATGTAACGTGCGCATATTTTTCAGTTTCCGCTGTTCTGAATTGATGTATTCCGTTATTTTCCAAAACATCACCCAATATATTTACAAGATGTTCTTTTGGAAATGCAACAGGGAAAGTAAAGTCTTCGTTATATTTAGTCATTGTAACGTAATATATGTTTTTCAAAATTTTCTTGCGCTCAAACCCATCAAAATCCGTAAAATTAAGAGCCTTTGAAACTTCTCTTGCTCTGTCAGGACGGAAATTTATAAATACAACAGCATCATTATCTTTAATTCTGCTTTCTTCATCGCCTATAACCGTTGGCAGCACAAATTCATCGTTGTCACCGCGAGCATAAGAAGCCTTCACACCCTCTATTGCACTTTGAGCATGTTCTCCCTCACCCAACAATAAAGCGTTATAACCTTTTTCCACTCTATCCCAACGGTTATCTCTGTCCATAATGTAATATCTGCCAATAATCGTTGCTACAGGCGGCAAATTATATTTCTTTAATTCTGCTTCAACTGGTTCTAAAAATGTACAAGCACTCTGAGGAGGAGTATCACGTCCATCCAAAAACGCATGTACATAAACTTTTGTTAATCCTTCATCTGCTGCTAATTTTATTAAAGCCAACAAATGGTCTAAAGAAGAGTGTACACCACCGGTAGAAACCAATCCAAAAATGTGAAAAGCTGAGTTATTCTTTTTGGCATGATTTACTGCTTCTATAAATCTTTCATTTTTAAAGAAACTTCCGTCTTTTATAGCATTATTAATTCTTGATAAATCCTGATATACAATTCTTCCTGCACCAAGATTAAGGTGCCCAACCTCACTGTTACCCATTTGTCCGGCCGGCAAGCCTACATATTCTCCGTCAGCATGAATTGTTATCGACGGATTTTCTTTTATTAACGTTTCGACATTTACTGCATTTGCTAATTTTGTTGCATCAAATTCAGGGTGATTCGGGCTTATCCCCCAACCATCCATAATACATAATAATACTCTCTTAGTCATAATATTTATTCCTTTGTCATACTAGTGTCATTGGAACAATTATACAAAGGACATAACAGAAATACAAGAGTGCTTTTTATCTTATTTGATAAGTATCAATAGACTTTCTACCTATTTCATTACTACCATTCCACCCCTCATATACATCCAAATATAAATATTCATTAGTGATATCACCAATAGGATACAAAAATGCTTCCCTTGCAGGAATATCGTATAACGGTAAATCATTATATGACATACCAATATTTATTCTGATATCATTCCTGCCGGAGACATCGCCTGTAACATTTTTAGCATATTTTACCAAAGCTTCTCTCACAATTAAACCAACTTTTTCGGATGGCTTACAACTGTTTTTTATTTCAATATTATCTATTACAAACTCAGGTTCGTTTGAATTATTTCTTACAAAATAACATAGCGCATTCCCGATTGTTTCACCACTATTGCTGTCTACAATTTCTATCATATTAAAAGTTGTATTTACAAGATAATTCACCATTGCTGACTGGTTAATTTCACCCATTCCTATACAGCAAGTTGAATAATTACCTTGGAATAAATCTTTTTGCGGACATCTGTCCCACATTTTTATAGTTAATTCATTCGGAATTTTTTCTCGTGACTCAGATAAAACTTCAATATCCCTAACTCGCTGTTCCAAATGATTTTTTATGGTTAATATTCTCAGTGCCATATTCTTTTTATCACTTGAACTATTCGGATTATTATAACTTTTTTCGGAATGAGTCCAAACTCTTTTTAACTGAGTTATCAACCCCTCGGTAAATTTATTAAGCTTTTCTCTATTTCCGGAAATATGAGAAGGTATCACAAATTTTCCATCATGAACAAACTCCGGATACTGTTTATCTATAAAACTTTTAGCTTCCGTTTTCCGTAAAGTTTCAATGTCATCAGATACTTGAGCCGCAATTGATTTTATTCCCATCTTTGCGGAATCAATCACAGCTAAGTGAACATTTAAATGCGGCGACGGGTTTAACCACTTAGCATAATCTAATCCATATGTCCTAAAAATATTCACTGTATTGCGATTTTTTAGTCCATAAGATTTTGTTTTATCAAAAATTGCAACCTTAAAATCTTCTTTTGCATTTGCAATCCTTATCAGATCTGCTATATAATTTTTTGAATTTTTTATATCTCTATCGCTAATCCTATGGATATAATCCATATTCCATGTCAACAACTTTTCTTGAGGAATTTGATTAATTTCTTCTCGACTTAAGCCTGCTGCTTCAAGATGACGTTTTAAAATTTCTAAATTCAATTCGTGAATATCAACAACTCCTTCTTTTACCATATTTTTGAGAAGCGTTGAAACATTATCTTCATTTTCTCTTTGAAGAAATACTCTGCTTGTCTTGATATTACGACGATTAAAATAATTCTTCTCATCAATTTGCTTAACTATTGAATACAAATCTATTTTTTGCCGAGAGCTCAAAGGGGTTCCTTCCGGAGTTTTACAAGATACAGCATTTTTAAGCAATTCCAAATTTTCATACTTAAATTTTGCCACACCTGACATAATCGCTGCCAAATCTCTGCTTTTTTTATGAAACAATACCTCAAAAGTTTCTTTATCATAGATATCCGCAAGTATGTACATCTCCAACCGATTTTCACCGCCTATTATAGTTTTTAGGGCAATTTCAAACGATTCTTCACCCATTAGATAATTGTCCAAATTATTATGCACTATTTCTGCTTGTCTATCTATTTTTTTATTTAATGCTTTTATATCCAATTCTGAAATATATTTTTTTGCACCCAATGATAAATCCGGACTCTGAGAAAGAGTATTTAGCAGATACGAACTTATTCCGCTTTTTTTGTAAGCTTTTTCAAGTGCTTTTAGACCAAATTCGTTGTAATCACTTGATGAGGATATAATACTAACTTTCAAATCATCTCGTATTTTTTCATCTTTCAAAATTTCCAAGGCGAAATTTTTATTAATGCTGTTAATGCTTCCTAATATTTCATCAAAATTTCTGTCCGCAGAATTTAATGTATATAAAAGATTTGATTTATTTGCAATATAATCCGCAACTTCAATATTTTCAGAAGATAAATTTTCTATTATCTGTATTATATTTGACTTCTCTACGGAATTTGTATCTTTGTTATAAATAGCTTCAATAACATCTTTGTTTTGCGTTGAAATATTCAAATCTTTGGCATAATCATTTGGAAAAGCTTCACCTTTTAAGTATTTTAAATAACAAATATCGAAAAAGCCGTCAACCGGATTATTTTTTTTGTACACATCTTCAATTACCGATCTAAAAGTAGTTTCGTCAATACTCTTATCATAAAATATTTTTTTTATAAAATTATTGTTTGATTTATTAATTAGAGGGACTGTTCTGTATACAGTTGACTTTGAATATGTTTTACAAATTTCTTCCGCCATTTCGTCATTATCTTTATTTACAAATTTAAAAATATCACGAGCAGTCTCACGGGATATACCATCATAATCTTTATCTGACAAAAAAACGTTTTCCCCAAATTGAACATTATCCTCATTTAAGTCATTTATAATTGAATTGAGGTCAAATAAGGAATATTCATGTAAATTAACTAACTTTAATACAAAATCAATATTTTCTCTATTTACTTTTTTAGGAGAAATTGCTATATCATATTTTCTAAAAGTATCTTCTATAATCTCTTTTTCAGACTCACTCAATTCATCATTACTTTTTGACTTAAAAGTTGGAGCATAATAATAATTTTGCGATACAGGATTAACAGCATAATTTATGTTTTTTATGCTGCCTAAATTATATCTTCCAGAAAATATATTTGGTTTTATATATGATAAGCCTACGTTATAAATGCGCATAAATTTTCTCTACACGAATTTCAACGTACAAACAAAATATTTTTTGCTACAAAACACAAATATTATTACATTTTGTCCTTAACAAAAAATCCTACAATTTTATCCAATATACTTTCACCTTGAGCTTCAGGAGAAGTCTCACTGTGTTCAAGCTTTGCAACCTGATCTTGAATTAAAGAATATTCAGGTCCTTGCGGAGCAGTTTGAAGATACTTTTTATACCAATTTAGTGCGGAAGCCATATCGCGATTTTTCTTGTACAACTCTGCGACTTTTTTCATAGAAGCAAAATTTCTTGGGTCAACCTCTAACAATTTTTCTAAATAATCTGCCGCAAGTCTTGTATCACCGTTATCTTCCCAATATTTTGACAATTTTTCTAAAGCTGTTTTATTGTTAGGCTCAAGTCTAACGAGCTTTTCGTAAAATTCCATCGCCTGATGCTTTTCTCCGCTTGTTTCAAGCAAATTAGCAAGCATAGCAATCATATCCGCATCGTCGTCTTTTAGTTGATATGCGTTTAAAAGCTCATTTATTGCAACATCTTTACTACCCCTTACCAAATGATATTTTGCCCAATTTAATGTCGCAAGATATTCTTCATTACTTGATTCATATATCAATGCGCGCATTTGAAACACCAACGGATGATTAGGCATCATTTGAGAATACTTTTCCACGGCTTCTAATGCTTTATCAAACTCTTTTGAAGTGTAATAATATTCAGCTTGAAGGGCATATAATTGAGGGTCATTTGCATATTTTTGTGCAACATTTTCCAATTCTTTTCTTGCAGCCGTTAAATCAGATAAGGCAAGCATAGCCTTTATCAACGTCAATTCGTTGCGGCTAACATTTTTTACTTTTTGAGGAGTGTTGTCTTTAAAATACAATCGAGCCAAATTTTCTCTGACATTATCGTCATCGTACCCATCATTTATTGCCCTTTCAAGGGTTTCAATTGCACTGCCGATTATATCATCATTTTCATATAAATGGGCTAATCTTACATAAACTTCCGAGGATGTATTTTCGTATTCTAAGACTTTCAAATATTCATCAATAGCCTTTGTTGGATTATTAAGTTGTTCATACAATGTCCCAATCTCGAATCTTACAGATTTGACTTCTTCCTCACAACCACCTGCGTGAGCAAGAGCTTTTTGAAAATCGTTTATTGCGTGCTCAAACTGCTGTTGTATTACGTGATAATTTCCTCTATACACATAATATTTGTATTTATCAGTATCTATATATATATCCATAAGCTGTTCGTACGCCGTAGGATTTGTCATATCAAGAGCAATCATTTTATTGTAAAATTCAACCGCTTCGTCCTTTTTATCCAATATCATAGCTACATGCCCTAAGGTCGCAAGCAAACTCAAATCATTTGGATTATGTGCATAACTTTTTTTATACTCTACGTATGCCTCTTCATACTGACCGTTTTCCTCCAATTGTTCTGCGGTTTCTATGCTCATATATAATACTCCTTATCCCTATATTTTCATTATAAGCTGATTTTATCAATAAAAAATCTAAATATCAATTGTTCAAATATAACTACACTAATTAAATTTGTTTTGAGCCCTGGATATACCTTCCTGCATAAGTGCCTTTGTAGCATTAATGGCTTTATCTAAAATACTTTTTAGAGCATCCATTTGCTCTTTTGAAAAATTCTGAAGAACATAATTTTCAGATGGACCGATTTGTGGGCCTATACCAATTTTAACCCTATTAAATTTGCTTGTTCCAATATGTTTTATTATGGATTTAATACCATTATGTCCGCCATCAGAACCATCAGCCCTAAGGCGAATAGTTCCGAGCGGTAATGCAATATCATCATAAATAATAATTACATCAGATACATCAATCTTATAGTAATCCATAACAGCTCGAACTGCTTCTCCGGATAAATTCATAAAAGTTGTAGGTTTTACAAATATAATATCTTCACCATCGGACTTTAACCTTGAAATATATGATTTGAGCTTCGACTCCTCTTTAAATGCAAAATTATCCATATAACTCCATCTGTCCAAAGTCATAAATCCGGCATTATGCCTTGTGAATACGTATTTATCACCAATATTACCCAAGCCTGCTATAAGTTTCATAGCTTCTCCTATATAATTTGTTTTCTTTTAACATTTTACTCTAAATAAAGATTACCGTCATGACTTGTCAGGGTAACGCTTAACAAATTGATAAAATAAATTTATTTTATAATTGCATAGAACATGAGGTGAATTTTATGAAATCAAAAAATAAAACAATTGTAAAAGAAAAAAGTTCAGAAAAAGTTGCACGCTTTCTGGAAAAGAATGCCCTTCATAAAAAAGATTTTGCAGAAATGATAGGAGTAACGTTGTCTTATGTCTACAACTTAATTGATGATACTATTCCCTTTTCCACAAGAAGCACGACATTAGAAAGGATTGCGACAGTCATGGAAATTGAACCTGAAGAATTTGAAGAATACAAAATTCCTCAAGAACCAATTTTAACAGATGATTTCGTTGAATTTATCAAACAAAAAATTTCTGATAAAAAAATGTCTGTTGTTAATTTTCTAAAAGCATTTCCGAGAAAAAAAAGATTGGAAATAGTCGATATATTAAGAGGCAGCTTGCCTATGCCAATTGATTTTAAAGAATTAACAATGCTATCTCAAGTATTGGAAATTGATAAAGAAGATATTTATGACATATGGGAAAAACGTATGAAACAAGTTTTAGAAACAAACGGTATGAACATCACTGCAAATGCCACTATTGTCAATGCAATGTTTGATTGTGCGAAAAAACTCATATAAAAAGGTGTGCAAAAATTTGCACACCTTCTAATATTATAATTAAATTTATCAGCTTAATTTATCAGCCAATTCAGTTTCTAATCTGCCATTAAGCGTTTTGCTTATTTTTTGAAGCTTTTGCCCTATCAGCTCCATATTGTCTGTCCAGACAAAATTATCGTTTATATATTTTTCTGCTTTTTCAAAATCGCCATCAATCTGTATTCTAACAATTTCAGACAGCATTTCTTTTGCAATAGGTACAACTTTATCAATATTTACGTGGATTTTGCCATCTATAATATCGTATGCGCCACGCTCTGCAAAATATTTATTCTGCATAACGGTACGAACCCTATGAGCCTGAGATAAAGTAGGCTTTGTTTTTAAGAAATTATCGGTAATAGTTGTTACAATAATTTGTAAGCGCTGCTCTTGAGTATACATTCCTAATTCCGTCAACAAATCAACAAAAGCTAAAGAACCCATATCGGCTTTGTTTTCTTCAATTATATTTCGGTATTTGCCTAATCTTTCAGAACCGGTTTTGGGTCCCAGAGAATGCGCATTCTCATGCCCGATTGTAAACCAATGGTCTGCTTCATCAAAATAATACTTATGTTGCTCTTTATCCAAAATTGCATCTAATCTTTCCTGAAGTTTTTTCATATCACTGATAAATCTGATTTGTCTATGATAAACATTTCTGCGTCCGCCGCCGATTGTAAGTGATAATTTATCATCGTTCGGTAAGTTTTCAGCTAACGTAATCCCGCCGCGATATTGCCCGACATCACCCGTTGCCGTCACCATATCGACATCAACCATTGTCTGCTTACTGTCCTCATCCGGTTTGATATTCTGCTCATATTCATCCGAAAAAGGCATGTTTTTTGCTAATGTAGGGAGATACTGCTTTATTGCCATTAGAGCATCCGTTCCCTTTTTGTTTATAATTCCTACACGACCGCCCAAAAAATCTTTTGGTATCGGCGAAATTTCATATTTATCCAAAAGAGCTTTTAATTCTGCGTTTTCGATAACAGTGCCTGTCATTTCATCCGCATAATTCTCTCTTGTAATAGTAAATTCAAGCGGAGTATCTTGTAATGTCGCCCATTTTTTATCTGCGTAAGCATCCAGCATAGGGTCTGCCGTTCTTAGAGCCTTTGCCTGAAGTTTTAAATACTCGTTAAAATCTGCATTTGTAGAAACTTCGCTTGCTTTTTCCAGCTCTTCAGCCATCTTAGCAAAGTCATCTTTAAATTTATCGATATAATCAATACCTATTAACTCATCTCCGTCACGTTCAACAAACGAGCGCTGAGTCAAAATATTTTTAACCTGCTCAACTTTACCTTCATTTAACATTTTGGTTAAAATTTTATGGAATTCTTCAACCGACAAATCTATAGGGTAAACACCTTTTCCTAAATATCCGCCGACTTCTCTTGCAAGAAATATCGGTTCAGACATGGTATCTATTGCAGTTATACCCTTTTGGGCATCAAAAAGAATTTTTGTTAACTCCGCCTGTTTATTACCTTTTGATATCTCTGTTTCAAGAAATTCCTTAAAAGGTAAATTATGAGGATTATCCAAAATCATATTTATTTTTTCTAAAATATTTGCAGCTCGAACAAGATGTTTTAAAGCATCTTTATCGCCTTCAGCTAAAGCTAAATATTCAGGGGCATCGGCTTTCAAAAATTTTTTAGTCATTAAATAATCTTTATGAGTTCTTTTTTCTAACTCATCCATAGATAAATTGAGTGTATATTTCATTATAAAGCTCCTTTTCACAAGGGCATTATAGCATTTATTTCAGCTATTTGCAAGGATTTACACAGAGTCATTACCCCATAGGCGGCGGCTGAATATAAAGAGGTTTTAATTTTCGCCAATCGCAATCACAATTTTCATATTTTTCATATGCTAATTTAGCAAGGATATCCCCCAACTTTGCCTCAGTTTCCTGATAAGAGTTACCCCCAATAATCTGCTGCAACTTATTATCGGTAATAAATTGTTTTCCTTTTAAAAGAGCTTTTACTTCTTCTATATCGACAGCACCTTTTATTTCATTTTCAAAATAAAAATATGCCTTGTTCTTTCTTGCATCCAATGCAACAGGACAACTTTTTTCACCGGTTATTTTAGAAAGTATTTCAAGAGAAGATATTCCAATACATTTACAACTTAATTGTTGAGCCATAACTCTTGCAACCGTAGTACAAGCTCTTATCCCTGTAAAACTTCCCGGACCTATATTTGTTGCAATTAAATCAATATCCTCAGGTTTTATATTGTTCTTTTTCAAAACATCTTTTATTGTAGAAATCAAAAATGCAGAATGATATTTTTCATCGTGGTTTAAAACTATTCTAGACTCTTTTACCTCTCCATCAATCGCTAAGGTAACGTACATTTTATCTAAACAGGTATCAAAGGCAAGTATATTCATTCTTTTAATCCCTCTACAATTTTATCTGTATCTTTATCGTTAGAAATAAATTTATAAATTCTTGAGTCATCATCGTCGTATTTTACATCAATTTTTAAATGCCGAAACGGAATCTCATCCTGAGAAAATTCTGCCCATTCAACGAATGTTAATTGTCTGCCTTCAGAGTATTCCCTTAACTCATCAATAATTGTTTTTACACCCTCATTTTCCAGCCTGTACAGATCAAAATGATACATAGGAATAAGTCCGCTATGGTACTCATTTAAAATAACAAAACTTGGAGATGTTACTCTTTCTTTAACATCAAGAGCTTGTGCAACAAGTTTTACAAAAGCCGTTTTCCCCGCACCAATTTCACCGTATAAGTTTACAAAACAACCGTTATCGGCAACTAGTTTTGCAAACCTTTGGGCTAAAAATTTTGTATCCTCTAATGTTTTACAAATTTTTTGATATTCCATTATATTTCCTCTGTACCTATACTAGCACGAAAGAGTTAAATAAAAAAGTTAATTGCATTTTTTTGCAAATTCATTATATAATTATCAGGTATGAAAAATTTTGTTAAAAGCATTCTTATAGTATTCTTTTTATTTTTACTAAGCGGAGACTGCGTAATGGCAGAAAATAATTCGCCAAAGACTCTTTCTGCAGGTATTGAGTTAACAGAACGAATACCTACAGATTTAATGGGAGTCTGGAGAGTTGTATCAAATATTGACCATACCGACAGTCCCGATACTTTTAAAACTTTTGATGTTGTTTTATGGAACTTATCCAAAACAGGTAACGTCTTAAATTTATGGAGCTTGGCAACAGGAGTCTCAGCTTCGGTTACTGTTGAATATGTTCAAAACAATACTGTGAGGTTTACACATGAAGAAGAAAACAACAATCAGAGATTAACGGATACAGTTGAAATTACATTAATCGGAAATAAATTTACGGGGAAAAATTACCTAAGCATAAAATCTTATTCCTCAAAAGACGGCTCATTACTAAAAGAAAGAAACGCTGTTTATTCACTAAAAGGGGATAAGATTTCAGGAAAGAGTGTATTAGAGAATTAAAAGAGGATAATATGCAAAACTACGAGTTTGATACGATTATATTGGGCGGCGGACCTGCCGGCTTATCAGCAGGAATATACGCAAGTCGCGGCGCTGTTTCTACAGCCATAATAGATATAAATATGTTTGGAGGTCAACCTTCAAATTATCTTGAATTAGAAAATTTTCCAAGCTATCAAACTGTTGGCGGCTATGATTTAATGGAGAAATTTGAAGAGCACGCTGATAAATTTGGAGTTCAAAAATTTCCTATGCAAGAAATTCAAACAGTTGATTTAAAAAATAAGACTGTCTCAACACTTGATGCAACATTTAAAGCCCAAACAATAATTATTGCAACAGGCGCTCAGCCTATGAAACTCGGTGTTAAAGGAGAAAAGGAGTTTTTAGGTCGAGGAGTAAGCTACTGTGCAGTATGTGACGGAGCTTTTTATAAGGACAAAACTGTTGCAGTTGTCGGAGGAGGTAATGCCGCAGTTGAAGAAGGTATGTACCTTACAAAATTCGCATCTAAAGTATACATTATACACAGACGTAATGAACTTAGAGCAGACAAAATTGTACAAGAACGAGCATTTAAAAATCCAAAAATAGAATTTATTTGGGACTCCGTTGTTGAAGAGATAAAAGGTTCAGATTTAGTTAACAGTACTGTTATAAGAAACGTAAAAACAAATAATTTATCGGAATTACATATAAACGGAATTTTTCCATATATCGGGATTACACCAAATGTAGAATTATTTAACGGACAACTGGAACAGGATGCAAAAGGATTTATTATAACAGATAACACAATGAAAACTTCAGTAGAAGGGATTTATGCCGTAGGGGACGTAAGAACAACACCTCTAAGACAAGTTATAACAGCAACCGCCGACGGAGCAATCGCCGCTGTTTACGCTGTTAAATATATTGAAACTTTAAAAGAATTACCGGAAAAAGTTTAAATTTTACTATATACAAAAAAGAACCCGATACAAATTTTATCGGGTTCTTCGTGTTTATTCAATGTTTTTGTTTTTACTTAATATTTGAGAATGTCCAAGCATCAAATGTAGGTGCTTCAGATATTTTCATTTCTTTTCTTTCTTCACCTGCAGTTGAATCATTGTGAGCTATCGGCTGATACAATCTGTTGTAATATTCAATTACCATACGATCTGAATTGAAGTAAGCTTCAGATGTTCTGATAGCTTGGCGCATCAAACGTGCCCATTCTTCTTTATTGTCATAATATGTAGGAATAATTTCTTTCTCAATTATATTCATTACGCATTCATGATCTTTCCAATGTCTTTCTTCCCAAGGCATTTCAGCATCCAGTTCAGGATATTCTACAGTATAACCGTTAATACCGTGGAATGTACCTTCAACTGTCCATCCGTCAAAAATAGAAAGGTGAAGAGTTCCGTTCATATTAGCTGACATACCGGAAGTACCGGAAGCCTCAAACGGTCTCAACGGAGTATTTAACCAAATATCAGAACCACGTTTCAACATGCCTGACAATTGTAATTCATAGCCCGGAAGGACAACAACATTGTGCATGCTGTGAGATCTGTTCAATAATTTATTGAACATCTCTTTACCCATTACATCATCCGGATGGAATTTACCTGCAAAGATAATTTGAACTTTATCTTCATCAAGCAATTTTGTAATTCTGTCTTTATCCATCAGAATTAACCATGCACGTTTATAATCAGCAAATCTTCTTGCCCAAGTAATAGTCAATACATCCGGATTAAATCTCTTACCCGCAACATTTGCAACGTAATCAAACAATTCAACCTTCATTTGACGTTTTACATCAAGTAATTCTTGAGGAGTCTTTGCAAACTTAATTCTGTCATCCTGCCAATAGTGAAGATTTACAGCATTTGTAATAGCTCTGATTGGGCATCTTCCTTCAACCCATTCCCACATTTTGTTTGATACAAGACCGTGAAGCTGAGATACCGCATTAGCTAATCTGCTCATTCTTAATGCTGCAACCGTTAATGAGAAGTTTTCTCCACCAAGAGATACTGCCGTTTCTCTGCTTGCGCCTGAGAAAAATCCGCCTTCCATCAATGTATCAACCCAATGAACTTCGTTACCAGCAGCAACAGGAGTATGAGTTGTAAATACTGTATGACGTTTTACCTCATCCAAATCGCCATTGTATTGTCTTAACAATTCAAATGCGGCAGGAAGAGCGTGACCTTCGTTCATGTGAATAACGTCAAAATTATATTTTGCAGCTTGCAATATTCTTACTCCGGCAACACCAAGAACTGTTTCCTGAGCAATTCTGATTTTTTCATTACCGTCATATAATTTATGAGAAATGCTTCTCGCCCAATCACTGTTACCTTCAATATCTGTTGTCAAAAGGTAAACAGGACATGTCCCGAACAATTCAGGTTTTACAAGATATGCTTTTACTTTTACTTTTTCTCCAAAGATATCAACCTCTGTTGATAAATTAGTATCAGTTAAAAAGTCATAATATTTTCTGATATATGCAACTTCAACTTGACCATCATGTGCAATACGTTGATCATAATATCCATATGACCACAGCATCGTTACGCCGACCATTGGCATTTGCAAGTATCCCGCAGAAAGCATATGCGAACCGGCTAAGAATCCTAAACCTCCCGAATATGTCTTTAATGATTGATCTATTGCTATCTCCATTGAAAAATATGCTACATTAGGTAGTGACATAGTATACCCTTTCTTCTTTTACTACATACAAACTTTACCACCCATAGAGGGGTTATACAATATGATAACATACTTTTTTAACTTTTAAAAGTGTTTGATTGTAAAAAAGTAACTAATACTTAAGAATTAGTTATATATGGCTAATTGCAACTTTACATAAGTTAATACAATTACCCAAAAGCATAAATTTGCAACCATTTTTACATCATTTTTCGATGTGAAGTTTCTCTAAAAACTTTCTTAACGCAATTTTTACATGAGAATAATTCAGACCGCCCTGCATGTAAGCAACGTATGGTTCTCTCATAGGACCGTCTGCTGACAATTCAATTGTAGAGCCCTCAATAAAAGTGCCGCCCGCCATGATAACTTCATCTTCGTAACCCGGAATATGCTCAGGAATTGGGGTCACATAACCGTTTATCGGAGATAACGATTGAATTGTTCTGCAAAATTCTTCTAAATGTTCAGGATTTCCAAAGGTTATATTTTGAATAATATCTGTACGCTTTTCATAATACTTAGGAGATGAATCATAACCGATTTCATCAAAAATTTTTGAAGCCAAAATAGCACCCTTTACGGCGTCTGAAACAACTGACGGAGCCATAAATAATCCTTGGAAGATTAATCTGTGTTGATTGAACATAGCACCGCCTTCAGAGCCTATTCCGGGAGCAGTAAGTCTTGATGCCGCACGTTCTACATATATTTCTTTACCTGCAATATAACCTCCGGCTTCCACAATTCCGCCTCCGGGATTTTTTATTAATGACCCCCCGATTAAATCTGCTCCAACTTCTGTTGGCTCTTTATCTTCAACAAATTCACCGTAACAGTTATCAACAAAACAAATACAATTTGGATTTTTGTCCTTTACGATTTTGCAAATTTCTCCAATTTCATCAACTGTAAGAGATTTTCTTGTTGAATACCCTTTTGAACGCTGAATTAATACCATCGTAACAGAAGAATCTATTTTATTTTTTATTCCGTCATAATCTACGGACATGTCAGATTTTAGCGGAACTTCTTCATACAAAACCCCGTTACCGATTAAAGATGCTCTTCTCGTTTCTTCATCGCCCATTGTTCCAATTACTTCTTGCATTGTATCATATGGAGCACCTACAACAGACACCAATTTATCTCCGTAGCGCAAATTACCAAACAAAACACAAGCCAGAGTATGAGTGCCGGATGCAAAATGAATTCTTACCAAAGCCTTTTCTGTCTTGAATACCTGAGCAAAAACATTATCCAAAACCTCTCGTCCTAAATCATCATGTCCATATCCGGATACTGTATAAAAATGTTCTGGCGCTACTCTATTGTCAATAAAAGCCTGCAAGACCTTTTCCTGATTATAATCACGAATTTTTTCTACCGTCTTAAATTGTTCAACTAAACTTTCTTCAGCTTTTTCTATAATTTCAATGCTATTCATAAAATCCTCTATAGTATAAATCTTAACATTAATATATTTTAAATAAATCGACAGGTCAATATTGACATTTAAAAGTGTATTTACTACAATTATTACAAAATATACATTTTGGATAGGGATAGAAAATATGTCAATTAAAATTTACCCATATATAAAATCAAAAATAAGTCCGTTGTCAGACTATATAAAACGCGACTTATCTCAAACAAAAAATTACTATAGCCAACATTATAAACATGGCAAATTCCTTGGACAAAGGCGAGCTTTAAGTAATGGACACGGTCGAAGCGTAGGGATAATCACAGGTGCAGCATTGGGTTTCGGACATGCAATAACTCACGTTAGAGGAAAAGATGTTACCCCTCTTGCGGGTTTGGCATTATTTTCATTCACAAATCCTATTATAGGAATGGGACTTGTAGGATATGTTTTGGGCAAAACCGTAAACGCTGCAGCTTCCGGTTTTGTAAAAGGCATAAAAAGAGCTGTTGGCGAATATCTGCCTAAGACTCTACATAGAGGTTTACCAACAGATATATTTGGTGTGAAATAAATCTTGACTTTAGATTTTTAGCACGTAGTATAGAAAATGTGGCTTGAGAGAGTCACTACAAATTAAAAAATTTGCCGCGATAGCTCAGTCGGTAGAGCAGG
>DEFJ01000021.1 GCA_002350725.1 Cyanobacteria bacterium UBA2855 | reverse complement strand
GTTCCCTCTCGAAAAACGATACTGTGATTTTTATGTCCGTTTTGAATTGGAAGTGTTGTCAAATTTGTCATTCTTAACTTGTTTCAAAATCTAAACACTGTCGGACTTTTAGCGAATTACTATAGGTCGGAAGTAAGTTGAGTATCGTAAATCCAACATGGACTAAAACGGACTTTAAACGGTCTGAAACGGACATAAAAATTTTTATGAAATACCAAAACTCAAACACAGTCTAAATTATAGCTAAGAAATTGATGTCCATTTATGTCCAATTTTACCAATCCTCAGGTTAAGTATTATAATATTATTTTTTAAACTTAAAGCCATTTTTGATTAACATTTTGTATGTAATACGTCTGAACCAATTCCTTACTTTTGGAGTTACATTTTCT
This sequence comes from Cyanobacteria bacterium UBA2855, assembly GCA_002350725.1. Lineage (GTDB taxonomy): Bacteria > Cyanobacteriota > Vampirovibrionia > Gastranaerophilales > Gastranaerophilaceae > UBA1221. The sequence continues at coordinate 9,805 of DEFJ01000021.1, read as the reverse complement.
TCTGTTATTTGGTTTTGCATGATTAATTCATATCTTACATTAAATGTTTTTGGGTAATCTTTTTTATATTCTTTTATGGTTTTAGCAAAATTAATTTTTTCAAACCAGCCAGCCTTAGCATTAACCTTATCCATAGAAATGCGGTTACTTTCAATTATACGCTCACGTAACTGTCCGGTTCTTGGATATTTTTTATTCCAAGAATCATCAAACTCCCTTCTTGAATCAAGACCAAGATAAGTGGCACGAAAATTATGATAATCAGGATCATCCAAGTATGCAGTTTCATTATATATATCACTTGCACTTAAACTCCGTCGTGCAGAAGATAACGCAAGTCCATACATACCCAATGTTGCATCTCTCATTTGCGGTTCAAGTATTCCCGGCAGAGGTAAACTTGGAACATCAGATAACATTTGACGAGCTGACTCTACCCCTTTTCTAATTTGGTCTTGCAAGATTATTCGTGCAACTGTTGGATTTTCTTTTCCTACTTTATAAAAGTTATCCATACTATTATAGAATTTAGAATCATTTTTTTTATAATTATTATAAGCGGTAGAAACACTTGTTCTAACTACGTCATAATCCATTATTATATCCCTTTATATTATTAAAATATGTTTGCATTGTATAATAATATAATGCTGAAATCAAGTGTATGTAATGAGGTACAGCTTTTTGCACCAAAATAATTCTCAAAATCTCTGTTCTTTCTTCTCAAACCAACTTTTATTTTGCATTTGTTTGAATAACAAAGTTATTTCAAAGTCGGTGGTTCCCTCTCGAAAAACGATACTCAATCGTTTTTCTCGGCAGAGTGCCTCTCGGCAAATTTTTTTGTTAAAAAAAACAAAATATCATCAAATATCTGAATTCCATTTTAAAAGAGGGTTAGACTGTTGTCTTAACCCTCTTTTAAGTTTGGGCATGAAGAGATTCGAACTCCCACGCTTTCGCACTAGTTCCTAAGACTAGCGTGTCTACCATTCCACCACATGCCCATATTTAACTGTCAAAAAGATTTCTTGCGAAATCTTCGGCGTGTCTGCAACTCTGCGCCTCGCATTAAACGCCATATCTACAAAGTACCGTAAACATTCCGTAATGTCAATATTAATACAAGTGACACGCACAGTAATGATTATTTTCAATTTCTTTTAATAACGGTATCGTCTCAGAACAATTTTCAAAACATTTTGAACATCTTGGATGAAAACGGCATCCGCTTATCTGCTGGCTTATCGTCGGTGGCTGACCTTTTATTATTGATAAAGGCTTTACGGTATTTGACGGAATTGAATTTAACAAAGCCACAGAATACGGATGTTTTGGATTTTTAAAAAAATCTTCTGTTTCAGCTTTTTCCACAATCCTACCTGCATACATTACATTTATTTCATCAGAATTTTCTTTTACAAGAGCCAAATCATGTGTTATTAAAAGAACAGCAACATTCTTTTCTTCTTTTATCTGTCGCATCAGCTCCATTATCTGAGCCTGAATTGTAACGTCTAAAGCCGTTGTTGGCTCGTCAGCAATCAATATTTCGGCATCACATGCCAGCGCCATCGCAATAATTGCCCTTTGTTTCATTCCACCGGAAAATTCATGGGGATAATTTTTCAACCTTTCTTTGGCTGACGGAATTTGCACCGCATCAAACGATTCGATAGCTTTTTTAACGGCTTCTTCTCCTACCACTCCTTGATGTATTTTTATAACCTCTAAAAGTTGATCTCCAACGGTAAACAAAGGATTTAATGAGGTCATCGGGTCTTGCGGAATTAAAGCTATTTTCTTTCCTCGAATTTTTTGCATTTCATTTGGAGAAAAATCCAACAAATTTTTGTTTGAATATAATATTTCTCCGTCCGTTATTTGGGCATTTTTAGGCAATAATTGCAACACACTCATTGCACTAACCGATTTCCCGCAACCGGACTCGCCTACCAATGCTAAAGTCTTACCTTGTTCCAAAGAGTATGAAACATCATATAAAGCCTGATGATACCCCGAATCCGTATTAAATCCGAGGTTCAAATTTTTTATCTCGAGAATTTTCTCCATAAAATCAGTATATTTAATTTAAGTTTTTTGTGCAATAGCTTATAATGGTAATTTTATAAAAATTTTAAATTGTTACAAACTGTTAACAAAAGTCTTAAAAGATTAAAGTTTCAAACCTTTTACGCCGTATATACGACATGTAACGGAATTAAAAGGAAAGGCAACAACAATGGGTTTAGCGGCATCACAAGCCAGATTATTATCAATAACCTCTCGTATGGCAGACAACGAGTTGCGTTCTCAATTGATTAATAATGCAAAAATGCGCTTAACCGCTGACTCGACAAGAGTAAGCGACGAATATATTGATGCGCTGAATAAATCCCAAATGATGTTCCAAAATTTTGATAATAAGGGTAATGAAGTATATCAGGATTTAACATTCAATTCTTTAACAGCATACAGTTCATATAATACTCAATACGGTATAGTAGATAATGCAGATAATTTACTTGTTTCTACTAAAGATGCAGCTAATTTTGAAGCTGCAAACGGTAACTTAGAAACATTTTTACTTCGCAACGGATTAATAAAAACTACTGATTATTTTGAAACATTAAAAACATCACAAGAATTTAACGATGTTTTAACAGAACCTGTCTCTGTCGCAGGATTTAAGAAAGGTGTAGGTTACTATGACACCTTTAATGTTTGGCAACCATTAACTGATGATATAGCTGACTTACAAGCAATGTATGAAGCTGAAATCGGGCCAAGCGGCATCAACCACTATGGACGCGACAGCATAGAAAATTCTGTAGAATACGGCGACTACTTAAGCCTTGTACAAGATTATTCTAATGCAAGAAGCAATTACAGGGACACTATTAAACGAAGAATGAGAGAATTTTTGGCAGGGAACACAGAAATTGACGGAGTAAAATTCAGACAAACACTCTCTCACGGCGGAAAAGTTTATGAGGATAAAGACTTTGAATGGTTGTATAACAATGCAATCAAATATTGTAACGGTGAACTTGATGAAAACGGAAACAGAACCGGATATCGCGTCGATGACGTTATGGGGTTGGATGAGTTCAAAGAAGACTTTATTAAATTCGCAAATCTTGCAGGTTTATCAGGAAGCGGACCGTTAACTGCTACAGGAGATATGGTGCAAAAAGCTCCTGACAGTGACGCTTTCGTTGATATATTAAATGAAAATTTAAGCCTACTGAACAAGGCTGAAGCGGGAGTAACATCATACAATGAATATTTTATCGAAGATTATGCCCCTATTGCATATTTCGAAGTTGATGATGAGGGAAATCCAATTGGAGAGCCTATTGTAGCGCAACGCTACACGTTAGAAACGACTCCACAATGGGAAGGTCAGGATGCATGGTACTTCAAAGATGCTGATCAGGAATTATATACAAAGAAAGATCCAAACGGAACATATTACTGGTTTGAGCAAAAATTACCGGATAAAAGAATACCCGCTAGTTGGAACGGCTCACAATGGGTTCCCGGTAACGCAGATAATGCGACTACAGGTCCGCTAATTTCATATGAAGAAATTAAATTAACAGAAGAAGTTATAAATGATGCTCTCAGATATTTATATACGGCATTCAGAGACAGTCTTATTTCTAACCTGGATGAGAAATATTTTATAGCACACGATGAAGAAATTCAACGCGCAAGAAACTTGTATTTACACAATGCAGAAAACCTCGCTAAATTTATCTATGGTGAAGCTAACGGCACAGTTGTTGCAAATCAGCTATTTAACAACTCAGAATACGTTAATGCTAAAATGATGGATTACTTGGATGATCCAACTTGGGTTTTGTCAAAAAACACCTCAATTAAAGATACTGATGGCGACGGAGAAACCGATATCCTAACAAAATCACACTGGAATCCGTTTGCAGCTATGTACCCGACAACAACTGTAACCGGAAATAATTTACCGGATAATCTTAATATGGATGAGTATGCAATTGTTCCTTTGCATGATGATCCTACGAACGAAGCAAAAATTACAGGATATGGCTTACAAGTTGTTAACACTTACAACTACACAATAAATTATCAAACTGTAAAAGATATGTTCATACTTGACAGTATGATGGAACACTATGGTGAACCAACATACACTTGGATTGACCAAGAAAATAAAAACGAAGACGGAACGGCTAAAGCAGAATGGTACACAAACTTATTCAACAGAATGCAAGAAGGTTACAAACGCATTGAGCCGGGAGTTGGCGCAAATCAAGAATGGCTTCAATTTGCATTTGAAAGCGGCTTGGTTCATATGGTTCAAGTAAACCATAGAGATGAATGGGAAGATGTTCTTTATTCAAATTGTTCAAACATAACAAATAGTCAAGCTGACGTTGATATTACCCTTGCGGAAGCAAAATATAACAGAGAAATGGCAAAAATTCAGGCAAAAGACAGACAATACGATATTGAACTTAAAAATATTGATACGGAACATGAATCAGTAAAACAAGAATATGAATCAATTAAAGGTGTAATCGGCAAAAATATTGAACGCAACTACAAAATTCTTATTCAAGGCTAATGGGCTAGTAATCTTTCATTTGAGCAGCTGTAAATAGTCTCAAGTCATCAAAATAATTTGAGCCGGATTTATCATAAACATTTATTAACTCCGGATGCATTGAAAACCCTTCTGTATTTTTTATGGTAAGAGGACACATTAAATAGTCATAATTTCCAATTGAAAGAAAGGAATTTTCGTCTGCAATATTTGACAATTTATGCAAATACTCATTTTGTTTTGGATGCATATACACCCACATATTCCTACTAAATATCAAATTATTTTTAGCAGGTAAACTATCCGTATAAGTATTTACATCATCACAAATCACTTTTATTTTTTTTAACAACTCCGGATTAATTATAAATCTAGTTAAGAGTTTTCTATTATCCGTATCCCCAATTCTGCCTGACAAATAAGAATAAGATGTCCTGCGCAGATATTTATTCAAATTATTATTAGTATAATGATTAATTCTTACCTCATCATCCGGTGCCAAGTCTATAAACCCATTACGAATATTTTCCAACACCCCTTCATCACTATCGACAGCATATATCGGAAAATACTTCTCACTTTCTGACCCGAGTTTAGTATCTAATATCATGGCAATAGAAAGAGCTTCCGAGCAATCCGAAGAAGCCAGCGAATATACATTTACGTTGTCAATAAACCTATATTTGTCAATAAAGAAATCAAAGCTCTTATTCCACAGATAATCATTCTTAAAGCAGCAGGTTGAAGCTTCATGATCAAGCAAATACGGCTTATCAGATTTGTATACTTTCCTATATGACGTGCCAAAAAACGGTTGATATGATATTTTAGAAATTTGCATATTATTTATAAATACATAAATATACTTTTTTGCGCTATTTAAATCACTTTCTAAATCTGACTTCATTAAAATCTTGCACTTAATATCCGTTTAATATAATATTATCTTATGTTCAAGTATTATGGGAAATATGTGCCGTATTTATTTTTACTACCGGCAGCGGCAATATTGATTGTTTTCTTTTTTATACCGTTTTTTCAAACAGTATATTTAAGTTTTTTTGATTATTCTTCAAGTATATACGTACCATCAGCAATTGGATTAGACAATTATATAAAACTTTTTCATAGTCCTATTTTCTACAAAGTTATGTGGAATACATTCCTGTACCTTTTGATAGCAGTTCCAATATTAGCAATATTCCCGCTATTTATCGCAATTTTAATTAATCAAAAAATTAGAGGGGTAACTTTATACAAAATACTGATATATCTTCCGGTAATTGTATCAATTGTAGTTGCAGCAATTGCTTTCAAATGGTTATATGCTGATCAGGGAATTTTAAACTACATAGTTACAAAACTTGGGTTTGAGCCTATAGGGTGGCTGACAGACCCTAAATGGGCATTGATATCCGTCGTTATTGTTACAATTTGGAAGGGTATCGGATATTATATGATAATATATCTTGCAGCTTTAATGAGTGTTCCTCAAGAATTATACGAAGCTTGCGATATTGACGGAGCCGGATTTTTAAGAAAACATTTAACGGTTACTATTCCTCATATTATGCCAACAATTGCTCTTGTTACAACAATAAGTGCAATTTCTGCAATGAAAGTATTTGCAGAAATTTACGTTATGACAAAAGGCGGACCGCTTAACTCAAGTAAAACAATTGTGTATTATATCTACGAAAGAGCCTTTGAAAATTTAGACTTAGGTTTTGCATCAGCAATGGCTGTAGTTTTACTTATAGTTGTTATGATATTTTCTTTGATAAATATTTTCTGCTTTGAAAGGAAAAAATATGATTTGTAAGGGGGCAAATATAAATCGTGATTAGAATTATTTCTGAAATAAAGAAACATCTAAAATTTGACAAGATAGTAACACACACAATATTAATTTTTGTATCACTACTTTCGGTTTTCCCGTTTATATGGTTAATTTCGACCTCATTAAAAGGAAACAGTGAGAATATTTTTGCATACCCACCAACAATTATACCAACAGATTTTACTTGGGCTAATTATACGGGAGTCTGGAACAAAGTTGATTTTATCGGGTATTTTGTAAACAGCATGATTGTTGCAGGAGGAACCGTAATACTAAATCTTATATTATCCGCAATGGCAGGATACCCTTTAGCAAGAATGGAATTTAAAGGTAAAAAATTCGCTTTCTTTTCTGTGCTAGCAACAATAATGATACCGTTTCAAGCAATAATGCTACCTGTATATCTTATAACTTTAAAATTACACCTTGTAGATAGCGTAAATAATGTTGCAGGATTTATAGGCTTAATTATGCCATTTGCAGTTTCAGCTTTTGGAATATTCTTGATGAGACAAGCTTTTTTAGGCATTCCAAAAGAAATGGAAGAAGCAGCAATTGTTGACGGATGCAATGTATGGCAATTATTTTGGAAAGTTCTTATTCCAATGGTAAAGCCATCACTTGCGGTACTTGCAATCTTTACCTTTATTGGGTCGTGGGGAGAATTTTTATGGCCAAGCATTGTTTTAACGAAAGAGAGCATGTATACATTACCTGTCGGTGTAAATAATTTGCAAGGGATGTTCAGCTCAAACTGGCGATTTATTGCAGCAGGTTCAATACTTTCTACAATCCCGATATTAATATTTTTCTTATGTATGCAAAGATACTTTATCTCCGGCGAAAACGACGGAGCCGTAAAAGGTTAAGATTATTAATCCTTTTGGAGTTCATCTAATTCATCATCTAAATTATCTTCATCACGAAATACAGATTTTGCAGAACAAGTTTTTAAGTTTTCATACATGGCTTTATCAAGCTCTTCCGTTGCAACGACTTTACCATTTATGTATGTCAAACCGCCTGAAGAGGCATTTGCATCCTTATCAAATTCATCGGACAAATATTTCAGTCCGTCATCCCCTTTTAATATTTGGTGAGTAATATCACTCATTACCTCAAAAACATATCTTGCTTCGTTAGTATCACTTTTTTCCCCTGAAATAATAGCATTTGCCTTATGAACTTCTTTTAGCGCCTCTTTATAGTATTTTAAATGGTTTAAAAGAACAGCAAGATTGTAATGAGCCTCATAATTTAACGGCTGTAACTCTATTGCTTTGCAATACGTTAAGCCTGCAAGATTATAATCACCGTTTAAATGATATGCTAAGGCTAAATTATACCTCGCATCATAATCATTCTTCAATATTTTAACAGCTTCACGATAGGATTGAATTGCCTTTAACAGATACAACTGATGATTTTTTGTATCATTATCCATATAAGTTGATTTTTGGCGATAAGCTACACCTTTATTGTAATATGCAAGACCGATATTAGTCTTGTAGCTTCTTAGATTATTAAATACAAATGGGATATAAACGAGTTTACGTCTTATTCCTATAATTTTATCATACTGAGCGATTGCTCCATCAAAATCACCTAGTTTTTCAGAAGAAACAATACCATAATTCATTCTTGCAAGGACGTAATTCGGATTATGCTTAATAGCATTACCGTAAGCATCAACTGCGGCATAATAATCTTCATAAACTACATATAAATTTCCTAGATTGAACCATGCGCCATAATGTTCAGGATATAGTTCTAACCCTCTTTTATATTCATCAATAGCTTTTTGAAAATTTGCCTTACGCAGATAACCGTCACCTTTTGCAACATAATACATCCCTTGAACTTTGTGCCATTGCCTTTCATACCAGTGAGGGTACATAAATATTGAGGCAACAAATGCCGCAAAAAGCAAAAATTTAATTAATCGTCTTAGAAATATCTTGAACACAACTTTCTCCTACAGATTATAATACTTGTATTTTTGATAAAAAGCAACTTGTATAAATATTTTAATTATACTGATTTTATGTTATAATTTTCACAAAAAATAGCTTGAAGTAACAGGAGATATATTATGTTTGATGTAATAACAATCGGCAGCGCAACAATGGATGTATTCGTAGAGTGCGAGGATGCAAATATTGTATCAGTATCAACAAAAGATAAAAAATCAGAATTTATGAGTTACAGATACGGAGCAAAAGTTGAGATATCGGATTTTGCATCACGTGTAGGCGGTGGCGGGGTTAATACAGCTGTTAACTTTGCGAACTTAGGATTTAGCACCAGTGCTATTTTTAAAATTGGTGATGATATTTATTCTGAGGGAATTATTGATTCTTTTAAAAATACAAAAGTAGATTTGTCAAACAAAATTCAAGACCCTAAAGATAGCACAGGTTTTTCAATAATACTTGTAAGTTTCCAAGGAGATAGAACTGTATTGGCACATAGGGGAGCAAATGCTCATATAAGAAAAACGGAAATAAACTTTGATGCTATTAAAAATTCGAAATTATTATATATTGCGCCGCTTAACGGCGAAAGTAATAAAGTATTGGATGATATTGTTCATTTTGCAGAAGAAAATGATGTCTATGTATGTTTTAATGCCGGTTCTACGAGTATTAAAAAGGGATTTAATTACTTAAAAGGGATTTTAGAAACCGCGCAAATCGTTGTAATGAATAAAGAGGAGGCTTCTCTCGCTACAAAAATAGAAGTAAGACCTGACACAAGAGATATAAAATATTCGGAAGAAGATATCCATCCTGACGTAAAGGAAATGCTTAAAAAGCTAAAAGTTACTGAATATCAGATTATAGTAATTACAGATGGAGGTAATGGAGCATACGCATATAACGGTAAAGAGTTTTATTATTGTCCTGTATTTGACGGACCGGTTGTATCTACGCTTGGCGCAGGTGATGCTTTTGCCTCAACTCTTTGCGGAGCTTTAGCAACAACAGATTTGGATATAGGAAAATCTCTAATGATGGCATCCGTAAATTCTGCGGGAGTTGTATCAGAATTTGGGGCAACACAGGGATTGCTAACATTTGAGGAAATAGAGCAGAAGTTAAAAGAACGCCCTGAATATTCATATAAAATAGTGCCATAAGATATTTACAGACATTGTTGTTATGATATAATGAGTAAAGTTAAATAAAATGCCGAAGTGGTGGAATGGTAGACACGTGCGTTTCAGGTGCGTATGGAGCAATCCGTGGGGGTTCAAGTCCCCCCTTCGGCATTAGTAAATTAAAAATAAAACTTATACAAGGACGCAGAACCCCCGCCAAACAGAGTTTGGCCATGGTTCAAGCGCGAGTGAGCTATAGGTTTTCAGGACAGTTTAG